>JBBDXN010000169.1:0-10166 GCA_040902305.1 Candidatus Rokuibacteriota bacterium | reverse complement strand
GTGTACTGGCCCCCACCGAATGACTCCTCGAGCCCGGCCCCGACCTCGGGCGACGTCAGATCCTTGTCCGACGGCGCCACCACCAGCGACGAGCCGGGCACGATTCTGAGGATCTCCGCCATGCGCTGCCGCGCCTTCTGCATGGCGATGCTGCCGGCCGCCACGTGGCTCCGGCCCGGCACGCAGTACCCTGCCGTCGAGACATCCGGGTCGAGCTCGGCGGCGGTCTGGCAGCTCCGGACCGTCTGGACGTCGATGATGAGGTCGATCAGGTGCTCGATCGTCGGCTCGTGATCCTTGAGCCCCATCGCGTGCGTGCAGGCGAGCGCGAGCCCCAGCGTGAACTCGGCCTTGGCCAGCCAGGCGTAGAGCTGATGCCAGAAACACCACGAGGCGATCGGGTCGGGCGACGGCTCGGTGAGGAACACGCGGTCCCACGGGACCAGCACCTCCTCGAGCCATATCTGCCCGTCCAGCTCGTCGAAGCGGCTGCTCAGCGGGGCCAGGAACGGGTTCGCGTGCCGGGCCGAGACTTTTCGGCAGACCACGGTGACACCGGGGGCGTTCACCGGCACGACGAACGTGGCCCGGTGCCCGTCGCGGTCCACGCCGGAGTGCGCGCCGATGTACACTTCCTCGGCGTAGACGGGGCTCGTGTGCATCCCCACCTTGCCGCTCAGCACGAGGCCGTCCCCGGTCTCGCGCACGACGCGAAGCGCCGCCCGTTCATTGGCGTCCTCACGGAGCCGGTAGCCGATGGTGGCGGCGCCCGCGGAGAAGGTCAGGAAGCGGCCGGTGCGGACGATCAGGTCGCGATACGCGGTGGCGGCGGCGATCTGCGGCGGGGAGACGTTGCGCTGCTGGACCACGTCGAGGATGCCGAGCGCGATGAGGTTCCCGTAGCCGGGGGTGTGGGTCATGTTGCCCGCGGTCAGGAAGATGGTCTCGGCGTAGCTCCGGCCCATCGCGCGCAGGTCGGCCGAGGTCCTCGGCAGCGTGAACGCCCACGGCACGCGCGGGCCGCCGCCATCGGACGGGGCGAGGAGGAGGTCTTGCCACTCGGGGTCGTGGTGGCGGTCGTACCAGGCGACGTACTCGTCCACCATCGGCCGGGTGGCGGGATGGAGGGTCACGTCCTCGATGAGCCCCTCGCCGACGACCCAGACCCGGCGTCCGTCATGCAGGGCTTCACGGTACTCGCTGCCGGTTCTCACAGGCGACTCCTGCACCCCCTCCGGTTGGCGTTCCCGGCGCTTATCCTATCCCAACCGCCGGGCGGGCGCATGACGCCCTAGACGCCCGCGAACACGTCTGCCCAGTCCTCCAGCATGCCGGGATGCCCGTGGCGGATGCTGATGGCGAAGTGGTTGTAGCCGGCCGCGGAGAGCTCCCGGAGGCGGTCCTGGATCTCGGGCCGCGTTCCCGTGAAGGTCATCGTGCGGATCAGGTCCGCGGTGCAGACCTCCTGCTCCTCCGGGCGGAGGAACATGAGGTGCCCTCGATGATTCGACAGGTACCGCGCGTCCGCCGGCTCGTACCTCTCGTAGATCTCGCGATAGCGCTCGACCAGCGGCGCCAGCGCCGCGGCACGGTGCGCCCCATGTTGCCGAACTCGCCGAGCTCGACCAGGTTGTGGAGCGCGATCGTGGCGTGGGGCCCCGCCTGGGCCCGGGCCCGTGGGCTGTCGAACGCCTCCCCGTCCTTCAGCACGCAGCCGCCGGTGAAGGCGGTGGCCACGCGCCCGGCGGGGTCCACGCCGGCCGCGCGCCAGGCCTGCTGCATGTCGGCGACGGCGGCCCGGGCCGCGCCCAGGTGCCCGGTCGCGTAGAGCCACCCCGCGCCCAGCTCCGCGGTGAGCCGGCGCCCGCGCGGCCCGAGAGCCGAGAGGTGCAGCGGGATCGGATCCCGGACGTTGACGACGCCGATCTCCGGGCTGAGAAAGCGGATCTTGCGCCGCTTGCCCTCGAACGCCCACTCGAGCGTGTCGCCGGCCAGCAGGCCCTGCACGATCCGGATGTACTCGCGCATCGCCTCGAGCGTGACCGGGCCGAGCCCCATCGTGCGCCGCGCGGTGAACCCGGTGGAGATCCCGAAATCGACGCGCCCGGGCGCCAGCGCATTGAGCGACGCCAGCGCGCCGGCCGCCACCGGAGCGATGCGGTTGGAGGGAATCAGCACGCCGGTGGCCAGGCGGATCCGCGAGGTCTGCACCGCCGCCGCGCCCATGGCCACGAACATGTCGGCATTGAGGAGCTGGGTGTCGTAGAACCAGGCCCGCGCGTAGCCGAGCTCCTCCGCGCGCTTGACGACCTTCCACGAATCCGCCGACGTCGCCAGATTGATGCCGAAGTCCATGGTCACCGCGCGGTCCCACGCGAGATTGCTCCGGCTGCGCGACGGAGTCAAGGAGGCGCCCGCTTGACAGTCCCGAACGTGCTCGGTACTGTGCCGCCACCACACCTGCGGGAGGGACAACCCATGAAGCGCGCCGTACCGGTGCTCGCCGTTTCGCTGGCCATCTCGATGGTGGTGGGAGCCTGCGCGTCCATGCGGCCCGGGGGGCGGGACCTGGTGGCGAAGGCGGTCTCCGCGCAGGGCGGCGCCGATGCGCTCATTGCGGTCAAGACCATCTCCTACAAGGCGACGGTGCGGCAGTGGGAGCCCGAGCAGTCCGCGGTCGCGGGCGGCGAGATGCGGCTGGCCAATGACGCGACGCTGGTCTCGGTCACCGACGTGGCCACCGGCGCGACGCGCCACGACTGGGTGCGCAGCTTCCAGTACCCGGCGCCGCGCACCTTCACGTTCAGCGAGGTCGTCACCGCCCAGGCGGGCTACGTGGCCGGCATCGACAGCAACAGCCGCACCAAGCAGAGCCGGGAGGCGAACCCGCCCGCGCACTCGATGTCGGGCCTCCGGCTGGCCGCCGCGCAGCGCGAGCTGCTCCGGAGCTCACCGGTGCTCGCGCTCGAGATGTCGAAGAGCCCGGACCGCGTCACCCCCGCGCCGGCGGCCACGATCGGCGGCACCCGCCACCCGGCGGTCGACTACCGGGTGGGGAATCAGACCTTCACCGTCGCGTTCGATCCGGCCACCGGCCTGCCCGCTCGCGTCCGGACCCTCGACTACGACAATATCTGGGGCGACGTGACCTACGACCTCGTGCTGGCCGACTGGCAGGCGGTGGGCGGCGCGCGCGTGCCCATGTCGCGCAAGTACGAGCTGAACGGCCGCACCGTGATGGACGTCAAGCTCACCGAGGCCAAGGTCAACGAGCCGATCGCCGCCGACCGGCTCGCCATTCCCGCCTCGTTCCTGACCGCCGCGCCCAGGCCCGCGACCGGCACGGTGCCGTATCAGTGGATCATCCGGCGCCAGTTCATCGGCATTTACCTCGACTCCGACCACCCGAGCTACGATCGGCAGGCGTCCCCCGGGCTCCGGCTCCAGGAGCTGGCCCCCGGCGTCCAGCACGTGGTGGGCGGCTCGCACAACAGCCTGATCGTGGAGATGAACGACCACGTGATCGTGTTCGACGCTCCGGTGTCGGACTGGCAATCGAACTGGACGATCAGCGCGGCGCGCGGGAAGTACGTGAAGAAGCCGGTGAAGTACCTCGTGCTCACCCATCACCACATGGACCACGCGGGCGGCCTCCGCGCCTACGCCGACGCGGGCGCCACCATCGTCACCGGCAAGGGCACCGCCGCCCACTTCCGCCGCGTGCTCGCCGCGCCCTTCGCGCGCAACCCCGATCTCAGCGCGAGCGATCTCAGCCGGACGCCGATCGTCGAGGTGACCGGCAAGCACGTGCTCGGCGACGGGACGCGCCAGGTGGAGCTGCACCTGATCGAGCCCAATCCGCACGCGGAGGGCCTGCTGATCGGCTACCTCCCGGACGCGCGCCTGGGCTACGTCACCGACATCTGGAGCCCCGGTCCCGGGCCGCTCCCGGAGCGGCTCACCCCGAACCTGGCCGCGCTGGTGGCGGGGGTGAAGAAGGCCGGCATCAGCCCCGCGAAGTTCGCGGGCGGCCACGGCTCGAGCGCGGAGTACGCGCCGCTCGCCGCGCTGGAGGGCAAGTAGCGCCGAGTTGGACCGCGCGCTCGCCGGCATCCGGGTCGTCGACCTGACGAACAACCAGGCGGGGCCGTCGTGCGGCCAGATGCTGGCCTGGCTGGGCGCGGACGTGATCAAGGTCGAGGAGCCGGGCAAGGGGGACGTGGCCCGCTACTCCCAGCGGGACCGGCCGGGCGAGGACGCCCTCTTCTTCCTGTCCTTCAACGCCAACAAGCGGAGCCTCACCCTCAACCTCAAGCACGCGCGCGGTCAGGAAGTCTTCCGCGCCCTGCTGAAGACCGCGGACGTGCTGCTGGAGAACTTCGGGCCCGGGGTCATCGAGCGCCTGGGCTTCGGCTACGCGGCGGTGCGCGAGCTGAACCCGCGGCTGGTCTACGCGAGCATCAAGGGCTTCGGCTCCTACGGGCCCTACCGCGACTACAAGAGCTACGAGCCGATCGCGCAGGCGATGGGCGGGGCCATGAGCGTCACCGGGTTCCCGGACGGTCCGCCGACCTTCACGTGGCCCTCGATCGGCGACTCCGGCACCGGCATGCACTGCGTGATCGGCATCCTCGCCGCGCTGATGCAGCGGCACGCCAGCGGCCAGGGGCAGCAGGTCGAGGTGTCCATGCAGGACGCGGTGGTCAACCTCATCCGGGTGAGCCTGCGCGACCACCAGCGCTTCGGCAAGGTGATGGAGCGCACCGGCAACCAGCTCGGGGCCGGCGTGCCGGGCACGACGTACCGCTGCCACCCGGGCGGCCCCAACGACTATGTCTTCATCTTCGTGCAGCAGCAGATGTGGCACCCGCTGCTGCGCACCATCGGGCGCCTGGACCTGATCGGCGACGCGCGCTACGAGACCCCGGAGGCCCGCGGGCGGAACCGGGCCGAGGTGAACCGGTTGGTGGAAGACTGGACCGCCGAGCGCCCGAAGCACGAGGTGATGAAGATCCTGGGCGAGGCCGGCGTGCCCTGCGGGGCCTGTCTCGATACCGGCGAGGTGCTGGCCGATCCGCACCTGCTCGCGCGTGAGATGATCGTCGAGGTGGAGCACCCGGTGCGCGGGCGGTACGTGACCGTCGGCAACCCGGTCAAGCTCTCCGCCTCGCCGACCACGATCGGGCCGTCCCCGTTGCTCGGCCAGCACCGCGAGGAGATCCTCGCCGAGCTCGGCTACACCGACGCCCAGATCCGCGCGCTCGCGGCGGACGGGGCGATCTAGCCGCCCGGAGCGTTCGCAGGCCGGCGCCCCACCCTCACCCCGGCCCTCTCCCTTCCAGGAGGGAGAGGGAGCCGGCTGGCGCTCCCTCTCCCCCGCGAGGGGGAGAGGGCAGGATCCGATCGACGCGGTCAGGCGTAGACATCCTCGTTCACCTGCCCCGGGGCCGGGAAGGGCGCGGCCAGCGCGTACTGCACGCCGGTCTCGATCTCGGTCTTCACGTCCGCCTGGATCCGGTCGAAGACCGACTGCTCGGCGAGCTGCTGCTGCATGAGCCGCGAGGACAGGGTCTGGAGCGGGTCGCGGTTGGTCATCCAGTCCCGCTCCTCGTCGCGGGTGCGGTACTCCCGGTTCACGTCGCCGACGTGGTGGCCGTAGTAGCGGTAGGTCTTGCACTCGATGAACGCGGGCCCCCCGCCCTGCCGTGCCCTCTCCACCAACCGTTTCGTGGTAGTGAAAACCGCCTGCACGTCCTGCCCGTCCACGCTCTCGGCGTGGACGCCCATCGCGCGGGGGCGGGACAGGATCTCGCCCCCGATCGTCTCGTTGCCGGGGGTGTACTCGCCGTAGAGATTGTTCTCGCAGACGTAGATGACCGGCAGCTTCCAGAGCGAGGCCATGTTCATCGCCTCGTAGAGCAGGCCCTGCCCCAGCGCGCCGTCGCCGAAGAAGCACACCGCGACCTGGCCGGACTTGCGCATCTTGGCCGAGAGCGCGGCGCCGGTGGCGATGCCCGCGGAGCCGCCCACGATGGCGTTGGCGCCGAGATTGCCCGTCTCGGGATCGGCGATGTGCATGGAGCCGCCCTTGCCGCGGCAGTAGCCCGCCTCCTTGCCGAGCAGCTCGGCGAACATGCGGCTCACCGAGGCGCCCTTGGCCAGGCAGTGGCCGTGGCCGCGGTGCGTGCTCGTGATGAAGTCGTCGCGCTTGAGCGCCTCGCAGACGCCGACCGCGACCGCCTCCTCGCCGACGTAGAGATGGGCCAGGCCGGGCATCTTGGCGCCCTTGTACAGCTCGTTCACCTGCTCCTCGAAGGCGCGGATCTTGGCCATCTGGCGGTACATGTGAAGGTGCTGCTCCAGGTCCATCCGCGGCTCGGTCATCTGCGTCGCCATTGGTCGGCCCTCCCTTGGGCGGCTGCTCTGTGGCGGGAGTATACATTGGCCGGCCCGGCTCGCGGGGGGCGTGCTACGGTCGGGATCGGTGGCGCCCGAAGCCGTATCCGCTCGACCGCACCGCCTCTCCAAGTCCCGCGCCATGGCGGGGCTGCAATGCCACAAACTGCTCTGGTGGATGGCGCACGAGCCGGCCGCGGCCGAGCTCGAGGTGGACGACGCGCGCCAGGCCGTCTACGACCAGGGCCACCGGGTCGGCGCGCTGGCCCGGACCTACGTGCCGGGCGGCGTGCTCGTGGACCTACCCCACGATGCCTACGAGCAGCGGCTCGAGGCGACGCGGCAGGCCCTCGCCCAGGGCTCGGCCGCCGTCTACGAAGCGGCCTTCCGCGCCGACGGCGTCTTCGTGTCGGTGGATATCCTCGAGCGCCAGGGGCCTGGAAGGCCGCGCGGCTTCTGCCTGACCGAGGTCAAGTCCACGACCAGCGTGAAGGTGCAGCACCTGGCCGACGTGGCGGTCCAGGCCCACGTGCTGCGCCGGAGCGGGCTCGACGTCGGCCGCATGGAGGTCATGCACCTCAACCGCGCCTGCGCCTACCCCGACCTGAGCAATCTCTTCACGCGGGCCGACGTGACCGAGCTGGTCGAAGCCCGGCTGGCGGCCGTCCCCGGCGAGATCGCGGCCATGACCGCCATGCTCGCGGGCCCGCTGCCGAGCGTGATCACCGGCCCACATTGCTCGGCGCCCTACGAATGTCCGTTCACCGAGCGGTGCTGGCCGGTGCTGCCACCGCACCACGTCAGCACGCTCTACGCGATGCGACGGCGCGCGCTCGAGATGGACGAGCTGGGCTATCGCACCATCTTCGATCTGCCGGAGGATTTCCCCCTCGGGGCCGCCGCCGATCGGCAGCGCCGGGCCGTGCAGACCGGACGGATGGTCGTCGAGCCGACCCTGGCCGCGGCGCTCGCCCGCTTCGCGCCCCCGGTGGCCTTCCTCGACTTCGAAACGGTCGGCCTGGCCATCCCGGTGTGGAACGGCTGCCATCCCTACGACGCGGTGCCGGTGCAGTTCAGCGCGCACGTGCCGGACGACGACGGCGTGCTCCGGCCCCGCGACTGGCTCGCGGAGGGGCCCGGCGACCCGCGTCCGGCGCTTGCCGAGCGCCTTCTCGCCGCGTGCCAGGGCAGCCACGCCATCGTGGCCTACAACGCGCGGTTCGAGGGCGATCGCATCCGCGAGCTCGCGGCGGCGCTGCCCCACCTGGCCGCCCCCCTCGAGGCCCTGACCGCGCGCCTGGCGGACCTGTTGCCCGTGGTGCGCAATCACGTTTATCATCCGGACTTCGGCGGCAGCTTCTCGCTCAAGCGCGTGCTGCCCGCGCTGGTGCCCGAGATGAGCTATCGCGGGCTCGCGATCGCCGAGGGCGAGACGGCGAGCCTCGAGCTGGGGCGCCTCCTCTTCCATGGCGACGAGATGGAGCCGGAGGAGCGGGCGCGGCTGCGCGCGGACCTGCTCGCGTACTGCCATCAGGACACGTGGGGGCTGGTCAGGCTGCTGGAGCGGCTGCGCGGCCTGGCGGGGGGAGCATGACGGGACCGATCGACGTTCACACGCACATCTTCGCGAGCGGCTGGCCGGACTTCGCGGCGCGCTACGGCGGCGACCGCTGGCCGCGGCTCGAGGGCGACCCGGCCGCCGGCTGCAAGCTCTACCTGGGCGCCGCGTTCAACCGCAACCTCACCCCGCACGCCTTCGACCCGGCGCGCCGGCTCGAGGAGATGGACAAGACCGGCGTGGACCGCCAGCTCCTGTCCCCCGCCCCGCCGACCTTCTGCTACTGGGCGCCGGGCCCGGCCGCGGCCGAGTGGTGCCGGATGCAGAACGACGCGATCGCTCGGCTGGTGAGCCTGCGCCCCGCGCGCTTCCTCGGCGCGGGCGGGCTGCCGCTCCAGGCGCCCGACCTGGCCGTGAAGGAGCTGGAGCGGGTCGCCACCGTGCTGCGCTTCCCGGCGGTGGAGATCGGCGCCAATGTCGGCGGCAACGATCTCGATGACGAGAGCCTCGCGCCGGTCTGGGACGCCGCGGCCGCCCTCGGCATCGCGATCTTCGTCCACCCGCAGGCGCCGATCCTGGGCGACCCGCGCTTCCGCAGGAACAACCTGACCCAGGTCGCCGGGTTCCCGCTCGAGACCGCGCTCGCCATGACCCGGGTGATCTTCGGCGGGGTGCTGGACCGCTGGCCATCGGTGCGCTGGTGCTTCGCCCACGGCGGCGGCGCCTTCGCCTACATCCTGCCGCGGCTCGATCAGGGCTGGAAGGCGATCCCGGACGCGAAGCAGGCGATCCCCCAGCCACCGAGCGCCTACGCACGACGCGTCTGGGTGGACTCGCTGACGCTCTCGCCAAAAGTTCTCGCGTTCGCGCTCGACACCTTCGGGCCCGAGCGCATCGTGCTGGGGAGCGACTACCCGTTCAAGATGGGCGTGGACGATCCGGTGAGCGCGCTCGACGCGCTCGCCCTCGACGCGGCCACGCGGCAGCGGCTCACCGTGGACAATGCCCGGCAGTTCCTCGCACTGGAATGAGGAGACCATGAACTTCGGAACCTTCCTGCTGATGCAGTCGCCGTCCGCCCGGTCTTCCAAGGAGATCTACGCCCGCGCCGTCGACATGGCCCAGGCCGCGGAGAGCCTGGGCTTCAACAATATCTGGCTGGCCGAGCACCACTTCTCGACGTACGGCTACCTGTCCCGCCCGGTGCAGCTCGCCACCTACCTGGCCGGCCGCACCACCCGCATCCGGGTCGGCACCGCGGTCATCGTGGTCCCCCTGCACCACCCGCTGGTGGTCGCCGAGGAGATCGCCACGCTCTCGCTCCTCGCCCCGGGGCGGCTCGACATCGGGCTCGGCCGCGGCTACCAGCACTACGAGTTCGAGCGCTTCGGGCTCGAGCTGGAGAGCGGGCGCGCCCGGTGGGAGGAGTCCATCGACGTCATCCTGAAGGCGCTCGCGGGCGGGCCGTTCAGCTACGAGGGCAAGCTCTACCGGATTCCCGAGACCACGATCTTTCCGCAGATGGAAGGGCCGCGGCCGCCGATCTGGATCACCGCCCAGAGCCCCGACTCCGTCGAGGGCGCGGTGCGCCACGGCTTCAACGTGCTCACCGGCGGCTTCGGCGTCCCGGTCGAGCGCATGGCCGAGTTCCGCAAGCTCTTCGACCGGGTGGTGTCCGAGGTGAAGCCGCCGCAGCCGCTGCACGTCGGCGTGCAGCGGGCGGTCTACGTGACCAAGAACGACGCGGACGCGCGCGCGGCCGCCGAGGAGGCGCGCTGGAACATGCGGGTGACGCTCAGCCTCCGCAATCACTACGAGCGAGTCGAGGATGGGCGCGCGATCCCGGTGCCCGCGCCGAAGGAGCCCGACGTGGACGACCTCCTCGACCGCTACCTGGTCATCGGCACGCCCGAGACCTGCATCCGCCAGATCGAGCGGCTGCGCACGGACGTCGGCATCACCCACTTCAACTGCAGCTTCTGGTTCGGCGATCTCGAGCAGGCGCGGGTGCTGCGCTCCATGGAGCTCTTCGCCCGCGAGGTGATGCCCGCGTTCGCGTAGCCCCGCCGCGCGGAGAGCCCCTCACCCCAGCCCTCTCCCCGGAGGGGAGAGGGAGAGCGTGGGTGTTATTTCGGCTGGAAGATCTGGATGCCGCGGCGCCGCGTACCGGGATAGAGCTGGCCATTGGGCCCCAAGCTGAGCTGGTGCGCGG
>JBBDXN010000168.1:0-10177 GCA_040902305.1 Candidatus Rokuibacteriota bacterium | reverse complement strand
GGCGCCGGGCCGCCCGGGTCACCGGGCGAGCGGCGCCGGCCGGATCCCGGAAGAAGTCACCGAGCGACACGCCGAGGGCGTCCGCCAGCCGCTGAAGCGAGGCGATCGAGGGCGAGGCCTGGTTGTGCTCGACCTGGGAGATGAAGCTCGGCGAGAAACCCGCGCGGCTCGCGAGGGTCCGCACCGACAGCCCGTGCGCCGTCCGCAGCCGCCGCACGATCTCCCCGAGGTTCTGCTCCGCTCCGGTGGCCGCCGTCGCATCCACCGCCAGCCTCCGTCCCGCTGGTGATTTCTTCATCGCCTCACCCTCGAGAACGGTTCGTCAGACGACGTAGAGTCCTACTGTAGGGCCCACCGCGCGTCGGTGCCGGGCGAAGGGTTCGCTCGCGAACGCAGTGTTCACGGCCACGCAGTCGAACTCGACCACTCTGAGCTGAGGATCCGTGCTGACCGGAAAGAGCCCGGTCACGTCGAACGCATGCCCCTTGAGTGTCCGGAGTGAGGTGAGCCAGTCAGGCATTCCGGCGTAGATTGGCCGAACCGATACTTCGGTCTGAAGCGCCGCGATTGACGCCAGAGTCGCGCCGGCTCCCTTGATCACTTCCAGGTCGTACCCCTGAGTGTCGAGCTTCAGGTAGACGTTCCGACAGCCGGATGCGGCCCTGATGTCTTCCATCACATCGGTCAGCCTCTTTACCGGTACAGTCTCCACCTGGACGACCGCGTTCAGGTGCGCCAGCGTCGGAACAGTGGAAGCATCCGGTGACAGAAAGGACGTGAAAGCGCTCTCGCGCATCACGTTAATCGGAAGGTGCCCACTCTCGCTCCCGAGGGCGAATCCATGGATCTTCCAGAGCGCGTCGTTCTTGGCTTCCGCTTCGAGGTGCTTGAGGCATGCCGGATTGGGCTCGAACGACGCGATGTAGCCTGCATAGCCGACCTGCATTCTCAGGAACTTTCGGTATTGTCCTCGGTTCGCGCCAACGTCGAGCACGCAGTCGATGTCCAGCTTTGTAAAGAGCTCCCTCAGGTGAGTCGCGAGGGCGAGGTCGTCAAGACGCCATCGCGGAATCACTTCGTACCCCGCCATTCGCACTGCCCGCATCAGGACTTCAGTCAGTATCTGCTTCATCGCTCCGCAGCGCGTTGGGCCAGCATCGCTGTTCCTAGCAAGCTCCGGGGTGTCGGTGAGGTGCTGGGATGAGGCGGCGTTCTCTCCATCGCCTTGTCCTTGAAAACTTCCCATCTGACAGTGTACAGTCTCACTGTACAGATCAAAGGCATTCACTGCAAGCCGCAGTCGACCCCGGGGATGAGGCCCGCGCGTAATGGATCGAGAAGAGCAGACGCGGTACGGGGCCGTGCTCGAGGCGGCGGCCGCCGAGCTGCGCCGGCTCCTCGCGGGCGATCATGAGTCGACCCAGCCGGTCGCCCCCGACCGAGCGATCGGACGGCTGAGCCGGGTGGGTGCCATGCAGGCGCAGCAGATGTCCCTCGCGGGGCGCCGGCGCCAGCAGGAGCGGCTCCGGCGGATCGAGCACGCCCTCGGCCTCGTGAGGCAGGGCACCTATGGCTCGTGCACCCGGTGCGGCGAGGACATCGGGCGGGCCCGCCTGGATGCCCTCCCGGACACTTTCCTCTGCGTGACGTGCGTGGAGCGGCTCCAGGCGCGTGGATCCGACCGCAACCCCGAACCTTGAGGAGCCCATGAGCATGGCGGACACGCTCGCGTTCGAGACCATCGGCAGCCTCGCGGCCCAGATTCGTCAGGGCGCGCTGAGCCCCGTCGCCCTGACCGAGGCCCTGCTCGCGCGCATCGAGGCCCTCGAGCCCCACCTGCACGCGTTCCTCACCCCCGCCCGCGAGCGGGCCCTGGGCCAGGCGCGGGCCGCCGAGAGCGCGCGCCGCGGTGGTCACGACCTCGGGCCGCTGCACGGCATCCCGTACGCCGTGAAGGACCTGTACGACGTCGCGGGGCTGCCGACGACGGCCGGCACACGCTGGCTCGCCGACAACGTGGCCGCGGCTGACTGCGCCGCAGTGCGCCGCCTGTCCGCCGCGGGCATGGTCCTCCTCGGCAAGACCCACACGGTCCAGTTCGCGTTCGGCGGCGTGGGCATCAACCACGATCACGGCACGCCCCACAACCCCTGGCACCGCGTGCCCCACGCCCCGGGCGGCTCGAGCAGCGGCTCCGGCGTGGCGGTGGCGGCCGGGCTCGCACCGATCGCGCTCGGCACCGATACAGGGGGATCCGTCAGGATCCCGGCCGCGCTGTGCGGCACCGTCGGGCTCAAGACCACGGTCGGGCGGATCAGCCGGGCCGGCGTGTACCCGCTGAGCTGGACCCTGGACAGCGTCGGACCGCTCACCCGGTCGGTCGAGGACGCGGCGCTCGTCTACCAGGCGCTGCAGGGGGCGGACCTCGACGACGAGACCACGGTCGGGGTGCCACCCCACGAAGTGCTCCGCGATCTCCGGCGAGGCGTGAAGGGGTTGCGGATCGCGTTCGGCGAGACGGTGTTCTTCGATGACGTCGACGCCGAGATCGGCCAGGCGGTGCGGCAGGCGGGCCAGGTCTTCCGCGGGCTGGGGGCGCACGTCGATAGCCTGGCCGTGCCCGAGGTCGCGCGCGCCATGGGGGATCAGAAGCGCGCGCTCATGGTGGCCGCGGAGGCGCTCGCGGTGAACGGCGGCCTGCTCGACAAGCACTTCGACACCCTCGACCCGGTGGTCGTCTCCCGGATGGCGGCGGGGCGGGCCTTGACCGCCACCGACTACTTCGCGGTGATGCGGCGGTGGGCGACGCTGCGGGTTCAGGTTGCGCGAACGCTCGCGGATGTCGATGCGCTCCTCGTCCCGACCACGATGACTCCGGCGCGACCCGTTCCGGTCGTCGACGCGACGCCCGAGAGCTACGCGGAGCACAACGCGAAGTACCTGCGGAACACCGCGCTCGGCAACATCCTGAATCTCTGCGCCGTGTGTCTGCCGTGCGGCTTCACCGCGGAGGGCCTGCCGATCGGGCTGATGATCTACGCGAAGCCGTTCGACGAAGCGATGGCGCTGCGGATCGCGTGGGCATACGAGCAGGCGACGGAGTGGCATTCCCGCCGGCCCAACCTGACTTGGGCGAGCTAGGCGACCGGGCTGGAGGCCGGCGGGCGGCTTAGGTGGGGCGGCGCCGGCTGTACTACGGGTGGGTCATCGTGGCCGTGGCGACCCTCGCGGTGTTCATGTCGAGCCCCGGCCAGACGTACGTCGCGGCGGTCTTCGTCGACCCCATCCAGCAGGAGACGGGGTGGTCGCGCACCCTCATCTCCGGCCTCTACACGGCTGGCTCGCTCACGGCGGCGGCCGGCATGTTCCTGGTCGGCCGCCTGATGGACCGCCGCGGGCCCCGGCTGACGCTCGCGGCCGTCGGCGGCTTGTTCGGCCTGACCGCCCTGGCGATGAGCCGTGTGACCCACCCGCTGCAGCTGTACGCGGGCTTCGTGCTCCTCCGTCTCCTCGGACAGGGCTCGCTCACGCTGATCCCGACGACGATGGTGGCGCTGTGGTTCGTCCGGCTTCGGGGTCGCGCCATGTCGATCACGTCGGTCGGGGCCATCGCGGGGCAGGCCACGTTCCCCCCGCTCGTGCACCTTCTCATCGCGAAGACCGACTGGCGGACGGCCTGGGTGGTGCAGGCGGTGCTCATCTGGGTGCTGCTGCTCCCGCCGGTCCTCCTGCTCGTCCGGCGCACGCCCGAGGCGATGGGCCTATGGCCGGACGGCGACCAACCACGGCCGGCGGCCGGCGCGCTTCCGGATGCGATCACCGAGCGTCAGGAGGAAGAGTGGACTGCCGGCGAAGCGTTCCGGACGTCGACGTTCTGGCTTCTGACCGCGGCGGGAGTGTCCCAGCCGCTGATCTCCACCGCCCTGACGTTTCACCATGTCTCCTTCATGGCCAGCCGGGGCCTGGACGCGACGATGGCGTCCCTGGTCTTCACCGTCATGGCGCCGTTCTCGCTGGCGGGGACACTCCTTGCGGGACAGCTCGCGGACCGGTTCGCCGTGCGCTACTTGCTGGTGACCGCGCAGGGGATGCTGCTGGCCGCGCTCCTGTGGTCCGTGACGATTTCGATGGCGTGGCAGGCGCTCATCTACGGCGGGCTCCTGGGGTTGACGAGCGGGTTCGGCATGACGCTGCAGTCCGTTGTGTGGCCAAGCTACTTCGGGCGGCGCCACCTTGGGAGCATCCGCAGCGTCGCCACCGCGGGCATGATCGCCTGCGCGGCGATCGGGCCGCTCCCGTTCGGCTGGCTCTTCGACGTCACGGGCTCGTTCAGCCTGGGCATCGCGTTATTCCTGGCATTGCCAGCCGCGTCTGCGGCGGCCGCAGCGGCAGTAGTACCGCCACGCAGGTAGAAACATGTCAGCCGAAGCTCGAGAACGTCAGCGCAGGGTAAAGGAGGCCGTTCATGCGCCCATCAGCCCGTTCGCGCTCAAGCAAGCGGAAGGCCGAGGTCCATCAGGAGGAGACGGCTGAACGCGCAGCCGCCGCGTCCGAGCAACTTCGCTGGCTCACCGCGCTCCGCGTGCGCCTCGCCCTCGATATAGTTGGGGCGGGCTTCAAGTCCGTCGCTATGAAACACCACCCCGACAAAGGTGGGTCGTCGGAGACGATGGCGATCCTGCTTCAGGTTCGGACTGACCTCAACGAGATCATCGAGGAGTTCTATGAGTAGACGCCAGCTCGATGTCTCCGCAATCGGCCTCGAAGGCGACGACCCCGGAGGCATCGACCTCAAGGCGCCGTCCGAGTTCCGCGTACCTGTACCAAAAGCGATCACAATTCGTTGGGGATTCGAGCCCGTGTACGGACGTAAGGGGAGGATCGAGGAAGTTCGCGAGGGTTACTGTGAGGGCAGTGGCCGGCGGCTCGAGCGAGGCAATGGAGGGCGAGGCCTGGTTCAGCTCGACTTACGAGATGAAGCTCGGCGAGAACCCGGCCCGGGTCGCGAGTCTGCGGGCAGTGAGGTTCCTTCGCCGTGCGAAGCTGACGCAGCAGCTCTCCGAGGCCCTGTTCCGCCTTGCGGACGCCGCCCCGTGCGCCCCCTCGTCTCCGGCTCTTTTCTCCACTTCGCTTCTCCCGCTAGACACGTCCGTGCCGGTTGCGTGCCTCCGTACATGCCTGTACAGTGAGACTGTACATCGCCACACCGGCTGCACCATTGGCGTTTTCGCGGCGTACGCGAAGCTGAGGCATCTCGCTGATTCGGTTTGCAGGTCGTCGCGTCACGCCATGGAGGCTGCGTGACCGAAGACATGGAGGCCGCGTGACCGAAGACATGGAGGCCGCGTGACCGAAGAAAGGATGCTCGAACAACTGTACGCGGCTCATCACCGCCGGGGGGCTCGACTCGGTCGAGCGGTCCTGGAAGAGACCCGTGCAAGTTTGTTCCAGTCGTGGATCGGGCAGGGTAAGGACGTCCTCGATCTCGGCTGCCGCGACGGGACTCTTACCCGGCACCTCCTGCAGGGTAACCGGGTGATAGGAGCCGACATCGATGCGGACGCGCTCGGCGCGGCCGAGCGCGCCTACGGGATGGAGACGCGCCAAGTCAACCTCAATGGGCCGCTCCCGTTTCCTGCCGAGCGGTTCGACGTGGTTCTCCTCGCGGAGACGCTCGAGCACCTGCCCTATCCCTGCCTCACCCTCGCCGAGGTGAGACGCGTTCTTCGTCCCAGCGGGCTCTTCATCGGGAACGTCCCGCTGTTTTACCATCTCGAGACCCGCTGGCGCGTGCTCCGGGGCAAGCGAATCGACAGCGACCCTACGCATCTGCAGTACCTTTCTTACGACTCGCTCCGATGCCTGCTGGCGGAATTCTTTGCACTTGAGGAACTGCTCTCCATCAAGGGACGGCTGGCGCGCTACTCGATGCGCCTGTTTGCGCGCAACGTCGCGTTCCGGTGTCGGAAGACTTAAGGCCCCCTCGGGAGAGAGGGCGGAGCGGGGGGTGGTCGTCGGGCTGAGAGGGTGGGGTTACGCGGCCGAGGGCTTCTCGATCGGCACGGCCCGCTCCACCGGCTTCGCCGTCATCTTCAGCAGCACCGGCAGCACGAGCAGCGCGGCCGCGAGCCCGCACGCCGAGCCCAGAGTCAGCAGGAGGCCCAGGCTGAAGATGCCCTGGTGACTGGCGATCATGAGGCTGCCGAAGCCCACCATGGTCGTGATGCCGTTCAAGGTCACCCCCAGCACCGCGCTGCGGGCCACCAGAGGCCCGCCGTGGGAACGGCCCTCCAGGTGGCTCAGGATCACGTTGAGGCCGAACTCCGCCGCGGTCCCGATGATGAGCGGCAGTCCCCAGATGTTGGCCAGGTTGAACTTGACGCCGCACAGGTACATCAGCCCGATGGTCCACAGCACGCCCAGCACCATCGGCACCAGCCCGAGCAGGCTCGCGCGTAGGCGGCGGATCATGAGGAAGCTGAGCCCGCCCACGAGTACGAAGGCGTAGGCGCTGCCGGTGACGTAGGCTCGCTCCATGAGCGTGGTGGCCTCGTACGTGATGACGGGCGGGCCGGTGACGTCCGGGTCCACCGTGCGAAGCTCGCGCACGAACTGGACCGCGCCCGCCTTCTCCCAGGTATCCACCTTGGGGTAGATCTGGATGAGGAAGCGGCCGTTCTCCCCGATGAACTTGCGCCGGATCTCCTCCGGCACGTCCTTGATGGTCACGGCGGTGGGGTTGAGGTTGCGCTGCAGGGTGTAGAACTTGTTCACGAAGTCCCGGTAGAGCTGGGCCTGCAGGTAGTTCAGCGCCGCCTCCGCCGAGTCGCGGTTGCTCCGCCCGAGCAGGCGTATGACCTCCATCGTCTTCTGCCGCACCACCCGCACCTCCGCGGGCAGCTTGGCCCCCGCCTCGACCGCGACCACGTCGAAGCGCCTCTTGATGTCGGCGAGCGCCTTCTTAAGCCGGTCCAGATCCACCGGACTCGAGCGGCCGACGCGGATCGGGGACACCAGCGGCGCGAAGCTCTTGATCAGGGCCATCTTCGCGGGCTGGTCGTCCGGGATCACCCGCAGGACCGATTCGGTCTCCGAGACCGACGGCAGCTTCTCGAAGGCGGCCTGCTTGGCGCGCAGTTCGTCCAGAGATGAAGCGGAGGACAATCCGTTGAAGCCGGAGCGTCCAGTGCTGGCGAGGATGCGGCGCTCCCAGGCCACCGACTCCGTGCCCTTGGCCTGCAGGTTGAGCACGTTGTAATCGAAGCCGACCCGCGGCACCGCCCACAACGAGAACGCGGTCAGCAGGCCCGCGCCGATCAGGACGGTCCGCGGATACGTGACGAGGCGGTCCAGGAACGGCACCCGGAGGCGCTCGAGCTGGTGCGCGCGCGGCCGGCGCCCCCGCGGGCGATTCGCGTGGTGGCGGTCGACCAGCATCAGCGCGGCCGGGAACAGCGTGATCATGCCGACCCAGGCGATCAGGATCGCGATGCCCGCGATAAAGCCCAGCTCCTGGATGCCCCGGAAGTCGGTGAGCATGAGGACGAAGAACGTCCCGGCGGCGGTGAGGGCTCCGATCAGCATGCCGGGGCCGGTGCGCGCCGCGGTCAGCTCGAGGGCCTCGCCGAGGTTCCGGCCGAGGAAGATCTCCTCCTCGTAGCGGAACAGATAGTAGATCCCGTAGTCGATGCCGATGCCGACCACGATCGAGATGAACATCACCGAGAACAGCGTGAGGTGGCCCACCGTGAGGGTGACCACCCCCATGGACCAGGCCATGGTGAGCGCGAGCACGCCCAGCATGAGTAGCGGCTTGCCCACCCGCACGAAGGCCAGCGTCATCACGAGCAGGGTGAGGGCAAAGGCGAGCACGTCGGCGACGCCGCTGTCGTGGAAGGCCGCCGTCATCTCGTCGTTGGACAGGGCGGGCGCGCCGGTGACCCCCGCCTGCACGTTGGGGAAGGCGGGCCGGAGCCTGGCCACCGCGTCGCGGATCGTCTCGATGGCGGCCTGGTCGCCCATGAAGCTGCCCTTCTGGCTGGGCGGCGTCTCCACCAGGATGAAAAGCAGGCTCTTGTCCTCGGAGAGGAAGTAGCCCGCGTCGTCCGGGGCGTCCTCGCCGAAGGAGAACAGCGTGCCCCACGGCGAGCGGTAGGGCGCGGGGCGCTCCAGGCGGCTTGCCATCTGGT
Organism: Candidatus Rokuibacteriota bacterium; assembly: GCA_040902305.1. Classification (GTDB taxonomy): domain Bacteria; phylum Methylomirabilota; class Methylomirabilia; order Rokubacteriales; family CSP1-6; genus CAMLFJ01. The sequence goes on along the minus strand of JBBDXN010000168.1, from coordinate 1,988 downwards.
CCAGAAGGACGCGCAGGAAGCGCGTGTCCACCGGCAGGTGCGTATCCTGGAGGCCGATGTCGAAGAGGTTGGAGACGAAGGCGGCCGCCATCTGGTTGTTCACGCCTTCGAGTAGGCGGGCCAGGCTCGGGTCGCCCGCGAAGCTCTCCATGAACTCCTGGTGGTCGAAGATCTTGTCGCGGATCTCCCGCAGCTCGGCGGTCGAGAGGTAGAGCAGCTGGCGGCCCTCGAAGCGCTTGGGATCGATCCGGTAGGCCACCCGGTGGAACTTCACCTCCGCGCCCTTCAGCTCCTCGGTGAGGCGCGCGGCGTAGGCGCGCGCGCCCTCGAAGGAGCCCGCCTCCACCACCACCACGATGTCCTCGAGCTCGCCGAACTCCCTGGCGTACTCGGCGTAGCGGATGACGTACCCCGCGTCCTGGGGCAGAAGCGCGCGCGTGGAGGTCTTGAAGGTCAGGGCGTGCGTCGTGTAGGCGATGGACAGGGCGGCGAGGAGGAGCGCGATCGCCACCGTCACGGCCGGCCGGCGGCAGGACAGGCGGACGAGCCGCCGGAGGACGCGGCCGGTGCGAGAGATGGCGATCATGGAGCGGGAACGACCGGCGGGCGGCTAGTCGGCGCCGCCGATGAACTTTTCCAGGCGCGTGCGCGCCACCTCGTCGGACCACTGCTCGGGCGGAGACTTCATCAGATAGGCGGACGGCGCCAGCAGCGCCCCCTTGATGCCGCGGTCCATGGCGATCTTGCAGGAGCGGATCGCGTCGATCACCACGCCGGCCGAGTTGGGCGAGTCCCACACCTCGAGCTTCAGCTCCACGTTGATGGGCTGATCCCCGAAGCTGCGGCCCTCCAGCCGGATGTGCGCCCACTTGCGGTCTTCCAGCCACGGCACGTAGTCGCTCGGCCCGATGTGGATGTTGTCGTCGGCCATGTCGTGGGCGAGCTGGGACCGCACCGCGTCGGTCTTGGAGATCTTCTTGGAGTCCAGGCGCTGCCGCTCCAGCATGTTGTAGAAGTCGGTGTTGCCGCCCACGTTGAGCTGGCTGGTGCGCTCGAGCCGCACCCCCCGGTCCATGAAGAGCTTGGTCAGGATCCGGTGGATGATGGTGGCCCCCACCTGCGACTTCACGTCGTCGCCCACCACCGGCAGCCCCCGGTCCTCGAAGCGCCGGCGCCAGTAGTCCTCCCGCGCGATGAACACCGGGATGCAGTTGACGAAGCCGCAGCCCGCGTCCAGCACCTGCTCCACGTACCACTTGGTGGCCATCTCGCTGCCCACCGGGAGGAAGTTCACCACCACGTCGGTGCGGGTCTCCCGGAGGATGCCCTTGATGTCGGCGGTGGTGCCGGGGGCTTTGGTGATGATCTGCGAGAGATAGTGGCCGAGCCCGTCGTGGGTCATGCCCCGCTGCACCGGCACCCCCAGGCGGGGCACCTCCGCGAAGCGCACCGTGTTGTTCGGTTTGGCGGCGATGGCCTCGCCCAGATCCAACCCCACCTTGTTGGCGTCGATGTCGAAGGCGGCCGAGAACTCGATGTCGCTGACGTGGTAGCCGCCCAGCCGCGGGCGCATCAGGCCCGGGATGAAGCCGTCGTCGGAGGCACCCTTGTAGTAGTGGACGCCCTGGACGAGGGCGGACGCGCAGTTACCGACTCCGACCACCGCGACGCGAACAGATCCCACGGCCACCTCCTCCGCGATTCGTCGCCGCACCGTACGGCGACGCGACAAGATTCACGAAGTCTAACACACGCTCTCGGCCCTCGCGGCACGCCTAGCCCGGACTATGCGTGAACACGGGCGCCACCCTCACCCCGACCCTCTCCCTCGCCGAGGGAGAGGGGGCCGTTTCGATCCCCTCGCCCCCGGAGGGGGAGAGGGCAGGGTGAGGGGGCGGGCCGGACGCGGAACACGCGTTCGTGAATAGTCCGGGCTAGTACGACTGTGTTATAAAAGTTAGGGAATTCATGGGGTACGCTGCCAGTCT
>JBBDXN010000167.1:0-57209 GCA_040902305.1 Candidatus Rokuibacteriota bacterium | reverse complement strand
CCACCCGCCAGCTCAGCCAGGCCGCGCAGGAGCGGAAGCCCGTGTTCCAGCCGCCCCGGGCGTCGAACTCCCGGATCAGGGCGAGCAAGGACGCGGTGGCGGCATCCAGATGCGCCGACAGCTCGGCGATCTCGTCGCCGAGACGGTCGAGCGCCACGACGCGAGGGTGAGTCGGAGCCAGGACGGTGGGCGAGTCGATCGGCATGGCGAGCCTCCTTCGGCTGAGGCGACTCTACACCCGGGGTTCCGCGCTCCCGGGGAGCGCCCAGAACGAGCGATCTCAGAACGAGGAATGATTCGTGAGCCGACTACGCCCGACCGGGCACTACCGCGCCCGTGCGGGGCGCTGGGTCGACATCCGTCGGGCACCGCCGACGCGCGGCGATCCCGCCGGGGAAAGCTGTCAAGCGGAGAATGCTGGGGACGCGCTCGATCAGGCTTGACGCTACCCCGCCGGAAGGGCAGGATCGGCGCGGGTACGGAAGGACCGGAAAGGACGACTTCATGGCCAACGATCTCCACGATCTGTCGATCGCCGATCTCTCCCGTCTGATCGCGGCGCTGAAGCTCTCGCCCGTGGAGCTGGTCGAGGCGCTGATCCAGCGCGTCGAGCGCTACGATGCCCAGACGCGCGCCTTCATCACTCCCACCTTCGACCTGGCGCGCCGGCAGGCCGGGCAGGCCGAGGCCGAGATCGCCGCGGGCCGGGTGCGTGGGCCGCTGCATGGCATCCCGTTCGGGCTCAAGGACATCTACGACACCAAGGGCATCCTCACCTCCGCGCACTCGCGCGTCTTCATCAACCGGATCCCATCCCAGGATGCCACCGCGACCGCGAAGCTCCACGAGGCCGGCGCGGTGCTGCTCGGCAAGCTGGCCACCCACGAGATGGCCCACGCGGGCCCCTCGTTCGACCTGCCGTGGCCGCCCGCGCGCAACCCGTGGAACCTCGCCCACTTCACCGGCGGGTCTTCCTCCGGCTCGGGAGCCGCCGTCGCGGCCGGCCTCCTGCCGATGGCGCTCGGCTCCGACACCGGCGGCTCGAGCCGGGGCCCGGCGTCGCACTGCGGGGTGGTCGGGATCGTGCCCACGTTCGGCCTGGTGAGCCGCGCCGGCGTGATCACCAACTCCTACACGTTCGACCACTGCGGTCCCCTCGCCCGCACCGTCCAGGACTGCGCCCTCACCCTGCAGGCCCTGGCCGGCTACGACCCGAAGGATGCGGGAAGCCTGCGGCGGCCGATCCCGCGATTCGACCAGGCGCTGGGGCAAGACCTGCGCGGGCTGCGGATCGGGGTGCTCCGCCACCACTGGGAGCAGGACATCCCGGCCTCCGACGACGTCTGCAAGGCGATGGAAGCATCGCTCGACGTGCTGCGCCGCCTCGGCGCGGAGCTCGAGGACTGCCGCGTGCGCCCGCTCGCCGCGTACTACGACGTCAAGATCATCATCGCGGAGACCGAGATCTTCAGCGTCCACCAGCGCGATCTGATCACGCGCCCCGGCGAGTTCGGCGCCGACTTCCGCGCCCGCGCGCTCCCCGCCGTGCTCTTCACCGCCAACGACTACGTCCAGGCCACGCGCGAGCACCGCCGGATGATGGTCGAGATGGAGCCGCTCTACGAGCGGTTCGACGCCTTCGTCACCGCGGGCCTGGGTGAGGCTCCGCGCCTGAGCGACTACCGCAGCGTCTCGTTCTGGCAGAAGTCGAGCCTGCTCACCGCGTGGAACGTCACCGGCCAGCCGGTGCTGGCGCTGCCCAATGGCTTCGGGCGGAACGGCCTGCCGCTGGGGATGCAGATCCTCGGCCGGCCCTTCGGCGAGACGACCATCCTGCGCGTCGGCCACGCCTACGAGCAGGCCACCGAGTGGCACCGGCGGCGCCCCGCCCTCGTGCCCGGCGCCGACGCGCCCGCGGTCACGCCTCCGCCCGTGCTCTCGGTGACCGACCAGGCGGACGCGCTCACGCGCGATCTCTGCGCGACCGCCGCCCGGCGCGCGGGGCTGCGCCTCGACGATCAGATGCTCGCCCAGCTCCTGGAGGGCGCGCCGTACGCGCTGGGCATGGTCGAGCGGCTCCGCCGGGATCACGACCTGCACCACGAGCCCGCGAACATCTTCAGCTTCCCGGCTTCCGAGCTGCCCTAGGCGGCGCGATGCTGGCCGAGCTGCGGGAGAGCGATGCCACCGGCGAGATCGCCGGCATCTACGATCAGATCCGGCGCCTCTGGGCCGTCCCGTACGTCTCCTCGCTCCAGCGGCACCTGGCCACGCGGCCGGGCTGGCTCGAGTGGACGTGGGCCACGCTCGGGCCCGCCTTCACGAGCGGCACCGCGCAGGGCGCGGCCTGGCGCGCCGCAGACGGCCTCACCGTGCCGCGGCTGGCGCCGCTCTCGCGCGACGCGCTCGCGGTGTGGGGCGTGGACCCGGCCGGGGAGGCGGCGATCCGCGCGACCTGCGCGAGCTTCGTGCGCGTGAGCCCGGTCAATCTCGTGCTGTCGGGCCTGCTGCGGCGGCTCTTGACCGGCGAGCGCCCGACCGGCACCAACAGGGCTGCGCCCGCCTGGATGCCGCCGGCGCCACTGGGCCCGCTGCCCGCCCTCGCCGACCCGGGAGCGTTGCCGCCCGCCGAGCGCGCGGTGCTGGCGACGCTCGGCACCACCGTGGCCGGGCAGGTCTTCGTCCCGGGGCTCTACCGGATGCTCGCGTCGTGGCCGCCCTTCCTCGCCCACGTGGCGACGGTGCTGCGGCCGCATCTGGACGACGCGGCCACGCGCGCCGCCGGCCAGCGGCTCCTGGCCGCGGTGGATGCCGAGATCCCCCGCGTGTTCGCCACCCTGCCCTCCCTACCCGCCCGGCCCGCGATGCCGCCCGCCGCCGACTTCGCGGCGGTGCTGACCGCGCTCGATACGTATCGCAAGACGAGTCCCGAGATGGTCGTCTTCGGCCGCATGCTCGGCGACGCGCTACCCGGCCACTAACCCGAGGAGAGAGGGCGACCCCCATGAGCATTCGACCGAACAAGGTGAAGCAGAAGCTCGCGTCTGGCCAGATGGCGACCATCCTGTCCGGCTCCAACGACCCGGACCTGATCGACCAGCTCGGCACGCTCGGCGCCGACGGCATCTGGCTCGAGGGCGAGCACGGCGGCGTGGACTACGCCGATCTGGGCAATCTGACCCGGGCCTGCGACCTCTGGGGCGTGACCTCCGTGGTGCGCGTGATGGACAACGACTACGCCACGATCTACCGCACGCTCGACCGCGGGGCGCAGGGCATCGTGGTCCCACACGTCAACACCCGCGCGGAGGCCCAGGCGGTGGTCGAGGGCGCCAAGTTCGCCCCGCTCGGCAAGCGCGGCATGTTCACGAGCCGCCAGGGCTTCGGCGTCGGCGACTATCTCAAGACCGCCAACGACCAGAGCCTGCTCATCGTCCTGATCGAGGACATCGTGGCGGTGAACAATCTCGACGACATCCTGACCGTCGACCACATCGACGTCTTCTTCGTGGCGCCCAACGACCTGGCGACCTCCATGGGCCACATCGGCAACATGGGCCGGCCGGAGGTCCAGAAGACGGTGGACGGGGCGATCGCGACGATCGTCAAGGCCGGGCGCACCGCCGGCACCCTGGTCAGCTCGGCGAACGTGGAGGACTACACCCGCAAGGGCGTGCGCTGCATCATGACCAGCTTCTTCCCGTGGATCCAGGCCGGCGCGAAGGACCTGATGGACCGCGCGGCGGCGGGAGCGAAGGGCTAGCGATCAGGCGAGCAGGCGCGGCAGGCGCTCGCGCAGGATGGCCTCGGCGTCGCGGCTGATCTGCCGGACCAGGTCGGCGGCCGGCTCGACGCGGTCGATGAGGCCGGCGGTCTGGCCGATCATGATCGCCCCACGGTCCGGGTCGCCCGCCTTGGCGGCCTCGCGAAGCTGGGCACTCACCTCAGCGCGATGCCGGCGCAGCTCGTGGTCGCGCCCCATCCACTCCTCGATGAAGCGGTTGCGCCGGACGCGCACGTAGGCGCCGGGCCAGACCTGGTCGTTCGCCACGTCGGGGATGTCGGTCACCAGCGTGTCGTGGCCGTCGCTCTCCACGATCGCCTGCTTGAAGCCCTTGGCGATCGGCGCTTCCTCCGTGGCCAGGAAGCGCGTGCCCAGCAGCACCCCGTCGGCGCCCAGCGCGAGGGCCGCGGCCAGCCCCCGGCCGTCCGCGACGCCGCCGGCCGCCAGCACCGGCGTCGGCGCCACCGCGCCGACCACCATCGGGACGAGCGGCATCGTGCCCATGACCCCGATATGGCCGCCGCCCTCGGTGCCCTGCGCCACGATCACGTCCGCGCCCGCGCGGGCTGCGGCCTTTGCCTCCGCCACCGTGGAGACCATGTGCATGAACAGGGCCCCGATCGCGTGCGCCCGGGCGACGTAGCCGCCGAGATCCTGCTCGAGGCTCGGCCACGCGGTGGAGACGACCCGGGGCCGGGCGGCCAGGAGGCCGTCGTATTGCCCGGGCCGCTCCATGAACAGGAGCAGGTTCAGCCCGAAGGGCGTGCCGGTCAGGGCGCGAATCGCCTCGGCGTCGCGGGCCACCTCCGCCGGATCCTGGCGGGTCGCGCCGAGCACGCCGAGGCCGCCCGCCGCCGAGACCGCGGCCACCAGCGCGGGCGACGTGGCGTTGCCCATTCCACCCAGGACGATCGGGTGCTCGATGCCCAGCATCTCGCAGATACGCGTACGCAACATGATCGGGTCCTCCTCAGGCTCGGGCTTGACGTCAGACGGGCCAGATCTCCGGGAGCTGGGTCGCCAGCCACCTGGCCAGCGCGGCATTCACGGCGCGCGGCTTCTCCTGCGCCATCCAGTGCCCCGACGCCACGATCACCTCGGTGAGATTCCGGCAGTCCCGCCGCATGGGCTCGGCCAGCCGGGATCCGACCGTCTCGCACGTGTAGTCGTACTCGCCGTGCAGGAACAGGACGGGCAGGTTGAGCGCGCCGCCATCCTTGGCCCGAGCCGCGAACTCCAGATTCCGCTCGGCGTTCATGTACCAGGAGTCCGGGCCAAAGAAGCCGTTACGCGCGAGGCCGGCCGCGTAGGTGTCGAGCTCCTCCGCGGTCACCACGTCGGCATCCATCGGCACGTCGGGGGCCCGACCGGTCCCGCCGAACCAGCCGCCGTCCTTTCGGGTCTGCGCGGTGCGGGAGGGCTTGCCCTTGCCGCCGGGGTTGCCCTTCCGGAAGAGCGCCTTGACCATGTTGCGCGGGTCGGCGTCGAAGGCGGCGCACGCCTTCTCGAAGCTCTCCTCGTAGAAGAGCATGTAGTCCCACTGGCCCACCGGATACTGCGCTTCCGGATAGACCGCGCGATCGACCAGAGGGATGAGGTTCCTGGGGGCGAAGCCCGCCGCGAGATACGGGACGCAGAGGTTGGCCACGCCCCAGCAACGCTCCGGGTGGTGGCTCGCCAGGCTCCAGACCACCGGGCTGCCCCAGTCGTGGCCGACCCAGACCGCCTTCTCGCGGCCCAGCGCGTCGAGCAGCTCGATCATGTCGCGCACCGCGTGCTCGAGCGCGTAGTCCTCGTGGCGCCCGTACACGCTGGATCGGCCGTAGCCGCGCATGTCCGGGGCGACCGCGCGGAACCCGAGGTCGGCGAAGCACGGCAGCTGATGCCGCCAGGAGAGCGACAGCTCCGGCCAGCCGTGGACGAACACGATCAGGGGAGCGTCGGCCGCGCCCGCGTCGAGGTAGAACGTGGTGTGCCGGTCCGTCTTCACCACGCCGTCCGTCACCGGGAGCCTCACGCGCCGCTTCCCGTCACACCACCGCGTCGCGCCGGAGCCGCTCGATCTCCTCGGCGGTGTAGCCGGCCTCGGCCAGGATCTCGCCGGTGTGCTCGCCGAGGGTCGGCGGCTCCCGGTCGATCCCCGGGCCGCCGTGCTCCAGGCGGAAGCCCGCGCCGACGAGCCGCATGGGGCCGTAGCGCGAGTCGATGGTCTGGAGCACGTCGCGGTGCTCGAGCTGCGGATGGCCCACGATCTCGTGGATCTTCCAGATCGAGCCGCACGGCACGTCGGCCGCGGTGAGGCGCGCCTCCCACGTCCGGGGGTCGTCGGTGGCGAGCGCCTGCTCGATGATCTCGCGGAGGGCCGGCTCGTTGGCGGTGCGGGCGGGCCAGTCCTTGAACCGCGGATCGGCGAGCGCGTCGGCGCGGCCGAGGGTCTTCATCAGGCCGCCGAACTGCTTCTCGGTGAGGACGGCCAGGACGATGTATCCGCCGCCGCAGCGGAACCGGCTCGCGGTCGGCTTGCGGCTCACCGATCCGTTGCCGATCTGGCGCTGCTCGACGCCCGCCACCGTGTACTCGGACACCGGCCCCGCGATGAAGGCCAGCGCCGCGTCCAGCATCGCCACGTCCACGAGCTGGCCACGCCCGGTGTGGGTCCGCTGGTAGAGCGCGCTCGCCACCGCGAGCGCCGCGGTGATGCCGCCGATGGTGTCGCAGAGCGCGAAGCCGGCGCGCGTGGGGCCCGCCGCCGGGTCGCCGGTGATCGACATGATCCCGGACATCGCCTGGAGCTTGCCGTCGAAGGCCGCGGTGGTCTTCTCGGGCCCGGTGCGGCCGAATCCGGACACGCCGCAGTAGATGAGCCGCGGGTTGAGCGCGGAGAGGGCCTCGTAGCCGAGGCCCAGCCGGTCCATCACCCCGCCCCGGAAGTTCTCCCAGACCACGTCCGCTCCGGCCACGAGGCGCTTGACGATCTCGATCGCTTCCTTGCGCCGGAGGTCCAGCGTGATGGACCGCTTGTTGCCGTTCATCGAGAGGAAGGAGGGCGCCATCTTCCACTCCGCCCACTTGGGATCGGCGGGGGAGATCCGCGTCTCGTCGCCCTCGTGCGACTCGATCTTGACGACGTCGGCGCCCAGGAGGGCGAGCTGGTAGGTCCCGTACGGGCCCGCGAGATAGCGGGTGAAGTCCAGAATGCGGACCCCCGCGAACGGCTTGCTCACGCGCCCTCGCGCTTGGCCTTCGCCACCGCCTTCACCACCTCGAACTCCTTCCGCCGCTCCGCGATGGCCTCCGGCGAGAGCGTCCCGACGTCGAGATACTTGTGCTTCCAGCCCGCGTCCCCGGTCCAGCGGAGCGGCGACGACACGGTGGTCCGAGCGACCGGCGCGCTCTCGAGCAGCCGCAGGGCCAGCTCGAGCGTCTGCGCCTGGGATTCGACATCGAATGGGCGGCCCGCGGAATTGCCGAGCGGGAAGTCGCTCCACACGAAGCGCGGGACCCCGCAGTGCTCGACGATGTCCTTGGCACAGCCCATGATCACGGTCGGGATGCCGTTCGCTTCCAGGTGGCGGGCGGCCAGACCCACGGTCTGGTGGCAGACCGGTCAGCTCGGGACGAGGACGGCTGCGTCGGCGCCGTCCTCTCGGCAGCGGCGCAGCAGCTCGGGCGCGTCGGTCTCCATGGTCACCCGGTGGCTGCGGTTGGTCGGCGCCCCGTGGAAGCGCGCGGTCAGACTGCTGATCCGCCCGGCCGCCACCGCTTCCTGCAGCCTTGCGAGCGGGAAATACGCGTTGATGTCTTCCGGCAACGTGCTAGCCCGGTCATAGCCCACGTGCGAGATCCGGAGGTCGGGCTTGCTGTCCACCGGGGCGGAGTACACCTGGTAGAACTTGGCGGACGCGTTGTACAGGGCGCGCGGCCCCTGGTCCCCGGCCTCCGGCTGGAAAGGCGCGGCGGTCGTGATCAGCGCGACCCGGGCCCGCGCGAGCGGCATGGAGGGCGGCGTGAAGGGCGCGTCGGTGAAGTGGGCCCAGCGGTACGGGCCGAAGCCGAGCGTCCGGTAGTACTCGCGTGTCCGATCCATGTACCGGATCGGGATGTCGTCGTCCGGCGCGAACGTGATCTCCGGTCTGGGCGGGTCGGCCGAGCCGAGCGTCATGCCGAGAAGGTCTTGATGACGAGCCCGCGCGCCTTCTCGGGATCTACCCCGTTGGCCGCCATGCAGGGGGTGGCGTCTTCCAGGATCCGGTCGGGGTCGCCCATGTGCATGTACTTCTTGTAGGTGTCCTCGAACTCGATGCCGAGGGCGCGCGCGAAGAGCGTGAGATAGTGCTCGACCACGATCGGCCGCTCCCGCTCGAACCGGCACTGATCACGATGGCAGCCATGGTAGATGCCGGCCAGGTGCGTGGCCCCGGCCGCGCGCGCCCGGTCGATGTCGTCGAGCGCCATCTGCTTCCAGACCGCGGGCCCGAGCTGCTCCTGCAGGGCCGGCGTACACGTGCGCCCCCAGCGCGCGTCGGGCGCGAAGTCGATGACGGTGATCCCGGGCACCGCCTCCAGGAGCCGCCGCGCGGCCTGCCCCTCGCGCGCCCGGGCCGGGGTCGCGTAGTGATAGTGCAGGGCCACGGTGGCCTCCACGCGCCGGGTGAACGTGAAGAGCCCCCGGTCCAAGCAATCGGCGAGGAACTCGGCGGTGTGGCGCTTCGGGAACGGCAGCTCCGCCTGCAGCACCTCGTCGTAGAACTGGATGCACGAGGGACACCACATGACGACCTCGCGCGGCGCCATGCTCTGGAGCAGCTCGATCGTGTGGTTGGCGTAGCGCTCGCCCGAGGCCTCCTGTCCGCGGCGGTGATGCTGGATGCCGCAGCAGTAGGTCGGGCCGCCCGCGGCCACGTAGTCGAGCCCGAGCCGGTCGAAGACCGCGGCCACCGTCTCGACCAGGTGCGAGGTCCGCAGCACGTTGCAGCCGAGGTAGAGCACGACGTCGTGGCGCTCCCCGTCGCGGGGCGGCTTGAGCAGCCACGTGCGCTCCTCCTTGCTCGAGAGGAGGTCGTGGGTCAGCTTGATCTCGCCGAAGTAATTCGCGTAGTCGAAGCCCATGGCCCGGAGTTTACCACGCCGAGGGAGGGGGAAGCATTGACGACTCGTCGCGCCCGCTGACGTCGCTCCGCTTCGCGTGCGCGCAAGAGTGGGAAGCGACAGAAACCACCCGCCGGGTCGTCAATCCGTGTTGTCGTTCGCCAGCCGCGCCGGATCCACCCGGGCGCGGTCCCGGATAAGCTTCGCCACCGCCTTCAGCTCGCTCTCGCTCCTGGGGTCTTCCGGATCCCCCCCGCGGTTGAGGCCGACGGCCGCGAGCACGATGCCGTCCTTCACGTAGAAGCCGAGGAACTGTCGGCTCGCCGGATCGCCCCGGAAGACGAGGCGATCCCAGGCCGCCGCGAACCCGACGTACTCGATCACGTGCTCGTACTGATCCGACCAGAACGAGTGGAGGTAGTCGTAGGGCTCGAGGCCGCCCAGCATCGCCCGGGCCGCGGCACGGCCCTGGCGGTCGCCGTTGTTCCAGTGCTCGACGCGCAGGCGCCCGAAGATCGGGTGGAGGTGATTGGCCACGTCGCCCGCCGCGTACACGTCGGGGAGCGAGGTCCGGCAGCGCTCGTCCACGAGGACGCCGTTGTCCACCGCCGCCCCCGCGCCGGCCAGCAGCTCGGCATTGGGCACGATGCCGATGCCGGCCACCACGAGATCGCACTCGAGAACCCGCCCCTTCCTGGTGCGCACCCGCTGGACCCGGCCCGCGCCCTCGAAGGCGGCGACGGAGTCCTCCAGGACCAGCTCCACGCCTTTCTCCCGGTGGATGCCGGCGAGCACCGCGCCGACCTCCGGGCCGAGCACCCGGGCGAGCGGGACCGGATGGCCCTCGACCGCCGCGACCTCGACCCCCATCTGCCGAAGCGACGCGGCGACCTCGGAGCCGATGAAGCCGAGGCCGACCACGACCGCCCGGGTCCCGGGCTTGGCCGCGGCCCGGATCCGATCGCAGTCCTCGACCGTGCGGAGCTGGAAGATCCCCGGGAGATCGCCGCCGGGGGTGGTCAGCGTCCGGTTGCGTCCGCCGGTGGCCACCAGGAGCCGGTCGTACGGGATCTCCTCCCCGCGGTCCAGCGCGACGACCCGGCGCGTGGGATCGATGGCGGTGGCGCGAACACCCGTCCTCAGGCTGATGCCGTTGTCGGCGTAGAAGGCGGCCGGGTTGACGAGCTGATCCTCGAACCGGTCCTGGCCTCGGAGGTAGCCCTTCGACAGGGGTGGCCGGTTGTACGGCATCTGCGCCTCGACGCCGATCAGGGTGATCGTGCCGTCGAAGCCGTCTTCGCGGAGGGCCGCCGCAGCGCTGCCCCCGGCCAGCGAGGCCCCGACGATGACGAAGCGTTGATCCTTCATCCCGCTCCCTGCCGACGCTCATGCTAGCACCGGCCGGATCGGGGTCAAGGCCTCGTGGGGCGGGGCTCGTGCTACCGTGAGGGTCATCGTGCGCGCGCCGAGCCACGCGATCCTCGCCGTCTTCCTGCTCCTCGCGGGGGGGGCCTGCTCGAAGCAGGTCGTGTTGCCGGATCCCCCCGCGACCACGGTCGCGCCGGAAGAACCGCGGGTGTCCCGCAATGCCGCGGCCGCCCGGATGGCGACGCGGTACCTCGGCGCGCCCTACGTGTGGGCCGGGGCGAGCCCGTCCGGCTTCGATTGCTCCGGGCTCGTCAGCTACGTGTTCGCGAAGGTCGGCGTGGCGATTCCCCACAACGCGGCCCAGCAGTACCGGTACGGCGTGCCGGTCTCCCGGGACCGTCTCGTTCCGGGCGACGTGGTGTTCTTCAACCAGCTCCGCCACAACGGCATCTACCTGGGCAACGGTCGCTTCATCCACTCCACCAAGCCCGGCGGGGTCCAGATCGCGCGGCTGGACAACCAGTGGTTCAGGAGCCGCTGGGTCGGGGCCCGGCGACTCTAGGCCTCGTATTCCTGGACGACCTGGATCAGCACGTCCCCGTCGTCCTCGAACTGGAGCGTGATGAGGTTGGGCCGGCAGCAGACCGCGCAGTCCTCGGTGAACGTCTGGCGCCGGCCCCCGCTCGGGTCGGTGAAGACGTCGTTCTCCTCGCCGCAGAACACGCAGTCGTACGTCACGAGCGCCATTGTAGACCGGCTTCGCGGTATAGTACCGCGATGAGGTTCCCGGGCAAGGTGGCGCTGATCTCCGCGGCGGGGGCCGGCATCGGCCGCGCGACCGCGATGATCATCGCGCGCGAGGGCGGCACCGTGGTCGCGGTGGACGTGGAGCAGGCCGCGCTGGATCGCCTGACCGCCGACGTCGCCGCCGCGGGCGGCCGCGCGCTCGCGCTGCGGGCCGACGCGCTCGACGCGGGATCCGCGGAGGGCGCGGTCCGGCGCGCGGTCGACGCCTACGGCCGCATCGACATCCTCGTCAACGCGGTGGGCGGGAGCACGGTCGTCAGCCGGCCCGCCGCGTCACTCGATGAGCTGACCTTCGAAGAGTGGCAGAAGCTACTCCACTTCAACCTCACCGGGACCTTCCTCTTCTGCCACGCAGTAGTGCCGGTGATGAAGCGGCAGCAAAGCGGCAAGATCGTCAACCTCTCGTCCATCGCCGGGCGCGGGCTCAGCCAGTCGAGCTCGAGCGCCTACGCCACCGCGAAGGGCGGCATCATCGCGCTCACTCGCAAGCTCGCCTTCGAGCTGGGGCCCCACGGCGTCACGGTCAACGCGATCGCTCCGAGCCTCACGCTCTCCGAGCGTATCCGTCCGCACTGGGAGCGCCGCTCCGCGGAGGGTCAGGCGGCCGAGATTAGCCGCACCCCGCTCGGCCGGGTGGCCACGCCCGAGGACCAGGCGCGGGTCATCTGCTTCCTCGCTTCCGCCGACGCCGACTTCGTCACCGGCGTCACCATCGACGTGACCGGCGGGCAGTAGCGCTCACGTCGGCGGCGCGGTGGATCCGCGCGGATCGAGCTCCACCGGGAGCAGCACCGTCTCCGCCGGATCCCCAACGCCTGATCCCGGCCGGCGGGCCCGGCTACCGGATCACCGCCTCGGCGATGCGGGTGAGCTCGCGCACCATCTCCGGCTCCGACTTGGACGCGGCCGGGCGGATGATCACGCGGGTGGCCCCCGCGTCGAGGAGCCGGCGGACCAGATCCCGATCGGCGGGCTGCCCGTGGACCGAGATCGTGATGGCGGCCGGATCGCGCCCGGCGTCCCTGGCGAGCCGGTCGAGGGTGGCGCGACTCTCGCGGAGCTGATCCGGGGTCACCCGGTTGGGCAGCCAGCCGTCGCCCCAGGCCACCACGCGCTGGAGCACGTTCTTGGCGCCGCCGCCCAGGAGCACGGGCGGGTGCGGCTTCTGGACCGGCTTCGGATAGGAGCGCACCGGCGGGAAGTCGTAGTGCTTGCCGTGGAACTCGGCCTCCGCCTTCGTCCACAGCTCCTTCATGGCCAGCACCGACTCCCGCGTCTGGGTCCAGCGGTGATCGAAATCGCCGCCCATGATCTGGGTCTCCTCGCGGAGCCAGCCCGCCCCGATGCCGAAGAGGAAGCGCCCGCCGCTGAACAGATCGAGGGTGGAGACTTCCTTCGCCAGCACCAGCGGATGCCGCTCCGGCACCAGCACGATCCCGGTGGCCAGCTTGATGCGGCTGGTCGTCCCCGACGCGCGCGCGAGCGCCACGAAGGGATCCACGAAGTGCGAGTAGGCCTCCGGGATGACGCCGTCCTCGGAGCCGGGGAACCGGCTGGCCGTCTGCACCGGGATGAACGGGTGCTCGGCGCACCAGAAGGACTCGAAGCCGAGCTCCTCGGCCTGGCGGGCCATGGCGCCGACGTCGACGAGGTAGGCCGGCAGGGGAACCGACACGCCGATGTTCATCGTGAGGCCTCCTTGGTCGAGGGTCAGTCGAGGATGATGCCGCCGTCGACGTTGAGCGACTGGCCGGTGATGTTGCGCGCCCCGGGGGTGGCCAGGAACACCGCGAGCGCGGCCACGTCCTCCGGATCGTTGGGCCGGCCGAGCGGGATGACCGCGTTGCGCCGGCGCGTCATGTCCTCCACCGACAGGCCTTCCTCGCGCGCGCGGACCGCCACGTTGGCCTCCGACAGGGCGGTGACCGTGATACCGGGGCAGATCGCGTTGACGTTGATGTCGTGGCGGGCGAGCTGGAGCGCGGCGGTGCGGGTGAGGGAGATGACACTGCCCTTGCTCGCGGCGTAGATCGCATTCGAGGTGCCCGCGTACCCCTTCCCCGCGATCGACGCGATGTTGACGATCGCGCCGCTCCGCCGGAGGATCATCTCGCGCGCCACCCGCTGGAGGCAGAAGAACACCCCCTTGGCGTTGACGCGCATGATCCGGTCCCAGTCCGCCTCGGTGAGGTCCATGATGTACGCCCGCCGCGTGACCCCCGCGTTGTTCACGAGCACGTCGATCCGGCCGAACGCGGCCATCACCCGCTCCACCATCCGGTCGATGTCGGCCAGATCGCCCACGTCGGTGTCGAGGGCCAGGCTCCGGGGCCCGAGCTTGGCCGCCGCGTCCGCGGTCGCCCGGGCGGCCCCGGCGTCCACGTCGACCGAGGCGACGTGAGCCCCGGCCCGGGCCATGGCGAGCGCGGTTGCCTTTCCGATGCCGTTGCCGGCTCCGGTGACGATCGCGACGCGGTCGCCGAGCATCAGCGGCCTGCCGTCACCGGTCGAGCCAGGCGGGGATGAGGGTCTGGAGGAACTCCCGGCAGCTGAGCATAGCGTCGTGGCCTCCTGGGCGTGTCATTGCGCGCGGCACCCGATGCTCCACCGGACCGGGTGGCCTCGTCAAGCGCGATCGGCCCGGTGCCCACCCCCGCTGCGCCGGTCGCCGGCGAGATCGCGCGGCCCGAGGAGCACGAAGGCCACCTGCCCCAGCAGCGCGATCACCGCGACGTGCAGGAAGGCCAGCCCCCAGCCCATGGGCGACATGCCGCCGCTCAGATCGAGGATCCATCCGATCACGATCGGCCCGACGGCCCCGCCCGCGTAGCCCGCCATGGAGTGCAGCGCCAGCGTGGCCCCGCGCCGCTCGGGGTCCGCGCTGCCGGCCGCGCCCGCGGTGAGCGAGGAGGAGTCGAGCCAGATCAGCAACCCGTAGAGGAGCACGAGGGTGGCGGCCACGGTATAGGACCGGGCGCCGAGGAACCCGATGCCGGCCGCGCAGACCACGCACGCGGTCATGGCCAGGCGCACCAGCCGAGGCCGGCCGATGCGGATGGCGGCCTCGTTGCCGGCCACGCTCGCCCACGTGCCGACGAGCCCCATGGTCATCGCCACCGCCGTCGGCCCGATCCACGGGCTTCGGTCCCCCGTCGCGGCGCCCACGTAGGCCAAGAAGGCGACCGCCCAGCCGCGCAGGGCATTCATCTCCCAGGTATGCGCGCAGTAGGCGACGGCGTAGGCCATCGCCGAGCGGTTGCGGAGCACCGGCCGGAAATCGAAGAGCGCGCCAGAGGCCGCCGCGGCCGGGCGGCGCGCCCGCGCCGGCGCCCAGCGGAACACGATCAGCCAGCCGATCATCGCGGCGATCGCGGCCGCCGCGAAGGCGCCACGCCACCCGAGCCATCGGCCGATCGTCCCGGCGAACACGAACGAGATCGCGCCCGCGATGCCGATGCTCGCGGCGTGCCCGGCCACCGCGCGGGACATGAGCGCCGGCTCTACCCGATCGGCCAGCAGCTTGAGCCCGGTCATGTAGGTGCCGGCCCAGCCCACGCCGGCGAGCGCGCGCGCCGCGGCGGCGCCCCACGGCCCGTCGGCGAAGGCGGCGAAGCCCAGATGGCTCACCACCGTGAGGGCCACGCCGCTCAGGTAGACGGCGCGCGCATCCACGCGGTCGGTGAGCGTGACGAGGACGGGCACCGCCACCGTGTAGGCGGCGTAGAAGATCCCGGTGATCCAGCCCGCCTCCCGGTTGGTGAGCTGCCACTCGGCGAGAAAGCCGGGCAGCAGCGCCGGCCACGTGTAGGCTCCTATCTGGGCGCACACCTGCGCGGCACAGACGCAGGCGACGAGGCGGGCGGGGGTCAACGGCTCCGGAGCCAGTCGGTCAGGCGCTCGCGGATCTGATCGCGCACCCGGCGGAAGACGGCGAGCCGATCCTCCTCGGTCCCGGCCGCGCGCGATGGGTCGGGGAATGATCGGCGCGCTCCATCCGTGGGCGGCGCCGGGCGTCGGATCTCGTCCGTCGCCGAACGGACGAAGCGCGTAGCGCTCAGTTCACCCGGCGGGTGCGGCCGGCCCAGTAGGCCTCGCGCAGCTTGAACTTCTGGAGCTTCCCGGTGGCGGTGCGGACGAGCGCGTCCCGGATCTCGACCGAGGTCGGGCACTTGTAGTGCGTCATGCGGCTCCGGCAATGCTCGATCAGCTCCGGCTCGGTGCAGTGGGCGCCCGGGCGCAGGACCACGAGCGCCTTGATCGTCTCGCCCCACTTCTCGTCGGGCACGCCGATCACCGCGACCTCGGCCACCGCCGGATGCTGGAAGAGGCAGTCCTCGACCTCGATGGACGAGACGTTCTCGCCGCCGGTGATGATCACGTCTTTCTTCCGGTCGCTGATCGCGATGAAGGCGTCGTCGGCGTAGCCGCCGTCGCCGGTGTGGAACCAGCCGTCCACGATGGCCTTGCCGGTCTCCTCGGGCTGGTTCCAGTACCCCTCGAAGACGTGGTTGGAGCGCGCGAGCACCTCGCCCTCCGCATCCACCGCCATGCGCACCCCGACCGCGGGCACGCCCGCGCGGCCGAGCCGCTGCGCGCGCTCGACCGGGCCGAGCCCGTCCCACTCCTCGGGCGCCCGGTTGATGGTCAACAGCGGCGAGGTCTCGGTGAGGCCGTAGATCTGGATGAACTCCCAGCCCAGCTCGGTCTCGATCCGCTCGATGGTCTTGGTCGGCGGCGGCGCGCCCGCGATGACCACCCGCACGCGGCCCCGTCCCGGCACCGCCGCGCCCTTGCCGCGACGGGCCGCGGCCGCGTCGAGCACCGCCGCGATCACCGCCGGCGCGCAGTTGAAGAGCGTGACCCCCTCGCCCTCCACGCGGCGCAGGATCTCCTCGCCGTCGATCTTCCGGATGATGACGTGGCGGACCCCCATCGCGGTGACCGCGTAGGGCATGCCCCAGCCATTGCAATGGAACGTGGGCAGGGTGTGCAGGTACACGTCGCGGTCGGTCATGGCCAGGTGCCAGCCGAAGGTGACCGCGTTGAGCCAGAAGTTCCGGTGGGTGAGCTGCACCCCCTTCGGCCGGGCGGTGGTGCCCGAGGTGTAGTTGATGGAGACGGTGGCGTTCTCGTCGGTCACCTGCAGCCGCGGCTTCGCCCCCGGGCGCAGGAAGAGCTGCGGATCGGTGTCGCGGCCGAGCAGGAAGCGGTGCTTGACCTTGAGGCCGCGCAGCGCCTCGTCCAGCTCGGGGTCCACCAGCAGCACCGAGGAGCCGGAGTGCTCGATGATGTAGCGGATCTCCTCCGCGTTCAGCCGGAAGTTCACCGGCACCAGCACCCGCCCGAACACGCTGACCCCGAACAGGCTGATGAGGAAGCGCGCCGCGTTCGGGGAGACGATGGCGACGCGGTCGTTCTCCGCGACGCCCAGATCGTCGAGAGCGGCGGCCAGGCTTCGCGACATCGCGGCGAACTGCGCGTAGGTGAAGCGCCCGAGGCCTCCGCCGGGCGGATTGGGCTCGTCCACGACCGCTTCGCGGTGCCCGTAGACGAGCTCGGCGCGCTCGAGAAAGTCGGCCAGCGTGAGCGGAACGATCATGGCCCCGTGCCCCCTTGAACGGATTGTCCCGACCGGCGCGTGACCCCCGCGCCGCCGGTGACCGAGGATAGATCACGCCGCCCCCGCTGCGCAATGCGCCCGGCGCTCCTTGACCGCGCGCGGGCGCCGGGCCAGTATCCCCTCGCCGGGCACCCCGCCACGACATGGCCCTCAACGCCACCATCTTCAAGGCCCATCTGGAGATCGCGGACATCGACCGCGGCTACTACCACGACCATGCCCTCACCATCGCCCGGCACCCATCGGAGACCGACGAGCGCATGATGGTGCGCCTGCTGGCCTTCGCCCGGCACGCGCACGAGGCGCTGGCGTTCGGCAAGGGGCTCGGCACCGACGACGAGCCCGACCTCTGGCGAAAGGATCTCACCGGGGCCATCGACGTCTGGATCGACGTGGGGCAACCCGACGAGCGCCGCCTCCGGCGGGCGTGCGGCCGTGCCGCCGCGGTGTTCGTCTACAGCTACGGAGGCCGCGGGGCGGACTTCTGGTGGGAGCAGGCCGGCGACAAGCTCGCGCGGACCGACAATCTGACCGTCCTCACCCTGCCGGCCGCGGCCACGCGGGCGCTCGCGAAGCTGGCCCAGCGGAGCATGCAGCTGCAGTGGACGCTGCAGGATGGGCAGATCTGGGTGGCGGACTCTGAGCGAAGCGTGGCGATCGAGCCGGCGGTACTGAAGCAGCCGCCGCCGCCTCGCTAGGCTCTTCGCGGCGCAGCTGCCCTACGTGTTCTCGAGCCGGCGGAGGAAGACCTCGATCTCCTTCTTGGTCTGCAGATCCCCGGTCCGGCTCGCCACCTCGAGCCCGTTGGCATAGGCGGCTTTCGCCTCGGCGATCCGGCCCGCCCGTTCCAGGGCCCGGCCGAGGCCACGATGGGCCGCCGAGTAGTCCGGCTTGAGACGAACCGCTTCCGCATACTCCACGACGGCCGCGTCGGCCTGGCCCGCGTCCAGGTAGGCCGCCGCGAGGCCGAACCGGACGACCGGGTCGTCCGGCATCATCTCGACCACTTCCTTGAACTCCGCGATCCGATCCTGAGCCGCCATATGAGCCCCGAGCGAGCATCTGGCCAACGAGGCTCGCCGTCAAGTACCCTGCTCGCATGACCGAGGCCGAAGCGCTCGCCGCGCTGCATGGGAGCGACCCGGCTCTGGCCGCCCGGGCGGAAGCCACGCTCTGGGAGATCTGGTGCCGCTCGGGAACCCCCGAGGTGGACCGGCTGCTCCGCCAGGGCATCGAGGCGATGGAGCACCGGCAATTGGACGAGGCGGTCGCCCTCTTCACCCGGATCATCGAGCGCGCGCCCGGATTCGCCGAGGGGTGGAACAAGCGGGCGACCGCCCGGTACGTGGCGGAGGACTACGCGGGGGCGGTCGCCGACTGCGAGGAGACGCTGGCCCGGAACCCGCGCCACTTCGGCGCGCTGTCCGGTCAGGGGCTCTGCCACATGGCGCTGGGCCAGTTCCGGGAAGCCGCCGCGCTGTTCCGGCGCGCGCTCGCGGTTCACCCGCACCTGATCTCCGTGGGCCACAACCTCACCACCGCCTTGGCCGAGGCGGTGAAGGGAAACGGGCACTAGGCCTGGCGGTCGAGGGCCCGGCGGAGGTGCTCCATCAGCTCGCCGTCCGTGCAGGGCGTGGGGAGCCAGAGCGCACCGGGCTCGGCCGGCTTTGGCGTCGAGCGGCTCCCCATCAGCACGAGCTTGGCGGTTGGCAGGATCGGCACCAGGCGCTTCACCAGGGGCTCTCCGTTCATCAGGCGCAGGTCAGCCGCGACCAGGATGAGCACGATCGAGCTCCGGTGCTCCTCCGCGATTCGAAGGGCCAGCAGCGGCTGCGACCCCGCATCGAGCACGGTGTAGCCGCTCCGCGTCAGCGTCTCGAGGGCCAGCGCGCGGATGCCCATGTCGACCGTCGCCAGGAGCACCGACCCGGCCGATCTCGGCTCGGCAGCGCGGGCCCGCGCGGCGGCCGCGCCGGCCCGCGCGGGCGCGACGCGGGGGCTCACCGCGGCCACGAACTCCTGCGCCTGCGTGCCCACGAACATGCACGCCAGCCCCTCGGCATCGAGTCGCCAGACCAGGGCGCGCGTCTCCACCGGCCGCCGGCCGGGGGGGCGGAAGCGGAGCGCCACCTCGGCGCCGAGCGGCGGGCGCTCCTTGAGGAGGATCTTGGCACCGGAGGCGCTCACGTCCTTCGTCCGGCCCTGGTACTGGCGCGCTCCCGCGGCGACGGTCACGAGCCACGACACCTGCTGGCGGGGGCACCGCCGTGCGTCCTGCTCGGGCTCGACCATCTTCGCTCCGTCTTGGCGCATTGCGACGTGGGGTGCTGGCAGGAATCGCAAGAAGCGAGCCAGACGGGAACTGCCCAGGATGAAAGGGCTTCCGGAACGCGGCCCGGGGGCAACGTCAGAAAGCTGTCAGCGCGCGCGGGTGGCGCCTGACACTCGGCGCGCTCACCCCGTTTTCGCGGTCACAGCGCCACCCGCCGGAGGCGCAGGGCGTTGACGATCACCGACACCGAGCTTAGGCTCATCGCCGCGCTCGCGAGCATCGGGCTGAGCACGAGGCCGGCGATCGGGTAGAGCACGCCCGCCGCGACCGGCACTCCGAGCACGTTGTAGATGAAGGCCCACCAGAGATTCTGGCGGATGTTCCGCATGGTCGCGCGGGAGAGCCGACATGCCCTCACGATGCCGCCCAGATCGCCCTGGACCAGCGTGACGCCGGCGCTCTCCATGGCCACGTCCGTGCCCGTGCCCATCGCGATGCCCACGGCGGCCGCGGCGAGGGCCGGCGCGTCGTTGACCCCATCTCCCGCCATGGCCACCACGCGACCGTCGGACTGGAACCGGCGCACGACCTCGGCTTTCTGCTCCGGCAAGACCTCGGCGATCACGTCGTCCAGGCCGAGGGTGCGGGCGACCGCCCGCGCGGTCACCGCGCTGTCGCCCGTGACCATGACCACGCGAAGGCCTTCCCCCTGGAGATGGCGAATGGCCCCGGGAGCGCTCGCCTTGATGGGATCGGCCACCCCGAGGAGGCCCACGACCGCGCCGGCCACGACCACGAACATCACGGTCTGGCCTTCCTCGCGCAGGGCCTCCGCGCGCTTGCCGAGTGGCCCCGCCTCGACGCCCAGCTCCTCGAGCAGGCGCGCGTTCCCGAGCGCCACCCGTCGGCCCGCGGCCGCCCCGACCACGCCGCGGCCGGTGAGCGAGCGAAACTCGTCGACCGCCGCCGGCTTCACGCCGCGCGCGGCGGCCCCGGCCAGGATGGCCGCGGCCAGCGGATGCTCGCTGCCCCGCTCGAGCCCCGCGGCCTCGGCGAGGATCTGTGCCTCACCGGGATCATCGGCCGCGATGACGGACACGAGCCGCGGCTTGCCTTCGGTCAGGGTGCCGGTCTTGTCCACCAGGAGGGTGTCGACCTTCTCGAGGGCCTCCAGCGCCTCCGCGTTCTTGATCAGCACCCCGGCGAGGGCGCCGCGCCCGGTGGCCACCATGATCGACATCGGCGTCGCCAGCCCGAGCGCGCAGGGGCACGCGATGATCAGCACCGCCACCGCGTTGACGAGGGCATGGGCCAGGCGCGGCTCGGGACCGATGGATCCCCACGCGAGCGCGGTCAGCGCCGCGACCAGCACCACCGCGGGCACGAACCAGGCCGCGACCTGATCAACCAGGCGCTGGATCGGGGCCCGGCTCCGCTGCGCCTCGCCGACCATCCGGACGATCTGGGCGAGGAGCGTGTCCGCGCCGACGCGGTCGGCGCGCATGACGAAGCCGCCGGTGCCGTTCACGGTGCCGCCGGTCACCCGGCTGCCCGTCTCCTTCTCCACCGGGATCGGCTCGCCGGTCACCAGGGATTCGTCCACCGCGCTCCGCCCCTCGAGGAGCGCGCCATCCACCGGCACGCGCTCGCCGGGGCGGACCCGCAGCCGATCGCCCACCTGCACGTGCGCGAGCGGCACGTCCTCCTCGCTCCCATCCGCGCGGAGCCGCCGGGCCGTCTTGGGCTGAAGGCCCAGAAGGGCGCGGATGGCGCCGGACGTGGCGCTGCGGGCGCGCAGCTCCAGCACCTGGCCGAGGAGGACCAGGGTGGTGATCACCGCCGCGGCTTCGAAGTACACCGCGGGGACACCGCCGTGAAGCATCGCGTGCGGGAGGGCACCCGGCACCAGCATCGCGAACACGCTGTAGCCGAACGCGGCGCCGGTGCCCAGCGCGATCAGCGTGAACATGTTCAGGTTGCGCGTGAGCAGCGACTGCCACCCGCGCACGAAGAACGGCCATCCCCCCCACAGCACGACCGGAGCGGACAGGACGAGCTGGATCCAGAGCCGCGTGGTGGGACCGAGCGCGGCCACGAGGGAGGGCGCGATCATCTCCCCCATCGCCAGCGCGAACACGGGCACGCTCAGCGCCAGGCTCACCCAGAAGCGCCGGGTCATGTCCACCAGTTCGTGGCTCGGTCCCTCGTCGGCGGTGGCCTCGAGGGGCTCGAGCGCCATGCCGCACACCGGGCAGCTCCCGGGGCCGACCCGGCGCACGTCGGGATGCATCGGACACGTGTAGATCCGGGTGTCGGCGCCGGACGTGGGGGCCGGGGCGGCCGGGACCGAGCCGAGGTACCGCGTCGGATCGGCGACGAACTGCTCCCGGCAGCGCGGGTGACAGAACCAGTAGATCGCCCCGGCGTGCTCGGCGCTGCCTCCGGCCGCGTCGCCCGGGGTCACGTCCATCCCGCAGACGGGGTCCGTGACACTACCGTGATCCGCGTCGCCGCTCCTCGCGTTCTCCACGATTCCGAATCTTACCGCGAGGTTCAACCGGCGCGCGGAAGTATCGGCTCGCGACGCCGGGAGGGTCGACTACGTGTTCGGGGGCGCCGCCGAGATGTCCGCGAGCGCGGAGCGGGCGTCCCGCTCGACCGCGACGTCGCCGATCGTCAGCATGCCGATCACCTCACCGTCTTCCGCGACCGGGAGGCGACGGATGGCCTTCTTTCGCATCAGTCGCACCGCATGGCCGACCCCGTCGTCCGGTGCCACCGTCGTGAGCTCGCGGCTGCAGATGTCGCCGATACGGGTCTGGGAGGGGTCCCGTCCTTCCGCGAGCGCCCGGACCACGATGTCGCGATCGGTCAAGATTCCGTACAGGCGGTCTTCGCTCACCACGAGGACGTCGCCGATGTCCTCCTGGCGCATCATCTCGGCGGCCTCCGCCACCGTCGCGTCGGCGGTCAACACCTTGGGTCGTGGGCTCATCACGTCGCGGATGTCATCGTTCATGGCCGGCTCCTTTCCGGATCAGTTCACGGACGTGAAACGCGCGGATGCCCCTCGATGGCCCGCCCCTATCCGTGGACCTGGTCGATCCTCCGCCTAAGCCGTCTCCCCGCAGCAAGACATGTGCCGCGCCCGAGCGGGTGCGCATTCGGCCGCGGGTGTCGCGATAGGCGAGTAACGAGCGGCTGGGTAGCCTCCCAGACTTACCGGGTGGGCAGGTTCTTCGCTATCGCTCCCGGGTCTCTGTCTGGCATGCCTACGCGGTGCGGCGCCCCGCGGGCCGGCTCGGTGGTCTCGTGGCGGGGGCTTCGACGCCCATGCCGTGCACGAACACCAGCTCGCCGCCGAGCCAGCCGCCCAGCCCCAGCAGGACGGTGCCGACACCGGACACCGCGACCGGTACACCGCCGAGCGGGCTGATCAGCCGGAGCCAGAAGCTCAGCGCGAACAGGCCGACGACGACGAGGTTCACCACCATGTGGATGAGCGCGACTTTCCTGACCCGACGATCCGAGATCGACGTGAAGTCGATGAATCCGGGCACGGCGGCGATCAGGGCCGCCACGATGCCTCCGCCGATGGTGTACAGCGCGATCACCTTCCAGACCGCGCTGCCCCACCCGAAGAGGTGAACGAGGTCCGCGACCATCGCGAAGGCCCAGAGGCCAATCGGGATGCCGACGAGCATCGGGTGAATCGGATGACGTGCCACGCTGGCCGGGGTTGGCATGGGCGACCGTGTCCTCCTGCGCTGCCGGGGTGCAACGCATGTGCCACCGATGACGGCAGCGGAACGAGTGAGGCGTGGGAGTCTGACGCGGCCCGTCAGGAAGGAACTACCGGGAAGGCCGGACCGCACTCGCACTCTCGATGAGAGGACTCTGGCTTCCAGCCCGTATCCTGATTCCCGATGGCCCGACGCACCGGGGTTGGTCGGATGTACATCACGCGATTACGACCGGCGGTCGATCCGGTGAGCGCCGAGTACCTGCTGACCTTCGGCTCGGGGCGGACCTCCGAGATCGCCCTGAATCTCGGCAGCGTGAGAGGCCTCGACGCGCTGACGGACGTCTTCCGCGCCGGCCACGTCACCATCGGCGAGATCGAGCGGGCGTGGAGGGTGCTCGCGACCGAGACGCACCACGTGGTCATGCGCGTCAGGCTGACGCGCGAGCTGCTGCGTATGCTCGATCTCTCGTGAGGGCCGCCGCGCGCGGACCGGTCAGTGCGTCGTGTACGCGGACCGGTCAGCGCGTCGCATAAACGGTGGTGCGCCCTTCCCGATCGAACGTCATGACCCGGTAGCGATCCGGCGCGCGGCCCGGCGTCTCCATCCCGGGCGAGCCGATCGGCATGCCGGGCACCGCGAGCCCGACGACGGCGGGGCGCTGGCGGAGCAAGCGATCGATGACGTCGGCGGGGACGTGGCCCTCGATCACGTAGCCCTCGACTTGCGCGGTGTGGCAGCTCTGCAGGGCCGCCGGGACGCCGAGCTTCCGCTTGATCGGAGCCAGGTCGTCGAGATCCTCGGTCCTCACCGGATAGCCACTCGCGCGCAGGTGCCCGACCCACGCAGTGCAGCACCCTCAGGTGGGAGACTTGTGCACGGTGATGGCGGGCTTCGACGCGGCCCAGCTCCCGCGTCCGCCGGCCGCCACCAGCCCGACGGTCACCCCCGCGATCAGGACTTCCCGCCTCGTGACCGACATCGCGTGTCAGGATACATCGAAACACCGTGCGACACCACGAACCGCGGCGACGCCGAAACGCCGGCGAGGAACCGATCCTCATCGAGTCGCGTTCTATAGCGGTGGGCTCGCGGAGGCGGAAGGTCGGCCGGGCACCGGGGCATGGATGCGTGCGCCTCGGGGGCGCCCTGGTGGCGGCCTGGGTGATCCTGACTGCGTCGCCGGCCCCCGCGGGCCACGGCACACCGGTTCCCATGCTGACGCTCGAGCCGGAGCAGGCAAAGCGGCTGCTCGACGGCGGCCAGCTGCCCGTCTTCATCGATCTGCGCCCGGCAAACGAGTTCGCTCGGGCCCGGCTGCCGCGGGCGCTCTCGATCCCACTGAGCGACCTGCGACGGCGCCATGACGAGATCCCGTCCACCGGGCACGTCATCCTGTACTGTGCGTGTCCGACCGAAGAGATCACCGCCGCGTTTCGATTCATCGTGGCCGAGGGATACCAGAACGTACGCGTGCTGGGCGAGGGATTCCCCGGATGGGTGAAGCGCGGATACCCGGTGGAGCGATGACGCCGGAGGGTCGAACCCGTGCAGAGGAGACCGTGCCGATGACTGCCAGAGTCGCAACCCTCGGAGTCCTGATCCTGCTCGCTGCGCTGACGGGAGGGACGACGGCCGCCCAGGCTCCCCCGGGCCAGATCGAGGAGCACGTCGTGCTCAACAACGACTCGGTCCGGATCGTCCTCATCACCTACCCGCCCGGGGCCGACTCCGATCTCCACCTCAACCTCGGCCCCGAGATCACCGTCGTCCAGGGTGGAGAGCTGACGCTCTACGCCCAGGGCCGGCGGGAGGTTCTCGCGGCCGGCGCGGCTCACTGGCTCCCGGACGGCACCGCCCATCTCGCCCGCAACGAGGGAACGCTCCCGGTCAGGTTCTGGTCCCTGCTGCTCAAGCGCTGCGACTGACACCCACCCGCTGCTCCCGTGTCGATGGGCCCTCAGGCCAGGCCGAGACGGCGCGCGTCGCCCAGGACGGACTCGGCGCGCTTGATGAACGGAACGTCGATCATGCGGCCGTCCACCAGGAACGCCCCCACCCGGTTGGTCTCGGTGCCGCGCGCGGCCTCGACCACCCGGAGGGCGGCGGCGATCTCGGCATCGGTCGGCCGGAACACCGCGTTCGCCAGCGGGACCTGGGTGGGATGAATGCAGGACTTGCCGAGGTAACCGAGGCGGCGCGCGGCCTCCGCCTCTCGGCGGTACCCCTCGGGGTCCGCCACCGTCCCGAAGACCGTGTCGCACGCCCAGACGCCGGCCTCGGCCGCGGCCAGACGCACCGCGAGCTGCATGGCGTGGACCGCGCGCGCGTCGGCCCGGTCGATGCCGAAGGGCTCGAACAGGTCTCCCAGGCCGAGCTGCAGCCCGGCGACGCGAGGATGGGCGCCCGCGATCTCGGCGGCGAGCCGCAGGCCCCGCGGCGATTCGATGTTCGCCAGGATGCGAATCGGACGCTCGAGCCCTCGCTCGGCCTCAAGGCGGGCGAGCGCCCCGGCCGCGGCCCGGATATCCTCCGCGGACTCGGGCTTCGGCAGATTGATCATGTCGAGGCCCGCCCCGACCACCGCGGCCACGTCGGCCTCGAAATGTGGCGTGGTCAACCCGTTCACCCGGACGATCAGGATCTTGCCGTGCGGCCGCGGCGCGATCTCGCGCAGGAACGCCTCCAGGGTGCGCCGGGCCTCGCTCTTCCGGCTCTCCGGGACCGCGTCCTCGAGGTCGAACGAGAGGGCGTCGGCGTCGCCGGCCAGGGCCTTCGCGAAGAGCTCGGGCCGCGACGCGGGCACGAAGAGCTTGCTGCGCATGAGGAGGGCCGCCATGCTCAGGTCCGCGCGCGCTTCGCGGCGTCGACCACCGCGCCCGCGCGGCAGAGCCGCTCGACCTCCTCGTCGGGGTAGCCGAGGCCGGCCAGGATCTCCCGCGAGTGCTGGCCGAGGTCCGGCGCCGCGAAGGGCGCGGGCGGCGGGCCGTCGCCGAAGCGAGCCGGATGCGCCATGCCGCGGTAGCGTCCCACGGAGGCGTGCTCGAAGCTCGCCAGGATCCCCTCCGCGGCCACCTGGGGATGCTCGAACATGTCCTCCACCGGGCGGGCCGTCGCGCAGGGCACCCGCTCGGCGAAGAGCGCCTCCCATTCGAGTGCGGTCCGCGCCTGGAGCGCGGCGCGAAGGCGGGGCACGAGCTCGCCGGCGTGCTCCGCCCGCTTCCGGACGGTGTCGAAGCGCGGATCGCCCGCGAGCTCCGGAAGATCGGTCAGCTCGCACAGCGCCTTCCAGAAGTGCGGGGTGTTGGCGGAGATGTAGAGGCTCCCGCTCTTGGTGGGATGCAGCCCGGTGATCCCGCCCGAGCGCATGTCACGGGCCACGTCACGCCCCTCGCCCTCCGCCCAGACCAGACGAGTGGCCTGCATCGCGAGCGCGCTCCGCAGCAGCGACACGCCGACGTACTGGCCTTCCCCGGTGCGACCGCGCTCGAACAGGGCGGAGGAGACCGCGAACGCCAGCATCGAGGCCGAGTAAAAATCGACCGCGGACCCGTACACGATCTCGGGATCTCCCGGCTTCCCCTGCTCGACGCAGATCCCGGTCATGGTCTGCAGGACCTGATCGTAGCCGGCGCGCTCCTTGAGCGGACCGCGGTCGCCGTAGCCGGTCAGGGCGCAGTAGATCAGACGCGGGTTGACCGCCTTCATCCGGTCGTAGTCGATGCCGAGCCGCGCCGGCACCGACGGCCGGAAGTTGTGGACCAGCACGTCGGCGCCTTCGACCAGCCGCCGGAGCACGCCCAGCCCGTCGGGATGCTTGAGATCGAGGCCGATCCCGCGCTTGTTGCGATTGACCCCGAGGAACGCCCGGCTCTCCCCGGGGAGCGTGGAAGGGTAGTTGCGTAGATTGTCGCCCTCGGGCGGCTCGATCTTGACGACCAGGGCCCCGAGGTCGCCGAGCAACGTGCAGCCGTAGGGCCCGGCCACGTAGCCGCTCAGATCCAGCACCGTGACCCCGCTCAAGGGCCCATGGCCCGGGCGAGAGCCGAGCGCCGGCTCGCTCATGGGATTGCCTCGTTCACGGGCACGATGGTCTGAGTGCGCGAGCGGACATGCGCCGCGAACTGGTACCAACCCCGCATGGCCTGGAACTCCGGCGTGGCGGTAGCCTCCGGGCTATCGAGCTCGTAGATGGTCGTGTAGATCCGCTTCGTGGTCTTGACTGTCTCGCCACCCGCGGTCTCCGATATCTGGCCGGAGGACACGTAGCGCCGGCCCCGCCTGACCCCCGGGCATTTCAGCGCGTCCGGCAGGTGGACCGTGTCGTACCAGCGGTTCCATTCGGCCTCGACCGCCGCATCCACCTCGGCGGTGACGACCAGCAGACACTTGGAGAGCTCGGACATTGTGGGGTCTCCCGAGGAGTTCACGTGGGTCTGAACGTGGCGGAACTCTACCACGAGAGGCGCGCGCGCACCGGCCGCCACCGGGCGCCCCGTTCTGGACACTTCTCGACCCCGACCGTCATGGCAACGCACCGTCTCGCTTCCAAGTAGGCAGATTGACTGCCGCCGGCGGTGGCCCGCAACGTGCACATATTTCACCCGAAGGAGAACATCATGAGACGACCGCTACGACTCGCAGTGGTCATGGGCTTCGGTGCAGGCATCCTGCTCGTCGCCGGGCCGGTAGACGCACAGTACCGGTACATGGACAACAAGGGTGCCAGCAAGGTCGTGCAGTACAAGCTGGACGTGCCCGGACCCTACCGCGAGGCCGCGGTCTGGATCGGGCCGACCGGAATCGGCAAACCGGCTTTGAGTGAAGCGCAGCGCCAGGCGAAACGGCGTGAGGACGCCTACCGCCGCATCGGGGCCGCCTACGCACAGCTTGTGCCCTACAAGAAAGCGGAGACGGAAGCCGAGAAGGAATGTCGAGAACGAGCGGAAGCCCGCGACTAGGGATCGGTGCGGGATCGCAGCATGTGCTTCGACAGGAACTCCTTGTCCTTTCGGCGCGAAGCTGAGCGCGGAGTATATACTGCATGACGCCGAGATGACCTCCGACGAGCTCGGAACCTGGAGAAAGGCCGAGCGCCAGCGGCTGATCCGCGAGCGCGAGCGTCTCGACCCCGCGACGCTCGAACGCTTGCGCCAGCGCATCGACGCGCATCTCGAGCGCTCGTTCCCCGGCCTCGCTGCCTCGAAGGTCGCCTTCTGCTGGCCGACGCGTGGAGAATACGACGCACGCCCCCTGGCCCACACCCTGCGCGAGCGCGGCGCGCTGACCGCGCTGCCGGTGGTCGTCGCGTCGAGGCAGCCGCTCGCCTTCCGCGAATGGCATCCCGGCGTCATGCTCGCCTCCGGGCCCCTCGGAATCCCCTATCCGGTGAGCTCCGACCCCGTCGTTCCCACCGTCGCGCTGCTGCCGATGAACGGCTGGGACGAGGCCGGCTATCGCCTGGGCTACGGGGCCGGCTTCTTCGACCGGACCCTGGCGAGCCTGCCGAAGCCACCCATCGCCATCGGCGTCGGCTACGAGCTGGCCAGGATGCAGACCATCCGGCCACAGGCCTGGGACATCCCGATGGACTGGATCGTGACCGAGCGCGGAGTGTATCGGCGCGACCCGGAAGGGCTGGTGTTCCTCGGAGAGGCAACCCCGGGCCCGCCGGGCGCTCTGGCCTCTCCGGTGTGCTACGCGGACGAGATCGCTCCCGGATACTTCGGCGATCCGACGGCCTAGCCTCCGGAGGCGACAACGCCTCCCCTCACCCCCTCACCCTTGGGCCCCCTCACCCTTGGACCCCCTCACCCTGCCTCTCCCCAGAGAGGAGAGGGGGATCATGCGCCCAGGAAATAGCGGCGCGGGTCGAAGAGGCGGACGAGCGCCAGCTCGTCGCGAGAGGGCGCCTGGAAGCGGCGCAGGGACGGCGCGACCTGGAGGTCCCAGCCGCAGGCCTCGCGGGCGTTCCGCACGAGGTCGGTCTCGGGAGCATCGCCGAAGAGGCAGGTCAGCCGCAGCTCCCCGTGCTCGCCCGCCTTCTCGTATGTGCCCCGGCCGGACACCACGGTGCGCACGGTGCGTCCCGGCGCGGTGATGTACGGCACCTTGTCCACGAAGCGCCGGGGGGATTGCTCGAGGCACACCACCACCTCGCGGGCCGACGAGGTGATGTCGTTGGCGCCGCCCGAGCCGGTGATGTAGGTCACGCCCGGGATGATGGTCGAGTTGTGAGCCGTTGTGGGGTCGGGAACGGATAGCCCTCGCCCATGAACGTGGTGATGACCCGGCGCACGAGGCCGCCGTGGACCAGCGCGGTCCAGGGCGAACCCACGCCGACCGCGGCCAGGGTGAAGCCCGGGGCCTTGCCCCACCACTGGCGCACCAGCTCGCGGACGATCGGATTGGGTCGGCCGTGGGCCGACCCCACGTAGACCGTGTCACCCGCGTGGACGTGATGGCGGACGGCGTCGGCGAGCGAGGTGACCTTGTCGGGGCCTTCGTGCAGCGGCACCGCGAGGCGGCGCTCGATCGCGTCGTGATAGGCCGGGTCGAGCATCAGGATCCCTCCCCCTGCCCTCTCCCCGGCGGGGAGAGGGTGGAAGAACGATGCCGCTCCTTCCCCGGAGGGGAGAGGGGGAGACGGGGGGGGCCGAAGATGCGCGCCTTGATCCGGTTCGGCACCCAGCGAGCCAGCCGGCGGGCCACCGCCGCGACGCGCTCGAGGGAAGCCGGCGAGCCCGGCCAGTAGCGGAGCACGAGCGGCCGATCGATGAAGTTCAGCACGCCGTCCACCACGACCGCGGCCAGGATCAGGTCGTCGAGATAGCCGACCACCGGGAGGAAGTCCGGGACCAGATCGATCGGGCTGACGAGGTACACCGCCACCGCGCCCAGCACGATCTTGGCCGCGGTCGGCACGTCGCGGTCGGCGACCAGGGACACGAGCATCCGCGCCAGTCGCGGCAGGGCGAGCAGCAGCTCTTTCACTGGCCGGGCACGGGGCTACTCCAGGCGCTCGGCGAGCAGCTCGGCGATGTCGCGCGTCTTGATCTTGTCGCCGACCTCTTTCGCCTTCACCCCGTCCTCGAACATCGTGAGGCAGAATGGGCAGGCGGAGGCCAGGATGTCGGGCTTGACCTCCATCGCCTGCTCGACGCGGAGCTGGTTCACCCGGCGGCCCTCGTGCTCCTCCATCCAGGCCCGCCCGCCCCCGCCGCCGCAGCAGAACCCCTGGGAGCGGTTGAGCTTCATCTCGACCAGCTCCCCGCGGGTCACCCCGGCGAGCACGCGCCGAGGCTCGTCGTAGATGTCATTGTAGCGGCCCAGGTTGCAGGCGTCGTGGTAGGTAATCCGCTCGCCCTCGCGCTGGGCGGGCTTTAGCCGGCCCGAGCGCAGCAGGTCGTCCAGGAGCTGGGTGTGGTGGATCACCCGGAAGTGGCCGTCGAACTGCGGGTACTCGTTGCGGATGGTGTTGAAGCAGTGCGGGCACGCGGTGACGATGGCCTGGAACCGGTACCGCTTGAGCGTCTCGATATTGCCCTGGGCCAGCGTCTGGTAGAGGTATTCGTGGCCGAGGCGCCGCGCGGGCTCGCCGGTGCACTTCTCCTCGTTGCCCAGGATCGCGAAGTCCACCCCCGCCGCCTGCAGCACCCGCACCAGCGCCCGCGCCACCTTCCGGTTGCGCTCGTCGAAGGAGCCGTAGCAGCCGACCCAGTAGAGGTATTCGGCCTCGCGGACGTCCGCCATCTGGCGCACGCCCAGGTCCTGCGCCCAATCCGCCCGGGTCTGCCACGACATCTGCCACGGGTTGCCGTTGGTCTCGAGGTTGCGGAAGGCGGGCTGCAGCTCGGCCGGGAAGCGCGACTCGGTGAGCACCAGCCAGCGCCGCATGTCCACGATCTTCGGCACGTGCTCGATGAAGACCGGGCAGGCGTCCACGCACCATCGGCAGGTCGTGCACGCCCACAGCACGTTGTCGTGGATGACGTCGCCGACCAGCGCCTTCTGCGGCGCGGTCGCGCCCGGCTGGCCGAGCAGGGCCGGCGCCTCCTCGAAGAGCCGCTCCCGCAGATGCAGGATGAGCCACTTCGGATCCAGCTCCTTGCCGCTCATGTGGGCCGGGCAGCGGGAGGTGCACCGGCCGCACTCGGTGCAGTTGTAGGTGTCGAAGAGATCCTTCCAGGCCAGGTCGGTGAGGCTCCCGACCCCGAACGTCTCCGAGTTCTCGAGATCCATGCTGCGGTACTCGCCCTTCGGCTCGAGCGGCGAGAAGAAGACGTTGAGCGGCGAGACCAGGATGTGCAGGTGCTTGGAATACGGGAGCAGCACCAGGAAGCCCAGCAGGGTGGCGGCGTGCAGCCACCACGCGGCGTGGAAGATCACGGTCACCGCGCCGGGAGACAGCCCGGACAGGAGGCTCGCCACCGCGGTCCCCGCGAACTGCCAGTGGTGGTGGGCCGCGGGAGCGAGCCGCATCTGGCCGGCATCCGCCACCAGGTCGGTCGCCATGAGGCCGAAGATCAGGAGCAGGATCAGCAGCGCCTCGGTCGAGAGGTTCAAGCGCTTCGGCTGGGTGACGAGCCGGCGGAAGAGCGCGTAGCCCACCGCCACGATCACGAGCGAGCTGAACAGATCCTGCAGGATCAGGTGCAGCGGCGTGTCGGACAGAAGCGGCAGGAAGAACGACTCGGTGACCCCCTTGCCGAAGAACTCGACGGTGCCGAGGGTGAGGACGACGAAGCCCCAGAAGATCACCGCGTGCATCAGTCCCGGCCAGAAATCGTTGGCGAGCAACCGGGCCTGGCCGAAGACGTACACGATCACGCGCCCGACGCGCGCGGGCACCTGGTCCCAGCGCGGCATCGGCTTGCCCTTGAGCAGGAGGCGCAGGAGGAACAGCGCGCGGCGCGCGAAGAGCGCGAGCGCCACCGCGATCATCGCGTAGTAGATGAGCCAGCCGGGAACGATACCGTACCAGGTGTGCGAGGGCAGCATCAGGGGCGCCTCATGGCCAGCATAGTGGGGTGCGGTCTCCGAGGTGTCAAGGTCGCCGCAGGGTCAGGTCGAGGATCCGGGCCACCGCGGAGTAGGGATCGAGCGTGCCCGCGGTCACCGCCTCGAGCGTGCGCGCGAGCGCGGGGTCGCCCTGCACGCGCCCGGGGATCTGGGCGGTGAACTCCTCCACCAGCAGCGCCTCCATCTCCGCCCGCCGCCGCGCCTGCCGCCGCTTGCCGAGCGCGCCGCCCTGCTCGAGCGCGGCGCGATGGCGTTTCACCTGTTCGAGCAGCGCGTCGATCCCCACGTCGTTGACGGCCTGGGCGGCCAGCACCGGCACCTCCCAGTCCACGTCCCGGGCCGCGGCCCCGCCCGTGTAGTGCAGGTGCACGCTGAAGCGCAGCTCGGCCATGAGGGCGTGGGCGCCGTCGCGGTCGGCCTTGTTGACCACGAAGACGTCGGCCACTTCCATGAGGCCCGCCTTCATGGCCTGGATCGAGTCGCCCGACTCGGGCACGAGCGCGACCACGGTGGTGTCGGCCTGCCGGATGATGTCGAGCTCGGTCTGGCCCACCCCGACGGTCTCGATGATGACCCAGGGGAACCCGAAGGCGTCCATCAGCTTGATGACGTCGCCGGTGGCCCGCGCCAGCCCGCCCAGGCTGCCCCGCGTGGCCATGCTGCGGATGAACACGTCGTGGTCGAGCGTATGGGCCTGCATCCGGATGCGGTCACCGAGCACCGCGCCCCCCGTGAACGGGCTCGAGGGGTCCACCGCGATCACGCCCACCGGCAGCTTCTCGGCGCGTAGCAGGCTCGTCACCCGGTCCACCACCGTGGATTTGCCGGCGCCCGGCGGCCCGGTGATGCCGAGCACGTAGGCGCGGCCGG
This sequence comes from Candidatus Rokuibacteriota bacterium, assembly GCA_040902305.1. Lineage (GTDB taxonomy): Bacteria > Methylomirabilota > Methylomirabilia > Rokubacteriales > CSP1-6 > CAMLFJ01. The sequence continues at coordinate 24,636 of JBBDXN010000167.1, read as the reverse complement.
TGCGGTCGTGGATCGCCCGCATGATCTCCGGCACGTCGGGCGCGCGGTTCTCGACCCGGGTGATCAGGCGCGCCAGCGCCAGACGGTCGCCGGCGAGCATCCGGCGGACGAGGTCGGGCACGGGCCGCGAGGAGCTCAGTCGCCCGGCCGCCGGGGAGGGGCGGACTCGGACGGCTCTCCGCTCAGGCGGGCCTCCATCACCAGGGCGTCCTCGCCGGTGTCGAAATAGTAGCCCTTGCGCCGGCCGATGACGCGGAAGCCGAAGCGCTCGTAGAGGCCGAGGGCCTCGACGTTGGTGGGTCTCACCTCGAGGAAGGCGAGGCTCACCGCGCGCCCCTTCGCGTCGTCGAGGACGGCGCTCAGCAGCGCGCGCGCGACGCCGCGCCGCCGCAGGTCGGGATGCGCCGCGAGGTTGGTCACGTGGACCTCGTGGCCGATCTCCCAGAAGCAGAGGTAACCGACGAGCCGGCGGCCCCAGCGGGCCACCAGACAGCGCGCGACCCGATTCTGGGTCAGCTCGTAGCGGAAGGCGCCGCGCGACCACGGGGTCTGGAAGGACGCCCGCTCGATGGCGAGCACGTCGTCCAGGTCCTCGAGCGTCATGGGCTCGAGCGCCACCGCCTCCGCGCTCAGCGGCTCCACCGCCGGCCGCTCCTCACGCATGCCGGCCCCGGAGCTCCGCCTCGGAGGGTCGCAGGTAGAGCGGGGCGAGCCGCTCCGCCGGGATCCCGCCACCCGCGATGAGCATCGCGTGCCCCAACGCGCCGACCACCGCCGGCGAGGGCACGGAGTGGACGGGCCCGGCTAGGCGCAGGCCCGCTCCGAGGCGGCCCAGATAGGGCCGGCAGGCCGCGACGCCGTCGCCCAGGACGATGACCGGCGGCTCGAGGCGTGCGGCCACCGCCTCGGGAGACAAGGCTAGGTACTCCCACCGCCGCTCCATGCCGGTGCCGTTCCAGCGGTAGAGCGAGCAGTAGACCTCGCCCTTGCGCGCGGTGAGCACCGGGCACACCGGCGCGTCCGCGAAGGGCAGCGTCGCGGCGAGCGCGTCGAGCGTGGGCACCGGCGCCACCTCGATCTCGAGGGCCAGGGCCAGCCCCTTGGCGGTGGCCGTGCCGATCCGGAGGCCGGTGAACGAGCCGGGCCCCACCGACACCGCGAGCGCGGCCAGGCTCCGCACGTCCCAGCCGCAGTCCTGCAGCAGGCGGTCCACGACGGCCATGAGCCGCTCGGAGTGCGTGAGGGCGATGTCGAGCCGGCTCTCGCCGACGAGACGGCCCTCGTCGAGCAGCGCGGCTCCGCCCGCGAGCGTGGCGGTCTCGAGCGCCAGCAGTCTCATGCGCGGAAGTCTAGCACGCCCACTTTCGGGTTGACACGCCGCGCGCCCGCCGTCATCCTTGAGCGACTGATGGCCCCGCCGCCGCGTCAAACCGACAGCCAGATGGACGCCGAGGTACGCGAGAAGATCCATCTCGAGATCCTCAAGCGCACGGGCGCCTATCACGCCAACGACCACGTGCTGCTGCCGTCGGGGTACCACACCAGCGAGTACATCGAGAAGACGCTCGTGACCACCGAGGCCTCCTTCACCGAGGGGCTCGGGGCGGTCATCGCCAAGCACTTCGCGCAGTGGCCGATCGACGTCGTGCTGTCCACCGGGCCCGGCGCCCTGATCCTGTCGCACTGCGTGGCCCGGGCCCATCCCTCGCGGCCCACGCTCGCCTACGGCTCCAAGGGCGTCAGCGCGGGCAAGCGCCGCGTGACCCTGCCCGTCGAGTTCCAGCGCTTCATCCGGGCCGGTACCAAGGTGCTCGTCGTGGAGGACCTCGTCAGCTCGGGCACCACCGTGCGCCTGCTCTCCCAGCTCGTGGAGGGCCTGGGCGGCCAGGTGATCGGCATCGGCGCGCTGTGGCGACGCACCAAGAAGAAGGCGGTCGACGGCAAGGAGATCTTCAGTCTGGTGAGCCGCGACTTCCCCACCTACCCGGCCGAGACCTGCCCGCTCTGCAAGAAGGGCGTGCCGCTCAACCAGGAGTACGTGAAGCGCCGCGAGCATCGCAAGCCGTCTTCCGCGCATGAGAAGACCTAGCCGGTTCGCGGATGAGAAGACCTAGCCCCCAAGATATGGGGGCTGCGATGCGTCAGAGCCCCTCTATCCGGTATTTTCCCCTTGACACGTTTTTGCCCCTCCCCTAGAGTCCGGACAGATCGACCGCGGGACGCGCGGGGATCGGGAGGGGGGTGACATGATGGCGAAGAAGAAGGCCGCGAAGAAGAAAAAGAAGAAGTAAGGCGCCAATCGTGGCGCTCGGCCCTGTCGGCCCCATCCCGGCAGGGCCGTTCCATCTCCCGTGACCCATCGAGACGCCTACGGCCTCCTGCTCGTCGTGGCCCTGATCTGGGCCGGCAACTTCCCCCTCGCCAAGCTCGGCCTGGCGGAGCTGGGCCCGCTGACGCTGGCGGCCCTGCGCGCGCTGATCGCCGCGCCCCTGCTCGTGCTGGCCTCGCGCCTGATCGAGGGCCCCCTCCCGCCGCTCGCGCGCCGCGACCTGACCGCGGTGGTCGTGCTCGCGGTCACCGGCTTCGTGGGCAACTCGACGCTCTGGTACACCGGCCTGCGATTCACGACCCCCGCCAACGCGGGGATTCTCGGGGCCGCGGCGCCGGTGGTGGTCGCGCTCGCCGCGGCCGCGTGGCTGCGCGAGCGGCTCTCGACCGCCAACCTGCTCGGGATCGCGCTGACGATGGCCGCGGTGATGCTCACGATCGCGCAGGGATCGCTCGAGACCCTGCTCACGCTCTCGGCGAACCGCGGCGACGTGATCATCATGCTGTCGCAGGTGCTCTGGGTCGCCTACACGCTCTATAGCCGGGCCAATCTCTCCACCTTCTCGCCGCTGCAGATGCTGGCGGGCGCCCACCTGGTCGCGGCGGGCCTGCTGCTGCCCCTGGCTCTTCTCGAGCAGCCCTGGCGGAGCTTCGCGGGGGCCTCGTGGATCGCGGTCGTGGTCGTGCTCTACAGCGCGCTGCTGGGGACGCCCGCCCACATCGCCTTCTACCAGGCGGTGCGCACCGTTGGGCCGGGGCGGGCCGCCGTCTTCACCAACCTCATCCCGTTCCTCGTGCTCGGGCTCTCGTGGCTGATGGTGGGCGAGCCGATCCGCTGGTACCACTGGGTCGGGGCGTGCGGGGTCATCGCCGGGGTGGCCCTGACGACCAGACGCTGAGATCCCCCTCTCCCCTCCGGGGAGAGGGTAGGGTGAGGGGCCTAGCGCTTCGACGCCGCCTTCGACGTCTTGGCGGGCTGGACCTTGGCGGGCTTGTCGTCCTTGATGAGGTGCTTCACCTCGTCCATGAACTGGGAGATGTCCTTGAACTGGCGATACACCGAGGCGAACCGGACGTAGGCCACCTGATCCAGCTTCTGCAGGTGCTCCATCACGATCTCGCCCAGCTCGAGGCTCGTGATCTCCTTCTCGGCCCGGTCGTGGAGCTTGGCCTCGATGTCGGCCACCACGTCGTCCACCGCCTGCACCCCCACCGAGCGCTTCTCGCAGGACTTGAGGATCGAGCCCCGCAGCTTCTGGCGGTCGAAGGGCTCGCGCCGGCCGTCACGCTTGACCACGTGGGGCAGCACGTCCTCGATGTACTCGTAGGTCGTGTAGCGCCGATGGCACTTGAGACAGGCGCGGCGCCGGCGGATGAACTCCCCGTCCCGACCCACCCGCGAGTCGACCACGCGGTCCTCGGTGTGGCCGCAGAACGGGCACTTCACTTGAGGCGCTCCGGGTAGAGGGGGAACTGCGAGGTCAATTCCTGGACCTGGCTCCGCACCGCCGCTTCCGCCCCGCCGTCTCCCGGGCGGGAGAGCACGCGGTCGATGAACTCCGCGATCCGGACCATCTCGGGCTCCTTCATCCCGCGCGTGGTCACCGCGGGAGTGCCGATGCGGATGCCGCTCGTGGTCATGGGCCCCTTGGTGTCGAAGGGGATCCCGTTCTTGTTGACCGTGATCCAGGCGCGGTCGAGCATCTCCTGCGCGTCCTTGCCGGTGACGTTCCGGGACGTGAGGTCCACCAGGATCAGGTGCGTGTCCGTCCCGCCCGAGACCAGCCGGAACCCGCGGGCCAGCATCGCCTCCGCGAAGGCCTTCGCGTTCTTGACGATCTGCCCCTGGTAGGCCCGCCACTCCTGGGTCTGCGCCTCGCGGAAAGCCACCGCCTTGGCCGCGATCACGTGCATCAGGGGCCCGCCCTGGATGCCGGGCAGCACCGTGCGGTCCAGGTCCTTCGCGTACTGAGCGCGGCACATCACGATGCCGCCGCGGGGCCCGCGCAGGGTCTTGTGGGTGGTGGTGGTGACGAAGTCGGCGAACGGCACCGGTGAGGGATGCAGCCCCGCCGCGACCAGCCCGGCCGGGTGGGCGATGTCGGCCATGAGCTTGGCGTCGACCTCGTCGGCGATCTCGCGGAACGGCTTGAACTCGATCGCCCGCGGAAAGGCGGAGCCGCCGGCGATGATGAGCTTGGGCCGGTGCTTGCGGGCCAGCTCGCGCACCTGGTCGAGGTCGATGCGCTCGGTGTCCTTGGTCACCCCGTAGGGCACGATCGTGTAGAGGCGACCCGAGAAGTTCATCGGGCTGCCCGCGGTGAGATGCCCACCGTGCGCCAGGTTCGGGCCCAGGACGGTGTCGCCCGGCTTGAGCAGGGTGAAGTAGACCGCCATGTTGGCCTGCGAGCCGGAGTGCGGCTGCACGTTGACGTGCTCGGCGCCGAAGAGGTCCCGGGCGCGTGAGATCGCCAGGTCCTCGGCGATGTCCACGATCTCGCAACCGCCGTAGTACCGCTTGCCCGGATAGCCCTCGGCGTACTTGTTGGTCATCACCGAGCCCACCGCCTCCAGCACCGCCTCGGAGACGAAGTTCTCGGACGCGATCAGCTCGAGGTTGCGGGCCTGCCGCTCGGTCTCGGCCCGGATGGCCTTGGCGATCTCCGGATCGACTTGCTCGAGCCGGGTCACGGGGTCGGACCCAGCGGGAGACCCGCGCGGTCCCCGGCATGACGGCCTTCGATGTCGGCGATCTTGTCCACCCGACGCGCGTGGCGCCCGCCCGCGAAGTCCGTTTCGAGCCACGCCCGGAGGATGTCCACCCCCATCTCCGCGCCCATCAGGCGACCCCCCAGCACGAGCACGTTGGCGTCGTTGTGCTCGCGGCTCATGCGCGCGCTGTAGAGGTCCCCGCACAGGGCCGCTCGAACGCCGGGGACCTTGTTGGCCGCCATGGTCATGCCGATGCCGGTGCCGCAGACCAGGAGTCCCCGCTGCACCTTGTGATCGGCCACGGACTCGCCGACCAGAGCCGCGTAGTCGGGATAATCCACCGACTCCGTGGAATGGGTTCCGAGGTCGAGGACGTGTGAGCCGTGGTTTATGAGCCAGCCCTTGAGGGCTTCCTTTAGCTCATACCCGGCGTGATCGGCTCCGAGCGCGATGGTCGAAACCACGGGGCAACCTTACGCTCCGTCGGGGTTGAGTGTCAAGGCGACGCTACCGGTGGGGCTTTCCCGCCTGCCTTCACCCGGGAAAGGAGTACGAGGCCGATGACGAAGAAGGCGCCGACCGCCAGGATGCCGGCCCGCTGATTGCCCCCGGCCGCGTGGGAGACCCCGCCGAAGAGGAGGGGGCCCATGACCGCCGCGCTCTTGCCGCAGAGCGAGTAGAAGCCGAACAGCTCCGCCTCCATGCCCTTCGGGACGAGGCGCGCCAGGAACGCGCGGCTGGCCGCCTGGACGGCGCCGAGCCCGGTGCCGGCCACGACCGCGAGCACCCAGAACTGGCCCTGAGTCTGGATGAAGTACGCGGCGATCACGATGGCGGTCCACTGCCAGAGCGTGACCGTCACCACCCGCCGCGGGCCCAGGTAGTCGGTGGGACGGGCCCACGCCAGGGCCCCGACGAGCGCCGAGATCTGGACCACGATGTAGAGCGCGATGAGGCGCTCCATCGGGAAGCCCAGGGTCTGGGCCGCGAAGATGCCGGAGAACGCGATGACGGTGTTCACGCCGTCCTCGTAGACGAAGTAGGCGCCCAGGAAGCGGCGCAGATCGGGCCGCGCCCAGATCTTCCGCGCGGTGGCCAGCACCTCCGCCCCGCCCTCCCGCGCGGCCCGCAGCACCGACACGCGCCCGCGCGGCGCCGGGGGCAGCATGACGAAGGCGGGGAGCGAGAACGTCGCGTAGAGCACCGCGGTGGCCAGGAAGGCGCCCCCGTAGGCCTCCGCCTTGACGAAGGGCAACGCGGCCAGCAGGGCCACGATGGAGCCCGCGTAGCCCACCGCGAAGCCCCAGCCCGACACCCGCCCCTGATGGCTGGCGGGCGCGAGGTCCGGGAGATACGCGTTGTAGTACACGAGCGCGCTCTCGTAACCCACGGTGCCGATCACCCCGAGGACGAATCCCCACACGAGCATGCCCGGCTCCACCGTGCTCATCAGGGCGGTGGCGGTCACCGCGAGCGCGGTGAAGCCGATGAACAGCGGCCGCCGAATCCCCGCGCGGTCGGCCACGCCGCCCAGGAACGGCGAGGTCACCGCCACGAGGGCCATGGAGACCGAGACCACGCGCCCCCACCAGAGATCGCCCGCCCCGTCCGCGTTGCCGACCACGCCGATGGCGTAGTACGCGGCGTAGATCGTGGCGAAGACCACCGCGGCGAAGGACGAGTTGGCGAAGTCGTAGAGCGTCCAGGCCGCGATGGCCCGATAGTTCACCCGCGCCCCTCCTCCCCACCGGCCAGCACCGCCTCCGGCACGCGGGCCAGCGCCGCGTCCATCGCGTCGAGGATGCCGCGCCGCCGCCCGGCCAGGTGTCGCGCGAGGTCGCGATCCAGCAGGAGCCGGAGCAGGGCGCGGGTTTCCCGGTAGAGCCGCCGCAGCCGCTCGCCCCAGGCCAGCGCGAAGAACCCACCGGGGCCCAGGAGCAGGACGAACAGGGCCAGCGGCCAGACCCCGCCGAGCCGCCAGAGCAGCCCGCCTTCCGCGATCCACGCGAGCGGGAAGAGGACGAGGCCGGCGGCCAGCTTGTAGGTGGCCTCCACGTCGGCGGGCGGGCGCAGCAGGCGTACCGTCGCCCACGTGAGCCAGTACGGCGCCAGGTGGCTGGCCAGCCCGCCGAGAGCCAGGGGTAGCCCGCCGAGCAGGATGGCGAGCTGGCGGACCGCGTAGCCGAGCGCGACCCGCGCGGTGGGCGGCCGCAGCGCCGCCGCGGTGCGCAGCCCGGCCTCGTCGACGTCCTTCACGTAGCGCTCCATCTCGCTCCGCAGCGCGCCGAGCCGCGCCGGGTCCGCGCCGTGCAGGTACCGGTAGGCGCGCGCGGCACGACGGCGCCAGTCGGCGCACGCGCCGGCATCCCAGGCCCCGCCGGTGGTCCGCTCCTGGCGCCAGAGCCGCTCCGCGTGCTCCACGAGCCGTAGCGTGTGCCGATCGTCGGCTTCGGCCAGCAGGCCGCGCATCGCCTCCTCGATCCGGGCGGTGAGCCGGCGCGCCCACTCCTCGGGGCTCGGGAGCGTCCCGGGGTCGCCCGCGGTCAGCGGCGGCCCCACCGCGACCAGCGCCCAGCCGGTGCGAAACGTACCGGGCTCGTGGAACATGAGCCCGACCGGGAGGAGGGTGACCGGAGCGATGCCGTCGGCCTCCGCGGCCAGCGCCATGCGCGCCGCCCCGGTGCGCAGCGGCATGAGAGTGGGCTCGGGCTGGCTCACGCCCTCGGGAAAGATCAGGATGGCCAGGCCCCGGCGCAGGGCGTCGGTCGAGGCCGCGAAGAGCGCCGCGTTCCGCGCCGGATCGGTGCCGCCCTCCTGGCGCCGGTGCACCGGCAGCGCGCCGGCCAGGCGCAGGAACGGCCCGATCAGCGGATGCGCGAAGAGCGGCGCCTTGGCCACCGGGACGAGCCGGCGCGGAATCACGGCCAGCAGCAGCACCGCGTCCACGAGCGCGTTGTGGTGATTCGCGACCACGATGAGCGGGCCGGTGGTCGGGATGCGCTCGGCGCCGACCACGTCGATCCTCCGATAGAAGACGGCGGCCAGGAGCCGGGCGAGGGCCCGGATCCCTCGATAGGAGGTGGCCTTCAGAGCGTCACGCGCTGGCCGTCCAGGGCCACCGCCGCGCGCCAGCCCAGGCGGGTCACGATCGCCTCCCGCCAGGCCTCCGCGGCGACGACTCGCGGTGGACGACGAGGAAGGTCAGGGGTCGTGCTCACTCCGGAATCTGCTCCGTCACGGGCCGGCGCGCCGCGCCACGGGGCGGATACGGGCCGGCGCCGAGGGGGAACTCGAACAGCTCCAGCGAAGCCGCCTCCACGCCCTGCGTCACGAGCTTGCCGAGGTCGAGCCGGGCTTCCACCGCCGCGAGCTCCTGCGCCTCGATCCGGGTGGCCGGATGCCGCGGCGTGAAGAGCGTGCAGCAGTCCGCGTCGGGCTCGACCGAGATCTCGAAGGTGCCGAGCGCGCGGGCCTGGTCGGTGATCTCGATCTTGTCCATGCCGATGAGCGGCCGCAGGATCGGCATCGTGGCCGCCTCGTCGATGCGGGTCAGATTGTGGAGCGTCTGCGAGGCCACCTGCCCCAGGCTCTCCCCGGTGACCAGCGCGGGCGCGCCCGCGTGACGGGCCAGCCGCTCGGCGATGCGGACCATGAGCCGGCGGTACACCACCACCCGCGCGGGCGGCGGCACCGCCAGCACGACCTCACGCTGGATCTCCCCGAACGGCACGATGAAGAGCCGGGAGAAGTACTGCCACTGGGTCAGCTTCGCCACCAGGTCCCGGGCCTTGCCCCGGGAGAGATCCGGCAGGTAGGGCGCGCTGTGGAAGTGCACGAAGGCCACCTTGCAGCCGCGCTTCATGAGCCGCCAGGCGGCCACCGGCGAGTCGATGCCGCCCGAGAGCAGCGCGACCACCGTGCCGCTCGCCCCCACCGGCAGGCCCCCCGCCCCCGGCTGCGGATCGCAGTAGACGAACGCGGCGTCCGGCAGCACCTCCACGCGCACGTTCAGCTCGGGATGCTCCAGGCTCACGCGACAGTCGGGCCGAAGCGCGAGCACGTGCGCCCCCAGATCGCGATTCAGCTCGACCGAGGTCATCGGGAAGGTCTTGAAGGCGCGGCGGGCGCTGATCCGGAAGGAGCCGAACCCGCGCCCCGCGATCGCCTGCTCCACCGCGGCGCGCAGCGCCTCGCGCGAAACGCCGGTCCGGATCGCCAGGGCGAAGTTCGCCACGCCGCAGACCCGCGCCAGCCGCTCGGGCAGGAGCGAAGGCGCCGGATGGCGGGAGAGGTCGAGCATGATGCGCCCGGGAAGCTGCACGAGGCTCACCGGGCCGAGGTCGCCGACCGCGCGCAGCAGGTTCTGCTGGAGCTGGCGGAGGAAGAGCGGGCGGTTGCCCCGCTTGAGGCTGATCTCGTGGTAGTGGACGATGGCGGCCGGCGTGGACCCCGTCATCACGGGGCCTCCGCGCGGCGCGGGTGCTTGGGCCGGCGCCGGTAGACCGTCTTCGGCACCTCCACCTTCGGCGGCTTCGCCGGCATCGGCTTGCGGACCTTGGTGTGAATGGGGGCGTGGATCGGCTTCCGGCGCTTCACCTCGGTAGTATAGCCCGCGGGTCCGATCAGTAGATCGCGCCCGGGAACGTATTGACCCCCGCCAACCGCCCGGATGCCTTGTACATCTTCACTCCGCCCACCCCCGCCCCACCCCAGAGGCCGTCGCCGATGCCGTCGTGGATCGCCCAGCTCCGTCCCCGCACGGTGCGCACGGCGTCCGGAGCGCGGAAGTCCGACGAGGCCTCGAGCCCCGCGAGCAGCGCGCCGCCGTCACGGAAGCCGGCGTCGATGGCCTCCATCACGTCGCGCCCCATCAGGTAGCCGCAGCCCCGGCGCTCGTAGAGGATGGCCGAGTGGTAGAAGAGCGGCTCGATCAGGTAGATCTCCTTGCCGATCAGCGCGCAGAAACCCTCCATCGCGTCCAGCACGCGCGAGAGCAGGCGGAGCCCTCGGCGCACCTGGCCGGGGGCGAGGCCGCCCCGCATGGCGCGGCGCTCCTCCTCGATGTTGCGGCACGCGGTGCCGAACAGGGTGTCGCGCCCGTCCGGGTGGCGGTCGATCGCGTAGCGCGCGCCGGCGGGGTCGGTGATCTGCACGAAGGCCAGCTCGGGCACGGAGAGCGGCGACATCTCCACGTCCACCAGCAGGGCGGGGTCGCGGTCCTCCGGCGTCGAGCGGACCTCGACGCGCGCCCACGGCTGGTCCGCGGGCGCGGTCACCCGCACCAGGCGCGCGCCCGCCTTGTCGCAGAGCGTGGCGGAATCGATGCCGAAGCGGTCGAGCAACTCTTCCGGCACCAGGCGAGCGTAGAGCGCCTCCGCCACCTCGCGCGGCAGCGCGTTGATCTCCTGGATGGAGCCGAGCCCGAGCCCTTCGACGCGCGCGTCCACCGTCTAAGCCACCTCGCGCAACGCGGTCACGAGCCCTCGCGACCGCGTTCGACAGCATGCATCAGCGCGGGCCCGCCGGCGCGGCGCCGGGCTCGAGCGCGGGCAGAAGCTGGCGCGCGACCTCGAGATCCTCCGGCGTGTTGACGTTCATGAACGCGATCTCGGGCGTGCGGTAGCGGGCGACCTCCCCTTCCGCGATGGCGAGCACGCGCACCTCGTCGTAGAAGCCGATGATCTTGAGCCGCCCCGCGCGCAGGCGGGCCTCGATCGGCGCGAGGCAGGCCTTCGCGTAGCAGGCGTGAAGCGTCTCCCACTGCTCGCCGACCCTGGGCGCCACCACGTCGGCCTCTCCCGCCCGGTCCGTCACGAGCCGCGCCACCTCGGGCGTCAGGAACGGCATGTCGCACGCCACCGTGAACGCGGCATCGCCCGGGGCGGCGCGCAGGCCGGTGTAGATGCCGCCCAGCGAGCCGTGATCCGGGAAGGCGTCGGGCACCATCGGCAGGCCCAGCGAAGCATAGAGCTCCGGGGTATTGGTCACGATCAGCACCTCGTCGGCCACCTGCCCCACGACGTCCGCGACCCGGTCGATGATCCGCCGGCCGCCCAGCTCCAGCAGGGCCTTGGGCCGCCCGCCCATCCGGGTGCTCCGCCCGCCCGCCTGGATCACTCCGGTTATGCGCATGACTCGATCATCCGAGTGAAGCCTCGAGGACCACCGGGCCCTGGCGCAGGATGCGCGGGGGCCAGACGGTGCAGTCGGCGATCGTGGAGCCCGCGCCGCCCGCGGTCGGCCCGCCGTCCAGGATCAGCTCCACCCGCCCATCGAAGTAGGCCCGCACCGCCGCCGCGGTCACCGGTGGCGGCGCGGCGCTGGGATTGGCGCTCGGAGCGGTGAGCGGCCGCGCGGCCGCGGCCACGAGGGCGCGCGCCACCGCGTGCCCGGGCATGCGCACGCCCACCGTGCCGGTGCCGCCGGTGAGCCCGGCGGGCACCCGGGCGGAGGCCTCCAGCACCAGCGTGAGCCCGCCGGGCCAGTGCCGCGCCATCAGGGCGCGCGCGCCGGCGGGGATGTCGGCGGTGAGCGCCTGCACCATGTCGACGGAGTCCACCAGCACGAGCAGGGGCTTGCCGTCCGGCCGCCCCTTGACCTCGAAGACGCGCGCGATCGCGCCGGCGTCGAGCGCGTCGGCGCCCAGGCCGTAGAAGCTCTCGGTGGGAAAGGCCACGAGCCCGCCCGCCCCGATCCGCGCGCCGGCGGCCCGCATCACCGACTGATCAGGCCGCTCCGGATCCACGCTGACGACACGCGTCGAGATCGTCGGCGCGCTCACCCGAGCCGTCTCAGGGCGTGGTGGCCAATGTCCCGCCGGTAGTGGGCTCCCTCGAAGTGGATGCTCGCCACGCCGGCATACGCCGCGTGGATCGCGGAGGCCACGTCCGGGCCGAGCGCCTGCACGCCCAGCACGCGGCCACCGGCCGTCACGAGCTCGTCCCCGTTCCGCGCGGTACCCGCGTGAAAGACGTTGACGCCGCCGCGCCCGCGCGCGTCGTCGAGGCCCGTGATCGGGCGGCCCGTCTCGTAGGGGCCCGGGTACCCGGCGGAGGTCATCACCACGCACACGGAAGCCCGCGGGCTCCACGCGAGCGCGGCCGGCAGCCCCTGACCGGTGGCGGCAGCGTGGAGCAGGGCGAGCAGGTCGCCGTCGAGGCGCGGCATGATGGCCTGGCACTCCGGATCGCCGAAGCGGCAGTTGAACTCGACGACCTTGGGGCCCTCGCGCGTGATCATCAGGCCCACGAAGAACACGCCGGTGTAGGGCGCGCCGTCCTTGGCCATGGCCGCGATGACCGGCCGGACGATCTCGGCCATCACGCGCTCCACCATCGCCGCGTCCACCACCAGCGCCGGCGAGTAGGCGCCCATCCCGCCGGTATTCGGTCCCCGGTCCCCGTCGAAGACCGTCTTGTGGTCCTGGGCCGCGGCGAGCGGCAGGACCGCCGCGCCGTCGGCCACCGCGAAGAACGAGGCCTCCTCGCCCTCCAGGAACTCCTCGACGACGACGGTGAACCCCGACTCGCCGAAGATCCGCTCCTCGAAGCACTGGGCGAGCGCCCGGTCGGCGTCCTCGAGTGTGCGGCACACCGTCACGCCCTTGCCCGCGGCCAGGCCGTCGGCCTTCACCACCAGCGGCGCGCCCAGCTCGCGGCAGTAGCGCCGGGCCGGGGTGCCCTTCTGGAAGGTGCGGAACCGCGCGGTGGGGATCCCGTGGCGCGCCATCAGATCCTTGGCGAAAGCCTTCGAGCTCTCGAGCCGCGCGGCCGCCGCGCTCGGCCCGAAGACCGGGAAGCCGGCGCCGCGGAGCCGGTCCGCGAGCCCCATCGCGAGCGGCACCTCGGGGCCGACCACGACCAGGTCCGGCCGCTCCTCGCGCGCGAGATCCACCAGTTCATTGACCGCGGTATCCTTGACCGCCACGCAGCGGGCGTGGGCGGCGATCCCGGGGTTGCCGGGCGCGGCGATCATGCGGCCGAGGCGCGGGCTCTGCGCGAGCTTCCAGGCCAGCGCGTGCTCGCGTCCGCCCCCGCCGATCAGGAGCACGTCGGTCACTCGTCGGTCTCCGACGGCGCGTCGTCCCGGTCGGCCTGATCCGCGCCGTCCTCCAGGTGTGCGCGCGCGATCTTGGCCCACGGGCTGCCCAGGTCCAGCTCGAGATAGCGGCGCCAGTGCACCGCCGCGCTCTCGGCCCGCCCCATCTTGGCCAGCACCCCCGCCAGGTTGAAATGGGCGTCGGCGTAGTCGGGCTCCATCTCCAGCGCGCGCCGGTACCACGTCACGGCCACCGGGAAGTCGCCGAGATCCTCGTGGAGCGAGCCCAGGTTGAAGGCGGCCTGGCAGCAGCTGTCGTCGGCTTCCAGCGCGGCGCGGTAGCACTCGCCCGCGCGCTCGTACTGCCCCATCCGGTGATGCAGGAGCCCGAGGTTGTTCCAGGCGGCCGCGTAGCCCGGATCCATGTCGAGCACGCGCTCGTAGGCGTCCACCGCCGACTCCCAGCGCTCGGGATCGCCGTCCCACTCCGAGGCCCGCTGGAACCACACCTCGGCCGCGTCCGCGGGCGGGATGAGCGGGCGCACCATGCCGGTGAGCAGCGTCTCCCGGGTCTCGCGCTCGAGGTCCCCCGCCTCGAAGTCGAGCAAGGCCTGGCCGGTGCCAGGATCGAGCCGCAGCCGATCCTGCTCCACGACCACCTGGCGGTCGCGCACGACCAGGCGCAGCTCGGCCAGGGGCGTCCGCACCTCCGGCGCGAGCCGCCGCGCCCCGTCGAGCGCCGCGCGCACCTGGCGGACGCTCGCGCCGCTCTCGAGGAGGCTGGCGGCCGCGCGCACCGAGACCAGCTCGCGGAAGCGGATGCCCCCCGGGTCATCGCGGAGCAGCCCGAGCCGGCGGAGCTGGGAGCGGCGCTTGGGAGACAGGCGCAGGAGCCGCGTCAGCTCCCGCAGCGTGAAGACCCGCTCGAGAGGAGCGCTAGTGCTTGAAATGGCGAATCCCGCACACCACCATGGCCATGCCGTGCTCATCGGCGGCCGCCACGACCTCCTCGTCGCGGACCGAGCCGCCCGGATGGATCACCGCGGTCGCGCCCGCCTTGGCGACCACGTCGAACCCGTCCCGGAACGGGAAGAACGCGTCGGAGGCGCAGACCGAGCCCCTGGTCTCGAGCCCCAGCTCGCGCGCCCGCATGACCGCGATGCGCGCCGAGTCGACCCGGTTCATCTGCCCGGCCCCGACGCCGACGACCTGATCGGCGGCGGCGAGGACGATCGCGTTGGACTTGGCGTGCTTGGCGACCCGCCAGCCGAAGCGCAGCGCGCGCAGCTCCGCGTCGGTCGGGGCCCGCCGCGACACCACCTTGAGGGCGCCGGGGTCGAGATCGGTCAGGTCCGCCTCCTGGAGCAGCACGCCGCCCCAGACGCTGCGGATCTCCGGCGTCCGGGCCGGGTAGTCCGGCCGCGCGCACGGGAGCTGGAACACCCGGCACCTCTTCTTGGTGCGGCGGATCTCCTCGAGCGCGTCCGGCTCGTAGGCGGGCGCGAAGAGGATCTCGAGCAGGATGCCGGAGAGCTCCTTCACGACCTCGAGGTCCACCGGGCGGTTGACCCCCACGATGCCGCCGTAGATGGAGACCGGGTCGCAGGCCTTGGCGCGGCGCGCCGCCTCCCCCGCGCTCTGCCCGAGGGCCACGCCGCAGGGATTGGTGTGCTTGATCACCACCGCGGCGGGATCGTCGAACTCGAGCAGGAGCCCGAGGGCCGCCGACCAGTCGAGCAGGTTGTTGTACGAGAGCTCGGGGCCGTGGAGCTGGGTGGCCGCGCTCAGCCCGACCGCTCCCGCGCCCGGCCGGTAGAACGCGGCAGACTGGTGTGGGTTCTCCCCGTAGCGGAGGGTCTGGGCGAGCACGCCGTCGACGGGCAGGCGCTCCGGGAAGCCGGCCGGGGCCGCGGCGGGGCGGTCCACCGTTCCGGGCTCGCGCAGATAGGCGGCGATGGCCGCGTCGTACTGGGCGGTGCGCCGGAAGGCCTCGAAGGCCAGGCGGAAGCGCGTCGCGTCGGACAGCCCGCCGTCGCTCCGCTGGAGTTCGTCCAGCACCGGGCGGTACTGGCCGGGATCGGTGATCACCGCCACGTGAGCGTGGTTCTTCGCGGCCCCCCGGATCATGCTGGGCCCGCCGATGTCGATGTTCTCGATGGCCTCCTCGAGCGACACGCCCGGCCGGGCCACCGTCCGCTCGAAGGGGTAGAGCGTGACCGCGACCAGATCGATGGGCCGGATGCCGTGCCGCTCGAGCGCGGCCAGGTGCTCGGGCAGCTCGCGGCGGGCGAGGATCCCGCCGTGCACGCCGGGGTGGAGCGTCTTCACCCGACCGTCGAGCATCTCGGGAAAGCCGGTGACGTCGGCCACGTCCATCACCGGGACCCCGGACTCGCGCAGGAGCCTGGCGGTGCCGCCGGTGGACAGGATCTCGGCGCCGAGAGCGGCCAAGCCGCGGGCGAACTCCACCACGCCGGTCTTGTCGTGCACGCTGACGAGGGCGCGTCGCACTCGCGTCATGGGGTCTCCCTGATGTGCACGCGGCGGCCGCGGATCTCGAGCCGGCCGGTGGCGAAGAGCCGGACCGCCTCCGGGTAGAGCCGGTGCTCCTCGGCCAGGATGCGGTCGGCGAGCGTGGCTTCGCTGTCGTCCCACTTCACCGGTACCGCCGCCTGCAGCACGATGGGGCCGGTGTCCACGCCCTCGTCCACGAAGTGCACGGTCGCCCCCGATATCCTCGCGCCGTGCTCGAGGGCCTGACGCTGCGGATGGAGCCCGGGGAAGGCCGGGAGCAGCGAGGGATGGATGTTGAGGAGACGTCCCGCGAAGTGCGCCACGAAGCTCCCGCTCACGAGCCGCATGTAGCCGGCCAGGCACACCAGGCCCACGCGCCGCTCCTCCAGCACGCCGATCACCGCCTTGTCGTGCGCCTCTCGCGAGGGATGCCCCTTGGGATCCAGCACGACCGCCTCGATCCCGAGCTCCCGTGCGACCGCGACGGCCCCCGCGCCCGGCCGATCCGTCACGAGCACGACCACCGCGGGGGGAATGCGCCCGCTCGCCGCCGCGTCCGCGAGCGCGCGGAAGTTCGAGCCGCGGCCGGAGGCCAGCACGCCGACCCGCAGCGGCTCAGACATAGTTGGCTCAGACATAGTCCACGCCGGGCGGACCCCCGGCGCCGGGTACGATCTCGCCCACCGCGTACACCCGCTCCCCGGCGGTCTCGAGCCGCCGGGTCGCGGCCGCCGCGTCCTCGGCGGCGACGATGAGGACGAACCCGATCCCCATGTTGAAGGTGCGCCGCATCTCCGCGTCGTCCACCGCGGCGGCGCGCTGGATCGCGGTGAAGACCGGCGGCACCGGCCAGGCCCTCGGATCGATCCGGGCGCGCCGCCCGGCGGGCAGCACGCGCGGCACGTTCTCGGTGATGCCGCCCCCGGTGATGTGGGCCATCCCTTTCACCCGGATCTCCCGGAGCAGCCCGAGCACCGGCTTGACGTAGATGCGGGTCGGCTCGAGCAGCTCGTCCCCCACGCTACGGCCGACGCCCGGGATGGGGTCGCCGAGCTTGAGGCCCATGCGCCCGAAGATCGCCTCGCGCGCCAGGGTATAGCCGTTGGAGTGGAGCCCCGAGGACGCGAGCCCCAGCACGCGGTCGCCCGCCGCGACGTGCTCGCCGGTGATGAGGGCGCTGCGCTCCGCCACCCCCACCGCGAAGCCGGCCAGATCGTACTCTCCGGGCGCGTAGAAGGCGCCCATCTCCGCGGTCTCTCCGCCCACCAGGGCGCAGCCGGCCTGGCGGCAGCCCGCCGCGATGCCGGTCACGATCGCCTCGATCCGGGCCGGCTCGACCCGGTGCACCGCCAGGTAGTCGAGGAAGAAGAGGGGCTCCGCGCCGTGCACGAGCAGATCGTTGACGCCCATCGCGACCAGGTCGAGCCCGATCGTGTCGTGGCGGTCGGCCATCACCGCGATCTTGAGCTTGGTCCCGACCCCGTCGGTGGAGGAGACGAGCACCGGATCCTGGTAGCCGGAGGGCACACGGCAGAAGGCGGCGAAGGAACCGATGCCGCCCAGCACTTCCGGCCGGTGCGTGGACGCGGCCAGCGGCGCGATCCGGCGCATCGCCTCGTCGCCGGCCCGGATATCCACGCCGGCAGCCCGATACGTCAGGGGATCCATGCTCCTTACGAGTCGAACAGCTTGAGCTGCGCCAGTTCCTCGGACTCGAAGCCCACCTGGTACTGGCCCGTGAAGCACGCGTGACAGAAGTGGTTCGGGTCCGAGCCGGTGGCCTTGAGCATACCCTCCAGCGACAGGTAGCCGAGGGAGTCCGCGCCCAGATAGCGCTGGATCTCCTCGACCTTGTGACTCGCCCCGATCAGCTCGCGCCGGGTGGGCGTGTCGATGCCGTAGTAGCAGGGCCACTGGATCGGCGGCGAGGAGATGCGCACGTGCACCTCCCGCGCGCCGGCGGCCCGGATCATCTTGACGATCTTCCGGCTGGTGGTGCCGCGGACGATGGAGTCATCCACCACCACCACCCGCTTGCCGTCCAGGACCTCGCGGTTCGGGTTGAGCTTCACCTTCACTCCGAAGTGGCGGATGCCCTGCTGCGGCTCGATGAAGGTCCGGCCCACGTAGTGGTTGCGGACGAGGCCGGTGTCGAACGGCAATCCCGACTCCTCCGAGAACCCGAGCGCCGCCCCCACTCCGGAGTCCGGCACCGGGATGACCAGGTCGGCCGCGACCGGATACTCGCGCGCGAGCTGGTGTCCGAGGGTCTTGCGCACCGCGTGCACGTTGCGCCCCCAGAGCACCGAGTCGGGCCGCGCGAAATAGACGTACTCGAACACGCACTGCAGTCGGTCGGCGGGCCGGAAGGGCTTGAGCGAGGTGAGGCCGCGCTCGTCGACGATCAGGATCTCGCCCGGCTCCACGTCCCGCTCCACCTTGGCTTCCATCAGATCGAGCGAGCAGGTCTCCGAACCCAGCACCCAGGCGTCCCCGAGCCGTCCCAGCGACAGCGGCCGGAACCCGGAGGGGTCCCGCACCGCGATGAGGCTGTCCGGCGTGAGCAGCAGCAGCGTGTAGGCGCCCTTGACCCGCGTCAGGGCCCGCGCGAGCTGCTCGGCGAGCGACGCCCCGTCCGCCCGGGCCAGGAGGTGCAGGATGACCTCGGTGTCGGAGGACGACTGGAACACCGCGCCGTCCTTCTCGAGCTCTTCCCGCAGCGCCTCCGCGTTGACCAGGTTGCCGTTGTGCGCGATGGCCACCGGGCCGTGCGCGGTGGTGCCGGTGATGGGCTGCGCGTTGCGCAGATTCGAGCTGCCCGCGGTCGAGTAGCGCACGTGCCCCATCGCGCGGTGGCCGGGCAGGCGCTTGAGCCGCTCCCGGCTGAACACGTCGGCCACCCAGCCCATCGCCTTCTCGACCTGGAAGTGATCGCCGTCGGTCGAGGCGATGCCCGCCGATTCCTGGCCCCGGTGCTGGAGCGCGTAGAGCCCGAGATACACGACGTTGGCCGCCTCGGCGTGGTTCCAGATTGCGAACAGCCCGCACTCGTCGTGGAACTTGTCGTCCAGATCGAGAGCCGCCGGCTCAACTGACATATCGCTCAAAGCCACCCCCCCACGCGATCGCGACGCGGTCCAGATGAAGCTCCACGAGATCGGCGCCGCCAGCTCTGCCGGCGCCGCCAGCTCTGATGGTCAGCCGATCGCCCCCCACCCGTCCGATCCAGCGCCAGGGCACCCGGAACTCGCCCATGAGCTGCTCGAAGTGCCGCTCCCCTTCGGCCCTCACCGAGGCCACCACCCGAGAGGGCCCCTCTCCGAACAGCGCCAGATCCGGGCGCGCCCCGATCGACCCCAGCTCGACGGCGGCGCCGAGCCGCCGCGGCCCGCTGATACAGGCCTCGGCCAGGGCCACCGCCAGGCCGCCCTCCGCGCAGTCGTGCGCGGACGCCAGCAGACGCGCCCCGATCGCGGCCCGACACGCTTCCTGCACCGTGCGCTCCACCTCCAGATCGAGCGGCGCGAGCCGGCCCGCGACCGTTCGATGCAGCACCCACAGCAGCTCGGAGCCGCCCAGGCTGACCGCGTCCGGGCCCAGCAGGGCGATCCGGTCGCCCGGAGTCGCGAACCACTGCGTGCAGCGAGCCTCCACGTCGTCCAGGATCCCCGCCATGCCGATGACCGGCGTGGGGAGGATCGCCTGGCCCAGGGTCTCATTGTAGAAGGAGACGTTGCCGCCTACCACGGGGATTTCCAGGGCTCGGCATGCCTCGGTCAGCCCGGCCACCGCCTCCTTGAACTGCCACAGGATCTCCGGCCGCTCCGGCGAGCCGAAGTTGAGACAATCGGTGAGCCCGAGGGGGCGCGCGCCGCTCACCGACAGGTTGCGCGCGGCCTCCGCCACCGCCATCGCCGCGCCCGCGCGCGGATCGAGGTACACGAAGCGCGCATTGCAGTCGGTGGTGACCGCGACCCCGATCCGGGTGCCCTTGATCCGGAGCACGCCCGCGTCCGAGCCGGGCAGCACCAGGGAGTTGGTCCCGACCTGCTGATCGTACTGGCGGTAGACCCACTCCTTCGACGCGATGCCGGGCGACTCCAGGAGGGCCAGCAGTGCGGCGGACACGTCGGGCGGCGCGGGCAGCGAGAGCGGGTCGAAAGCCTCGAGCCCGTCCTGCCACCCGGGGCGGGCGGTGGGCTTCTCGTAGACCGGCGCCTCGTCGGTCAGGGCCTTGACCGGCACCTCGGCCACCACCGCCCCGTGGAAGCGGACGCGCAGCAAGCCGTCGTCGGTCACGGTGCCGATCGGCACTGCGTCGAGCTCCCACTTGGCGAAGGTGCGGCGCACGTCCTCCTCGCGTCCTCGCGCCGCCACCAGGAGCATGCGCTCCTGCGACTCCGACAACATGATCTCGTAGGGCGTCATCCCGGTCTCGCGCTGGGGCACGCGCGAGGCCTCGATCTCCATACCCATGCCCGAGCGGGCCGGCATCTCCGAGCAGGCGCAGGCGAGACCGGCCGCTCCCATGTCCTGGATGCCCACGATGGCGCCGGTGGCCATGGCCTCGAGACAGGCCTCGAGCAGGAGCTTCTCGGTGAACGGGTCCCCGACCTGCACGGTCGGTCGCCGCTCTTCCGCCGTCTCATCGAACGTGGCCGAAGCCATCGTGGCTCCGTGGATTCCGTCGCGTCCGGTCTTGGCGCCCACGTAGAAGACCGGATTACCCACGCCGTCCGCCCGCGCCCGGAAGATCCCGTTCTTGGCCACGAGCCCGACCGCCATCGCGTTGACGAGTGGATTGCCCGTGTACTCGGGGGCGAAGCCGATCTCGCCGCCCAGGTTCGGCACCCCGAAGCAGTTGCCGTACCAGCCGATGCCCGAGACCACACCCTCGATGAGCCGCCGCGTGCGCGGGTCCGCCGGATCGCCGAAACGGAGAGAGTCCAGCACCGCGATGGGGCGGGCGCCCATCGTGAAGATATCGCGCAGGATGCCGCCCACCCCGGTGGCCGCGCCCTGCATGGGCTCGATGAACGACGGGTGGTTGTGGCTCTCGATCTTGAAGGTCAGCGCCAGGTCGCCGCCCAGGTCCACGATGCCCGCGTTCTCCCCCGGCCCCTGCAGCACTTGCGGGGCGCGGGTGGGCAACCCGCGGAGGAAGACCCGGGAGTGCTTGTAGGCGCAGTGCTCGGACCAGAGGGAGGAGAAGAGGCCGAGCTCCGTGAAGGTGGGCTCCCGGCCGAGGCGCCGGATGATGCGATCGTACTCTTCGGCCGTGAGGCCGTGGGCCAGGGCCAGATCCAGCGTGACCTTAGGATCGGCTGCGGTCACCCCGTCCCCACCCAGTGCGCACGTGCCCTACCGCTTGAGAAACGAGCCGTCTTCGACGAGGGTGCCGAGAATCGAGTGGAGGATCAGGGTGCCGTCGGTGCCACCCACCGCGGCCTCGGCGGCCCGCTCCGGGTGCGGCATCAGCCCGAGCACCGTGCCCTCCTCGTTGATGATGCCGGCGATATTGTCGAGCGAGCCGTTGGGGTTGGCTTCCTTCGCGACCCGCCCGTCCTCCGTGCAATACCGGAAGACGATCTGGTTCTTCGCCCACAGCCGCCGGAGGGTCTCCGCGTCGGCGTGGTACTTCCCCTCGCCGTGCGAGATCGGCATCTTGAGCACCTGGCCCGGCCGCATCGCGCGCGTGAACGAGGTCTCCGGGTTCTCGACCAGGAGATATGTCGACTGGCAGCGGTACTGCAGGCACTCGTTGCGCATCAGGGCGCCGGGCAGCAGGCGGGCCTCGCAGAGGATCTGAAACCCGTTGCAGGAGCCGAGCACGAGCCCGCCACGGGCGGTGAACTCGGGCAGCGCCTCGACCACCGGCGAGCGCCCCGCCACCGCGCCGGCCCGGAGATAGTCCCCGTAGGAGAAGCCGCCGGGGAGGATCAGGCAGTCGAAATCGGCGAGGTTGGCGTCCCGGTGCCAGACGTAGCGGACCGGCTGGTGCAGAACTTCACCGATGACGTAGTGAAAGTCGCAGTCACTCCAGGTGCCCGGGAAGATCACCACGCCGAAGTTCATGGGACCGTGTGTTCCTCCTTGTGTGGCTACACCGTCACTCTAACCCGCCGGGTGCGATCTGACAAGAGGATCGCGGCTCTGAGAGAAGATTGGCCGCCGTTCAGCGGGTGTCGGTGAGGAGTTCGACGGTAAAAGTTTCGATCACCGGGTTGCAGAGGAGGCGCGCACACATCTCGTCGACCCGCCGGCGCGCTTCGTCCGGGCCGAGGCCGTCCAGCTCGACGTCCACGACCTTACCGACGCGCACGTCCTGCACCTCCGAGAAGCCGAGACCGGCCAGCGCGCGCTTCACCGTAACGCCCTGCGCATCCAGGATACTCGGCTTGAGCCGCACCAGGACCCGGGCTCTCATGCCTGGAGCCCGACCCGGCGATAGATGGCGCCGATATTGCGCAAGTACCAGGCGGGATCGAAGCACTCGTCCAGCTCCTGACGCGTGAGCAGCGCGGTCACGTCGGGGTCGGCGGCGAGCAGGTCGCGGAAGGCGGTGCGTTGCCGCCACGCGGCCATCGCGCTGCGCTGGACCATGTCGTAGGCCTTCTGCCGGGCGAGCCCCTTGTCGGTGAGCTTGAGCAGCACCCGCTGGGAGAAGAGGAGCCCGAAGCTCCGGTCCATGTTCTCCCGCATGCGCTCCGGGTAGACCTGCAGCCCGTCCAGGATCCGGGTCATCTGGTGGAGCATGTAGTCCACCAGGCACGTGGAATCCGGCAGGATGACGCGCTCCACCGAGGAGTGGCTGATGTCGCGCTCGTGCCACAGCGCGACGTTCTCCAGCGCGGCCAGAGCGTTGGTGCGCACCAGCCGGGCCAGCCCGCACACCTGCTCGCAGGAGACCGGATTGCGCTTGTGGGGCATCGCGCTCGAGCCCTTCTGGCCCGCGGTGAACGGCTCCTCCACCTCCAGGACCTCGGTGCGCTGGAGCGAGCGGATCTCGGTCGCCACCTGCTCGAGAGAGGCGGCGATGATGGCCAGGGTGGCCGAGAACTCGGCGTGGCGGTCCCGCTGGACGATCTGGTTGGAGATCGGCGCCGCCTCCAGGCCGAGCAGGCGGCAGGCTTCTTCCTCCACGTCCGGGTCCACGTGGGCGAAGGTGCCCACCGCGCCCGAGAGCTTGCCCACCCGCACCGTCTCGCGCGCGCGCTGGAGGCGCTCCAGGTTGCGGCCGGCCTCGGCGTACCAGAGCGCGGCCTTGAGGCCGAAGACCATGGGCTCGGCGTGGATGCCGTGGGTGCGGCCCACGCAGAGCGTATCCCGGTGGCGGAGCGCCAGGGTCCGGAGCGTGGCGCGGAATCGCTCGAGCCCGGTCAGCAGAAGCTCGGAGGCCCGCTGGAGCTGGAGCGCCAGCGCGGTGTCCACCACGTCCGACGAGGTCAGCCCCATGTGGACGTAGCGGGAATCCGTCCCGAGGGTCTCCTCCAGATTCGTGAGAAAGGCGATGACGTCGTGGCGGGTGGTGGCCTCGATCTCGTCGATGCGCGCGGCCGAGACCCGGGCCCGTCCCTTGATCCGTCCGAGCGTGTCCTCCGGGATCAGGCCGCGCTTGGCATACACGTCGCAGACCGCCAGCTCGACCTGGAGCCAGGCCTCGTACTTGGCGTCCTGGGTCCAGATCCGGGACATCTCCGGGCGCGCGTACCGGGGGATCATCGCCGACTCCTAGGAGCGCAGCAGCCCGCGGGGAAGGTGATCGCGATCCACCGCCCCCAGGGCCAGGAGGGAGAGCTGCTCCTCATCGAGCACGCGGTGGATCAGGGCGTCCACGTCCTCCATCCGGACGTGGTCGATGGCGGCCA
The DNA here is from genome assembly GCA_040902305.1 of Candidatus Rokuibacteriota bacterium. Lineage (GTDB taxonomy): Bacteria > Methylomirabilota > Methylomirabilia > Rokubacteriales > CSP1-6 > CAMLFJ01. The sequence continues at coordinate 1,177 of JBBDXN010000167.1, read as the reverse complement.
GCATCTCGTCCATGGACATGAACGAGCCGAACCGCATCTCGTGAGACGCCAATCGGTTCATTCGAGAGGACGTGGACTCGAGCGAGAGCATCAGGCTCCCCTTGAGATGGTCCTTGGCCCGCCCCAGCTCGTCGACGGTGACCCCGTCCTTCTTGAGCCCGCGGATCTCCTTCATCAGGGCGTGCAGGACCTTGCCGAAGTTGGCCGGGTCCGTGCCCGCGTACACGTAGAAGAGGCCGGTGTCGCAGTAGGCCTGCTGGCCGGAGTGCACCGAGTAGACGAGGGCCTGCCGCTCCCGCACTTCCTGGAAGAGGCGCGAGGACATGCTGCCGCCGATGATGTCGTTGAGCAGGTAGAGCGGGTAGCGGTCGGGCGCGGTCTCCGAGACCCCGGGCAGTCCCATGATGAGGTGCACCTGCTCGAGCGGCTTCTGGACGGTGTGGATGCCGGGCCGCAGCGCGGGCGGCGCCAGGACGTGCGGGATCACCGGCCGCCCCCAGCCGTCGAAGCCGGCCGCGAACAGATCGGCCACCCGTTCGTGCTCGACGTGCCCGGCCACCGCCACCACGATCCGCCCGGGAGCGTACTCGCGGTCGAAGTAGTCCAGCACGGTGTCCCGGTCGAAGTCCTTGACCACGTCCCAGCGTCCGAGGATCGGCCGCCCCAGCGGATGATCCGCCCAGATCCGCTCCGCGAACAGATCGTGGATCAGGTCGTCGGGGGTGTCCTCCACCATCTTGATCTCCTGGTGGACGACCGCCTTCTCCTTCTCGATATCGCTCGCCGCGAAGAGGGGCTGCCGAAGGATGTCGGTGAGCAGGCCGACCGCGAGCGGCAGGTGCTCGTCGAGCACGCTCACGTAGAAGCAGGTGTGCTCCTTCGCGGTGAAGGCGTCCATCTGGCCGCCCACCGAGTCGATCGCGCGCGCGATCTCCTCGGCCGAGCGGGACGCGGTGCCCTTGAAGACCAGGTGCTCGATCAGGTGGGAGATGCCCCCGAGCGCCTCGGGCTCCACCCGCGAGCCCGTCTCCACCCAGATGCCCACCGCCACCGAGCGCACATGCGGCATCGTCTCGGTGACGAGGCGGATGCCGTTGGGCAGCGCGCTCTTGCGATACGCCACTAAGGCGGTGTCAGACAACAAGTGCCCACATTATCTTCGGCGATGCTGCGGATG
>JBBDXN010000166.1:3336-10568 GCA_040902305.1 Candidatus Rokuibacteriota bacterium | reverse complement strand
CCGCCGCATCTTCAACCGCCTCACCGTCGCCGAGAACCTGGAGATGGGCGCGTACACTCGCGGCGACCCGGGCATCGGCCAGGACCTGGATCAGGTCTTCACGGTGTTTCCCCGGCTCAAGGAGCGGCGGGTCCAGGTCGCGGGCACCCTCTCCGGGGGTGAGCAGCAGATGCTCGCGATCGGGCGAGCCCTGATGGCGCGGCCGCGGCTCCTCCTGCTCGACGAACCGTCCATGGGTCTGGCCCCGGTCCTGGTGGAGCAGATCTTCGAGACCGTGCAGACCATCAACCGCCAGGGCGTCACCATCCTGCTCGTCGAGCAGAACGCGGCCATGGCCCTGTCCATCGCCGGGCGGGGCTACGTGCTGGAGACCGGGCAGATGGCGCTGGAGGGCGGCGCGCGCGAGCTGGCCGACAATCCGGAAGTGCGCCGGGCGTACCTGGGCGAGGCCTGAGAACAGGGCGCCGGAAGGAGATCGCGTGAAGAGCCAGGGACTGACGTACGAGGAGCACGCGGTGGGAGCCGTCTACCGGACGCTGGGCCGCACGGTGTCGGAGGCCGACATCTGCGCCTTCGTCAACCTGTGCGGGTTCAACGAGCCGCTCTTCATGGACATGGAGTTCGTGGCCCGGGAGTCGGTCTTCAAGGGCCGGGCCGCGCCGGGCGCCATGACGTTCTGCCTCTCCGAGGGTCTCATCATGCAGACCGGGCTCATCCATGGCACCGGCATGTCGTACCTGGGCAGCGAGATCCGCATCGTCGCGCCCGTCCTGCAGGGGGACACCCTCCACGTGAGCGTGACGATCACGGACAAGCGCGAGACGAAGAAGGCCGACCGCGGCATCGTGACCTACCGCCACGAGGTGACCAACCAGCGCGGCGAGGTCGTCCTGGAGGCCACCGTCAAGCGGATGATCAAGCGCCAAGCCGCCTGATGCGGATCCTCGGCCGCGAGGTCCTGGAGGCGCTGCTGCCTCCCGCCGACGTGATCGCGGCCGTGGAGCGCGCCTTCCGCGAGTGCGCCGCGGGCCGGGCCGCCAGCCTGCCGCGCGCGGTGCTGCCGATGGGGCGCCACGGGGTCTTCCTGGCCATGGTCTCGGCCCTGCCCCGGCTGGGCGCGCTCGGCACCAAGCTGGTCACGGTGGTGGAGGGTAACCAGCGCCGCGGGCTGCCGACCATCCACGCCTCCTATCTCCTCACCGACCCCGAGACCGGCGCGCCGCTGGCCCTCATGGAGGCCGGCTTCCTCACCGGCATCCGGACCGGCGCGACGTCCGCCGTCGCGGCCCGGCACCTGGCTCGTTCCGACTCGCGGGTGGCCGCCTGCTTCGGCGCCGGGGTGCAAGCCCGGTTCCAGCTTCTCTGCATGAGCCAGGTCCTGCCGCTGGCCGAGGTGCGGGTGGTGGGCCGCGACCCCGGTCGGGCCGCCGCCTTCGCGGACCGGATGCGGCGCGAGCTGGGCATCGTGGTGCGCGTCGAGACCAGCCGGAAAGCCGCGGTGACCGGAGCCGATGTCATCACCTGCGCCACCACCTCGTCGCGACCGGTCTTCTCGGGCCGGGATCTGGGGCCCGGCGCGCACGTGGACGCCGTCGGAGCGTTCCGACCCACCACTCGAGAAGTCGACACGATCACCATCCGGAAATCCCGGGTCGTGGTGGATACTTATGAAGGAGCCTGGGAGGAAGCCGGGGACCTGCTGATCCCCATCAAGGCCGGTGCCATCACCCGGCGCCACGTCAAGGCGGAGCTGGCGGAGCTGGTGGCCGGCGCCCGGCCCGGCCGGACCTCACCCCGCGAGATCACCCTGTTCAAGTCGGTGGGGTTCGCGCCCGAAGACGCGGTAACCGCCAGGCTGGCCTACGACCGGGCAGTGGCGGCGGCACTCGGCACCGAGGTGACACTGTGATCCCAAGCGGGGTCTGCCTCTAGGAGTCTGTCCCGGTAATGGCCTGGGGCCAGTTTTCGGGGGATCGCAAACCATTGACTCCATCGAGATCGTCGATCCTGAGCCAAATGCGCGATCGCGTTTCGAGTCGCCGAGCCGTCAAACTCATTAGTGGGACAGACTCCTAGCCGGGGCAAGCTGCAGCGCGGCCAGCCGACCCCGCGCGTTCCCGGCCGGCGGCCCGCGCAGCATCCGCTGTCGGAAAAATTCCCCCAGCCGCTATATTGGAAGTAGGCGACTTCTCAGGTTTAAGAGCATGACCACGGTGCTGCGGCAGGCAACTCTCCAGCAAGACATCCAATGAGTCCGACAGGCGGAGAGACGCAAAGACTCGGGAGGTGGCTGCCCGGTCTGACGGCGGCCCTGGCCTTCCTCGCCTTCCTTCCGGCGCTCGAGGCCGAGTTCGTCAACTGGGACGACGAGGCGAGCTTCCTTACGAACACCGCGTACCGTGGGCTCGGCTCGGCCGAGCTCCGGTGGATACTCACCACCACGTTCCTCGGTCATTGGAGCCCGCTCACCTGGATCACCTGGAGCCTCAACTACGTCACGGGCGGCCTCGACCCGTGGGGCTACCACCTCGGCAACCTGCTCCTTCACTCGGCCAACGTGGCCCTCCTCTGGCTCGTCGCGCGCCGGCTGCTCGCGATCAGGGCGGGCGCATCGATCACGAGCTCCGCGATCGTCTCCGGCGCGACCATCGCGGCGCTGGTCTGGGGCCTGCATCCGCTGCGCGCTGAGGCCGTCGCCTGGGCGAGCGCGCGGCGGGACGTGCTGTGCGCGCTCTTCTATCTTCTGGCGGTGCTGGCGTACCTGCGCGGTGTCGCTGGAGGAGCCGGGATCGAGCGCCGGTGGTGGGGTCTCTCGGTGGGAGCCTTCGCGGCAGCGCTCTCGTCGAAGACCATCGCGATGACGCTGCCGCTCACCCTGCTGCTGCTGGACGTGTATCCGCTCCGCCGTCGCGGGCTCGGCTGGTGGGCACTCGCGCGTGAGAAGCTGCCCTACGCGATGCTTGCCGCCACGGCCGGCGTGGTGGCGTTCGTCGCGCGGCAGGAGAGCGGGAACATCACGACCTACGCGCAGTACGGGGCGGGCGCCCGCCTGGCATTGGCCGCTCACACCTTGTGGTTCTCTTGGTGGAAGTCTCTCTGGCCGGCCGGCCTTTCGCCGATGTACGAGCTGCCCCAACGCGTCGATCCCGCCCAGGTGCGGTTCCTCGGGGCGGTGCTGGCCGTGGCCGCTCTCACCGCCACGCTCGTGCTGCTTCGGCGGCGGTGGCCCGCGGGGCTTGCCGCCTGGGCCCAGTCGGTCGTCGTGCTGGTGCCGATCAGCGGGGTGGTCCACTCGGGCAACCAGCTCGCCGCCGACCGCTACAGCTACCTCTCGGGCTTGGGATTCTCGGTCCTGGCCGGGGCCGGGCTCGTCTGGGCGCTGCGGCATGCCGCCGGCCGGCCAACGCGGCGCTGGATGCATCCCCTCGCATGGGTGTCCGCCGCGCTGGTCGTGGTGGCGCTCGGAGCGACAGCGCGAGCGCAAACGGCGATCTGGAAGGACTCCGAGACGCTCTGGCGGCGGGCCGTCGAGGTCGATCCGACATGCTCTCTCTGCGAGAGCAATCTCGGCCGGGTGGTAGCGCGTCCGGGGCGCTTCGCGGAGGCCGAGACGCACGTGCGACGTGCGATCGCGCTTCGTCCCGATCGCCCGGGCCCGCACGAGAACATGGGCACGATCATGCTCGCTCAGGGCCGCCACCATGAGGCGGAGGAGCACTTCCGGCGCGCCGCGACGCTCCATCCCGACCGCGCGGCGTCCCGGAACGCGCTGGGCGTGGCGCTGGCCAACCAGGGGCGCGCCCGCGAGGCCGAGGCGGAGTTCCAGGAGGCGGCCCGGCTGTCGCCCCGACTCGCGGATGCCCCCGCCAACCTGGGCGTCCTCTACACGAGGCACGGCCGCTTCGATGAGGCGATCGTTGCGCTCCGTCGCGCCCTAGCGCTCGACGGCGGACGGGCCGCGGTCAGGGCCGACCTCGGCCGAGCCCTGAGGACGCGAGCCATCGAGCTCGCGCGCGAGGGCCGGCTCGACGAGGCGGCGCGACTCCGGCAGGAAGCGTCGCCACTCGCGGGCGACGCCCCCGAGCTCGGCCGATGACCCGCCTGCAGCGGGCCCTGCCGCTTCTCGTCGGCGTCCTCGCGTTCGTCGCGTTCCTGCCCGCGCTCGACGCAGGATTCGTGGACTGGGACGACGACCGGAACTTCCTGTGGAATGAGGGATACCGTGGCCTCGGCCTGCGAGAGCTGCAATGGATGTTCACCGCGACGTGGATGGGGCACTACATCCCGCTCACGTGGCTGAGCTTCGGGGTCAACTATGCGCTCGGTGGCATGGAGCCGTGGGGCTATCATCTGGGCAACCTTCTTATCCACGCCGCGAACACGGCGCTCCTCTTCTTCGTTGCGCGCCGACTCCTGGCGGGTGCCGCCATCTCGCCCGTTCCTCACGAGAACGCGCCGGATGAGGAAGGCGGCGCGGCCATCCCCCTGGGCGCCGCCGCCGCGGCCCTTCTGTGGGCGCTCCACCCCCTTCGCGTGGAGTCGGTGGCGTGGGTCACGGAGCGGCGAGACGTACTGTGCGGCTTCTTCTATCTCCTGGCCGTGCTCGCCTACCTTCGGGGGGCGACACGGGAGCGCACGCTCTCCGGCCGGTGGCTCGCGGCATCCCTCGTGGCCTTCGCGGCGGCGCTCGGCTCGAAGGCCATCGCGATGACGCTGCCGGTAACCCTGCTCGTGCTCGACGTCTACCCGCTGCGCCGCCTTCGCCTCGGCTGGCCGGCCCTCGTCAGGGAGAAGCTGGGGCACTTCGCGCTTGCCGTCGTCGGCGCCGCAGTCGCGAGCTGGGCGGTCACTCGTGGTGCGGGCTGGACGAGCTACGAGGCCTACGGGCTCGAGGCTCGGCTGGCCCTGACCGGCTACAGTTTTGGGTTCTATCCGTGGAAGCTGATCTGGCCGGCGGGGCTCTCTCCGCTCTACGAGCTTCCCGCCCACGTCCGTCTTCTCGATGCCCAGTTCCTCTGGCCGAGCGTCGCCGTGGTCGCGGTCACCGCCGTTCTGCTGCTCGGTCGCCGCCGGCTCCCGGGCACCCTCGCCGCCTGGCTTCAGTCCATCATCGTGCTGGCGCCGGTGAGCGGCATCGCCCACGCCGGCCACCAGCTCGCCCACGACCGCTACAGCTATCTCTCCGGGCTCGGGTTCGCCGTACTCGCGGGAGCGGGGGTAACCTGGCTCGGCCGGCAGCGGGCGCGCGGGCGAGTGAGTCGATGGGTGTTCGCGACGGCGATGACGACGGTGGTGCTCGCCCTGGCCGGACTCGGCGCGGGCAGCTCGGCCCATAGCCGGATCTGGCACGACTCGGAGAGCCTCTGGCGCTCGGCCGTCACGGCCGATCCCACATGCGCGCTGTGCCGCCAAAAGCTGGGTAACGTCCTACTGGCGGCGGGCCTTCATCGAGAGGCAGAAGCCGAGATCACCCGCGCCATCGCGCTCCGGCCGGAGCGACCGACGGCCCACAACAGCCTTGCGGCTCTCTTCGTGGACCAGGGCCGGCTCGGCGAAGCCGAAGCCGAGTTCCGTGAGGCGATCCGCTTGACGCCGCACTACGCCGAGGCCACCGCGAACCTGGGCGCACTCTATGCCCGGCAACGGAGATACGCCGAGGCCATCGCGGTGCTGCGCCGAGCGGTCGTCCTCTCCCCGCACCAGAGCAGCCCGCGGACCAATCTCGCCCTTGCGCTCGACAACGCGGGGATCGCCCTCGCGCGGGAGGGCAATCCCGCAGAAGCGGTCGCTCTGTTCAGAGAGGCGACCGAGCTCCTGCCGACGGAGGCCACCTTTTGGCGGAACCTCGGTCAGGCCCTGATGGAGGACGGGAAGGTCGCCGAGGCCGCTCCCCCGCTCGAGCGTGCCGTGGCGCTTCGCCCCAAGGGCGCCGCCGAGCGGTTTTGGCTGGCTCGGGCCTACCTGCTCGCGGACAAGCCGCTCGAAGCCCAAGCGCAGATCGGCGTGCTCAGAGCCCTGGACCCGGCAGCGGCGGTGGAACTGTCCGCGCAGCCGCCGGATCGATCGAGGCCCCTTCCCGGTTGGGTCTCCGAACCCGAGAAATCCCGCACGACCCCATAGCCGTTCGCCTCTACGGAATACGATGCATCCGAAAATCCTGGGTAGTGGTGGATACTTGGATCGATGGGTGAGGCGATAACCCCAAGCGCTCGGATCGTGCAGATCAGCGTGTCGCCCGGCGGCGTGCCGAAGCGGCCCGTGCCCTCGGCGCGCGTCACCGCTCTGGGGCTCGAGGGCGATGCCCAGCGCGATCGCGCGCATCACGGAGGCCCGGACCGAGCGCTCTGCCTCTTCTCCCAGGAGCGCATCCGCGCGCTGCAGGCCGAGGGACACCCCATCACGCCGGGGAGCATCGGCGAGAACCTCACCATCGAGGGCATCGACTGGAACGCGGTGACTCCGGGAGCCTATCTGCTCCTCGGCGAGGACGTGGTCGTGCAGGTGACGCGCTATACCGCGCCGCGCCTCAACATCACGGCGTCGTTTCTCCACCGCGACTACTCCCGCGTGTCCCAGAAGCGGCATCCGGGCGACAGCCGCGTGTACGCCCGGGTGCTCCGGGAGGGGTCGCTGGCGAACGGGGACCCCGTCGAGCTCTTCACCGAGGACGAGGCCTTGGCGCTGATCGGCCCCCGATGAGGACGGCCGACGCCGTCATCATCGGCGGCGGCGTGACGGGGGTCTCGATCGCCTTTCACCTCGCGGGCGCGGGCGTCCGGCGGGTGCTGGTCCTCGAGCGAAAGTTCCTCGGATCAGGCGGCACCGGCCACTCGGTCGGCATCATCCGCCAGCTCTACCCGACGCGCGAGACAAGCGAGATGGTGCTCCGGTCGCTCGCGGTCTTCGAGCGCTTCGGCGAGGCGGTGGGCGGCGAGTCGGGATTCGTGCGCACCGGTGCGCTCATCGGGGTCTCGCCCGCGATGCGGCCGACGCTCGAGCGGACACTCGAGCTCCAGCGCGGCATCGGCATCCGGGCCGAGATCGTGGATCCCGCCGATCTGGGCCGTATCGAGCCCCGCATCGACCCGTCCGGGCTCGGGGCGGTGCTGTGGGAGCCGGGCTCAGGATACGGCGATCCCACCGCGGTGACCGCGGGCTTCGCCGACGCCGCGCGCCGCCGGGGGGCGGGGATCGAGCAGGGGGTCGAGGTGACGGCGGTTCGCCGGCACCCC
>JBBDXN010000166.1:0-3326 GCA_040902305.1 Candidatus Rokuibacteriota bacterium | reverse complement strand
GACCGGGTGGTCGGCGTGGACACCGCGACCGGCGAGCGCATCGACGCGCCGGTGGTGATCAACGCGGCGGGCCTCTGGGCGCCGCGCGTCGCCGGGCTGGCCGGGGTGGAGCTGCCCATCATCATCGGACGCCATCCCGTCTTCATCGTGTCGCGGGGCTCGAGCTTCGGTCCTGCTCACACGGTCTACCTGGACCTGGCCGGGGGCAGTTACGTGCGGCCCGAGACGGGGGATCTCACTCTCACCGGCTCGCTCACGGACGACGAGACCCAGCATCCGATGGACCCCGACGTGCTGGGGAGCGGGGCCGGCTTCGACGAAGCCGCGGACGTGCTCGCCCGCACCGCCCGGGCCATCCCCGCGCTGGCCGACGCGCGCTTCAGCCGCGGCTACGCGGGAGCCTTCGACATCACGCCGGACTGGATGCCGATTCTGGACGAATCACCGGTGCGCGGATTCTGGATCGCGGCGGGCATGTCCGGCCACGGGTTCAAGCTGTCGCCGGCCGTCGGGGAAATGCTGGCCGCGCTGATCACGGGCGGCCGCTCGCCGGTGAGCCCGGCGCCGTTCCGTCTCGACCGGTTCGCCGAGCCCGCTGCTCCCGCCACCTTCGTCTCGTCTTACCTCCGGCCGGCGAACCCCCCAGGGCCGGCCGTCGCTCCGAGCATCGTCCGGAAAGGACAGAGCGCGCATGAATGAAGCGCAGGCAGCCCACGCAGCGGCCAACCGGAAGGTGGCGCTCGTGGTCGGAGGCTTCCTCATCCTCGTATTCTTCGGGCTCCAGATGACCGCGCCCGGCCTCAGGATCACGTTCCGCTCCCCCCTCAGCGCGAGCTCGCCAGGCGAGGTCTATTTCTGGCTAGGGCACGCGCTGCTCTTATTCCCCGCTTCCTGCTTGTTGGGGTACGCCTTCGGGCCCTTGCTCGGACCGCGGCTCGTTCGTCTTCGGGGTGCGATCAACTCTCTGAGTCGACGCGAGCTCGTGCTGGGCCTCCTTGCCCTGCTCCTGCTCGCGGTCGCGGTGGCGAGGCTCGGCCGGTCCACGTTCCTCTACGACTTCCCGTTCACCGACGACGAGTACGCGGCCCAGTACGGGGGCCACATCATGGCATCCGGGCACGCGAAGACACTTCTGACCCTGCCCGAGCCTGCATTGCCCAGCCACGGCCTCTACTTGAAGAACAGCTATGTCGCGACGGGGGACTGGCCGGGCGGGCAAGCCGTCTGGGCGATCGGCGAGCTGACCCGGCTGGGTCCGTTCGTGTGGGCGCTGCTCGCGGCGATCCCCGTCGGCACGCTCGCCGTCCTCATGCGCCGCCGCTTGGATGCCGGCTGGGGGGGGGTGGCGGCGCTCGTGTTCCTCTGCTCGCCGATGGCGCTGATGCTGTCGATGACCTCCCATGCGCATCTGGCTTCTCGGGCCATGCTCGCGGTGGCGCTCGCCGGCTACTGGTTCGCGGAGCAACGACGGAGCCTTCCTCTGTGGACACTGACCGGGCTCGCGTTCGGCCTCGGGTTCCTCTGCCGCCCCCTCGAAACCATCTTCTACTCCGTACCGCTTCTCGTCTGGGCCGTCGTGCAGACCGTACGCCAGACACCGGGGTACTCGCGGGCGCCGCTGGGCCTGATGCTCGGCGGTCTTCTCCCGATCCTACTGATGCTCGCTCACGCCTACGCGGTAACTGGCGACCCGCTGATCCCACCGAGGCTCAGCAGCCCGAGCGTGGACGACCTCGCCCCGGTGGCTCTCTGGTACCGGTTCGGGGCCAATATGGGCTACAACACGTTCATGCTGGCCATCTGGTTCTTGGGCCCGCTCGGCATCATCCTGTTCGCCGCCGGAGTTATGACCGATTCCTTCACGAAGCTCCTCGGGCTGGGCGTCGCCACCGATCTGAGCCTCGCGCTCTTCCACACGAATATGGGACTCCACGCGGTGGGGCCGATCCACTATTCCGAGTGCGCGGTGCCTCTCACGATCATCGCCGTACACGGCCTTGCCAACCTCTTACGCGGGGCCAAGCGCCACCTGTTTGACCCGCTGCCGATCGCCAGCGCGGTCACGGTTGCGCTCACGCTCGGCCTCGGGATTTTCAACCTGACACACGCCTTGGCCCTTCGCGAGCAGGCGAGTATCCAGAGCGCCATCTACGGTTGGATCGACCGCCACGTGCATGCCCCCGATGGCCCCAAGGCCGTAGTCCTGGCGCCCCAATTCGGCGCGACTTGGTTCCATATCCCCGGGATGCCGCAGATCGGAACCTGGGTGTTCGAATGGCGGAGGCCCCTTCTGGACTTGAGCGACGATGTGCTGATCTTGCATGACGGGCCTGGCATCGAAGAACTGCTACGCCCGAAGTTCTCGGACCGACGCTTCTATCGCATCCTGGTCCTGGCGCAAGCGCCTCATGTAGTGCTCGTGCCGCTGGACGGTGCTCCACCCGTACCGTGGATCCAGTGATCGGACTCCGACCGAGCACGAGCTTACCTACCGTCATGGCTCACGCCACCGATTCGCGCCACTCATCGATGATCGTCCCCGGCGGATCCCGGACCGCGTATGCTTGAGTGGCTGCGGACTCGGGCCGTCTCGCTACTTGAGTCGCACCCGTACGGTTATGCGCTCGGCGTCCGCCTCGTCACGGCGACCGACCTGTTCTTGCCGCACGAGCAGGACTACTACGGCTTCAAATACGTGGCGGGCGACCGCCGGACCGGTCTGTTTCTGGATCTCGGTGCCAATCGTGGACACTCCGCGCGAGGGTTCGCCAAGCTTGTTCCCGGCTGGGACGTGTTGTCCGTGGAACCGAATCCCTTACACGAAGCGCAGCTCCAGAGACTGGCACAGAAGAACAGTCGCTTTCGGTACCGTATGGCAGCCATCGACGACACGAGCGGTCGAGAATGCACATTGTACGTACCCTTCTTTCATAGCGTTCCGCTGCATAGCGCCGCGGCCTTGACACTCGCCGAGGCCCGTTCAGTCATCGAGCAATCGTTCCCGCGCCAGGCGCCGATAGTCCGATACGTGGAACTCAAGGCCAGCACGACTACGATCGACGATCTCGGTGTCGACCCACAGATAGTCAAGCTCGATATCCAAGGCAACGAGTTTGCTGCCCTCAAGGGCGCGGCCCGCACTCTGACAACTTCATCGCCCGACCTGCTTGTCGAGATCACCGTTGCAGAAGTGTCTCTCACCGGCTATCTCGAGTCGTTCGGATACCAGCCCTACATTTACAGACACTCAACCGGTACGTTCGCGCCTCATCTAGCCCCAATCCGAAAATAAGTTAGGCGGTGAGGCGGTGGTTAATGGACGCATA
>JBBDXN010000165.1:0-10715 GCA_040902305.1 Candidatus Rokuibacteriota bacterium | reverse complement strand
CTTCTGGGCGGTGGCCACCACGGCCGCCGCCACCGCCACCACGGTGACCAGCGCGCTGATTGCCAGTAGCTTCTTCATGCCTAGCTCCTTTCGTACATGCCGTCGATCAGGCCCTTGTACTTCACGTTGACGAAGGTGCGCTTCAACTTCATGGTGGGGGTCAGCTCCTCGTCCTCGGCGGTGAGGAGCTGCTCGATCAGCCGGAACGCCTTGATGGTCTCCACCCGCGCGAGCTCCCGGTTCACCCGCTCGATCTCGCTCCAGATGAGGCCCTGCACCTCGGGGGCCCGGCAGAGGGAGGCGAAGTTGCTGAACGGCACGTTCCGTTCCTGGGCGAACTGGGCCACCGTCTCGTGGTCGATCATGACGAGGCAGGAGAGGAACTTGCGCCGGTCCCCGATCACCACCGCGTCGGAGATGTAGGGCGAGAACTTGAGCTGGTTCTCGATCTCGGACGGGGTGACGTTCTTGCCCCCCGCGGTGATGATGATGTCCTTCATGCGGTCGGTGATGCGGACGAAGCCGTCCGCGTCGATGGTGCCCACGTCGCCGGTGTGCAGCCAGCCGTCCACGATGGTCTCCGCGGTCTTCTCCGGCTTGCCGTAGTAGCCCATGAACACGTGCGGGCCCTTCAAGAGGATCTCGCCCTCCGCGGAGAGGCGGACCAGGGTCTCGGGCCGCGCCACCCCCACCGTGCCGAGCTTGACGCGGCCGGCCGGCATCGCGGTGGCGAGGCCGGTGTTCTCGGTCTGGCCGTAGACTTCGATCATGTTGATGCCGAGCGCCAGGTACCAGCGGATCAGCTCCGGGGCGATGGGAGCGGCCCCGGTGGCGGCGCCGCGGGCGCGGTGCAGCCCGATCGAGCGCTTCACGTTGTCGAGCACGAGGAAGTCGGCGACGCGGAAGGCCAGGCGCTGGAGCCACGACGGCGCCCGGCCCGCGAGCTTCCGGTCCGCCACCGCCAGCCCGATGCCGATGGCCCGCGCGTAGGCGAAACGGCCGAGCCAGGTGGCCTCCCGCATGCGGAGGGCCACCCCGGAGTAGAACTTCTCCCAGATCCGGGGCACCGCGAAGAACAGGGCGGGGGCGACTTCGCGGATGTTCTCGGGCACCGTGTCGATGCTCTCGGCGAAGTTGACGGTGGAGCCGGTATGGAGCGGGTTGAAGACGGTGAAGGTGCGCTCGGCCACATGGCAGAGGGGCAGGAACGAGAGCTGCTGGTCGCCTTCGCGCAGCGGGGTGATGAAGTCGGCGTACGCGAGCTGGAACAGGATGTTGCGATGGCTCAGCATCGCCCCCTTGGGCGGGCCGGTGGTGCCGGAGGTGTAGACCAGGATGGCCAGGTTCTCCGGCCGCGCGAGCTCGACCAGCCGGTCGAAGGCCTCGGGGTGCTCGCGATCGTAGGCGGCGCCCAGCTCGAGCAGGGCCTCGAAGGGCATGACCTGGTCGTCCTGGAACCCGTGCAGCCCGTCCATATCGTAGACGAAGATCTTCACCAGCTCCGGGCAGCGGCCGCGCACCTCCAGCGCCTTGTCGAGCTGCTCATCGTTCTCCACGAAGAGGAAGCGGGTCCCGCTGTCGTTGACGATGTATTCGACCTGCCGGGCCGAGTCGGTGGTGTAGATGCCGTTGGGGATGCCCGCCACCGACATCACGCCCAGGTCGGTGAACACCCACTCCGGGCAGTTGTCGGCCATGATCGAGACCACGTCCCCCGGCCCGAGGCCGAGCGCCACCAGCCCGAGCCCCACGCGGCGCGCCTGCTGCCCGTACTCGCGCCAGGAGATGGCGCGCCAGATGCCGAGGTGCTTCTCCCGCATCGCCACCCGGTCGCCCCGCTCGCGCACCACGTGGCGGAAGAGCGCGGGCAGGGTGTCCTGGCCGTGCACCGTCACCGGGCGGCCGGTCTCCGCGCGGGAAGCCGCGGGTCGCGTCGTCAGCGCCATGTCTTCTTCCTCTTCCAGCGCCGCGTGCCGCGGACGCTCGACTCCTTGAGCCCCAGGTAGAACTCCCGGATGTCGTCCTTCTGCAGCAGCCGCTCGCAGGTATCTTCCATCACGATGCGGCCCAGCTCCAGCACGTAGCCGTAGTCCGCGGTCTGGAGCGCCAGGTTGGCGTTCTGCTCGACCAGCAGCACGGTCACCCCGCGCTCGCGGTTGATGCGCTGGATGATGTCGAAGATGTCCTTGACCAGCTTGGGGGCCAGGCCGAGCGACGGCTCGTCGAGCAGCATCACCTTCGGCCGGGCCATGAGGGCGCGCCCGATGGCGAGCATCTGCTGCTCGCCGCCCGAGAGCTGGCCCGCCCGCTGCTCGGCGCGGGCGGCCAGCACCGGGAAGTACTCGGTCACCATCTCGAGGTCCCGGGCCACCGCGTCGGCGTCCCGGCGCGGGTAGGCGCCCATGCGCAGGTTCTCGCGCACCGAGAGGAAGGGGAAGACCTCGCGCCCCTCCGGCACGTGGGAGAGCCCGAGGCGCGCCACCCGGTCCGGATCGAGGCCGTGGATCGGGCGGCCCTCGAGGGTCACGCTGCCCTTCTGCGGATCCATGACCCCGGAGACGGTCTTGAGGATGGTGGTCTTGCCCGCGCCGTTGGCGCCCAGGATCGTGACGATGGCGCCCGCGGCCACGCCGAAGCTCACCCCGCGCAGGGCCATGATCGGCCCGTAGTAGGTCTCGACGTTGTTGACCGCGAGGAGCGCCTCGGCCACCCTCAGCCTCCGAGATACGCCTTGATCACTTCGGGATGAGCCTGCACTTCCTGACAGGTCCCGCAGGCCAGGACCCGACCGTAGTTCAGCGCGAGCACCCGGTCGGAGACGGCCGACACCAGGCTCATGTCGTGCTCGACCATGAGCACGGTGATACCGAGCAGGGTCCGGATGTCCTGGATCCAGAACGCCATCTCCGCGGTCTCCTCCACGCTGAGCCCGGACGAGGGCTCGTCGAGCAGGAGCAGGGTCGGCTCCGTGCAGAGGGCCCGGCCCATCTCGACGACCTTGCGGACGCCGTAGGGGAGATTGACCACGAGGCTGTCGCGGTAGGGCTGCAGATCCAGGAAGTCGATCACCTTCTCGACGGCCTCGCGATGGGCGCGCTCACGAGCGCGCACCCGGGGTAGAAACAGGAGTTCCTGCGCGAAGCGCGGCCGCGCGTGGGTGTGGCGGCCCAGGAGCAGGTTCTGCAGCACGGTGGCGTGCTCGAACAGCTCGATGTTCTGGAACGTCCGCGCGATGCCGCGGCGGGCGATCTCGTGCGGCGGCACTTTGGTGATGTCCTCGCCGCGGAAGAGCAGCCGGCCCTGGCTCGGGTCGTAGATCCGGGAGATCAGGTTGAAGATGGTGGTCTTGCCCGCCCCGTTGGGGCCGATGATCGTGAAGACCTGGCCGCCCTCCACCTCGAAGCTCACCCCGTCCACCGCCCGGATGCCTCCGAAGTTCACGACCAGGTCGTCGGCCGCGAAGAGGGTCACCGCAGGCGCTCCGATCGCATGTAGGACTTCTGGCGCCGGAAGGTGGCCTGCTTGTAGAGGGGGAACGTGGAGAAGTAGAGCTGCACCTTGCGCCACCGGCCGTAGATGCCGAGCGGCTCGAAGAGGATGAAGAGCACCAGGATGAGGCCGAAGAGGCCGGGCTCGAGGCCGGGCTGCTTCACGAACCGGTCGAGCGCCAGGTACACCGCGTCGCCCGCGCCCTTGCCCAGCGCGCCCACGGCCTGGCCGGCCCAGGCGGGCACGAGGTCGCGCGCCTCCGAGATGAGCACGGGCAGCAGCGCCACGAAGACCGCGCCGTAGAGCGCGCCGTGCAGGCTGCCCAGGCCGCCCACCACGACCATCAACAGGAACTGGATGGAGAGCAGGACGGTGAAGATGTCGGGGGCCAGGAAGCCGATCTTGTGGGCGAAGAGCGCGCCGGCCGCGCCCATCAGGGCGGCCGAGTACGCGAAGGCCAGCGTCTTGTACCGGGCCAGATGCACGCCCATGGACTGCGCGGCGATCTCGCTGTCGCGGATGGCCACCCAGGCCCGGCCGGTGGGCGAGCGCAGCAGGTTGGCGGTGAGCCAGAGGCCGGCCACGAGCGCGGCCAGGCACAGGAAGTAGAACGCCCAGTCGGAGGCGAAGGACACGCCGAAGATCACCGGCTTGTCCACCGGACGGCCCTTGAGCCCGTGGGTCACGTGCTCCCATCGCGTGAACACTTCCTGGATGATGAGGGCGAAGGCCAGCGTGGCGATCGTCAGATAGATGCCGGTCATGCGGAGCGCGGGCAGCCCCACCAGCACGCCGGAGGCGCCCGCCACCACCGCGGCCAGCGCTACCGCGACGATCCACGGCAGGCCCAGATCCTGGACGAAGTACACGTGGGCGTAGGCGCCGATGCCGAGGAAGGCGGCGTGGCCGAGGCTGACCAGGCCGGTGTAGCCGGCCAGCACCATCAGCGAGAGCCCGCAGAGCCCGTAGATGAAGACCAGGCTGATGTCCGACAGGTAGTCGGGCACCGCCAGCGGCAGCACCGCCACGCCCGCGAGCAGCGCCACGTACCACCGGCGCTGCACGGGGTCGCGAAAGAGGCCCAGGTCGTGCTCGTAGGCCGTCTTGAACGCGAAGCGCATGGGGTCAGACCTTCTTGCGGCCCACCGTCCCGAACATGCCCTGGGGCCGGACGGCCAGCACGAGGAGCAGCACCACGTAGGCGGCCACGTCCTTCACGCCGAGCGGCAGGTACGCGCCCGAGAACAGCTCGATCAGCCCGATCGTCACGCCGCCCACCAGCGCGCCCGGGATGGAGCCGAACCCGCCCAGCACCGCTGCCGCGAAGGCCTTGAGCCCGATGAAGCCCAGGTTGATGTCGATCAGCGACACCGGGGCGAGCAGCACCCCCGCGATGGCGGCCACCCCCGCGGAGATCGCCCAGATCAGCGAGAACATCCGCTTCACCGGGATGCCCATGTAGTAGGCGGCGAGCTGGTTCTGCGAGGCGGCCTGCATGGCCACCCCCACGCGCGAGTAGGTGAAGAAGGCGTAGAGCACCGCGCAGAGCAGGACCGTCCCCACGATGATGGCCACGTACTCGTGGCTCACCGTGACGCCGCCCACCCGCGTGGTCTTGGCGCTGAACGGCGTCGGCAGGCTGTAAATCTCGGAGCCCCAGATGATGGAGGCGAAGCTCCGGAACATGGCGCCGAGGCCGATCGTGAGCATGACCACCGCGAACTGGGGCTGGCCGATGACGCGCCTCAGGAGGGTCGCGTCGAGGACGGCGCCGAACAGCGCGACGATGCCCACCGCGAGGGCGAAGGCGGCCCAGTAGCCGACGCCGTACCAGATCACGAACATGTAGCAGACGAAGGCGCCCAGCATGAGGAGATCGCCCTGGGCGAAGTTGACCAGCTCGGTGGCCTTGTAGATGAGGACGAAGCCGAGGGCGACCAGGCCGTAGATACAACCGACGGCCAGCCCGTTCAGCGCCAACTGCAGAATCGTGTCCAGACCGACCCTCCCCGACGCCGTTACCGGGTGCCCGCCCGCCGCGGCGACCCGGTTGCGGCGTGACGGTCGTGGGGGCGGTTATAGCTGGGCGGCGCGGCTCTAGTCAATGCGGTTGTTGGACGGATGGGTAGTGTCTCGGTCATCGGGCGGTCCCAGGGGACTCGTCGGTTTCGAGACCCCCGCTGGCTTCACGTTCTCGCTCGCGCGGACGCTTCGCATTCCTGGCCACGAGCGCAGTATGCCACGGCGCCAGCTGCGCTTTCAGCGTCCCGCTCTCGCGTGTCCCGGGCGCTTCCAGAGGACGCCGGAACCGCGGTGTAGAGTTGTCGCAGCAGAAAGGGGAGCTCGCCATGCTGACGCACCCACCGGAGGGTTTCGCCACCTTGCGGCTCACGTCGCCCCGAATCGCGGAGCTGGATCGCCTGGGCGACGAGATCGCCGATCTCTCGGCTCACCTCTGGCGGATCCGGAGGAACCCGGCCAATCCGAGCTGGACGAGGGGGGCCACGTTCCCGCGGGAACGTCCGAGCGGCTGGCGTGCGACGCGAGCCGGGTGGTGATGCGGCACGACGCGGAGGGGCAGATCGTGGAGGTGGGGGCCCGGACGCGGACGATTCCGCCGGCGCTGCGGCGGGCGCTACAGCACCGGGACCGGAATTGCCGCTTTCCGGGGTGCCACGTCCGGGTCGCCGAGGGGCATCATGTGCGGCACTGGGCGCAGGGGGGTCCGACGACGCTGTCGAATCTGGCGTTACTCTGTCGGCGCCATCACCGGGCGGTGCACGAGGAGGGGTATCAGCTCGACCGAATGCCCGAGGGGGCGCTCCAGTTCCGACGACCGGACGGGCGCGCATTGCCTGACGTGCCACCGGCGGCGGCGGTGCCCGCGGATCCGGTGGCGGCGCTGCGGGCGCAACACGAGGCGCAGGGCCTCCGGCTGCACGCCCGGACCGGGTACCCGGGCTGGCTCGGAGAGCGGCTGGACGTGGGCTGGGCGCTCGACGTGCTCCATCCGTTGGCGAGGCGAGACGTCGGAGTCGCTGCGTCGCCCGCGGGACGAGGTTCGTAGACCTCGACTACGAGGCGGGCTCCGCGAGCCGGATCCACACCGCGGTGTCGTGAAAGACGGCGCCGCCGTTGGGGTAGCCGGGCTCGGCGCTGGTCAAGGCATTGATGCCGAGCCGGTTGACGAAGTGCTTGTTGGGCCAGACGCCCTCGACGATCACCACCCCGCGCTGCTGGCCCTCCCGCGGCTCGGCATGGGCGACGACCTCGCCCCGCTCGTTGCCCAGTCGCAGCGCGGTGCCGGCCGCCGCGCCCAGGGCGGCGCAGTCGTCGGGATGGAGTAGCGCGGTCGGCCGCTTCTCGCGGGCCAGCGACGAGGGCGTCTCGGTGAAGGTGGAGTTGAGGAACGTCCGCGCGGGCGCGGCCACCAGCCGGAAGGGCTTGTCCGCGGTGGCCTCGTCGGTCACCGCGAAGTGATCCGGCAGCGTGGGCATCTGAGCCCCGCGTCCGCCGTAGCGCGCCCAGTCGGGCTTGAAGTGAAAGCGGCGATCCGGGGTGGGGAAGCCGTCGAGGAAGTGCGCGGTCTCGAACGCGGGTGCCCAGTCCTGGCCGCCCCGGCGCCAGTTGGTCTCCGCGTCCCACATGCCCGACTTGCGGAGCGTCCAGTCCATGATCTCCCACGGCGTCATCTGGAAGCCCGCGTGCGTGGCGCCGAGCCGCTTGGCCAGCTCGCAGATCACCCGGTGGTTCTCGCGGCACTCCCCCGGGGGCTCGATCACCTTTTTCGTGACCTGGAAGTAGGTGTGCCCGCTCGCGGTGTAGAAGTCGTCGTGCTCGACGAACATGGTGGCGGGCAGGACCACGTCGGCGAAGGCCGCGGTCTCGGTCAGGAACTGCTCGTGCACGCAGAGGAAGAGATCGTCGCGGGCGAGCCCCTCGTGCACCAGGTTGAGCTCCGGGCACACCATGGCGGGATTGGTGTTCTGCACGAGCATGGCGGTGACCGGCGGCCCGCCCTTGAGGGCCTCGCGGTCGCCGGTGAGGATCGGGCCGAGGCGCGACTGGTCGAGGGCCCGGATCGACTTGTCCTCGAGGTCGAGGCCCTCGATCAGGGTGCGGTCGACGGGATAGATCCCGGTCTGACCGTAGACGGCGCCGCCGCCCTCGTACCGCCACGCGCCGGTGACCGCGGGCAGGCAGGTCACCGCGTGCATGTTCACCGCGCCGTTGCGCGAGCGGCTGAAGCCGTGGTGGCAGCGGATGAAGCTCTTCCTGGTCCGCCCGTAGAGCCGGGCGAAATCGACGATCTGCTCGGCGGCGAGGCCGGTAATGGCGGCGGCCCACTCGGGCGTCCGCGTGGCCACGTGGGCGGCCAGCTCGTCCGGGCAGTCGGTGTAGGCGCGCAGGTAGTCCCAGTCGGCCAGGCCCTCGGCGAAGAGCACGTGCATGATCGCGCAAGCCAGCGCGCCGTCGGTGCCCGGCCGCGGGGCCAAATGCAGATCGGCCTTGGCCGCGGTGTCGGTGCGGTACGGATCCACCACCACGAACGTCGCGCCGCGCCGCTTGGCCTGCATGGCGTGGCTCATCACGTTGATCTGGGTGTTCACCGGGTTGCCGCCCCAGATGACGACGAGGTCCGAGTGCTCGTCGATCTCCCGCAGGTCCACCCCGCGCTTGGCCCCGACCCCGGCGGTCCAGCCGGTGTCGGAGAGCGTCACGCAGATCGTCGAGTAGTAGCGCGAGTAGCCCATGGCGTGACGCAGCCGGTTGATGCCGTCGCGCTGCACCAGGCCCATGGTGCCCGCGTAGTAGTAGGGCCACACCGTCTCGAGCCCGAGGCGGGCGGCCTGGCGCGTGAAGGCCTCCGCGACCAGGTCGAGGGCGTCGTCCCACGAGACGCGCTCGAAGCGGCCCGCGCCCTTGGGGCCCACGCGGCGGAGCGGGGTGAGCAGCCGGTCCGGATGGTGCACCCGCTCCGCGTAGCGGCCGACCTTCTCGCAGATCACCCCGCGGGTGTAGGTGTTGCGGTGCGAGCCGCGGACGCGGCCGATGGTGTGAAGATCGAGGCGCTCGACCTCGAGGGCGCACGTGCTCGTGCAGTCGTGCGGGCACACCGAGGGAACGGTCTCGACGCGGGGCTCGGTCATGGCCTCCAGGATACCCTAGGAGTCCTGGGCGCGGTCGGCCTCGTGGCGCGTCTCGAACTTGAGCATGGTGTCCTTTCCTCAGACCGCGCAGCGCTTGACCGCGGCCTCGTCCCAGACGATGCCGGCCCCGGGCCGGTCGGGGATCCGGGCCACGCCGTCCTTCACCCGCAGGGGCTCCTGCAGGAGCGGCGCGGCCCAGTCCATGTACTCGAGCCAGTGGCAGGTGGGCGTCACCCCGAGCAGGTGCACGCTGAACTCGGGGAAGAGGTGGCTCGACATGTCGATGCCGTGGGCGTGGGCGAGGGCGGCCGCGCGCAGCCAGCCGGTGACCCCGCCGATGCGCTGCACGTCGGGCATCACGAAGTCGAGCGACCGCATCGCGATGGCCCGCGCCATCTCGAAGGTGTCCACCAGGTTCTCGCCGGTCTGGATCGGCGTGGCCACCTCGGCCGCGATGCGCGCGTAGCCCTCGTAGTCGTCGTGGCGGAGCGGTTCCTCGATCCAGTAGAGCCCCTCGCCGTCGAGGGCGCGGGCGCGGCGCAGGCCCTCGTTCACGGCCAGGCGCTGGTTGAAGTCGCACATCAGCGTGGCGCGGTCGCCGATCCGCTGCTTCACCGCGCGGACCGCGGCCAGGTCCTGGGCGAAGTCGTCGCGGCCCACCCGCAGCTTGATCGCGCCGAAGCCCTCGGCGAGGAGCGCGTCCGCCTCGTCGGCGAGCGTCTCCACCGGCTGGATCCAGAGCCCGGTGCTGTTGTAAGCGGCAATGGCCCGGGGCCCGCCGCCGAGCAGGGTGACGAGCGGCACGCCGCGGGCCTGGCCGAGCGCGTCCCAGGCCGCCATGTCGATGCCGGCCAGGGCCAGGCCGACGAGGCCGTTCGGATCGAGCAGGGTGAGCTGCCGCCGCAGCTTGGCCTCGATGTCGAAGGGCGCCAGCGGATCGCCCTTGATCATCTCGAACAGGCCCTGGGCGCAGCCGACGATGGACGCGAGCGTCCACGGCGCGAAGCCGAAGACGTAGGAGCGCCCGGTGACGCCGCCGCCGGTCTCCCCGCCGTCGATCTCCAGATCGAAGAGCACCAGGGCCGCCTTCGGGATGGCGCCGCTGGCGCTCACGGGGGGACGCCGGAAGGGGACCAGCACGGGACGAGCGCGCAGCCGCGTGATCTTCGGCAAAGGGGTCATGGGGCCTCCGTGGGCGCGATCCTACACCAAGAGGGGAACTTGACAGCCGGTGCTGCCGCGGCCGATCATCGGAGTCAAGTCTGCCCCCAGGGAGGGACGCCAGGATGACGACGCTACAGCAGGCCGAGGCCGCCGAGCACGCGCTGAGCCAGGAGCTCGACCGGGTCGTGGTGAAGTCGGTGATCTTCACCTCGGGCGAGCGGGATCCCCGCCAGCCGGTGTCGCGGCCGCCGGACGACGGCCGGCTCTACATGATGGGCCACGACGCCCGCCTGCCGAAGATGCCGGACCGGCCGACCCTGTTCGACTTCTTCCGCCTGCGCTTCGGCCCCTCCACGCACCTGCTGCAGAGCGCGCGGCTCGCCATGAAGAACGGGGTGGACGAGAAGATCGTCCTGGCCTGCCTGGTGCACGACATCGCGATCACCGGCTTCATCCGGAGCGACCACGGCTACTGGGGCGCCCAGCTCCTCGAGCCCTACGTCGACGAGGAGGTGGCCTGGGGCATCCGCTATCACCAGGCGCTCCGCTTCTTCCCGGACGAGTCGGTGGGCTACCGGTATCCCGAGCTGTACCTCAAGCTCTTCGGGGCCGAGTACGTGCCGGAGCCGCATATCCAGGAAGCCTACCGGCACGCGCGGAACCACAAGTGGTACATGACCTCGCGGCTCATCACCGTGAACGACCTCTACGCCTTCGACCCCACCGTGCAGGTGGCGCTGGAGGAGTTCACGGACGTGGTGGGGCGCCACTTCCGGCAGCCGAAGGAGGGGCTCGGCTTCGACCAGAGCCCGTCGGCGCACATGTGGCGCACCATCAATTGGCCGACGCGCTACCTCTAGCCCGGACCATTCACGAAGCCCCTGTCGGCAGGGAGGCCGCCCCCTCACCCTG
>JBBDXN010000164.1:31085-60636 GCA_040902305.1 Candidatus Rokuibacteriota bacterium | reverse complement strand
GGAGAGGGGCCGGGTGAGGGGGCTGGTGGAGGGGGCGGGCCGGACGCGGGACACGTGTTCACGCATAGTCCGGGCTAGGGCCCGCGCTGGCGCGCCGCCCGCAGCACCGCGATGATGGTCATCGCGTCCTTGATCTCGCCGCGCTCCACCATCGCGAGCGCCTCGGTGAACGGGACGGTGCGCCGCTCGATGAACTCGGTGTGGTCGGGCGGGCGCGACGCGGGGCGAAGATCCTCGGCGACGTAGAGGTGGGCGACCTCGCGCAGGATGCTCTTGGACGTGTGGAAATCCCCGAGCTCGACGAGGCGTCCGGCCTCGTAACCGGCCTCCTCGCCGAGCTCGCGCTGCGCCGCCTCGATCGAGGTCTCGCCGGCGTGCTGGCCGCCGGTCGGCATCTCCCAGAAGAAGCCGCCGGCCACGTACCGATACTGCCCCACCAGGAGCACGGTGTCCCGGTCGAGGAAGGGGAGGATGCCCACGCACTCGCTGCATTGGACGACGCCGTAGAGCGTGGTGCGGCCGTCGGGCAGCTCGACGATGTCCTCCCGCACGGAGATCCACGCGTTGTCGTAGACCGGCCGCGTCGAGGTCCGGCGCCAGGCGGTGCGGGACCATGAATTGCCGGCCGGAGGAGTACCAGTGGGCTCGCTCATGATCCGGTTGTATCATGTGGTCCGGGAGGAATCGTGATGGCGTTGCCGGCCCCGGTCGAAGCGTTGTGGAACGACCTGCAGAGCGTCCGCGCGGAGCTCCTGAAGGAAGCGGCGAGCCTCAGCCAGGCGCAGGCGGACTGGCGCCCGAGCGCCGAGGACTGGTCGGTCGGCGAGATCCTGCACCACCTGACCCTGGCCGAGGTGGGAACCGGCAAGCTCACCTCCAAGCTGCTCAAGGACGCGGCGCCGCCCCTGCCGCCGTTTCCGCCCGACCTCACGACCTTCGCGCCGGTTCCGCCGCCGCTTCCCGGGCTCGCCAAGGCTCCGGAGGTGGTCTACCCGGAGCGTGGGCATCGGATCGAGCGGCTGGTCGCCGATCTCCAGGCGGTCCGCGAGCGCAGCCGCCAGGCCGTGGAGCGCCTGGCCGCGGTGGATCCACGCGGGTTCAAGTGGCGGCACTTCACGCTGGGGGAGATGGACCTGTCCCAGTGGTGGCTGCTGCACGTGCGGCACGAGAGCGATCACCTGGCGCAGCTCCGCGGCGTGAAGGCCGCCCAGGACTTCCCCGCCTCGTGAAGATCATCCTTCGCAATCCGCGCAAGGAGATCGAGGTCGACGGCCGGCGCCGGGTGAAGGAGGTGCTCGCCCAGCTCGAGATCCTGCCGAGCACGGTGCTGGTCATCCGCGGCAACGAGCTGCTGACGGGGGACACCATGGTGGGCGGCGACGACGTGCTCGAGGTGCGCCCGGTCATGTCGGGCGGCAGCGGGGGGCCGCGGTGAAGTGCCGCAAGTGCGGAGACACCGCCGCGCTGGAGCTGCGGCGCCACAACGCGGCCTTCTGCTCGCCGCACTTCCTCGAGTTCTTCCGCAAGCAGGTCGCCGAGGCGGTGCACCGGCACCACATGTTCACCCGCGAAGAGAAGATCATGGTGGCCGTCTCGGGCGGCAAGGACTCCCTCGCGCTCTGGGACGTGCTGATCGAGGACGGCTACCAGACGGTCGGCCTCTACCTCGACCTGGGCATCTTCGACTACTCGAAGGAGTCCAAGGCCAAGTGCGAGGCGTTCGCGGCCTCCCGCGGCCAGACGTTGCACATCGAGCGGGTGGCGGAGGCGGTGGGCGCCCCGATTCCGGTGGTGCAGCAGGCCACGCGTCGCCCGACCTGCTCGGCCTGCGGCCTCTCCAAGCGCTACCTGATGAACCGCGCCGCGCTCCAGCACGGCTACCCGGTGGTGGCCACCGGCCACAACCTCGACGACGAGGCGGCCACGCTCTTCGGCTCGGTCATGCACTGGCAGACCGACGCGCTGCCGCGGCAGTCGCCCGCGCTGGCCTCCACCCACCCGAAGCTCGTGCGCCGGGTGAAGCCGCTCTACCGCCTGTCGGAGCTGGAGACCGCCGCCTTCGCCTTCCTGCGCGGCATCGACTACATCGTGGAGGAGTGTCCCTTCGCCAAGGGGGCCACGTCCATCGCGCACAAGGAAGTGCTGAACCGGCTCGAGGAAGCCTCGCCGGGCTCCAAGCACAACTTCCTGTTCGGCTTCCTCGAGAAGGCCCGCCCCGCGTTCGAGCGGGTGGAGAACGTGACGCTCCTGGAATGCACCTCCTGCGGGCAGGTGACCACCGGCGCCATCTGCGCGTTCTGCAAGCTGGCCGACCAGGTCAAGCGCCGCACGTCGTGACCGGTTGGGGGCTGTTAGAATGAATATCCGTTCAGCCAAGATTTCGAAGAGGAGACAGCCATGCACAACGCGGTGATCGTCGGCGCGGTTCGCACCGCCGTCGGCCGGAAGAACGGCAAGCTCTCCGGGGTTCGCCCGGACGACCTGCTGGCGGATACCCTCAAGGCCCTGGTGGAGCGGGTGAAGATCGACCCGAGCGAGGTCGAGGACGTGGTGATGGGCTGCGTGGACCAGGTGGGCGAGCAGGGGCTGAACATTGCGCGCAACGCCGCCTTGATCGCCGGCTTCCCCGTGGACGTCTGCGGCACCACGCTCGACCGCATGTGCGGCTCCGGCCAGCAGGCGGCCAATTTCGCGGCGATGGGCGTGATGGCCGGCCAGTACGAGTGCGTGATCGCGGGCGGCGTGGAGAACATGAGCCGCGTGCCGATGGGCTCGAACGGCATGGGGCCGGGCGACGGGCCGCTCTCCCCCCGGATCCAGGCGCTCTACAACATCATCCCGCAGGGCCTCTCCGCCGAGATGGTGGCCGAGCAGTGGGGCATCAAGCGCGAGGAGCTCGATGAGTACTCGGCCCAGAGCCACGAGCGGGCGGGCCGGGCCATCGCGGAGGGCCGCTTCAAACGGGAGATCGCGCCGATCACGCTTCCCGACGGCACCGTGTTCGACACCGACGAGGGCGTGCGGGTGCCGGTGAACCGGGAGAAGATGGCGGCGCTGGCGCCGTCCTTCAAGCCCGACGGCGTGGTGACCGCGGCCAACTCCTCGCAGATCTCCGACGGCGCCGCCGCGCTGCTGATCATGTCGGAGACGCGGGCCAAGGCCCTCGGCCTGAAGCCGCGCGCGCGCATCGTGGCCACCGCGCTGGCCGGCGTGGATCCGACCATCATGCTGACCGGCCCCATCCCGGCCACCCAGCGGGTGCTCAAGAAGGCGGGGATGAAGCTCGACCAGATCGACCTGTTCGAGATCAACGAGGCCTTCGCCTCAGTGGTGCTGGCGTGGGAGCGCGAGCTGCACCCGGACATGAACCGCGTGAACGTCAACGGCGGCGCCATCGCCCTCGGCCACCCGCTCGGCTGCTCCGGCGGCAAGCTGATGACCACGCTGCTCCACGAGCTGGAGCGCACCAAGAAGCGCTACGGGCTGCAGACCATGTGCATCGGCTTCGGACAGGGCATCGCCACCATAATCGAGCGCAAAAACGGGCCCCCCCCCCCCCCCCCCGCCGGGGAGAGGGCAGGGTGAGGGGTGGTCCCCTGCAACGTTCCGCTTGACGTAGTCTCCCAGGAGCCTCGCCGTTATGCCGGGCGCGGGTAGGGAATCGGGTTGCTGCGCCTCGCATCGGGCGCGTGATGCGCGGTCAGGCAAGCGGACACGAGCAATCATGGTGTGTCCCGCGTTCGCAGGCCCTGGCGTTCCCGGAGCGTGCCGAGACCGAGGTGTAGAGGTACTGGAAACACTTGTCCATGCCGTGCATGACCGTGCTGGCCGCCGCGTGCGGCGGCGGCGCGCCCTTGGCAGGAACGGCTTAGCGGGTCAGCAAGATCGGGCGACCGGTCTCGGTAACCGCCCTAGCGCGCGCGGGCGGCGAGCGCCACCTGCACCTTGCGATGCAGCTCCGGCGGCGGCACCGGCTTGAAGAGCAGCGCGGAGATCCCGAGGCGCCGGCATCGCGCCTGATCTTCCTCCTGCAGGCCCCAGCCGGTGATGAAGATCACCGGCACGTTCGGATCCCGCGCGCGGAGCTGCTCGGCCACGTCCCAGCCGCTCATCTCCGGCATGCCCACGTTGGTGATCACGAGGTCGAAGCCGCTCGGGACGAAGACCCGCAGGGCCTCCGGCCCGCTCGGGACCGGCAGCACGTGATGGCCCGCGTCCTTGAGCATCTCGCCCAGGATGGAGAGCACCTGCAGGTCGTTGTCCACGAGCAGGATGCGGCCCTTCCGCTCCACCCCCGGCTCGCTCCCCTCGGTGGACTCGCCGGTCGGGCTCATGCCGATGGGCAGCGTGATCGTGAAGGTCGTGCCCTCGCCGGTCCGGCTGTCCACCTTCAGGTCGCCGCCGTGCCGCTCCACGATGGAGTGGGAGACCGAGAGGCCGAGGCCGGTGCCTTCCTCGCCCTTGGTGGTGAAGAAGGGATCGAACACCTTCTTGCGCACCTCCTCGGACATGCCCATCCCGGTGTCGGCCACCGTGATGACCGCGTGGCGGTGGTCGCCGAGCCGCGTGCGGATGCGCAGGGTGCCGCCCTTGGGCATGGCGTCGATCGCGTTCAGCACCAGGTTGGTGAGGACCTCGTTCAGCTCGGCGGGTCGGCCCATGACCACCGGGACGGGCCCCAGCTCCAGCTCGAGCTGGAGCGGCACGCCGCCCTTGACCTTCTTCTCCTCCCAGCGCGGGCGGGTGATGGCGAGCGAGTCCCGTACGACCTGGTTGAGATCCATGGTCACGAAGGGCTCGTCGGGCCGCAGGCGCGCGAACTTCTGGATGCGTCGCACCGTCTCGGCCCCGCCGTTGGCCGCCTTCTCGATCACTTCGAGGCCGCGGCGGACCACGTCGGCGTTGCCCGGGCTGCGCGCCATGAGCTGGGCGTAGCCGAGGATGGCCTGCAGCAGGTTGTTGAAGTCGTGCGCGATGCCGCCCGCCATCTGGCCGAGCGCGGTGAGCCGCTCGGACTGGTGCATCTGCGCCTCGATCTCGCGCTGGGTGGTCATGTCGCGCACGATGGCGAGCGTGCCCTCGGGATTGCCGTCGCGTCCGGTGAGCGACGAGAGGGTCACCGCCAGGTTCAGCGCGCGCGCGTCTCCCCGCTTGGTGGTGACGTCGAAGACGCGCACCGGGGTCTCCCGCGAGAGCGCGGCCCGGGCCGCCCGGTAGGGCTCCGGGGGCACCAGGTTGGCGATCGGCTGGCCCACCACCTGCGGAGCGGCCAGGCCGAAGATCCGCTCGGCGGCGGGATTCCATCCGCGGATATTGCCCTCGCCGTCCACCGAGACGATCGCGTCGCCCGCGGACCGGATGAGCTGCTCCAGGTACTGCTTGGTCTCCGCCACCTCGCCGTACAGGCGCGAGTTGCGGATGGCGACGGCCAGGTAGTCGGAGAGCATCTCGAGCAGCTCGCGCTCGCGAGGGTCGATCGGGCGCGCGCCCGCCCGGTTGGCTACCATGAGATAGCCGACCGTGTTGCCCTCCTCGCGGATCGGGCAGACCACCCGGGTCTCCCCCGGGGCGCTCTCGGGCGCGGCGGCCCCCAGGCGCACCGTCGCCTCCTCGTAGCCGAGGGCGTCCTTGAGCTGCGCGGTGATGGCGGTGGTGAGCTGGCGGAGATCGAGCTGCCCCAGGAGGCTTCGCGAGATCTCACGCAGGATGGAGAGCTGGGCCACGCGCAGGGACGGCTCGGCGTGCTCGCGCCGCGCCTCCTCCTCGAGGCCGCGGGCCTTGGTGGCCAGCCCGCGCATCTCGTTGACGAGCGTGGTGAGCTGATTGCGCGTGCCCTGCTCGCTCTGCCGTCGGGCCAGGGCCCGCCGCGCGGTCTCCTCCAGATCCTGCCGGCTGAAGGGCTTGATGAGGTACTCGAAGGCCCCGTGAGTCAGCGCGTTCTTCACCGTCTCCAGCGAGGCGTAGGCCGTGATCATCACGACCTCGATGCTCGGATCCACCCCCTTGATGCGCCGGAGCAGCTCGATGCCGTCCATCTGCGGCATCTTGATGTCCATGAAGATGAGATCCGGCTGGAACGTGCTGAGGGTCTTGAGCGCGGCCTCCCCGCTGTCCGCGGTGGCGATCTCGTAGCGCGGCTTCAGGATCATGCGCAGCGACTCGCGCGGTCCCATCTCGTCGTCCACCACCAGCACCTTCGGACGCTCGTTCATGGCTGCCCCGCTGCCGACAGCGAGGCGGTGAAGCTCACCTCGCCGCGGCCGTGTTTGGCCTCGAGCCGCCCGCCCTGGCTCTCGAGGATCCGCTGGCTCACGCTCGGGCCCACGTCGATGAGATTCTCCTGGACCACCTGGATGGGATCGAAGATTCCCTGCAGCTCCTCGGCCCGGACCTCCGCGGTGCGGGAGGCCACCGTGAGCCGGACGCGGTCGTCACTGGTCAGATGCGAGATGGACACCGCGATCTTGGCTTCCGGCCCCGGCGTCTTGCGCAGGAGGTACCAGACCAGGTAGGACATGGCCTTCTTGAACATCGCGTGATCACCGCGCACCAGGAACGACGGGCCCTCGTGGGACAGGGTGGCGGTGACGTGCTTCTGGGTAGACTCGTCGGTGAAGGTGAGCAGGCGGGCCTCGCCGTCGCCCGCGGGCAGGGCCTGCGCTCCCAGCTCGCCCAAACACTCTTCCGCCATCTGCCGGAGATCGAGCGTCTCGCGCTTGTAGTCGCCGTCGTTCACCAGCGCGGCGAGCTTGTCGAAGATCTGCACGAGGCGGCGCACGTCGCGCCCGACCACCGACGAGAACTGGTTGCGGAAGGTGGCGTCGTCGTAGCGCTCGCCGATCAGCTCCATGAAGGCGTTGATGGATACCAGGGGATTCTTGATCTCGTCGGCGATCCGGGCCACCACCTGGGTGAGGAGCTGGAGCTGCTCGGCGCTGCGCCGTTCCTGCGCGAGCAGGCGCTGGGCGGTGAGGTCCTCGAACACGAGCACCGCGCCCATCGGCTCGGTGTGGTCGCCCATCACCGGATACGTGGACACCTCCAGGGGCAGGCTGCGGAGGGCGAGCTGCACCTCGACCCGCGTCACGGAGCGGCCCTTGGAGAGGGCCTCGAACAGCATGTCGCCGAGGGGCGAGGGCAGCACGCGCAGATCGCGCTGCAGCACCTCACCCGGCGGCATGCCGAGGATCTCGGCGGCGCGCCCGTTGATGGCCACCACCTTCTGGTCGGGATCGATGGTGATGACGCCGCTCGACATGCGCGCCAGGATGCGCTCGTTGAACTCCTTCTCGTACTGGAGCAGGTGGTGCACGCGGATATCCCGGACCGCGGTGGCCAGGTGCGTCCCGAGATTGAACAGGGTCTCGGTCTCGTCGCGGCGGTAGCCGCCCCCGGAGATGCGCTGGCCCATGGTGAGGATCCCCACCAGCTCACCGTGCGAGCTCAGCGGGATGGCCACGACCGACTGCAGGACCGCCAGCTCCCGGGCGATCTCGCGAGTCGCCGGGTCCGCCAGGCGGCCCTGGGCCTCCTCGATCTGGATGAGGCGGTTCTCGGTGGCCAGCCAGAGCGGCAACCCGCCGTCCGCGTCCAGGATGAGCGACTCCACCACGTGGGGCGCGAGGCCGCGATAGGCGGCCACCCGGTAGTGGCGGGTGCCGGGGTCGGCGAGGAGGATCGCGCACCGACTCGGACGCGCCAGCTCGCCCACGCCGTCGAGGAACTGATCCAGCACGCGGGGCAGATCGAAGCCGGCCGCGAGCGCCTTCGCGAACTCCTTCGCCATCTGGGTCAGCGCGTGTGAGGACGCGGACGGCCCCGGCGCCTCCTGGCTGCTCTCGACCGCCGGACGGCGCGCCGCCCGCAAAGCGGCCACTTCCTGGAGCAGGCGCAGCTTGTCCTCGGCCTGCTTGAGCAGGCTCTGCAGGTGCCGCGTCGTGAACGGCTGGAGCAGGACGAAGTCGGCGGCCTCCGCCGCGCTCTCGTCCTCGGACGTCGTCGAGTCCGGCGTGAGCACGGCCACGATGACCGCGGTGGGGCACAGATGCCGGGCCCGCGTGATGAACGGGGCGAGGTTCTTCAGCGGCGGCGTGGCCTCCTTGACGATCAGCTCCATCTCGGTGATACGGAGGGTGCGCAGCGCCTCTTCGTCCGAGGTGGCGGTGAAGACCGAGGTGTCTTCCAGAGCCCGCAGCAGCCTGGGGCGGAGCGCCTCGCTCGCCGATACCAGGAGAACGGTCTTCACGGAGCGATGCGGGCCGGGCGGCCCGAGGGGACCGGGAACTCGACGGTGAACGTGCAGCCGGGGCGTCCGACGTTATTCCGGGCGCTGAGGCGCGCGTGATGGGCATCCGCGATGCCGCGGCAGATCGCGAGCCCCAGGCCCGTGCCGTGCGGCTTGGTGGTGACGAAGGGGTCGAAGATGGTAGCGAGCAGATGCTCGGGGATGCCGGCGCCGGTGTCCGACACCTCGACGAGCAAAGTGTTGCCGCCTCCTTCCGAGAGGTCGGCCACGCGCACGGTCAACTCGCCGGCGGGATCCATTGCCTGAACGGCATTTAAGCACAGGTTAAGGAAAAGCTGCTGCAACTGTGAGGCGTTGCCCAGCACCCGGCGGCGTGTCGTCTCGCCCACCTGCCGGAGCTGGATCTTGCGATCGTCGAGCTCGGCGTGGAGGGTTTCGAGCGTATCGCGCAGAGGCTCCGAGGGATCCACCATCTCCATGGGATGCTGCGAGGCCCGCGACATCGTGCGGAAGCGGCTCAGCAGATCGTCGATCCGCCCGATCTCACGGCCCGCCGTGCGCGAGAACATCTCCCGGAACTCCTCGCTGGCGCCGCGCGACGGCAGGAGCTGCGCATACGTCTTGATGCCGACGAGTGGGTTCCGGATCTCATGGATCAGGCCCGACGCGATCGCCTCGATCGAGGCGAGACGCTCCGCCCGTTGCTTCTCCTGCTCCAGCTCCTTGAGCCGGGACATATCCGCCAGTACCGCCACCGCGCCCAGCGGCGTGCCGTCCGGGCCCCGAAGCGGCGACGTCGAGCACATGAGGGGGACGAGCTGGCCGGCTGCGTCGGGGAGCGAGAACTCGATCTGGGAGCGCGCCTCGCCATCCGCGGCGGTGGCCTGGAGCGCGCTCGCCAGCGGGGTCGGCAGGTACTCGGGGGGCTGACCCCGCGCCGCCTGCGCCGACGTGCCGGTGAGCTGCTCCGCCGCGCGGTTGAAGAGGGTGATGCGCCCGCGCGGCCCGACCGCTACCACGCCGCTCTCGATGGTCTCGAGGACCTTCTGCATCTCCTCGTTGACCTGGACCACGCGCGCGTGAGTCTGCGCGTTGCGCACCGCCACCGCCGCCTGGTTGGCCAGCGTCGTGAGCAGATCGGCGTCATTGCTGAAATACGGGTCTCCCGACCGCTTGGCGCCGAGCGCGAGAAGTCCGATCGTCTCGCCTTCCTCTATCAAAGGGACAGCTACTTCCGCTCGAACTCGATCCAGATCGCGTAGTAACGAAGCGCGGGCCGAAGATGTTTGTGTTCCCGCAACCTCGTCCCGGAATAGCAGCTGACGATCGGAGATGAGTGCCGTAGTCGTGGAGCCGATCAACACTTCCGCGGCAGGAGAGGGGACGTCACAGCTCCATGCCAAGCGGAATTCCCGGTCCTCGGGATCGAAGAGGTAGATTGAGATGCCATCCGGACGGAACGTTTTTGTCAGGACGCGACCTACGTGACCGAGTAGCTCGGGAAGATGTATCGTGGTAGAGAGTGCTCGACTTGCATCGCGAAGTGTCCTCGCGTAGTCGTATGGCTCGCGATACAAATAGAGATCGAATAGCCGTTGAACCCGAGACTTTACAGACTGGAACATCACTGCAACGATCAATGCGAGCAGAATATCTCGTACTGAGAAGCCACTCTCTAGGGGTAGTACGAGGTTAGAGCCGAAGAAGAGAATGACGAAGAGCGCGGCACTGCTTAGGAACGTGACGAGATACACAACGCCGCGCCGGATCACGACGCGGATGTCCATGAGGCGATGTCTGATGATGGCATGCGCAACCATCACGATCATGATCAGCGAGAACACGGGTCCGAGACCGTTGTAGGCGGACGTTCCCGCAATCAACGGAACAAGGACATTCGTTGTGGCCGCCAATACTCCAGGAACGATGAAGGCAAGGAATAGATGCCCGCCCTGAATCTTCTGGAGGCCCGTGCATCGCTGATACTTCCTCACCAACGTGACCGCAGCGATTCCGAAGGTAGCTACTACATAGGCTGCAAAGAGTGGATGGAGAACTCCATATAGTGGCCGCATTCCGTAAGGTTCCGGTGTTACTCCAGCCACCATTCCTGGCGAGAAGGAGAGTACCGAGAAGACAACAGCCAGAACTGCTAGCAATCGTAGGCGCTGCTTGTGGATGATTCCCGGTACTCCGAAGCGTTCGACAAAGAGAATGACTCCGAGTGGGCAAAGGCTCCCTGCGGCAAACGCAGCTCGGATCGAAACCTCAAAAGCCTCAGGCTGGAATCGCCCCCAAGCGAGAGCTGCTGTCCATAGGCCGATGGTAAGTGCCGTGAACGTGAAAGCACGATTCAGGGATGCTGATCGGTTCCGGAAATAGACATACAACCCGATGGAAATATTGAGGAGAGCAATCCAGGTGAGTAGTAGGGCATGTGTTGGCATGCTAACTGCGAAGCGCGGTTTTTTGGAGCAGTTCCGCTGCGGCGCTAGGGACGGGCAGTTCCACGACGATCGTGGTTCCTGGACCGTCAGTGTTGCGTTCGGCCCGGATGGTTCCCCGATGGGCGTCGGCTATGCCGCGGCAAATCGTAAGGCCCAGACCCGATCCGCGAGCCTTAGTAGTAAAGAATGGGTCAAAGATGTTGGCAGCTACTGCCTCTGATATCCCAGGTCCCGTATCGGATACGTCAACAACGATCAAGGGCAGGCCCTGCGCATGCTTTCTCGTGATCCTGACTGTGAGTACGCCCTCGGTTCCCATCGCCTCAACCGCATTCAGAAACAGGTTCAAGAAGAGCTGCTTGAGCTGACTTTCGTCAATACTCACGAAGGGGGCCGGGTCCTGAAAGTCGCGCATGACGGCGGTGCGTGTCTGCTCGAGCTGGCCCCGCAATAGGGCGAGAGTGTCTTTGATTGGGTCGCGGAGATCGACGGCGCCGATCTGTTGGGGCGCGGTGGCGGCTATCCCACGCAAACGCCCGACCAAGTCGTCGATTCGTGAGATCTCCTTGATTACGACTTTGGAGAAGTCCTCACGAAAGTCGACATCTCCGAATCGCTCCGGAAGCAATTCGGCAAACGTCCGTATGGCAACCAGAGGATTCTTGATTTCATGTGCGATGCCGGCCGCGAGGGCACCGAAGGACGCAAGCCGCTCAGCGCGCTGCTTCTCTCGCTCCAGTTCCTTGAGCCGACTGAGATCGCTGAATACAATGAGGGCGCCGTGAGTCTTGCCGTTCTTGTCCTGCAGCTTCGCGGTCGAATAGACCAGCGGTATCGCAAGGCCGTCGGTGCTATGCAACAGTGTCTCAAGCTGGGAGTGAGAACCGCCTTCTAGCAAGGTGCTGCGGAGCGGGTCGGCGAGTGGACTAGGGAGATCACTGTAGGACAGGCCCGCGGACGACGCGAACATCATTCCGGTCAAACGGTGGGCGGCTGGATTAAAAAGAGAAATTCGGCACGACGCGTCGACCGCGATGACACCACTCTCCATTGTGGAAAGGATGTTGTCCACGTACTCGTTGACGACTACGACCTGGCTATAGAGGTGTGCATTCTTCATGGCTACGGCGGCTTGGCTCGCCAGAGTGGAGAGGAGGTCAATGTCGCGAGAATAGAATGGATCACCGGAACGTTTCGCGCCGACCACAATGAAGCCGACTAGGAGTTCGTCTTGGAATAGAGGGAAAACAATCTCGCCGCCGATGCGCTCGAGCTCGTGAGCGGCCTCAGATAAGCGAGGCCGGTCGTCGATCTTTGAGGCGTCCTCGCGAAGCAGAGTATGCCTGTGGGCGCCCAGGTAGGAAGGGAGAGGGGAGTCGAATGGGAGGCCGATAGCAGACGGACCGTTTCGCCAATGAGACCGAGCTTGAATGTCAGGTGCGATGAAGGTTCTGGTGGACTCGTCAGCTAGATAGATCTGGACGAGCTCTACCTTGAATGTTTGGTCCACGATCTCGGCGAGATATCCGAGAAGCGACTGCAAGTTGAGCATCGTGCTTAGACGAAGGGTAGTGTCTCGAACTGTTCGTTGGTAGTCGTATGCATGGCGATACACGTATCTGTTAAGACCGGCCTGCAGCCAGTCCTTCAGCGGAGCGAAGAAGACAGACACCGCAATCGCGAGGACCAGTGCTTCGAGAATCGGAATGGCGGTTCTTTGAAAACCGGTGAGGTGATGGAGTCCCTCGACGAGACCAAAGAAGGTCGATGCGGTAATGACGATGGCGCCTACATAGACCACGCCATTCCGAATGACCAACTGGATGTCCAGGAGACGATGCCGAATGATTGCATGCGCAATGATCGCAATCATCAACATTCCAAAGAGCGGGCCGTACGGGCTGAATCTAGATGTCTCAAGGAGAAGGGGAATTAGGAGATTGGTAACGGTTGCCCCGAACGCGGCGACTAAGACCGCAGCAAACAGGTAGCGCACTTGCAGTTTCTGGAGGCCGGTCAATGCTCCGAGCTTTCGAACGAGGATGAAAAGGCTGGCGCCGAAACAGCAGACTAGATAGATCCCGAACGGCAAGTGCAGAGGTCCGTAGAGTACTTGAAGAGCGCCACCGACCGATGCAGTGCTACGGACCATGAGCGGGGTGAACGATACGACGAACGAGGCGGCCGCTATGACAGAGAAGGAATCGATGAGTCGTCGGGACAAGTAGGATTGCGATGTCGGAAACACGCCTGCGAACCAGAGAAACGTTATGGGGATTACGGAAGCTGACGCAAATGCGAATCTAGCCCAAATGTATCCCCACTCGGAACCGGCGTAAGACGAGACTAGGCCGTTGCTCAGCGTCCAGGCTGCTACAGCAAAGGAAAAAATGGCGAAGTGGCGATTGATGGGGTTCTTCGGGCTCTTTAGGTAGACAAAGGCTCCAAGCCCGAAATTGGCGATGGCGGCTATGACGATGAACGTAAGGCGCCCGGCCATTAGGGCTCCGGCTTCCCCAGCACCAATACTGAGTGAGTGCCACCCATAGCGTGTGCATTGATGAGTAGAGTCCTGACACGTGATGCGCGAGCTTCGTTGGGCACGTAGTCGAGGTCACATTCAGGGTCGGGAACTTCGTAGTTGATGGTGGGGGGGAGCATTGAATGCTTGAGAGTCAGACAACTCGCGACGGTCTGGAAGGCGCTGGCGGCCCCCATCGCGTGGCCGATCATTGACTTTATGGAGCTTGCGGGCACGGAGTAGGCCGCTTTCCCCAATGCGCGACGGAATGCGCGAGTTTCGATCAAGTCGTAGTCGGGCAATGAGTTGCCATGGGCATTGATATAGTCGAGGTCTTGTGGCCTTCGAGCGGAGGCCTCGAGCGCAGAAGTGATCGCTTCAGCGAGAGCGAGTTCGGCCGCATCCATCTTGTTTCCAAAGCCGCCTTCGTTTCCGCTTCCGAAGCCAAGCACTTCAGCGTAGATGTGGACACCTCGATCGATCGCATGCTCAAGTTCCTCGAGAACACAGATCGCTGCCCCTTCTCCCAACACTAGTCCGTCTCTACGTCGGTCGTACGGGCGCGACGCCTTCAGGGGTGGGTCGTCGAATTTGGATAGAGCTCCCAGAGCGCAGAGAGTTGCAAAGCAGAACTCAGAGATCGGTGCCTCAGTGCTACCTGCGAAGACGACGTCTGCTTCGTCGTTCCGGATCTGGTCCGTGGCCCATTGAATCGCATCGAGGCCTGTGGCACAGGCGGATGCTACCGTCATCCCTTGCCCCCGGATGCCGAGCTCGGATGAGACATGGCTCACCGGCGCATGAGCAGCGAACTCGATTCCGCTCATTAGGGGAATGCCCTTCATGCCCTGTCTGTCAAAACCGACCCGGGCGGCCTCGTACACATCCCCGGAGCCATTCATGGAATTGCCGAGGCATGCCAACACTCTCCGTGGACGCTCAGTCCCAAGGTCGATGTTAGCGTCACTCAGAGCGAGCTTTGCCGCGGCGACCGCAAACTGAGAGAAGCGTCCCCGGTGCTTCGTTCGACGAACATGCATGAACACCTTCGGGTCGAAGTCGCGTACTTCCCCGGCTACTTGGCAGGGGTAGGGGGAGGCGTCGAAGGCGGTGATGTAGTCGATGGCGGACTTGCCGGCGATGAGGTTCTGCCAGAAGGGTTCCTTGCCGATGCCGTTGGGAGCAACGACACCCAACCCAGTAATGACTACGCGCCGGGAGTTCTTCATGAACCCGAGCCCCCTAAGGGTGCGTGAGTAAAGGTGGGATAGAGCTATAACCTAGCAGGAAATCAATCTAAAACCAAATCCCGCGGTCCGGACGTCGAGTAGAATGCGAGCATATGGACCAGGTGCTGAGCCGGCGCCGCCTGCTGGCGGCCCTTCCGCTCGGGCTGCTCTTCGGTCGCGGGTGGGCCCAGGCGCTGGAAGACGGCCGGTCCGCGTTCACCTACCAGCTTGATCTGTCCGTACTGTTTAACTTTTTGTCCCTGTCCTTGACTGGAACCGTCGTTCAGGAGATCGACCGCCGGGCCGGGAAGTACCGGGTGGTCATGGAGGGGCAGGGGACCGCGATCAGCACCAAGACGGAGGCCACCGGGCTCATCCGAGACGGCCGGTTCAAGCCGGCGGAGACCCGCGCCGTTCACCACTTCAGGGGCCGGCAGAACACCTCCGTGACCACCTACGACCACGCCCGTCAGCAGGCCGAGATCCACGCGGTCACCCACACGCTCCTGCTGGGGCGCCGGCGCCAGATCGACGACGTGGTGGCTTTGCCCCCGGGGCGCCACGTGGACGATCTGATCTCGACCGGGCTCAACTTCGCCGGCGACACCCTCGAGCACGATGCGGACGGCACGTACCACACCTGGGTCATCCGGCGGGCCCGAGCCGAGAACGAAGCGCCGGACGAGGTCTCGCCGGGCGGCTACCGGGCGGAGCTGGTGCCGCTGCGCTTCCGCCCCAGGCCCGACGCGGCCACGGGCCGCCTCACCGCCCTGGTCGACATCACCCGCTTCTCGTCCTGGGCCCGGGCGGACCAGCCCGCCCGGGTCATCTTCGCGCCGGACCGGCAGCTCGAATCCGTCCAGTCCGTCCTCCTTTATGGCACCACCCTCAACGTGCGCGTGACGGGCACCGCGTGACCCGGTCCGAGCCGCGGCACGACCTGGTCGGTCTCGGCGAGGTGATGCTGCGGCTGGCCGCCCGCCCGCCGCAGCGGCTCGAGCAGGCGCAGGAGCTGGACGTCCAGATCGGGGGCACCGAGGCCAACGTGGCGGCGGCCTGCGCGCGGCTGGGGTTGCGCACCGCGCTCATCTCGGCGCTGCCCGCCGAGCATGCCTGGGGCGATCGCACCGTCCGCGAGCTGTCCGGCCACGGCGTGGACTGCCGCGGGGTGCTGCGACGCCCCGGTCAGCGGATGGGCCTCTACTTCATCGAGTACGGCATGGCCCCGCGCCCGGTGCGCGTGCTCTACGATCGCCGCGACTCGGCGTTCAGCCGCCTCGTGGCCGAGGACGTGGACTGGACGCTGGTCCGGAGCACCCGGCTCGTGCATCTCACCGGTGTCACCGCGGCCCTCGGAGACAATATCCGCGACGTCGTTCGCCGCGCCCTCGACGAGGCGGCGGCCGCGCGCGTGCCGGTGTCCTTCGACGTGAATTACCGCTCGCGGCTCTGGAGCCCGAAGGAGGCGCGCGATTTCCTTGGCGAGGTCTTGCCGCGCCTCGGGTATCTCTTCATGGGCTCGGACGACGCGGCCACCGTCTTCGAGCTGGAGGGCCCGCCCGAGCGCGTGCTGGAGGGGCTCCGCCGGCTCGCGCCTTCGGCCACCATCGCGCTGACCCTCGGCGAGGCCGGCTCCGCGGTGCTCACCGCCCAGGGCGTGTGCCGCCCATCGAAGCGCTATACCGTCTCCGTGGTGGACCGGGTGGGGGCGGGCGATGCCTACGCGGCGGGCTTTCTCTGGGCGACCTTGATCGGCCGCGGCGCGCAGGAGGCGGTGGACGCCGCGACCGCGCTCGCCGCGCTCAAGTGCACCATCTGGGGCGACGTGCCGGTCGTGAGCCGGGCCGAGCTCGACGAGCTGCTGGCCACCGACAGCACCGAGATCCGGCGCTAGCGAGGGCCGTGACGCGCTCCGCGGTCCTCGTTCACAATCCCGGCTCGGGACAACGCCGCGATCGATCGCACTCGGTCACCCGCATGGTGGACGCCCTCCGCCAGCGCGGCATCACGGTCACTCCGCAGGTGACCACCGGTCCCGCCGACGCCACCCGGCTCACCGCGGCGGCGGTGGCGGCGCGGGCGGACCTGGTCATCGTCCACGGCGGCGACGGCACCGTGAACGAGGCCATCCAGGTGCTGGTCGGGTCGGCCACCCCGCTCGCGCTATGGCCCGGCGGGACGTCGAACGTGCTGGCCCGGGAGCTGGGCCTGCCGGGAGGCCTGGAGCTCCTCGCCGACGTCATCGCGGGCGAGCGCACGCGGCGGGTGTCGGTGGGGCGGGCGGGCGAGCGCTACTTCCTGCTCATGGCGGGGGTGGGTCTCGACGCGGACGTGGTTAGGGCGGTGCATCCGGGGCTCAAGCGCCTGACCGGCGAGGGCGCCTACTGGATGGCCGGCCTCCGGCAGCTCACCGACTGGCACCCGGTGCCCTTCCTGCTGGAGACGGAAGCCGGGCAGCACCGTGCGACCTTCGCGGTGGTGGCCAACGCGGCCTCGTACGGCGGTGGGCTGCGCTTCGCGCCGGAGGCGCGCATGGACGACGACCTGCTGGACGTCTGCCTCTTCGACTGCACCCAGCGCCATCGCTTCGCGCGCTACCTGGCCGCGGCCTTCTCCGGCTCGCACCTGGGCATGCCCGGCGTGACGTATCTCAAGACCCGCCGCGCGGTCGTTCGCGGCGACGGCAGCCGCTTCGTGCAGGTGGACGGCGAGCTGCTCGGTCCGCTGCCGGTCACCTTCGAGTGCGTGCCGGATGCCCTATCCCTGGTGGTGCCGTAGAGCACGGTTTCCAGCGGTGGTATAGTTTCGTCTGATGGCGGAAGGAGCGCGGGGCGCCGAGCGCATCCTCGAGGGGCTGAACGCGCCCCAGGCGGCCGCCGTCACCCACGAGACGGGTCCGCTGCTGATCATCGCGGGCGCGGGCACCGGCAAGACCACCGTCATCACCCGCCGCATCGCCTACCTCATCGCGACCCGCGCCGCCCGCCCCTCCGAGATCCTCGCCCTGACCTTCACCGACAAGGCGGCGGCCGAGATGGAAGAGCGCGTCGACACCCTCGTGCCCTACGGCTACGCCGACGTGCAGATCGCCACGTTCCACGCCTTCGGCGACCACCTCATCAAGGAGAACGCGCTCGAGCTGGGGCTCACCCCGGACTTCCGCGTGCTGACCCGGGCCGAGCAGATCATCTTCCTGCGCGACCACCTCTTCGAGTTCCCGCTCCGGCACTACCGCCCGCTCGGCGATCCCACCCGGCACCTCCACGCCATTCTCACCCAGTTCAGCCGCCTGAAAGACGAGGACGTGGGCCCGGACGAGTACCTGGCGCACGCCGAGGAGCTGCTCGCCGCCGCGACCGACGAGGAGGCGCGCCTGGCCGCCGAGCAGCACCTCGAGCTCGCCCGGACGTACGCGCAGTACCAGACCTTGATGGCCCGCCTCGGCCAGATCGACTTCGGCGACCAGATCGTCGAGGCGCTGCGCCTCTTCCGCACGCGCCCCCACATCCTGCGGCGCTACCAGGGGCGGTACCGGTACATCCTGGTGGACGAGTTCCAGGACACCAACTACGCGCAGTTCGAGCTGGTCAAGCTGCTGGCCGCCCGGCATCGCAACGTGGCGGTGGTGGGCGACGACGACCAGGCCATCTTCCGCTTCCGCGGCGCGTCGATGAGCAATATCCTCGATTTCGACCGGACCTATCCGGACGCGCGCCAGGT
Source organism: Candidatus Rokuibacteriota bacterium (assembly GCA_040902305.1). GTDB lineage: Bacteria > Methylomirabilota > Methylomirabilia > Rokubacteriales > CSP1-6 > CAMLFJ01. The sequence goes on along the minus strand of JBBDXN010000164.1, from coordinate 42,474 downwards.
CGTGCTGCAGGAGAACCGCCGGTCTCCCCAGGCGGTGCTGGACGCGGCCTACCGGCTCATCCAGCACAACAACCCCGACCGCCTCGAGGTGGCCCAGAAGATCGACAAGCGGCTGGTCTCCACCGTCGGGATGGGCGAGGCGCCGCGGCACCTCCCCTTCGACAGCGTCTCCACCGAGTCCGACCAGGTGGCCGAGCTGATCCGGGAGGAGCACGAGCGCGGCCGGCCCTATCGGGACTTTGCGGTGCTGGTGCGGGCCAACCACGACGCCGACCACTACCTGCGGGCGCTCAACATGCGCGGGATCCCGTGGACCTTCTCGGGCAACGCCGGCCTCTACGGGCGCCCCGAGGTCCGCCTGCTCATCGCCTTCCTCCGGAGCGTGGTCTACACCGACGACTCGGTCAGCCTCCACTACCTCGCGTCCTCCGACGTCTACCAGGTCCCGATCGTGGACCTCACGAACTGCGCGACGTACGCGACCCGGAAGAACCGCCACCTCTTCGACGTGCTCCACGACGTCCCCGCCGACCTGGCGGTGAGCGACGAGGGGCGCCTCGCGATCGCCCGGCTGGTGGCCGATCTCAGCCGCTACATGGAGCTGGGCCGGGAGCATCCCACCGGCGAGGTGCTCTACCAGTTCCTGGTGGATTCCGGGCTCATGACCCGCTACGCGAAGGCGCCCGCCGAGCTGGAGCAGGAGGTGCAGAACGTCAGCAAGTTCTTCACCCGCGTCAAGGACGCCGCGCGGGTGCTCAAGTACGACAACGTGCGCGAGTTCGTGAGCCATCTGGACGCGCTGATGGACGCGGGCGACGATCCGGCGGTGGCCGAGGCCGACACCGAGACGCCCGCGGTGCACGTGCTCACCGTGCACAAGTCGAAGGGCCTCGAGTGGCCGGTCGTGTTCATGGTGGACTGCGTGCAGAACAGGTTCCCGTCCACCCGGCGGTCCGATCCTCTCGAAATGCCGCCCGGGCTCATCAAGGACCTGCTGCCCACCGGCGACTTCCACGAGCAGGAGGAGCGGCGCCTCTTCTACGTGGGCATGACCCGCGCCAAGGAGCGCCTCTACCTCACCAGCGCGGAGGACATGGGCGGCAAGCGCAAGTGGAAGGTGAGCCAGTTCGTGCTGGAGGCGCTCGACCTGCCGAAGGACGCGGCGCGCCCCTTCCGGGCCCACGCCATCGAGGGCCTGAAGCGGCAGGCCCCGCTCCCGGAGTCGGCGGGCCTCGGACTCATCCCGATCCCGGACGACGAGGGGTTCGCGGTGAGCCATCGCCAGGTGGACGACTACCAGACCTGCCCGCTCAAGTACCAGTACATCCACATCCTGCGCATCCCGCTGCGCCAGCATCACTCGGTCGTCTACGGCAACACGCTCCACAAGGCGGTCGAGTTCTACCTGCGGCGCCGGGCGGCGGGCAACTACACCTCGCTCGAGGACTTCCTCCTCGCCTTCGACAACGCGTGGCGCAACGAGGGCTTCCTCACCCGCGAACACGAGGAGCAGCGCAAGCGGGCGGGGGTCGCGGCACTCACGCGCTTCTATCACGAGGAGGAGGCCTCGGGGCAGAAGCCCACCGACGTGGAGCGGGAGTTCGGCTTCACGCTCGGGCTCGACCGGGTGCGCGGGCGCTTCGACCGGGTGGACGAGACGCCGGACGGCCTCGTGATCGTGGACTACAAGTCGAGCGACGTGACCGACCAGAAGAAGGCCGACCAGCGCGCGAAGGAGAGCCTCCAGCTCAAGATCTACGCGCTGGCCCAGCACGAGATGACGGGCCGCCTGCCCGCCCGCGTGGAGCTGCGGTTTCTCGAGTCGGGGCTGGTCGGGCGCCACACCCCCACCGACGCGGACCTGGTGAAGGCCCGCGAGGCCATCGTGGACGCGGCGCGCGGCATCCGGCGGCGGGAGTTCGAGGCGACCCCCGAGTACCAGGCCTGTCGCTACTGTCCCTACAACCAGATCTGTCCGAGCACCGCTACCCAGGAGTGAACCCGATATACCCCCCGCCCCCTGCCCTCTCCCCCGTGGGGTGTGGGTGCCCGGAACCCTCGCCCCCGAAGGGCGAGAGGGTGTTCGGAACCCTCGCCCCCGAAGGGGGAGAGGGCAGGGTGAGGGGGATCCCACGGAGGGGACCATGAAGCTCAGCGCCAACGGCATCGACATCAACTACGAGATCGAGGGCGACGGCCCGGTGGTGACGTTCAGCCACTCGCTCGCCTGCAACCTCTCGATGTGGGACGAGCAGGCGCGCGCGCTCCGGGGCCGCTACCGCGTCTTGCGCTACGACACGCGCGGTCACGGCCAGACCAGCGCCCCCGCCGGGGCCTACACCCTCGATCAGCTCTCCGAGGACCTGAAGGGCCTCCTCGACGGCCTGGGCATCAGCGCCACCCACTTCGTGGGGCTCTCGATGGGCGGCATGATCGGGCAGGTGTTCGCGCTCAAGCATCCCGCCATGGTCCAGAGCCTCGCCCTCTGCGACACCACGAGCCGCTACCCTGCGGGCGCGGCCGCGATCTGGGAGGAGCGCATCAAGACGGTGGGCGCCAAGGGCATGGAGCCCATGGTGGCCCCGACGCTCGAGCGCTGGTTCACCGCGCCGTTCCGCGCGTGCCGGAAGGACCTGATGGAGCGCGTCGGGTCCATGATCGGCGCCACGCCGGCCGCCGGCTACATCGGCTGCTGCCACGCGCTTCCGAAGATCAGCGTCACCGAGAAGCTGCGGGAGGTGCGCTGCCCGGCGCTGGTGATCGTGGGCGAGGAGGATCCCGGCACCCCGGTGGAGATGGCGCGCGAGATCCACGGCGCGCTGCCCGACGCGGAGCTGGCGATCCTGGCCCGGGCCTCGCATCTGTCGAATCTCGAGCAGCCCGAGGAGTTCACCCGGGTGCTCGGAGGCTTCCTCGACAAGCTGAGCGGCCGGACGAAGCTCTAGGGAACGACCCGCGTCATGCCCGCGGCCCGTTCAGCGGCGGCCGTCGTCAGGCAGATCCGCCTCTGGACGGGCCTCGTGCTCTTCACCTACCTCACGACCCACTTCCTCAACCACGCGCTGGGGCTCGTCTCGCTCGAGGCCATGGCGGGGGGGCAGGAGTGGTTCGTCCTCGTCTGGCGCAGCCTGCCGGGCACCATTGCCCTCTACGGCTCGTTCGGCATCCACAATCTGCTCGCCCTCTGGGCTCTCTACCGTCGGCGCACGCTCCGCATGCCCGCCTGGGAAGCGAGCCAGCTCACCCTGGGCCTGCTCGTGCCGCCCCTCCTCGTGTGGCACGTGGTGGCCACCCGGCTGGCACACGAGGTGGCCGGGACGCAGACGAGCTACACGCTCGTGGTGCTCGCGCTCTGGCAGCTCGATCCGATCGCGGGCCTGCGCCAGGTCGTCGTCCTCGTCGTGGCCTGGATCCACGGTTGCCTCGGGCTGCACTTCTGGCTGAGGCTCCGCCCCTGGTATCCGCGTCTCGCGCGCCCGCTCTACAGCGGGTTCCTGCTCGTGCCGGTGCTGGCGCTGCTCGGCTTCGCCACCGCGGGACAGGAAGTCGGCCGGCGGGCGCGCGAGCCCGGCTTCGTGCAGACGGTGATCCGCGAGGCCCGGCTTCCGAGCCCGGCGCAGCGGGCGGTGCTGGGACGACTGGCCCGCGCCATCTTCTGGGGCGATCTCGGGGCCATCGCGCTGGTGCTTGGGGCGCGCGCGGTCCGGGAGCACATCCGCCGGCGTCAGGGCGTACGCATCGCGTACCCGGGCGGCCGCGAGGTCCTCGTTCCCGCCGGGTTCACCATCCTCGAGGCGGGCCGCTTCGCGGGTATCCCGCACGCCTCGGTCTGCGGAGGGCGCGGCCGCTGCTCGACGTGCCGCGTGCGCGTGATCCGTGGCGAGGAGCACCTGCCCGTGGCCACCACGGACGAGCTGCGCGTGCTCGGGCGCGTGGGGGCGCCCGCCCACGTGCGGCTGGCCTGCCAGGTGCGGCCTCGGCGCGATCTCGCGGTGGTGCCGCTCGTGCCCGCGGGGGCGGGGCCGGCCGAGGCGCTCCCGAGTGGGCATCGCGACGGCGAGGAGCTGACCATCGCGGTGCTCTTCGCCGATCTGCGCGGGTTCACCCGCCTGGCCGAGCGCAAGCTCCCCTACGACGTGGTCTTCATCCTCAACCGCTATTTCGAGGCGGTCGGCGGAGCCATCACGGATGCCGGCGGCATCGTCAACCAGTTCACGGGCGACGGCGTCATGGCGCTCTTCGGCGTGGACGGCGGCGGCCCGGACGAGGGCTCCCGTCAGGCGGTTCGGGCGGCGGCGGCGATGATCGCCCGCGTGCAGGAGCTGAGCCGCACGCTCGCCGACGACCTGGACACCGCCCTGCGCCTCGGGATCGGCATCCACACCGGGCCCACCGTCGTCGGCCGGATGGGCTACGCCGCCACGACGTACCTGACCGCGGTGGGCGACACCGTGCACGTCGCGGCTCGCCTGGAGGCCCTGACGAAGGACTACGCCTGCGAGCTGGTGCTCTCCGAGGAAGTCGCGGTCCGGGCGGGGCTCGACGTCTCGGACCACGCGCGCCACGAGCTGACGGTGCGCAACCGCGAGGCGCCGCTGGCCATCTTCGTGGCGCCGAGCGCGGGACGTCTCGCCGAGCGGCTGGCCCGCGGCGGCCTCGCGGTGGGCCGGGAGGCGTGACGCCATGAGCCGCCACGGCCACGGCGCGGGGCCGGCGGAGCCGGGCGGGCCGGAGCCCACGTTCGCGGAGCAGGCGCGCACGCTCGTCCACCTCGGGCGCACCGGGACGCTCGGCACCCTCTCGCGACGCCACCCGGGCCATCCGTTCGTCTCGGTCATGCCCTACGCGCCCGACGAGCGCGGCCGGTTGCTCCTGCTCATCAGCACACTCGCGATGCATACTCAGAATCTCGCCCACGATCCACGCGCGAGCCTGCTCGTGGCTCAGCCCGGCGGCGACCCGCTCGCGCTCGCCCGGGTCACCCTCATGGGCGACGGCCGCCTCCTCGGACCCGGCGAGCGGCCCGCCGCGCGCGCCGCCTACCTCGCGCGCCACCCGAGTGCGGCGCACTGGGTGGACTTCGACGACTTCGCGTTCTGGCGTCTCGACGTCGGCGATCTCTACTTCGTCGGGGGCTTCGGCGCGATGGACTGGCTCACGGTGCCCGGTTACGAGGCGGCCCGGCCGGATCCGCTGGCCGACGCGGCCCCCGGCATCATCGAGCACATGAATCGCGACCACGCGGACGCGCTCATCCTGTACGCCCGCGTCCTCGGCGACCTCGCCTTGGAGGCGGCAGGGATAGTCGAGGCGGAGATGGTCGCGGTGGATCGCCTCGGCTTCAAGCTCCGAGTGCGCGTCGCCGACGGCCTGCGCGGGCGCCGGATCGGCTTTCCGCGCGAGGTCACCAGCCCCGAGCAGTGCCGGGCCGTCCTGATCGAGATGCTCGCCGACTTGCGCAGCCGGCCGCGGTGACGTATGTAGTGCCACAAGGAGAAGATCCCATGGCACGCCACATCAAGGTCGCCGCCGCGCAGATGGGCCCCAACAACGAGGGGACGAGCCGCGAGGAGATCGTCGAGCGCATGCTGGGCCTGCTGGAGCAGGCCATCGCGGAGGACGTCGAGATCCTGGCCTATCCCGAGATGGCGCTCACGACCTACTTCCCCAAGCGCGTGCGCGACGACTTCGACCAGTTCTTCGAGACCGAGACGCCGCCCAAGGCCCTGGCTCCGCTGCTGCAGCGGGCGCGCGAGGCCCGGATCGCCTGCCACGTGGGGTACTGCGAGAAGGACCAGGGCCGCTACTTCAACACCGCGCTCCTGACCGACGAGGCCGGCCACCTGGCGGGGACCTTCAGGAAGATTCATCTACCGGGCGTGAAGATCCCGGACGGCCACGCGCAGGTCTACGAGCCCCACTTCTTCGAGTCGGGCGATAGCGGCTACCGGGTCTTCGACGCGGCCCGGACCAAGGTTGGCATCGCGATCTGTCAGGACCGGCGGTTCCCGGAGTCCTACCGCAGCCTGGGGCTGCTGGGCGCCGAGCTCGTGCTGATCGGCTACAACACGCCGCTGTCGCCTCTCGCCCTCGATCTCAACGAGCTGTGCCTGCGCGCCGGCGCCTACCAGAACAACCTCTTCGTGGTCGGCATCGCCAAGGCCGGCATCGAAGACGGCCTGGAGTTGATCGGCGGCTCGTGCATCGTGAACCCGATGGGGCAGGTGCTCGCCAAGGCCGCCACCACCGGCGACGAGCTGATCGCGGCCCGGATCGACCTCGACCAGATGGTCCCCGCCCGCAAGCGCTGGGACTTCCTCGGCCGCCGCCACCCCGAGCACTACGGCCTGCTGACCCAGCCCCCGAAGCGAGGCGCGTGATGCCCGCGAAGAGCGTCGACCTCATTGTCCGCGGCGGCCGCGTCGTCACTCCGACCGAGGTGCTGGAGACCGCGGTGGCGGTGAGCGACGGCAAGATCGTCGCGCTGGGGGCGGAGGCGATGCTGCCGCCCGCCGAGCGCACGATCGACGCCACCGGCAAGTACGTGCTGCCCGGCCTGATCGACTGCCACGTGCATCTCGGCGCGGTCTACGACGACTGGCACACCGGGCCGGTGGCCGCCGCGCACGCGGGCCTCACCACGCTGCTCTCGTTCGTGGAGTACGACGACCAGGCGCGAGAGACGCTGTCCCAGGCCCTCAAGCGCCTGCGCGACGAGGCCTCCCAGCAGTCGGTGGTGGATTTCGGCTTCCACTTCATCCTGAACAACCAGCCCTACATCCTCGACGGCCTCGCGGAGGCCTTCGCGCAGGGCGTGACCTCCTACAAGATCTTCATGACCTACAAGCGGCGGCCGAACCGCATGTGCTCGGACGAGTTCATCGCCCAGGTCATGGAGCGCATCGCGGCGCTGGGCGGCGTCTGCCAGCTCCACTGCGAGAACGGCGACATCCTCTACCACCTCGAGAACAAGTCGATCGCGGCGGGGCGCGTGAAGCCGACCGATTTCCCGGCGACCTGCCCGCCGTGGACCGAGGAGGAGGCGATCAACCGCGCCATCCTCATCGGCGAGATGACCAGGTGCCCGGTCTACGTGGTTCACCTCTCGACCAGGGGCGGGCTCGAGCGGATCAAGGCGGCGCAGGCCCGCGGCCAGCGGGTGTGGACCGAGACGTGCCCGCAATACATGCTGCTCACCGAGAAGGAGATGGAGACGTGGGGCCCGCTCGCCAAGATCGGCCCGCCGCTCCGCCCGGTCGGCGGCGGCGACGGCGACGCGCTCTGGGGCGGCAGCCGCGAGGGCTACATCGCCACGGTGGCCAGCGACCACTCGCCGCGGCGCAAGGAGCTGAAGGAGCCGGGCTGGAAGAACATCTTCGTGGACGGCAAGGGCAATCCGGTCCCGTTCGGGAGCCCGTCCATCGAGACGCTGGTGCCGCTCATGTGGAGCGAGGGGGTGGTGAAGCGCGGCCTCCCGGTGACGTGGCTGGCGCGCGTGATGGCCGAGAATCCCGCGCGGATCTTCGGCCTCTACCCGCGCAAAGGCGCCATCCGGGTGGGCGCCGACGCCGATCTCACCATCATCGATCCCGAGCCCGACGGGACGATCAACGTGGCCGATCATCACGGGATCGCGGGCTGGACTCTCTACGAGGGCTGGAAGTCGAGCGGGCGGCCGTGGATGACCGTGCTGCGCGGCCAGGTACTGCTGAATCAGGGGCGACTCGAGCAGAAGCCGGGCTACGGCCGGTACCTGGCCCGGACGGGGCCGGTGGCGCCGATCGCGGGCGGCGCGGGGTAGAGCGGCCGGCGATGGAATACCTCGACCGGCTCGCGGGCTTCGTCGCGGAGACGGACGCCAAGCGGCTGCCGGAGGCGGCGGTGCGGGCGGCCCGCCTCGTGCTCCTCGACACCCTCGGCGCGATGGTGGCGGGCAGCATGCTGCCCGAGAACCGGCGGCTCGCCGGGTCCACGCTGGCCAGACGGTCGCGCGCCACCGCCACCTTGCTCGGCCACGGAGGGAAAGTGGATCCGCTGCTCGCCACCTTCGTCAACGGGACCGCGGGGGTCGCGCTCGAGGTGGACGAGGGGAACCGGCTCGGCGGCGGGCATCCGGCGATCCACGTGATTCCCGCCGCGCTCGCGGTGGCGGAGGATCTCGGTGCCGATGGGCGGCGCCTGCTGGAGAGCATCATCGCCGGCTACGAGGTCTGCTCTCGGCTCGGCAGCGCCACCACGCCCCGGCCCAACGTCCACTCCCACGGCACCTGGGGCACCATCGGCAGCGCGGTCGCGGTGGCGAAGCTGGCCGGTCTCGACGCGATGGCCGTTCGCGCCGTGATCAACCTGGCCGCGAGCATGAGCCCCGCCAACACCTGGACCACCGCGCTCGAGGGCGTGACGATCCGCAACGCCTACCCGGGGCGCTCCGGGCTCGAGGGCATCCTGGCGGTGGAGCTGCAACGCGCGGGATTCACCGGGCTGGCCGATGGGCCGAGCGACGTGTACGGGACGATCCTGGCCGACCGCTTCGAGCCCGCGCGCGCCCTCGACGGCTGGGGCGGCCCGCTGCGCATCCAGCAGAATTACTTCAAGCGCTACGCCTGCTGCCGGTACAACCACCCCGCGCTCGACGCGCTGCTCGCCCTGGCCGCGCGCGAGGGGCTCCACGCCGACCAGGTCGAGCGGGTGGTCGTCACCACGATCCCGTTCGGCCCGCGGATGGCCGATCCCGCGCCGCCTTCCATGCTGGCGGCCAAGTTCTCGATCCCGTACGTGGTGGCGGCGGCGCTGGTGCTGGGGCGGGCCGACGTCGCCGCCTTCGCCGAGCCGGCGCTGGCCGATCCCCGGATTCGAGCGCTCGCGGCGCGGGTGGAGGTGCGCGTGGACCCCGAGATGTCGCCGCGCCGCGCCGACTATCCGACCGCGGTGGTCGAGGTCGTGCTGCGCGATGGGCGAACGCGCGCCGCCTCCACCACGGTGGTGCGCGGCGATTTCGAGGATCCGGTGCCCCGCGAGGAGATCGTGGAGAAGTTTCTCGGGCTGGCGGCGGAGCCGCTCGGCACGGCGCGGGCCCGCGAGGTCGTGCGGGTGGTGGAGGAGACGGAGCACCTCGAAGACGTCCGCGACCTGACCGCGCTGCTCGCGCCGGCTTCCTGAGGGGGGAATCGAATCCATGGATGAGTCCGGGCCCCAGCAGGCCGAAGTCGCGGCCCTCCTCGGCGTCATCGAGCGCATGGCCGCCGACCTGGCGCTCGCCGAGGAGCCGGCGCGGTTCATCGCGGCACTCGAGGCAGGCCGCGCGCGGGCCGGAGACGAGGCCGGGGGCGGGTGACCGACTGGACGATCGAGGGCCTCGCGGCGGCCATCCGCGCGGGCAAGATCTCACCGGTCGAGGCCACCCAGGAGTGTCTCTCGCGGATCGAGCGCCTCGACGGACGCCTCCGCGCCTTCATCACGGTGGATCACGCCCGGGCGCTCGAGACCGCCCGGCGGCTCGAGGCCGAGCAGCGGCGGGGCGCCTGGCGCGGGCCGCTACACGGCGTGCCGCTCGCCTTCAAGGACCTGTGCTTCATCCGCGGGCTGCCGACCTCCTGCGGGACCAAGACCGCCGAGTACTTCCTGGCCGAGCAGGACTGTACGGTGGTGGCGCGGCTCGTGGCCGCGGGCGCGGTGACGCTCGGCAAGCTCAACATGACCGAGCTGGCGATGGGGCCTTTCGGGGACAATGCCCACCACGGCCATGCTCGGAATCCCTGGCGGGCCGACCACTGCGCCGGCGGCTCCTCGAGCGGCTCCGCGGTCGCGGTGGCGGCGGGCCTCGCGCTGGGCGCGGTCGGCACCGACACCGGCGGGTCCATCCGCCTGCCCGCGGCGGCCTGCGGGATCGTCGGGCTCAAGCCGACCTACGGGCGGGTGAGCCGGGCGGGCGCGATGCCGCTCAGCTGGTCGAACGACCACGTGGGGCCGATGGCGCGCAGCGTCCGGGACTGCGCGCTGCTGCTGCAGGTGATGGCGGGGCCGGACCCGCTCGACGCGACCGCGAGCCCGGCGCCGGTGCCCGACTACAGCGTCGTGCTGGGCCGGGGCGTCGCCGGCCTGCGGGTCGGCGTGGTCGAGAACTTCTTCTTCCAGGGCATCCACGCCGAGATGGACGCCGCGGTGCGCAAGGCGGCGGCCGTCATCGCGCAGCTCGGCGCCCACGTCTCCGAGCTCCGGGTGCCGGATCCGCAGACGATGAGCGACGTCACCAACATCGTCAGCCGCTCCGAGGCCTCGACGATCCACGCGCGGCTGCTCCGCGAGCGCCCGCACGAGGTGCAGCCGGTGGTGCGCACCCGGCTCGAGCTGGGGATGCGGATGCCCGCCTACGACTACCTGCAGGCGCTACGCCTCCGCGCCCGTCTTGCGCGCGCGTTCATCGCCCTGGTCTTCGCCGAGGTGGACGTCGTGGTGGCGCCCGTGATCCCGGAGCCGGCGCCCCCGCTCACCCACGCGACCGAGGGGCCGGTGCATGAGCTGGTGACGCGCCAGGGCCGCTTCTCGCGGCTCACCCGACCGTTCAACGGCCTGGGACTGCCCGCGCTCTCCGTGCCCTGCGGGTTCTCATCGGAAGGTCTGCCGCTGGCCTTCCAGCTCGTCGGCCGCCCCTTCGACGAGCCCACCGTCCTCCGCGTGGGCGACGCCTACCAGCAGGCCACCGCCTGGCACACCCGCCGCCCCCCTCTCGACTAGCCCAGGGCCTGCATACGCTCCGGTCCCTCCGGGCTGATCGGACGTCCGCGGGTCAATTCGCGCTTCAGATCGCCCTCGAGCTGGCCGAAGGCGGCATCGGGCAGGGCCCCGAGCGCATCGAGGAGCTTGCTGAAGAAGCATCGGGCCGCCGCGGCCGCCGCGATATCGAATATCTGGGCATCCGTGAACCCGTGCTCACGCAGCGACCGCACCTCGGCGTCGGTGATCCCGGTGGCGTCGCGAGCGACCCGTTCCGCGAATGCCATCATCGCGACATCGGACGGGGTCAGATCCGCCCGGGCGAAGTCCGCGGCGATATCCGTCAGCTGGCCGGCTGAATAGAACTTCTCACGGAGCACGGTGCCGTGAGCGAGCATGCAGTACGAGCTTCGCAGGGCCCGCGCCGCGGCCAAGGTGATGAGCTCGTACCGGCGGGGCTCGAGATTGCCACGGATGCTGGCCAGGAGCGCGCTCCACGCCGCCATGACCTGCGGCCGATGGCTGAAGACCTTGGCGTAGTTGGGGACGTAGCCGGCGCTCGCCTGGGTGCGCTCGTACAGGGCGCGGACGTCGCCCTCGGCCTCGTCGACCGGAACGGTTCGAATGAATGCCATCGCGAACGCTCGCCTCCGTGGGCGGGCGCGCGTCACGAGGC
>JBBDXN010000164.1:15352-31075 GCA_040902305.1 Candidatus Rokuibacteriota bacterium | reverse complement strand
CCCGGTACCCGGGACCGGCCGGCTAGGCCTTGTCCAGCCAGACCCGGTGCATGTCGATGAGGCCCGCCGGAATCATCTGGAAGCCCTTGACGTACTTGTGGAAGACCTTCTGCTCGTTCAGGTGGAGCAGGATGGCCACCGGCGCGTCCTCGACGATGACCCGCACCGCCTCCTCGTAAAACTTCTTGCGCTTCTTGAAGTCTGCCTCGGACCGGGCGCCCTCGACCATCTTGTCGAAGTCCGCGTTGGCCCACTTGCCCGCATTCCACGCTTCCCCGGAGTGCAGCTCGGGGTAGAGCGTCTCGTCGGGGTCGAGATCGGCGTCCCACTGGATCTGTACCAGATCCCACTGCTTCTCCTGCAGCCACCGCCGCCTGAAAGTGGGAGAATCCGCCAGTTCAATATTCACCTTGACGCCGATCTTGGCGAGCTGGGCCTGGACGACCTCGGCCTGGCGGGGGTCGATGCCGGAGTTGTTCGACAGCAGGAGCACCTCCGTGCCGTTGGCGTACTTGGACTGCTTCACGAGCTGCTTGGCCTGCTCGAGGTCGAAGTACTGCCCGTTCTTCCCGGTCTCGAAGGCGGGATCGTAGAAGCCGCCCATGGGCGGGGAGATGGGGCCGTGGGCGATGATGCCCTCGCCGAACTGGACCCGGTCCAGGATCTCCTTCCGATCGAGGGCGAAGGCCACCGCCTTGCGGAGGTTCTTGTCCGAGAACGGCTCCTTGGCGGTGTTCATGTGCATGCAGCGCCAGTTGCCGCCCACCGCGGTGGACACGGTGAGCTTGGGGTCCTTGCGCAGGTCGGCGACGAACTGAGGTGAGACGTTGTTGATCCCGTCCACCTCGCCGGTCTTCAGCGCCGCCACCAGCGTGGAGGGCTCGATGATGAACTTGATCAGCACCTTGTCGAGGTACGGCAGCTTGCCGCCGGCCGCATCCTTCTCCCAGTAGTCCGCGAAGCGCTCGAGGGAGATGAAGTCGCCCTCCTTCCACTCCACGAACTTGAAGGGCCCGGTCCCCACCGGGCTGCGGCCGTAGGCCTTGCCCTTCTCCTTGACCGCGCGCGGCGACAGGATGGTGCCGGCCCGTCCGGTGGAGCCGGTGAACGCGACGCGAAGGAACGGGTAGGGCTTGGCGAACGACAGCTTAATGGTGTGAGGGTCCGGGGTCTCGATCGACTCGAGCAGGGCGAGCTTCCAGGCGTGGATGGGCGCCTGGGTCTTGTCCTTGACCCGCTCGAGATTCCACTTGATGTCGGCCGCCGTGCACGGGTCGCCGTTGTGGAAGGTCACGCCCTTGTGCAGGCGGAACACGTGGACGCGGTCGCCCTGGACCTCCCACTCCCGCGCCAGGTCCGGCTTGAAGTCCACGCTCTTGCCGTCGGTGGACGTGATGCGAAGCAGCCCGTTGTAGATGTTGTTGTGGATCGCGCAGGCGGTGATGAAGGTCGTGTTGTGGGCGTCCAGCGTGTCGATGTTCTGGAAGCTGCCGATCTTGACGGTGCCGCCCCGCTTGGGGGTCTGGCCGTGCGCGACGCCGGGCATCCCGAGCGGCAGCCCGGCGGCGAGCCCCGCCGCGGTGAAGCCCAGGGCCTGCAGCATCGCGCGGCGGGAGACCGGGTCGTCCCTCCAGGCGCCTTCGCGCAGCTCGCGGTTGACTTCCTCGAATCCATCGCGACTCTTCATGACGATCCTCCTTCGTTGTAGAGGTAGCACGCGACGGCGTGGCCCGGCGCCGCCTCGCGGAGAGCGGGCTCGGCCTCGTCGCAGCGGGCCATCCGGTGGGGACAGCGGCTCGCGAAGCGGCAGCCTCGCGGCAGGTCGATCGGGTTCGGCAGCTCACCTTCCAGCAGCCGGGTCGGGTCGTCGAAGATCGACGTCGCGCCGTCGCCGACCGCCGGGATCGCGGCCAGCAGCGCCTGGGTGTAGGGGTGCAGCGGCTGCTTGAACAGTAGCGCGGTCGGCGCCACCTCCACGAGCTTGCCCAGGTACATCACCGCGACCCGGTGGCTCACGAAGCGGATCACGCCGAGGTCGTGGGAGACGAAGAGGTAGGCCAGGCCCAGGCGCTCGCGCAGGTCCACGAGCAGGTTCAGGATCTGGGCGCGCACCGAGACGTCGAGCGCCGACACCGCCTCGTCGGCCACCACGAGCCGCGGGCCCGCCGCGAGGGCGCGGGCGATGCCGACCCGCTGCCGCTGGCCGCCGGACAGCTCGTGCGGGTAGCGGTGGAGGTACTCGGGCGAGAGCCCGACCATGTCGAGGAGCGCGCGCACCCGCGCCTCGACCTCCGCGCCCGCCGCGATCCGGTGTACGCGGATGGGCTCGCCCACCATGCGGCCCACCGTCATCCGCGGGTTGAGCGAGGTGTAGGGGTCCTGGAAGACGATCTGGACCTGGCTCCGGAACGGCAGCAGGCGGCTTGCGGGCAGCGCGGTGATGTCCTGCCCCTCGAACACGATGCGGCCACTCGTCGGATCGATGGCGCGCAGGACCAGCCGGCCGGTGGTGGTCTTGCCGCAGCCCGATTCTCCCACCAGCCCGAGCGTCTCGCCCGGCTCGATCGCGAAGCTCACCCCGTCCACCGCGTGGACGACGCGAAGCGCCGCGCCCGGCCAGAGCGCGCTCAGCGGGTTGCCGCGGATCGGGAAGTGCTTGACGAGATCCGAGACCTCGAGCAGGGGCGGGGCTGAAGTCACGACACCTCCGCGAGGTGACAGGCGGCCGCCCGGCCGGCCGCGAGCGAACGGAGCACCGGAGACTCGGCGCTACAGCGCGGCTCGGCGATGGGACAGCGGGGATGGAACCGGCAGCCGGACGGCAGCGCGCGGAGCCCCGGCATCATCCCGCGGATGGCGCCGAGGCGGCCGTCGCGGTCGAGCCGGGGCAGGCACTCGATGAGCCCGCGCGTGTAGGGGTGGGCGGGCGCGCGGAAGAGCGTGGCGACCGGCGCTTCCTCCACGACCCGCCCGGCGTACATGACGAGCACCCGGTGGCACATCTGCGAGATGATCCCGAGGTCGTGCGAGACCAGGAGCACCGCCACCCCGAGCTCGCGCGCCAGCTGGCGAATGAGGGCCAGGACCTGAGCCTGGATCGTCACGTCGAGCGCGGTGGTCGGCTCGTCCGCGATGAGCAGGCTCGGCGTGCACGAGACGCCCATCCCGATCATCACCCGCTGCGCCATGCCCCCGCTGAACTGGTGCGGGTAGTCCCGGGCGCGCGTCTGCGGCGAGGAGATGCCCACGCGTCCCAGGGTCTCGACCACGCGCTCCTTCAGCGCGCCCCGCGGCTCGGGGAGGTGCAGCGCCATCGCCTCCAGCATCTGCTCGCCCACGCGGAACACCGGATTCAGCGAGGCGCCCGGGTTCTGGAAGATCATCGCGATGTCCTTGCCGCGGATGCGGGCGAGCGCGGACTCGTCGAGGGCCAGCAGGTCGCGCCCGCCGAACCAGACTTCGCCCGCCATCCGGCCGGGAGGCCGGCGGATCAGGCCGAGGATCGCTTCCGAGGTCAGCGACTTGCCCGCGCCCGACTCGCCCACCAGCCCGACGATCTCCCCGCGCCGGATCTGGAAGCTCACCTCGTCCACCGCGCGCAGCGGCCCGTCCTCCGAGCTGAACTCGACGGTGAGATTCTTGACGTCCAGGACCGGGTCCGAGCTATTCATGAACGCCGGGTTCGTGGCCAACGCTCCCCCTCACCCTGGCCCTCTCCCCCTCTGGGGGCGAGGGTAAAGGGCCGGGGTAGGGTGGGGCCGACGCTCACGCATGGCCGACCTACCGGCGCATGCGCGGGTCGAGGGTGTCGCGCAGCCCGTCGCCCAGGAGGTTGAGCGCGACGATCGCCAGCATGAGCGCGATGCCGGGAACGGTCGAGACGTGGGGCGCCATCACGATGAACGCCTGCCCCTCGGCGATCATCCGACCCCAGGCCGGCGTGGGCGGCGGCGGCCCCAGCCCCAGGAATGACAGCCCCGACTCCGTGATGATGGCTCCGGAGACCCGGAGCGCGCCCTGGACGATGATCGGGGCCAGCACGTTGGGCAGGACGTGCTGGAAGATGATGGCGAGGCTTCCCACCCCGGCCAGGCGGGCCGCCTCGATGTAGGGCTCCTCCTTCACCGCGAGGACGTCGCCGCGGGTCACGCGCGCGAACGGGGCGATGAAGCCGACCGCCACCGCGATGATCACGTTGCGCACCCCGAAGCCCATCACCGCCATCATCGCGATCGCCAGGATGATGATCGGGAACGCGAAGAGCCCGTCCATGATCCGCATGATCACGGTGTCCACGATCCCGCCGTAGTACCCGGAGATCAGCCCGAGCGTCACCCCGATGGCCATGGCCAGCAGCACCGCGACGATGCCGACCACGAGGGCCACCCGCGCCCCGTAGATGATCCGGCTCAGGATGTCGCGGCCGAAGCTGTCGGTGCCCGCCCAGTGGGCCGCGGACGGGCGCTCGAGGGGGGTGCCCACGCCCTGGGCGATCGGATCGTAGGGGGCGAGGACGGGGGCCAGGGCCGCCATCACGACGATCGCGAGGAACACCGCGAGCCCGAACACCGCGCCCGGGTTTCGCGCGAACCGCCGCCACCAGCGGCGGACGCCGGCGCGCGCGCCCGGCGTCGCGGCGGAGGCGACCACCGGCGCGGGAACGCCCAGGCCCTCGGGATCGAAGGGGCGATCGCCGGCGCCGAGGGGTGACGGCACTAGGCCACCCGGATCCGGGGATTGAGGAACGCGTACAGGATGTCCACCAGGAGATTCACCACCACCACGGCGAGGACCCCGACCAGGATCGCGCCCTGCACCACCGAGTAGTCCCGGTTCAGGATGGCGCTCACCGAGAGCCGACCCATCCCCGGAATCGCGAACACGGTCTCGGTGAGCACCGCGCCGCCCAGCAGGGTCCCGAACTGCAGGCCGATCACGGTCACCACCGGGATGAGGGCGTTGGCCAGCGCGTGCTTGTAGACGAGCGCGGCCCGGCGCACGCCGCGGGCCCGTGCCGCCTTGACGTAGTCCTGGTCGAGGACCTCGAGCAGGCTCGAGCGGATGATGCGGGCGACCAGGCCGGAGAAGAACGTGCCGAGGGTCACCGCGGGGAGCACGAGACGCCAGAGGCCCTGGGAGAGGTCCGTCCACGGGTGCACGTAGCCCATGGCGGGGAACCATCCGAGGTACACGCTGAAGATCCAGATGAGGATGATGCCCTTCCAGAAGGAGGGCATGGAGTAGACGAAGATCGCGAACCCCATCGAGCCGTAGTCCCAGGGCGAATCCTTCCGCATCGCGGCGATGATGCCGGACGGCACCGCGATCAGGAGGCCGACGATCACGCTGGCCACGACGAGGGTCAGGGTCGGGATGAACGCGTCGAACACCAGCCGCGCGACCCGCTCGTGATTGATGAAGGAGTCGCCGAGATCGCCGGAGAGGACGCTGCGGATCCAGATGAGGTACTGCGTGACGATGGAGCGGTCGAACCCGAGCTCGCCGCGGAGGCGCTCGTAGGCCTCCTGGGTGAAATCGTCGCCGAGGCGCATCAGGACGGGGTCGCCCGGGATCATCCGCATCAGGGCAAAGATGATTATCGAGACCGTGAAGAGCACGGCCACGGTCTGCCCGAGACGAGAGAGGACGAATCGGACCATGGTCTCTCCGGCCGATCCGGCCGGACCCGAACGAGTACGCGCGTTCCGACGCACCCCTCGGGGACGGCATCGGCCCGCAATTGGGGAGCGAGTATACTGCGCGGCCCGGACCGCCGCAAGGCGGCCGGGCGCGAGCTACTTGTCGAAGACGAGCTGGAGGCGGTAGAGGCCCAGGCCGACGTCGTCGGCGGCGCCGCGGCGGGTCAGGGTCTCGGCGCCCAGCAGGTCATGGCAGGTGCCCTCGATCGCGGCGGCGTCGATGCCTTCGACAAGCATCACCCAGCGCACCAGCGCGTCGGGGGTCGCGAGCAGCTTCTTCTCGTCGCTCGTGGCGGCGGTGCTGACCCCGGCGTCGCCCTCCAGCAGGTGGCCGGCCACGATGCCGGGGTGCTCGGTGGCCGCGGGCAGCGCGGTGCCGGTGAGCCACGACCGCAGCTCCTCCTCGCGTCCCGGCCGCGGGCCGAGCTGCAGCGCCGCGATCGCGCCGCCCAGCCCCTGACCCCGGCTCGCGACCACGCGACACGCGGTGCGCTTGTTGTTGCGCACCAGCGGCATCGTCCGGCGGGTCCAGGGCGTGGGGTCGCCGAGGCGCGCCAGGTAGGCGGGGCTCTGCAGGGTGTCGAGCGACTCCGTCTCGTAGAAGTAGAAGTACTTGGGGGGGCCGCCGAGGGTGACGTAGCGCCGCGCGCGGAGGAATCCGGGCACCGCCACGCGCTCCGGGATGTGCTCGCGCAGGTGCCAGTGGTCGAATTCGGCGTCGCCGCCCGGCGCCACGTCGTGCCAGAAGGCGAGCACGCCCTGCCCGGCCATCGTCATGGCGCCGACGGTAACGGTCCCGGGGCCTCGCGTCAAGGGTGCTGCGAGGGTCCCGTGCGCTACACTGGGCGCCATGCCGGAGCCCACCGAGACCACGACCTCGGCCGCCCCCGCGCGCGGCGCGCTCGTGCGCGGCCTCTTCGGCCCGGTGCGCCTGGCCTACCTCCCCGTGCTCATCACCTATTTCTGCTACGGGGCGAGCGGCATCACGAGCATCGCGCTGCTGTACTTCCAGAAGGACGCGCTCGGCATCACGCCCGCGGAGGCCGCGGCCATCGCGTTCTGGGTGGCACTGCCGTGGAGCACCAAGATGGTGGCGGGGGTGGCCTCCGACGTGCACCCGATCTTCGGCCGGCGCCGCGTCTCGTATCTGCTGCTGGGGGCGCTGCTCACCCTGGCGGGCTATGGGTGGCTGGCCACCACCGTGTCGACCAAGGGGACCTATCTGGCCGCGATGGTGATCATCGCGGTGGGGTTCATGGTCCAGGACGTGGTGGCCGACGCGCTGACCGTGGAGCTCGCCCGCGACGACGAGGAGATGAAGCAGATCCAGGCCCTCGGCCGCATGGCCCTCCTCGCCGGGACGATCAGCGTGGGCTACCTGAGCGGGTGGCTCGCGGGCGCGCTCGGCCCGCGCCCCGTCTTCGCGGTCGCGCTGCTGCTCCCGCTGCTGGCGATGGCGGCCGCCTGCCTCATCCCGCGCGAGACCGCGCGCGTCGCCGCGCCGGGGGAGGAGGCGAACCCGCTCGGCGCGGGGAAGTCGCGGCTCGTGGTGCTGGTGGGGCTCGGCTACGCGGCGCTCGGGGTCGCGCTCGAGGCGCTCTCGGTGCCGTTCGGCCAGGAGATCATCCTGGTGGTCTCGGGCGGCCTCATCGTGATGCTGCTCCAGCGCGTCGGGATCTCCCGCGCGGTCTCGGTCGCCGCCTTCGCGATCTTCTGCTTCCGGGCCGTGCCCGGGGCGGGGCAGGGCTTCAGCTACTGGGCGATCGATCGTCTGGGCTTCGATCAGGAATTCCTGGGGGTGCTCGCGCAGGTCAGCTCGATGCTCAGCCTGGCCGGTCTCATCGTGTTCCGCAAGGCGATCACCCGGCGGCCGGTGAGCTCCACGCTCTTCTGGGTCACGATCGCGGGCGCGGTGCTCTACCTGCCCACCATCGGCCTCTTCTACGGCGTCTACGACTGGTTCGGGGTGAGCCCGCGCATCTTCGCGTTCATCGACACCACGATCTCGGCCCCGCTCGGCCAGCTCAGCATGGTGCCCATGCTCGCGCTCATCGCCCGCACCGCGCCGCGCGGGGCGGAGGCCACCATGTTCGCGATCATGGCCTCCCTGATGAACCTCGCGCTGTCCGCCAGCGAGCTCGGCACGCGCTACCTCAACACGTTCTTCGGCGTCACCCAGTCGGACTACTCCAACCTGGGCCGCCTCCTCATCTGCGTGGGGCTGCTCGGCCTGCTTCCGCTGCTCGCCCTGCCGCTCCTGCGGCGCGTGGAGGCGGAGTCGGAGACGGCGTGATAGTGTGTCCCCCGTCATGGCCGTGACCGCCCCCACTCGCGCGCCCTGGGCCGGGCTGTTCCGGCCGCTCGAGCGGGACGAGCGGCTGTTTGCGGTGCTCCTGGCCTTCGTGATGGTGGGCGGTCTCGCCACGCTGGGTCTCGTGCCGCTGCGCCCCCGACACCAGGTGGACGTCTACTCTCTCGTCATCTGGTTCGCCCTCTACAAGGCGGGCGTCCTCGCGCTGGTCAGCGTCAACCCGCGAGCCACTCGCCGGATCTTCATCGCGGCCCTGTGCATCGATCTGCTGCTCGTGTTCCTGCTGCTCTTCCTCACCGGGGGCGGCGACAGCCCGTTCGTCAACCTCTTCTTTCCCCTCGTCGCGGTCAACGCCTACTACTTCGGGCGCTGGGTCGGGTTGTTCCTGACGCTGGTGGCCGGGCTGCTCTACTGGGCGGCGGCGAGCCTGGCCCTTCCCGCCGCGACGTGGACCGCGGTGCTGATCCTGATGGCTCTGGTCGGGCTGCCCGCCTTCGCCCTCGGCCACGTGGCCGACCGCGAGCGGCGCGCCCGCTCCGAGGTGGAGCGGCTCAACGCGGAGCTGACCGGGACGCTCACCCGGCTGCGGGCCGCCCAGGAAGAGCTGGTCGAGGCCGAGCGCATGGCCACGGTGGGGCGGCTGTCCCTGAAGGTCGCGCACGAGGTGCGCAACCCCATCGCGGCCATCGGGCTGAACGCGGAGCTGCTGGGCGACATGGTGCAGGGGCGAGTGAGCGAGGACGGCACCGAGGCGACCGCGCTCGTCACCGCGATCCGCGACCAGGTGGGGGCCCTCGACGCGCTCACCGAGGAGTACCTGGCCTTCGCGCGGTTCCCGCGCCCCCAGTTCGAGGAGGACTCGGTCAACGACATGGTCAGCGCGGTCGCGGAGTTCGTCCGCCCGCTCGCCGCGCGCCAGGGCATCGCGGTGAAGGTGGTGACCGATCCCACCGTGCCGCCGATGGAGATCGACCGCACGCTGCTCCGCCAGGCGGTGCTGAACCTGGTGAAGAACGGGATGGAGGCGGTATCCCACGGCGGTAGCCTGACCCTGACCACCGCCCGCATGGGCGACACGGTGGAGATCGCCATCTCGGACAGCGGCGCCGGCATCTCGCCCGAGGTCGGCCGCCGGCTGTTCGAGCAGTTCTTCACCACCAAGCCGCAGGGCACGGGGCTGGGCCTGTCCATCTCGCGCCAGATCGTCGAGGAGCACGGCGGCAAGATCCGCTGGCACAATACGCCCGGCGCGGGCGCGACCTTCACCATGGCCCTGCCCATCCAGAAGGCGGCGCATGGCTGAGCCCGTCCCCGCCCTCGCGACGCTCCTGGTGGCCGACGACGATCCGGCGGTGCGCCAGAGCCTCGAGCGCACGCTCACCCGCGAAGGCTACGCGGTGGTGCTGGCCCCCGACGGGCAGGCCGCCCTCGAGCGGCTGCAGGAGGGCGGGATCGACCTGGTGCTCTCCGATCTCAAGATGCCGGGGCTCACCGGACTCGAGCTGCTCCGGGAGGCCAAGGCCGCCGCGCCCGACGTGGACGTGGTCCTGCTCACCGCCTTCGGCACCGTGGAAGAGGCGGTCCGGGCCATGAAGGACGGGGCCACCGACTTCCTCACCAAGCCGTTTCAGCGCGCCCAGCTCACCAAGGTGGTGCGGCAGGCCCTCGAGCGCCGCGACCTCATCGCCCAGAACCGGGCGCTGCAGAAGCGGCTCGACGACCTGCTGCGGCAGGGCAACATGATCGGGACCAGCCCCGCCTTCCGCCGCCTGATGATGCTCGTGCAGCAGGTGGCGGACAGCTCGGCCACCGTGCTCGTCCAGGGCGAGAGCGGGACCGGCAAGGAGCTGGTGGCGCGCGCCATCCACGATCGCTCGAGCCGGCGCAACGGCCCGTTCATCGCGGTCAACTGCGCGGCGCTGCCCGAGACCCTGCTCGAGTCCGAGCTGTTCGGCTACGAGAAGGGCGCGTTCACCGGGGCGGCCGGGCGCAAGGAAGGCCGCTTCGAGCTGGCCGACGGCGGCACCCTGTTCCTCGACGAGATCGCCGACCTTTCCGCGGTGACCCAGCCCAAGATCCTGCGCGTGCTGCAGGAGGGCGAGTTCGAGCGGGTGGGCGGCACCCGGAGCCTCCGGGTGGACGTGCGCATCGTGACCGCCACCAACCAGGACCTGGCGACGCTCGTGCGGGACAAGCGTTTCCGGGAAGACCTCTTCTACCGCCTGAACGTCATCACGATCCAGGTCCCGCCGCTCCGGGAGAAGCACGAGGACGTGCCGGTCCTCGCCCAGCACTTCCTGCGGGTGTACGCGGCCAAGAACAACCGGCAGCTCGACGGCTTCACCGACGAGGCCCTCGGCTGCCTCGAGGCCTACTCGTGGCCCGGCAACGTGCGCGAGCTGGAGAACGTGGTCGAGCGCGCGGTGGTCCTGGCCCGTGGCGCCCGCGTGGACGCGGTCGACCTACCCGACGCGGTGCGGGAGCGGCCCGTCATGCTGCTTCGCGGCGGGCCGGGTGGGCATGGCGACGGCCCCGGCGCGCCCTCCGTGCCCGACGGCGTCTTCCAGATCCGGGTGGGCACCCCGCTGGCCGAGGTCGAGCAGCGGCTCCTCGAGGAGACGCTGCGGATGAACCATGGCAACAAGACCCTCACCGCGAAGATGCTCGGCATCGATCCGAAGACGGTCTTCCGCAAGCTCAAGCAGGGCGAGGCCGAGGACGTGGCGCCGTGATCGCCCGGACCTTCGAGGCCCTCCGCTACGCGGTGGCGGACGGCGTGGCCACCGTCACGCTGAATCGGCCGGACAAGCTCAACGCGCTGAACGCCCGGATGCTCGAGGAGCTGCTGGCGGTGCTCGACGACGCCGACGCCGACGACGCGGTGCGGGTGCTGATCGTCACCGGGGCGGGGCGCGCCTTCTGCGCGGGGGCGGATCTCTCCGGCGGCGGCCAGACCTTCGACCGGGTCGCGCGGGGCCGAGGCGAGGCGCCCGGCCCACACCGGGACGGGGGCGGGCGCGTCACCCTGCGCATCTTCGACATGAAGAAGCCGCTGATCGCCGCGATCAACGGGCCGGCGGTGGGCTTCGGCATCACCATGACCCTGCCCATGGACATCCGTATCGCCTCGACGGCGGCGCGCATCGGCTTCGTGTTCGCGCGCCGCGGGGTGGTCCCGGAGGCGGCCAGCACCTGGTTCCTGCCGCGGCTGGTCGGGCCGAGCCAGGCCGCGGAGTGGGTCTACACCGGGCGCGTGTTCCCGGCCGAGGAGGCGCTCCAGGGCCGCCTCGTCAGTCGCGTCGTCCCACCCGAGCGGCTCCTGCCGGTGGCGCGCGAGCTGGCGCTGGAGATCGCGCAGAACACCTCCGCGATCTCGGTGGCGCTCTCGCGGCAGCTCATGTGGCGGCTCCTGGGCGCCGATCATCCGATGGAGGCGCATCGGCTGGATTCGCGCGGGATGGACTGGACGGGCCGCTCGGCCGACGCCTACGAGGGGGTGACGTCGTTCCTCGAGAAGCGGCCCCCACGCTTCACCCAGAAGCCGAGCCAGGACATGCCGCCCTTCTATCCCTGGTGGCCCGAGCGCCGCTTCGAGTCCTGAGCCGCCGCCGGCGGTGAGCCGATCCCCCTTCTCCGGCACCGCGCTGCTGTGCCTGGTCGTCTTCTCGAGCACGGTCTGCATCGGCGCGTTCGGCCCGCTGCTGCCCGAGATCGGGCGCGCGCAGGGGCTGCCGGACTGGCAGCTCGGCCTGCTCGCGGGCTCGTTCGGCTTCGCGCGGATGGCGGCCGATCTGCCCGCGGGCGCCCTCGCCACGCGGCGGCTCGCCGCCTCGCTCACGCTGGCGCCGGTCACCCTGCTCGCCGGGATGCTCCTGCTGTCCACTGCGGGGCCGTTGCCGGTCCTGGTGCTGGGACGGCTCTTGACCGGCCTCGCCCATACCCTGGTGATGGTCGGCAGCCTCACCGCGGTGCTGCAGGAGCCGCCGGGCCCGCGCGCGTCCATGCGCCTCAACACGCTCGAGTTCGCGGGCATGCTCGGGGTGCTCGGCGGCCTCGGGCTGGTCGGCCTGCTGCCCGAGCGATGGGCCTGGAACGTGACCCTGCTGGCCGCCTCCGCGCCCGTCGTGGTCTCGCTGGCCGCCACGCTCGTGCTGACGCGGGCCTTGCCGGGCCATCTTCCTTCCGCCCCGCGCCCCGGTGGGCTCGCCGGCGCAGCGCTCGCGGAGCCGGTCCCGGTCGGGGCCCTTCCGCCGATCGTGCGGCTGATGTTCGCGCTCGGCGTGATCATGGCGCTCGCCTGGTCCGCGGTGAGCCAGTTCGTCATTCCGCTGCGCGGCACGCGGGAGTTCGGGCTCGACCGCGCCGGCATCTCCGGACTGCTCTCGGTGGCTCAGCTCGTGGATCTGGTCGTGCTCTTGCCGGTGGGCTGGCTGGCCGATCGCATCGGACGGGCGCCGGTCCTGACGGGGGTGGCCGCCATCCTCGGCCTCGGGCTCTTCGCGGTCGGCCTCGGGTCGCTGCCGCTGCTCGTGGTGGGCTGCGCGCTCTTCGGCCTCGGGATGGCGGGCTGGATGTTACCGCTCGGGGTGATCCGCGAGCACACCGACGTCAGCCGGCTCGGCTGGCGGACCGGCGTCTACCGCGTCGGCGTGGACGGCGCGATCTTCCTCGGCCCGTTGATCTGTGGCGTGCTGGGTGAAGCCCACACCCCGATCTTCATCGCGCTGATCGGGGCCGCCGCCTTCGGGCTCGCGATGAAGCTGGGGCGAGGAT
Organism: Candidatus Rokuibacteriota bacterium; assembly: GCA_040902305.1. GTDB lineage: Bacteria > Methylomirabilota > Methylomirabilia > Rokubacteriales > CSP1-6 > CAMLFJ01. The sequence goes on along the minus strand of JBBDXN010000164.1, from coordinate 18,292 downwards.
GGGGACTCGCGACTAGCCCTTGAAGCTCACCTTCTTGTGGGCGCCGTCGCAGTAGGGCTTGTTGGCCGAGGTGCCGCAGCGGCAGAGGAAGATGGTGTCGCCGCCCTTGCCGGGCATGGCGTTGCCTTGGCCGTCCTGCACCTCGCACTCGCCCTTCACCATCAGGGGGCCGTCGGTAATAACCTTCACGGTCACGGGCATCGACGCTCTCCTTTCACGACATGGTCATGATCGAGCCACCGCGGGCCGAGTATACTCCAGGTCGAGATGGCGTCTGCGCTTCCCGGCATGACCGATCGCCTCCTCGAGGCCATGGCGCACTCCGCGGCGCGGCAGTACGGGGCCGAGCGGGTCTCCGAGCTGGCCCACGCGCTCCAGTGCGCCGACCTGGCGCGCGGCGCGGGCGCGGACGAGGAGTTGACGCTGGCGTGCCTGCTCCACGACGTCGGCCGCTTCGCGGTGGACCCGGCGCTTGTCTCCGATCGGGTGGGCGGCGTCCGTGCCGGCGCGCGGGGCCATCACGAGGTCGGGGCGGACTTCATCGCGCCCTACGTGCCGGAGCGGGTCACCTGGCTCGTGCGGATGCACGCGGACGCCAAGCGCTATCTCTGCTCGACCGAGCCCGGCTATCACGCCACGCTCTCGCCCGCCTCGCAGCACACGCTCACGCTCCAGGGCGGGCTCATGAGCCCGGAGGAGATCGCCCGGCACGTGGCGCATCCCTGGCTCGCCGACGCGCTGCGCCTGCGGCGCTGGGACGATCAGGCCAAGGTGGTCGGCCGGGAGACCGCGCCGCTCGTGGCCTGGGAGCCGCTGTTGCGGGCCTATTTCCGTTGATCCACGACCCGCCCCTGCCGGCGCCCTTCGCCGAGCGGTTCGCGCCGCTGACCGAGGTGAAGTTCAGCGGGCCGCCATCGAGCGTCCCGCTGCTGGGCCGCGGGGCGGCGCCCGCCGGCGCCTAGCCCGGACTATTCACGAAGCCCCGGTCGGCGGGGAGGCCGCCCCCTCACCCTGCCCTCTCCCCCTCGCGGGGGAGAGGGATCACCAACCGGCTCCCTCTCCCTCCTGGGAGGGAGGGGGTCGGGGTGAGGGTGGGGCGCCCGTTCGTGAATTATCCGGGCTAGTCGGCGCGCTTGAACTTCTGGAAGGAGCGCATCTCCCGCGGCGGGGTGAGGAACTGCCCGTAGCCGGTGTAGGAGACTTCGCCCACGTAGACGTCTCCGTGGGAGTCCACCACGAGCCCGTGGGGCGCGGTGAACTCCCCCGGCTTCTCGCTCGCGAACTGGCCGCCGAAGCGCGCCACCCGCTGGCCCCGGGCGTCGAGTACGCTCACGCGCGGGCCCAGGTTCGGGGTCTTCTCGGTGACCGGCATGCCGGAGCCGAGCTCGCCCACGAAGAAGAGCCCGCTTCGGGCGCGGTCCACGAAGAGCCCGCAGGGGCGGTGGAGGTTGTTCCACGTGCCCTGGTGCTGGCCCTTGCCGTCGAAGATCTGCACGCGATGGTTCTCGCGGTCGGCCACGTAGACGAGCCCGTCGCGGTCCGTGACCAGATTGTGGGGCAGGTTGAACTGGCCGGGATCGGTGCCCGCCTCGCCCCAGGACATGACGTGCGTGCCGTCGGGCGTGTACTTGTGCACCCGCGAGTTGCCGTAGCCGTCGGAGACGAAGAGGTAGCCGCTCTTCGGGCAGATCGCCACGTGGGTGGGCCGGTTGAACGGCTTGCCGCCCTGCAGCTCAGCGGCCTTGTCCGGATCGCCGATCGTGAGCAGCAGCTTGCCCTCCGGCGTGAACTTGCGGACGGTGTGGTGGAGATCGTCGGTGAGCCACACCATGTCGTCGGCGTCGATCGTGATGCCGTGGGCACGGCGGACCACGCCCTCGCCCCACGAGCGGAGGAACTTGCCGTCGCGATCGAACACGATGACCGGGTGCTCGCTCCGGGTGAAGCAGAAGACCCGGTCCTGCCGGTCCACCGCCGCGCCCGCGACTTCCTGGTAGCGCCAGCCGTCCGGCAGCTTGCCCCAGCCCTCGACGACCGAGAACTTCATTTCGACTCCTCGATGGCCTGGGCCATCCGCTCGAAGCGCCGCTTGAGCGGGGTCAGGCCTTCCTCGTGGGTGATCACGTAGAGCCGGTTGGTGTAGACGGCGCGGAGCACCCGCTCGGCCACGTGCTCGGGCGGGAGGTAGCGGCCGATCAGCTCGACGGCGCCGCCTTCGCGCTCCGACGCCGCGTTGCGCAGCGCGGTGGGCCGGTTCCGGTCGCTCTGGCGGATCCGGGTATGCACGCCCATCGGGCAGAGCACCGAGACCCCGATGTCGTAGCCGCGCAGATCCTTCTGGAGCGTCTCGGACAGGCCGACCACCGCGTACTTGGTGGTGTTGTAGATGCCGAGCCCTTGCGAGGCGATGAGCCCGGCCATGGAGGCGGTGTTCACCACGTGCCCGGGCTGCTTGCCGGCCACCATGCGGGGCACGAAGGCCTCCACGCCGTGGATGACCCCCCAGAGGTTGACGCCCATCGCCCACTCCCAGTCCTTGTGGGTGACGGACTCGAGGCCGCCCCAGAGGGCGACGCCCGCGTTGTTGCAGACCACGTGGACCGCGCGGAACTCGGTGAACGCGCGGTCGGCCAGCGCCTGCACGTCGGCGAGGCGGCTCACGTCGGTCTTCACCGCGAGGCCGCGGCGGCCCGCCTGGCCCACGCCGGCGACCGTCTCGGCCATGCCCGCCTCGTCGAGATCGGCCACCACGACGTCGGCGCCCTCGCGCGCGAAGAGCAGGGCGAGCGCGCGGCCGATCCCGCTGGCCCCGCCGGTGACCACCGCGATGCGGTCCTTCAGGCTGGTGAGAGGCACGGGGCCGAGTGTCGCGCTCCGCTTCGCGTGCTGTCAACCCTTCATCCGCGGGTTGGCGTCGGGGACGATCGGCCGCCGGGGCGC
>JBBDXN010000164.1:7004-15252 GCA_040902305.1 Candidatus Rokuibacteriota bacterium | reverse complement strand
GGCGCAAGAACGCCGATCGGAGTCGCGTAACATGTGGCGCCATGGGCGAGACGAGGATTGTGGTGGGGTGGCGGTTTCGGGGGCCGGATGTGGGTGGGGGGACCGGCAATGGCGGGTACTTCTGTGGGCTCGTGGCGCAGGCGGTCGGGCCGGCCGCGCGGGGCATCGAGATCAGGCGGCCGAGCGGTGTGCCGCTCGACCGTCCGCTCACCGTGCGCGGCGCCGATGGCGGCGCGGAGGTCTACGACGACGACGGCCCGATCGCCCGGACGAGCGGGGAGGAGCTGGCCGTCGTGGCGCCGATGCCGCCTCCGCTCGAGGTCGCCCGGCGGGCCTCGGCGCGCTTCCTGGAGCAGCTCGATCGTGAGCAGATCACGCATACGTTCCCGGAGTGCTTTGTCTGCGGCCATCGGCGGGCGCCCGGCGATGGCCTCCGCCTCTTCGCGGGCCCGCCGGACGGGGAACCCGGCGATGCGCCGGGACCGCGCGTGGGCGCGTGGCGGCCGGACGCGGCCTTCCTCGACGAGGGGGGACGCCTGCGGTCCGAGTTCGTCTGGTCGGCGCTCGACTGCCCCGGTGGCTGGGCGATCGCGGGTCCGGCCAATACCGGCACGCTCCAGGTGGAGATCCTGGGGCCGGTCGACGGGCGCCAGGACCTGATCGTGATGGGCTGGCCCATGCCCACCGCCGCGGCGCGGCCCGGGAGCCGCCGGCGCTACGCGGGAACCGCGATCTTCGACGCGCGCGGGCGCCTGCTCGCGCGGGGCGCGGCCATCTGGGTGGCCCCGCGGGTCGCCTAGGGATGGTATTCTTCGCGAATGGATTATCGGCTCCCGGCCACCGTGGTGCCCTCACGGTACGAGATCCGTCTCGAGCCCGATCTCGACGCGGCGACCTTCGCGGGGGAAGAGACGGTCGCGATCACCGTGAACGAGCCGGTGACCGAGATCGTGCTCAACGCCGCGGAGTTGGCCATCCAGTCGGTGAGCGTGCGGACCGCCGACGGGGCGGTGGTGGAGGGGAGCGCGGCGCTCGACGAGGCGGCCGAGCGGGTCCGGCTGCTCTTCCCGGCGTCGATCCCGCCCGGTGATCACCGGCTCACGCTGCGCTTCACCGGGATCCTGAACGACCGGCTGCACGGCTTCTACCGCAGCAGCTACAAGGACGCGGCGGGCGCTTCCCACACCATCGCGGCCACCCAGTTCGAGGCCACCGACGCGCGGCGCGGCTTCCCGTGCTGGGACGAGCCGGCGCTGAAGGCGGTCTTCGGGGTCACCCTGGTCGTCCCGGAGCGGCTGGCCGCGATCTCGAACACGCGGGTGACCAGCGAGACGCCCACCGGGTCGGGCAAGAAGACGGTCGGGTTCGCCGACAGCATCCGCATGTCCACCTACCTGGTGGCCTTCGTGGTGGGCGAGCTCGAGGCCACGGAGCCGGTGATGGTGGGCCCGACCCCGCTGCGCGTCTGGTGCGTACCGGGCAAGCGCCACCTGACCCGCTTCGCGCTCGACATCGGCGCCTTCTCGCTCGACTTCTTCGAGCGCTACTACGGAATGCCCTATCCCGGCGACAAGCTCGACATGCTGGCGATCCCCGACTTCGCGGCGGGCGCCATGGAGAACCTGGGCGCGATCACCTACCGCGAGACCGCGCTTCTGGTGGACGAGGCGGCGGCCTCCCACACCGAGCGCGAGCGCGTGGCCGACGTGGTGGCCCACGAGATCGCCCACATGTGGTTCGGCGACCTCGTCACCATGCTGTGGTGGAACGGCATCTGGCTCAACGAAGCCTTCGCCACCTTCATGGAGCTGCTGGCGGTGGACGCCTGGAAGCCGGAGTGGAAGCGCTGGACGACCTTCGGGGTGTCGCGGGCCGCCGCGATGGGGGTGGATGGCCTGCAGAACACGCGGCCGATCGAGTTCGAGGTGCGGGCCCCGCGGGACTGCGAGGCGATGTTCGACCTGCTGACCTACGAGAAGGGCGGCTCGGTCCTGCGCATGCTCGAGCAGCACCTGAGCGGCGAGGTCTTCCGCGACGGAGTGCGCCTCTACCTCGAGCGGCACCGCTTCGGCAACGCCGAGACCACCGATCTCTGGCAGGCGCTCGGTGACGCCTCGCGCCTGCCGATCCCCGAGGTGATGAACGGCTGGATCTTCCGGCCGGGCTACCCGCTCGTGATCGCGGAGCCCGAGGGCGGCGGCATCAAGCTGAGCCAGCGCCGGTTCACCTATCTCCCGAGCGACGGCGCCGCCGCGGAGCGCTGGCAGATCCCGGTGCGACTGCGGGCTTCCGTCAAGCGCGGCTTCGTGGACAAGCCGGTGCTCCTCGGCGCCGAGGATCTCGCGGTGGCGCTCCCCGCGTCCCCCGACTGGGTCGTGGTCAACGCGGGCGGGCACGGCTTCTATCGCGTGCAGTATGCCCCGCCGCTGCTCAAGAAGCTGACCGGAGCGCTCCGGAAGCTCGCGCCCATCGAGCGCTTCAACCTGGTGAGCGACGCCTTCGCGCTGACCCAGGCCGGGATGATGCCCGCCGCCGACTACCTCGACCTCACCGCCCGCTTCGCCGAGGAGACCGACCGCAACGTGTGGACCGCGCTGATCGGCTCGCTCGGCTACGTGAACCGGCTCATCGCCGATGAGTCGCGCCCGCAGCTCGAGGCGCTGGTGCGCATGCGGGTGGAGAGCGTGGTCGAGCGGCTCGGCTGGGAGCCGCAGCCGGGCGAGGACGAGCTGGAGCGGCAGATGCGCGGGGACCTGCTCCGCGCCCTCGGCACCCTCGGCAACGACCTCGCCGCGCAGGAGCACGCCCGGACCCTCTACGCGCGCTACCGCGAGGACGAGTCGGCGGTGGACGCCAACGTGTTGCCCGCGCTGATCGCGATCATGGCCGCGGGCGGCGGGGAAGCCGAGTACGAGGAGTTCCTCCAGCGCTTCAAGGGCGCCCGCACGCCGCAGGAGGAGCAGCGCTATCTCTACGCCCTCGCCGGGTTCCGGCAGCCCGAGCTGCTGCGGCGCACCCTGGAGAAGACCACCAACGGCGAGGTGCGGAGTCAGGACGCGCCCTTCCTGATGCGGACGCTGCTGGCGGGCGTGCCCAGCCGCGGGCTCGCCTGGGACTACGTCAAGGCGAACTGGCAAGCGATGGTCCGGCAGTACCCGGGTAGCGCCTACCGCCGGATGTACGAGGGCGTGACCGCGCTGGTCCGCCCGGAGTGGGAGCAGGACGTGAAGGCGTTCTTCGAGACGAACCGGATCGAGCTTGGTGGCAAGACGCTCGAGCAGTACCTGGAACAGCTCCGGATCGCGGTGCGACTGCAGGAGCGCGAGGCGGCCGCCCTCGCCGCCTATCTCGCCAAGCCGCCCCGCCTTCCGCGCCGCTAGCCGCCGAAGAGGTCGACGAAGAAGTCGCGCACGCTCGAGCCGAAGGCGACCGCGCCTTCCTTGGTACGGTCCCACGCGGTCTTGGCGTCCGGCCCGGCGGCCCGCCCGGCGTCCGCGAGCTTCTGGCCCGTGAACTTGGCGCCTTCCACGACGGTATTGCCGATGCCCTTGGCGAGCTCTCCCGCGCCGTCGAGCACCTGACCCCGCCCCACCTGGGAGGCACCGCGCTCTACCTGCTGGGTGGCCGCGTCCACGTTGGTGCTGTCGGCTGCCGGCGCCGGGCCGTAGCCGAGCCCGACGAGCGCCGAGAACGTGAGGGTGACGATCAGCGAACGATGCCTCAGAGCCATCTCCACCTCCCTCGGTTGGCTTGGTTGCGGATTCATGGTACCACCGTGCCTTGACGGCTCCCGCATATCGCGGGCACCCACCCTCCAGGACGAGGTGAGGACATGCAATACGGCGTGTTCCAGTTCTCCACCGACTACGCGATCCGCATCGACGAGCTCGCGCGCGAGACCGAAGCCCGTGGCTTCGAGTCGCTGTTCGTGCCCGAGCACACCCATATTCCGGCGAGCCGCAAGAGTCCGTGGCCGGGCGGAGCCGACCTGCCGCGCGAGTACTGGCACACCGTGGATCCGTTCGTGGGACTCGCCGCGGCGGCGGCGGTGACCACCAGGCTCAAGCTCGGCACCGGGATCTGCCTGGTGATCGAGCGCGACCCGATCGTCCTGGCCAAGGAGGTCGCGAGCCTCGACTACCTCTCGCGGGGCCGGGTGCTCTTCGGGATCGGCGGTGGGTGGAACGCCGAGGAGATGGCGCATCACGGGACCGCCTTCGAGAACCGCTTCAAGGTGCTGCGCGAGCGCATCGCCGCGATGCAGGCGATCTGGACCAAGGACGAGGCGGAGTACCACGGCAAGTTCGTGAACTTCGACAAGCTCTGGTCGTACCCGAAGCCGGTGCAGAAGCCTCACCCGCCGATCCTGATGGGCGGTGCCGGTCCCCACGCGCGGCAGCGGGCGGTGGACTTCGGGGGCCACTGGCTGCCGATCGGCGGGCGCTCCTACAGCGAGCCGATCGACCTGACCATCGCGGATCTCCGGGCGCGGGCCGAGAAGGCGGGCCAGGATCCGGGCGCGGTCACCGTGTCCATCTTCGGCGCGCCCACCGACGAGGCGCGCCTGGCCGGCCTGCGTGACGCGGGCGTGCAGCGCGCGATCTTCGGCCTGCCGCCTGCCGGGCGCGATCAGGTCCTGCCGCTCCTCGACAAGTACGCGGCGCTCGCGGCGCGCATCGGGTAGTCTCTCGCGACCGTCGGGCGGGATGCGGCACGGGAGGCGGGGGGCGGCCTCTGACCACGACCCGCGATCTCGACTCCCCACGCGATCAGGAGTTCCCAATCTGGGTTGTCGGTGGAGCCGCGAGCCTCGGCGGGGAACGGGTCACCCGGCCGCACCCCCGCCCTTCGCGCGGCACCCCGCCGGCGCTTGGCGAGGTCGTCGCGTTGACTACAAGCGTGAAGGGTAACTGGTGCGGGTGGTGAGGGTGAAGATGGTGAGGGCGGCGAGGCCGGTGAGGGCGAAGCCGAAGGCGCAGAGGTAGATGACGAGGTACGAGCCGGTGCGGTCGAAGAGCACGCCGGAGAGCCAGGGGCCGAGCGCCGCGCCGAGGTTGTTGCCGATGCCGAGCAGCCCGAAGATGACCCCGAAGTGCGCGGGGGGCGCGATGCGGCTCAGCAGCACCGTGACGATGCTGGCCCGCGAGCCGAGCGGCAGGAAGAGGAAGAGCACGTAGCCCGCGGCCAGGATCCAGAGCGGCCGCACTTCCATCCCGATCAGGCAGAGCATGCCGACCAGCGAGCACGAGAACGAGAGGAAGCCCGCGGTGGGCCCGCCGAAGCGGTCGGCCACCAGGCCCGCCAGCGCCCGGCCGAAACCCGCGAGAATACCGCCGATGGCGAGGAGCATCGACGCCTCGCCCGCCGTGAAGCCGCGCTCCGTGAAATACAGCGTGTGCTGCGTGGTGGCGAGGTAGCCGAAGAGCGGCGGCGTCGTGAACATCGCCAGGAGACTCCAGAAGCTCGGGGAGCGGATGATGGTCGAGACGGTCACCACGGGGTCGCCGGGTCCGGCGGCCCCGCGGTCCGAGGCGGACCGCAGTCGCGTCGGGTGCGTGCGCCAGGCCCACGGGATCACCGCGACGATGGCCACCGCGTAGCACCAGAAGGCCGGCCGCCAGCCCCAGTGGGTGATGATCCACTGGGCCGGCGGCGCCAGCGCGTAGGCGGCCATCGACCCCCCGAAGGCGATGCCGGTGGCCAGGCCCCGGCGCCGCACGTAGGTGTCGGCGATCAGGGCGGCGTGGGTGGTCATGCCGGTCAGGCCGAGGCCGATGCCGCCGCCCAGGCCCATGGCCAGCAGGAAGAGCGGCAGGGTCGGCGCCAGGCTCCCCAGCGCCATGCCGAGCGCCACCACGCCCAGGCCCAGGCTGACGAGGAACCGGGGGTTCCAGCGGGCGACCAGGTAGCCGGCAAGAGGACTGAGCAGGGCGCCACCCAGCCACAGCAGCGACGCGGTGGCCGCGGTGGCCCCGCGGGAGCCGCCGAACTCGGCCAGCAGGGCGGGCAGGAACACCGGGAAGGTATTGGTGATTCCCGCCACCAGCAGCATCGTGGTGAAGGCGAGCCAGAGCCGCTGGCTGGCAAGGGACTCCCGCGCTGGAGTCACCCGAGGATGGACGGCGGGGTGGGAGCCGGGCCCGGGAGGCCCGGAGCGAGGCTCAGTCGTCCGACTCGGCGCGCTTCATGGCCTTCCGGCGCTTCTTCCGCGCCTCGGCCTGCTTGCGCTTTCGCTTGACCGACGGCTTCTCGTAGTACGCGCGCTTCTTCATCTCCTTGAAGAGCCCATCCTTGAGCATGAGCTTTTTCATGGTCTTGAGCGCGGACTCGACCTGATTGTCGTGCACCTCGATACGCATGACGAGCACGGTACTCGGAGGGCGGGCCGCTGTCAATGCCACTCTTGGGTGTTAGGATGCCTCAATGATCGCGCCGCCCGCCCGCCTGGAGCTGGCCCTGGCGCCCACCCCGCTGCTCAAGCTGGACCGGCTCTCGCACCGCCTGGGCGTCGAGCTCTACGTCAAGCGCGACGACCTGACCGGCCTGCTCGAGTCCGGCAACAAGGTGCGCAAGCTGGAGTTCCTGGTGGGCGAGGCCCTGCAGCAGGGCGCCGACACCCTGATCACGTGCGGCACGCGGGAGTCCAACGGCTGCCGCGCGGTCGCCGCGGTGGCGGCGCGGCTCGGGCTCCGCGCGATGCTCGCGATCCGGGGTGAGCGGCCGGCGGCGTACGACGGCAATCTCCTGCTAGGGCGGCTGCTCGGGGCGGAGACGCGCTACTGTTCCGACGCGGAGTTCGAGCGCGCGGACGCGGTCATGGAGACGCTCGCCGTCGAGGTCCGCGCCCGGGGCGGGCGGCCCTACATCATCCCGGAGAGCGGCGCGAACGAGGTGGGCGCGCTCGGCTACCTGGAGTGCGCCGCCGAGCTGTCGGAGCAGATCCACCACGGGGCGCCGCGCTTCGACACCGTCGTCATCAGCGCGTTCAGCGGGGGCAGCCACGCCGGTCTGCTCATGGGCAAGCAGCTCGCCGGGCTGCCCGGGGAGATCGTGAGCGTGCCGATCGCCCATCCGGCCGACCAGGTCCGCGCGGCCATCCTCCGTACCGTGAGCGCCGCGGTCCAGCGCTTCGGCTTCGCCATCGAGGTGCCGAAGACCATCCACCTGCTGGACGGCTACCAGGGAGCCGGGCGCGCGGACGTGGCCGACGACGAGCTGGGCGTCATCGTGCAGCTCGCGCGGGAAGAAGGCCTGCTGCTGGACCCGGTCTACACCGCCAAGGGATTCCGTGGGTTGGTGGAGACGCTCGCGCGTGATCCGAAGGCGCTGGGCCAGCGCGTCTGCTTCATCCACACCGGCGGGTTGTTCAGCCTCTTTCCGTACCGGGAGCGCCTGAGCCGCCTGCTCTAGAGCGTGTAGGTCTTGCCCTGCTCGAGGATGTGGATGCGGGTGGGATCGATCTTGGCCAGCTCTTCCGCCGTCTCCTGATAGAGCTGCGGCTTGATGTGGTAGACCCAGATCGGCAGATCCCCCGGCATCTTGTCGATCTCCTGCCGCAGCATCTCGGGGGTGAGATGCCCGGACGCCTTGGCGAGGGTCGCGAGGCGATTCGGGAAGGCGGTCTCCACGATCAGCGCCTTGAGGCCGCGCATCTCCCGGGCGACCTGCCAGATGCGCTTGGTCGGGCCGGTGTCCCCGCTGAACACGAAGCCGGTCTCGCCGTCGTGGATCACGAACCCGGTGGTGGGGACGGTGTGCTCGACGAGCACCGGCGTCACCCACAGATCGCCCACCCGCGACTCCGCCTCTTCCGGCAGGGTGCGGAAGCCGAGCACCGACTGCGCGGGCGACGGGATGGTCGTGAAGTTCGGCCAGAGGGCGTCGTTGAAGGCGTGGGTGCGGAGCGACTCGATGACCGGCCCGATGCTGCAGGCCGTCACCCGCCGGTCGGCCGCGACCATCGCCAAGGTGTCGGTGAGGAACGCGAGGCCGGCGGTGTGGTCCAGGTGGGCGTGGCTGATCACCGCGTACTGGATCTCGATCTGCTCGGGCACCGAGAGGGCCCCGCCGACGGTCCCGGCGTCGACCAGCACGCGGTCGTCGACCAGGAAGGCCGACGGCCGTTGCCCCGGCCCTTCGCTGCCGTAGGTCCCGAGGACCCTAACCTTCAACGAGACCCTTCATGGCAACGAAACCCTTCATGGCAACGAAACCCTTCATGGCAACGAAACCCTTCATGGCAACGAAA
>JBBDXN010000164.1:0-6904 GCA_040902305.1 Candidatus Rokuibacteriota bacterium | reverse complement strand
ACCCTTCATGGCAACGAAACCCTTCATGGCAACGAAACCCTTCATGGCAACGAAACCCTTCATGACGCCGTGATTTTCCCCGGTTCGGGCGGTTGGCACTTCCGCGGATTCTAGTCTAGCAGTGAGGGGGGGTCAACCCGAGGGAAATGGGCTCTCAGTCGCACGTGACGGAGGTCTTGAACCGGATTGCGAACTCCTCGAGCTCCCGGCAGGGATCGCCCGGCCCAGGGGTCGGGGTGGCCTCCTCGCGCCGCACCGCCAGGACCACGCTCTTGAGGTAGGCGGACTGCAGCCGGACGGCCTCCGTGTAGTCCAGGTCCCAGCCGGTCATCAGCAGCTCGACGCTCGCGACGAGCGCCTCGACCTCGCACTCGTGCCGCTGCGTCTGGCACCGCCGGTCGCCGTGCCCCAGGACGAAGTGGGCGAGCTCGTGGCTCAGCACGGCCTGGGCGATGTAGTCGTCGGCGAGGACGGCCCGGTTGACCATGATGCGGCCCGGGCGCCCGAGGTCGCCGAATCCGACGCGAGCGGTGTAGTAGGCGGCCGGCCGGGCCCGACTCGAGAGCGCGGGATCGGAGCCGACGCGCACCCGCGGGGGCAGACCCTCGATGCCGCGGGACTCGAGCACTTGCCGGGCCGCCCGCTCGTACTCGTCGATCCGCGCCTGCTCGAGATCGGTGAAGGGCTGGAGCGCCGCGGCGCAGCCGGTCAGCCCCAGCGCGACCGCCGCCACCGTCACCAGACGAAGGGCCAGCATCCATCGAGCATGACATGCTCCGGCATTTTTTTGGGTCGGCTGCCCCGGCGTGGCGCTCCCTCCGCCCCGTATGGCATACTTTGCGCGTGATCTTTCAGCAGATCCTCAACGAGGAGTCGGGCTGCCTCTCGTATCTGATCGGCTGCGCCCAGGCCGGTCGGGCGGTGATCGTGGATCCGGCCCGCGATCGAGTGGACGACTACGTGACCATGGCCCGGCGCAAGGGCCTCACCGTCGGCGACATCATCGAGACCCACGTGCACGCCGATCACGTGTCGGGCAATCAGGCGCTGGCCGCCAAGACCGGGGCCCGGATCCACATCCACCCCGCGGCCAACGCCGCGTTCGCGCACGATCCGGTGGAGCACGGCCGGGAGCTGCGCATCGGCAGCGTGGCGCTCCAGGTGCTCCACGTGCCCGGCCACACCCCGGACAGCATCGCGCTGCTGGTGACCGATCTCAGTCGCGGCACCGAGCCCTGGTTCGTGCTGACCGGGGACACGCTCTTCGTGGGCGACGTGGGCCGGCCCGACTTCGGCGGCGAGCAGGCCGCCGCCAGCCTCTACGCGAGCCTCACCGAGCACCTCCTGCGCTTGCCGGACAGCGTCGAGGTGTACCCGGCCCACGGCGCGGGCTCGAGCTGCGGGCGGGCCATGTCGAGCAAGACCGCGACCACCATCGGCTTCGAGCGCCGGTTCAATGCCGCGCTCCAGGTGCCCGACGCGGAGGAGTTCGTCCGGCGCCTCATGACCGGCCTGCCGCCCAAGCCGCCCAACTTCGACCGCATCATCGCGCGGAACCGCGCCCAGGCCCTGCCCTCGACGGGTGAGCCGCGGCCGCTCTCGGCCGCGCAGGTCAAGGAGATGCTCGACAAGGGCACCTGCGTCCTCGACGTGCGCAGCCCCGAGGAACACGGGGAGGCCCATGTCCCCGGGGCCCTGAACGTGTGGATCGAGAGCCCGCAGTTCGCCAACCGCGTGGGCCTCTTCGCGCCCCCGGAGGCGCCGGTGGTGCTGGTGGTGGCGAGCCCGACCGATCTCACCCGCGCGGTGCAGGGGCTCGGCCGCATCGGGCTCGACGCGATCGCCGGCCATCTGCAGTGGGGCATGACCGAGTGGAAGAGCCAGGGGCTGCCGGTCGCCCGGGTGCCGCAGATCAGCGTGCACGATCTCGCCACCATGAAGGAGGAGCGGCCGGATCTCGTCATCATCGACGTGCGCGAGCCGTTCGAGTGGGACGAGGGCCACATCGACGGCGCCCTGCACCTGCCCATGGGCGAGGCGCTGGCCCGCCAGGACCTGGTGCCGGCGGGGCGGCCGAAGGCGGTCCTCTGCGCGGGCGGGCTGCGCTCGAGCACCGTGATCAGCGCGCTCGGCCGCGCCGGCCTCACCGACTTCTACAACGTCATCGGTGGCATGACCGCGTGGCAGAAGGGCGGCTACAGCACGGTGAAGCGTTGACCGACGAGAGCTTCGACTACCCGGTGATGGCGCGCGCCCTCATCCTGGGCGACCGGGACACCGTGGCCAGGAAGACGCAGGAAGGGCTGGCCCTCTCGATGGATCCGAAGGACCTGATCTTCCGCGGGCTGATCCCGGGCATGGACGTGGTCGGCGAGAAGTTCCGGCGCAACGAGTACTACGTTCCCCAGGTGCTGCTATCGGCGCGGGCCATGTACGCGGGGCTCGACCTGCTCAAGCCCCTCATCACCCAGGCGGGCGGGGCTGGCCAGAACCTGGGCGTGGTGGTGATCGGCACCGCCCAGGGCGATCTGCACGATATCGGCAAGAACCTGGTGGCGATGATGCTCGAGGGCGCGGGTTTCAAGGTGATCAACCTGGGCCGGGACGTGGCCCCCGAGAAGTTCGTGGCCGCGGTGGTGGAGCACTCGGCCCACATCGTCGGCATCTCCGCGCTGATGACCACGACCATGCCCGCGATGAAGCGCACCATCGACGCGCTTGAGAAGGCGGGGCTGCGCGATCGGGTCAAGGTCATGATCGGAGGCGCGCCGGTGAACCAGGCCTACGCCGACGAGATCGGCGCCGACGGCTACGCCCGGGACTCCACGATCGCGGTGGTGCGCGCCAAGGAGCTGCTCGGCGTGCCGGTGAACGCGTGATGGCGGCCCGCGCGCGCGGCTGGGAGATCGTGGAGCGCATCCGTGCGGGGGAGCGCCTGGTCTTCGACGGCGGCTACGGCACCGCGCTCTTCGACGCGGGCCTCGGGAACGGCGACTGCCCGGAGCTCTGGAACGACACGCATCCCGACGTGGTCCGCTCTATCCACCAGGGTTACTTCGACGCGGGCGCGCAGCTCGTCGAGACCAACACCTTCGGGGGCACCGCGCTCAAGCTGCACGAGTACGACGAGCGCCTGGGGCACGACATGGGCGCGCGCACCCGCGAGCTGAACGACAAGGGCGTGCGGCTGGCCCGGGCGGCCTGCCCGCCCGGCGGTTTCGTCGCGGGCTCCATCGGGCCCACCAGCTACCTGCCGCTCGACTACGGCGTCGGCAAGAACGTGGCCACCGACGAGGAGTACTTCGAGACGTTCCGGGAACAAGCCCATGCCCTTGCCGCGGCGGGGGTGGACTGCTTCGCGGTCGAGACCATGATGTTCCCGCAGGAGGCGGCGGCCGCGGTGCGGGCCTGCAAGGCGGTCGCGGACCTGCCGGTCATGGCCACCATGTTCTTCCAGTACGAGGAGCTGCACGATCGCGACCGGACCATGTGGGGCGAGAGCCCGGCCGACGTGGCCCGGCAGCTGCTGGCCGCGGGGGCGGACGTCGTGGGGATGAACTGCGGGCGCGGCCCGGATCGGGCCATCGTGATCATCCGCGAGATGCGGCAGGTCACCGACGCGCCGCTCATCGCCTACCCGAACGCGGGCCTGCCGATCACCACCGGTGGGCGGACCACCTACGAGCTGGGTCCCGAGGAGATGGTCAAGGACTACCCGGCGCTCCTCGACGCCGGCTGCAACATCGTCGGCGGCTGCTGCGGGTCGAATCCCGAGCACATCCGCCTCATCGCCGACGTGGTGCGCTCCCGCCGCGCGCGGTGACCGCGGCGCTCTCCGTTCTCTCTCCCACCCCCGCGGTCCTCGAAGGGCTGCCGCTCGCGGTCGACCGGGACGAGGTCCTGCGCTTCCAGGGCTATAAGAAGGATGTCGACGTCCCGAGCGCGCCGGTGCTGGCGATCTTCGAGGAGGCCCTGGCGCTGGGGCGGCGCCTGATGGCGCCGCGGGTCGTCTACCGCGCGGTGGCCGTGACCGGCGGGGCGGCCGACCGGATCGACGCGGGGGGCGAGGGACTCCACATCCCGCAGATCGGACGGCTCTGGGGCCGCATCGAGGCGGTGGGGGCCGGGATCTGCACGGTGGGGGAGGCCATCGAGAGGCGCGTCCGCGTGCTCTTCGACGCGCGCGAGTTCCCCCTGGCCGTGATGCTGGATAGCGTCGGCTCCGCCGCGGTGGAGAGCCTGGCCGAGTACGCCAATGACCTGCTCTGCCAGACCGGTCTTCCGGAGGGGATGAAGGTCACCAACCGGATCAGCCCCGGCTACGCCGGGTGGGACACCGCCGAGCAGGCGGCGCTGTTCCGGCTCTGCCCGGGCGATCCCATCGGCGTGAGCCTCAACGAGGCGTGCTTCATGACGCCGGGCAAGAGCATCAGCTGGCTGGTGGGCATCGGGCCCGAGGCGCGGGTGGACCACTACTTCACCCAGTGCCGCCGCTGCTGGATGCGGGACTGCGCCTATCGCCGGGCGCCCGCGGCCACCACGGTGCGGGAGCCGGGCGACGGGGTCTGGTGATAGGCTCTATGCTCATGGGTGACAACGTGGTCCTGGTCGGCTTCATGGGGGCGGGCAAGTCGTCGGTGGGGCGGCTTCTGGCCCGACGGCTCGGCCGTTGCTTCGTCGAGACCGACGACATGATCACGGCCCGGGAGGGCCGCTCCATCCCCGAGATCTTCGCGGACCGGGGCGAGGCGCATTTCCGCACCCTGGAGGAGGAGGCGGTGCGGCTGCTCGCGCTCAAGTGCGGGGACGTGATCGCCACCGGCGGCGGGCTGCCCTGCCGCGACGGCCGTCCCGAGGCGCTCCGGGCGCTGGGCACCGTGGTGTGGCTCACCGGAGACCTCGACGCCCTGTACGAGCGCGCCCGGCGCGCGGGGGAGCGGCCCATGCTGGCCGGCCGTGGCCGCGACGAGATCGAGGCGCTCTATCGCGCCCGCGAGGTCTACTACCGCCAGGCCGACCTCACGGTCGACACCACCGCGATCAACCCCGACCAGGTCGTCGCCAAGCTCCTGCTCACCCTCCACGACCGCCTCTCCTCCTCTACCCTCTCCCCTCTGGGGAGAGGGCAGGGTGAGGGGCAGCAGGGTGAGGGGAAGTAGAACCCATGCCCTCCCCCCTCCTCACGCGCCTCGCCGACCGCCCGCTGCTCTGCGACGGGGCCATGGGCACGCTGCTCTACGCGCGGGGCGTCGCCCTCGACGCCTGCTTCGACGTGCTCAACCTCAACGAGCCCAAGCTGGTGCAGTCCGTCCATGCCGAGTACATCGCGGCGGGCTGCGACGCCATCGAGACGAACACCTTCGGGGCGAACCGCTTCAAGCTCGGCACCCACGGGCTCCAGGCGCGCGTGCGCGAGGTGAACCTGCGCGGGGCCAAGCTGGCGCGCGACGTGCGCGAGAGCATGGGCCGCGACGTGCTGGTGCTGGGCTCGATCGGCCCGCTCGGCAAGTACCTGGCCCCGATCGGCAGCGTCGAGCCGGCGGAGGCGCGCACCGCCTTCCACGAGCAGGCGGAGGGGCTGCTGGAGGGCGGCATCGACGCCTTCGTGATCGAGACGTTCTCGGATCTCACCGAGATGCGGATGGCGGTGGAGGCGGTGCGCGCCCTCACCGACCTGCCGATCCTCACCCAGGTCGCCTTCAACGACGAGGGCGTGACCTTCACCGGCCGCACCGCCGCCGAGGTCGTCCGCTCGCTCCGGACGCTGCCGATCCAGGCGGTGGGCGCGAACTGCTCGGTCGGCTCCAGCGTGCTCTACGACATCCTGGAGCAGATGCTGCCGGAGGCGGGCGGGCTCCACGTGGCCATCCAGCCCAACGCGGGGCTCCCGAGCCGGGTGGGGGAGCGGCTCATGTACCTCTCCTCGCCGGCCTACATGGCGGACTACGCGGCGCGGATGATCGCGAGCGGCGCGCGGCTGGTCGGCGGCTGCTGCGGGACGACGCCGCAGCACATCCGGGCGATGCGAGAGGCCCTCGACCGGCTGGTCCCCGAGCGCCGCGCGGCGCGCGTGGAGCCGGTGCGCCGGGCGCGGGTGGAGCCCGCCGAGCCCTCGGGCCTCGCCACCAGCGCCCCGCCCACGCTGCTCCAGCGCCGGCTCGACGCGGAGGAGTTTCTCGTCACGGTGGAGCTGGATCCGCCGCGCGGCCACAAGATCGAGAAGCTCGTGCAGGGCGCCAAGCTCCTGAAGGAGCGCGGGGTCGAGATCGTGGACATCAACGACGGCTCCCTGGGCCGCGTGCGCATGTCGGTGCTGCCCACCGCGATGCTGGTGCGCGACGCGACCGGGCTCGACATCAACATGCACTTCACCTGCCGCGACCGGAACCTGATGGGCATCCAGGCCGATCTCCTCGGCGCGCACGCGATGGACATCCGCAATATCCTGGCCATGACCGGTGATCCGCCGCGCACCGGGGACTACGTCAACGCCACCGCGGTGTTCGACGTGGACGCCATCGGCCTCATCCGCATCCTCGCCGAGATGAACCGCGGGCTCGACGCCACCGGCACCTCGATCGGCGAGCCCACCTCGTTCTGCGTGGGGGTGGCCCTCAACCCGGCCACCGAGGAGCCGGCGCGCGAGATGGAGCGCTTCCTGGCCAAGGTCGAGGCGGGCGCGCGCTGGGTACAGACCCAGCCGCTCTACGATCTCGAGGTGCTCGACCGGTTCTTCGCGCGCGTTCGGCCGCCCATTCCTCTCGTAGTCGGGATCATGCCGCTCCACTCCTCTCGCCACGCCGAGTTCCTGCACAACGAGGTGCCGGGCATCACGGTGCCCGACGCGGTGCGGGCCCGCATGAAGGACGCGGGCGAGCGCGGGTTGCGCGCGGGCATCGAGATG
>JBBDXN010000163.1:0-11185 GCA_040902305.1 Candidatus Rokuibacteriota bacterium | reverse complement strand
CAATCGTCCCAATGTTCACGTGCGGCTTCGTCCGATCAAACTTCTGCTTGGCCATCCGGGGGACCTCCTCGCGTCGCTACCGGTCGGTGATGATGGAGCCCATGTCCGGGCTTGAACCGGAGACCTCGTCCTTACCAAGGACGCGCTCTACCGACTGAGCTACATGGGCCTGAATACCAAGCCTCGTCCAGCGCACCGTCGCAGGGACACGGGTGGAGCGGGAAACGGGATTCGAACCCGCGACCCCCAGCTTGGAAGGCTGGCGCTCTACCGCTGAGCTATTCCCGCCCGTGGTCCTGCCGCGCGCGATGTCTATGACACAAGTGGTGGGGAGAGGAGGATTTGAACCTCCGAAGGCGTTCGCCAGCAGATTTACAGTCTGCCCCCTTTGGCCACTTGGGTATCTCCCCGCCTGTCCCCTGATCGCAACCTCTTGATAATGCTGGCGCTGGCGGGAGGATTTGAACCCCCGACCCACTGCTTACAAGGCAGTCGCTCTACCCCTGAGCTACGCCAGCAGTCGCAAACCCTCACTCTAGGTTTGGCCCCCCATCAAGTCAAGGGTTTTCTGTCAAGATCTTTCTCCCGGCTGCGCTGGCGAAGCACTTCGTAGCAGAGGACGGCCGCCGCGGCCGATACGTTCAACGAACCGAGGCGCCCGCGCATCGGCAGGCTCACCAGGAGATCGCAGGTCTTGGCCACCAGGGGCCGCAGACCCTCGCCCTCCCCTCCGAGGACCAGGCAGAGGGGGCCAGCCAGGTCCATCTCCCAGGGAAGCTTACCTCCGGTCGGCACCGCGCCGATGGTCCAGACGCCTTCCTTCTTGAGCGTTTCCAGGGCATGGACCAAGTTGATCTCCCGGGCCACCGGGACCAGCTCCGCCGCCCCCATCGCGGACTTTGCGGCTGCGCCCGTGAGACCGGCCGAGTGGTGCTTGGGCACGATTACCCCGTGGACCCCGGTGGCCTCGGCAGTCCGGAGCACGGCGCCCAGATTCCGGGGGTCCTGCACCTGATCCAGCGCGAGGAAGAACGGGGCTTCCCGGCGGCTCTCGGGAAGCTCTAGCAGATCGCCCAGCGACGCATAGCTCGCCCCGGCCACCCGGGCCACCACGCCCTGATGGTGGACGTCGCCCGCCATGGCGGTGAGCTGGTCGCGGGTGCGATACGAGATCTTCACCCCCTGACGCTTGGCCAGATTCAGGAGCTCGTGCAGCGCGGGTCCGCGGCCTTCCGACAGGATCGCGATCTCCTCCACCCGGCGGCCCCCCGCCCGGAGTAGCTCCAGCACGGGGTTGCGGCCGAAGAGCGGCAGGGCTTCGTTCGGCTGCTCGGGGATCATGACGGAAGCTTCCAGGTCGTCCCGTCCCGGGTGTCCTCGAGGACGACGCCGAGTCGCGAGAGCTCGTCCCGGAGCCGGTCCGCCTCCTTGAAGTCGCGCTGCCGTCGCGCTTCCTGCCGCAGGTAGATCAGCGATTCGATCCGGGCCTTGAGCTCTGGATCGACGGCGACTTCCTTGCGCGCGCGCTCGAGCAAACCCAGCACCCGCGCCAGCATCACGAGCTCCCCCACGCCCAGCAGGAACTCTCCCCCGCCCAGCGCGCCCTGCGCCACCTGCGCCCGCGCCCCGTGCAGCAGCCTCGCCAGATCGAAGAGCACGCCCAGGGCCTGCGGAGCGTTGAAGTCGTCGTCCATCGCGGCCTCGAAGCGCGCGCGCTGAGCGGCGACGTCCTCCGAGAGGCCGCCGGCGGGTCCGGGCGGGGGCATGCCCCTGGCGGCCATGCCCTCCGCCTCGGCGACCAGCCCGCGCAGCCGCGCCAGCCCACGCGCCGCCTCGTCGATGCGCTCCTCGGCGAAGTCGAGCGGGTGGCGGTAGTGGGCGCCGAGCAGGTAGAGACGCATGGCCTCCGGATCATGGCGCTTGACGAGCTCGCGGATGGTCAGCGTGTTACCCAGAGACTTCGACATCTTCTCCGCGCCCAGGTTCAGCAGGCCGTTGTGCAGCCAGTAGCGCACGAAGGGCTTCCCGGTGGCCCCCTCCGCTTGGGCGATCTCGCATTCGTGGTGCGGGAAGATCAGGTCCTCGCCGCCCCCGTGCAGGTCGAACGTCTCGCCGAGGTAGTGGATGGCCATGGCGGAGCACTCGATGTGCCAGCCGGGGCGGCCCGGGCCCCACGGGCTCGGCCAGGAGGGCTCGCCGGGCTTCCCCCCTTTCCACAGCGCGAAATCCCGCGGGTCGCGCTTGCGCTCGTCAACCTCCACGCGGGCGCCGGCGATCAGGTCGTCGAGGTTCTTGCCGGACAGGCGCCCGTAGGCGGGAAAGCGCCCGACCTCGAAGTACACGTCGCCGTCCACCGGATAGGCCAGGCCCTTGGCGATCAGCCGCTCGATCAGCGCGATCATCTGCGGGATATGGTCGGTGGCCTTCGAGTAGACGTCGGGGGCGAGCACGCCGAGCGCGGCCATATCCTCGCGCTCCGCCGCGACGTAGCGCTCCGAGATCTCCTGGGCCGTCACCCCCTCGCGCTGGGCGCGCTGGATGATCTTGTCGTCCACGTCGGTGAAGTTCCGCACGAACGTCACCTGGTAGCCCCGGAACAGGAGGTAGCGGCGGATCATGTCGAAGGCCAGGGCGCTGCGCGCGTGGCCCACGTGGGAGAGGTCGTACACCGTGACGCCGCAGAGGTAGACCCCGACCCGGCCGGGAGTCAGCGGAACGAACTCCTCCTTCGTGCGCGTCAGCGTGTTGTAGATCCGCAGGGCCACCGCCGGTCTCCTTTGAGTCAGGGAGCATCCACCGCCACGACGGCCAGGGCGGCGATCCCCTCCTCGCGTCCCAGCAGGCCCAGGTGCTCGGGGCTCTTGGCCTTCACGCTCACCCGGTCGGGCCCGAGCGCCATGGTGGCGGCGAGCTGCTTGGCCATCTCGGGGAGATATGGGGCCAGGCGGGGCACCTGGCAGATCACCGTGACGTCCACATTGACCACGCGCGCTCCCTTGGTGGCAATCAGCTCCATGACCGACCGCAGCAGACCGAGGCTCGAGGCTCCTTTGTAGCGCGGATCGGTGTCGGGGAACAGCCGTCCGAGGTCCCCCAGCGCGAGCGAGCCGAGCAATGCCTCGCAGATCGCGTGGGTGAGCACGTCGGCGTCCGAATGCCCGCCGAGCCCCCGCGCGGCCGGCACTGTCACGCCCCCCAGCACGAGAGGCCGGCCCTCGACCAGCGGATGCAGGTCGAAGCCCAGCCCGGACCGGAACCCGGTCATGCCGGACGACGGGGCCCGGCCCAGGCCCGGGCCGTCTGCAGATCCTCCCGCGTGGTGATCTTGAGATTCTGCCCGAGCCCCGGCACCATCGTCACCGTCATCCCCAGCCGCTCCACCAGCATCGCGTCGTCGGTCCCCACGAAGCCGTCGCGCCGCGCCTTCTCGTGGGCCTCCCAGAGTAGCGCGCGGGAAAAGGCCTGCGGGGTCTGGGTGAGCCAGAGCCCCTGGCGTGGGACGGTGGCCTCGATCGCGCCGTCCTTCACCCGCTTCACGGTCTCCCGGACCGGGAGGCCGCAGGTGGCCGCACCGCCCACCGCGGCCGCCAGGACCCGCTCGACCAGGGGCCCGTTGATGAAGGGGCGCACCGCATCGTGCACGACGACGCGCCCGGCATCCTCCGGGATCCGCTGGAGCGCCCGCCACACCGACTCCTGCCGGTCGGCGCCGCCCGCCACCACGTCGAGGATCTTGGGCACCCGTCGGCGCGCGAGCAGCCGCCGGGTCGCCGCCACGTGGGCTTCGGGCACCGCCACCACGATCCCCGCGAGCCCACGCGTCCGAGCGAGGGCTCGCAGCGTGGCGACGAGGATGGGCACGCGACCCAGACGGAGGTACTGCTTGGGCCGGCGGGAGTCCATGCGCGCGCCCAGGCCTCCCGCCGGCACGATGGCGTAGGTCACCGCGGCGCGTTCTCCTCGTCGCGCTGGCGGGCGAAGATCATGCGGCCGGCCGCGGTCTGGTAGATCGTGGTCACGGTCACGTCCACCGTCTGGCCGATCAACCGCTTGCCGTGCTCCACCACCACCATGGTGCCGTCGTCGAGGTAGGCCACGCCCTGGTTGGACTCCTTGCCTTCCTTGACGATGTGCACGTGCAGCGGCTCACCGGGCAGCACCACCGGCTTGAGCGCATTGGCGAGCTCGTTGATGTTGAGCACCGCCACCCCCGAGAGCTCCGCCACCCGGTTCAGGTTGTAGTCGTTGGTGACGATCTTGCCCCCGGTGGCCCGCGCCAGCTCGATGAGCTTGCGATCCACCTCGCGCGCCAGCGGAAAATCCACCTCGTCGATGCGCACGGTGACGCGGGGCACGCGCTGCAGCCGCTGCAGCACGTCGAAGCCCCGCTTGCCCCGGTTGCGCTTGAGCGCGTCGGCGGAGTCCGCGATCTGCTGCAGCTCGCGCAGCACGAACTGCGGCACCAGGAGGGTGCCGGCGAGGAACCCGGTCTGGCAGACCTCCACGATGCGCCCATCGATGATCACGGACGTGTCCAGGATCTTGTCCCCCTCCTGGCGCGCCGCGGTCTTGGGGAATAGCTTGACCGACATCTCTTCGAGGTCGTCCCGCTTGGCCAGGGTCACCATCGCGCCCAGGTAGCCCAGCAGCATCGCGAAGAGCCCCCGCCCGACCGCGCCCGCGCCGGGCACCACCGCCTCGACCGCGGTGCCCAGGCCCAGCCCGAGGACGACGCCCAGCATGGCCCCGGTGGCCCCCCAGAAGAGCCGGTCCACCGGGATGCGGCGGGCCTGCCACTCGAGCAGCACCACGAGCACGCCGGCCAGGAGGCCGGCGCCGCCGAGAAAGAAGTTGTTCGGCGGGTGCAGTCCCAGGGCGTGCGCCAGCGCGAAGCCGGCCGCGGTGGCCACCATCAGCACCAGGATCCGGACGATGAGCAGGCCTATCTGCATCGTGCCCTCACGGCCCCAACAGGACCTTCACCGCTTCGTCCACCGACCCGACGCCTTGCACGTCCAGGGCATGGCTGCCCCGGTCCGCCAGGCTGCTCTGCGGCACCACCGCCCCGGTGAAGCCCAGGGCGGCCGCCTCCTTGAGTCGCACCTCGAGCCCGGTCACCGCGCGCACCTCCCCGGCCAGTCCGACCTCGCCCACCACGACCAGGTCACCCCGGAGCGGGCGGTCGAGATAGCTCGAGGCCGCCGCGAGCACCAACCCCAGGTCGGCGGCGGGCTCGGCCACCCGCGCGCCGCCGGCGACGTTGACGAACGCGTCCTGGGACTGCAGCGGGAAGCCCACGCGCTTTTCCAGCACCGCCAGCAGCAAGCATACGCGATTGTAGTCGGCTCCCAGAACAGTACGACGCGGGGTTCCAAACCCGGCCGGGGTCACCAGGGCCTGGATCTCCACCAGGAGGGGCCGGGTTCCCTCCAGGCTGGCCACCACCACCGAACCGGCGGCGTCCTTCGGGCGCTCCGCCAGGAAGAACCCGGACGGGTTCCGGACCTCCGTGAGGCCCCGCTCCCCCATCTCGAAGACTCCGATCTCGTTGGTGGACCCGAAGCGGTTCTTGACCCCCCGCAGCACCCGGTAGGCGTGGTGCTGCTCGCCCTCGAAGTAGAGCACGGTGTCCACCAGGTGCTCGAGCACCCGGGGCCCGGCGATGGCCCCTTCCTTGGTGACGTGGCCCACCAGGAAGGTGGCGATCCCCCGCCCCTTGGCCAGCGCCATGAGTCGCGCCCCGCACTCGCGGACCTGGCTCACGCTGCCGGGGGCGGACTCGAGGCCCGGCAGGTACACGGTCTGGATCGAGTCCACGATCAAGAAGCGCGGCTGCAGCGCGGTGACGTGGGCCTCCACTGCCTGCAGATCGGTCTCGGCCACGAAGTAGAGACCCGCCGGAGAGGGGCCGAGGCGATCGGCCCGCAGCTTGACCTGCCCGGCCGACTCCTCCCCGGAGACGTAGAGCACCGGGCCCGCCCGCTCGGCCAGCATCCGGCTCACCTGGAGCAGGAGCGTCGACTTGCCGATGCCCGGGTCGCCGCCGATCAGCACCAGCGAGCCGTTCACCACCCCACCGCCCAGCACGCGGTCCAGCTCCGCCATGCCGCTCGAGACCCGGTGGCCCCCGCCGTCCACGCGGATCTCCCCGATGGGCTGGGGCCGGCTCGAGGCGACCCCGGGCCGCGCGGCGGCACCGCGCGTGGGCGCGACCCGCTCCTCCACGAGCTGCACGTAGCTCCCCGCCCGCGCGCAGTCGGGACAGGTGCCGGGCTTGGGCGCGGCCAGGCCGCACTCCTGGCAGCGGTAGGTGGACCGCTCGCGCGCCATCAGCGGCCGCTCTTCCCGGCCGAGTTGCTCGCGGCGCCGGCCTCGCCCGAATCGATGGTCGAGCGGATCAGCGTCCGGAGCAGGAAGCTCCGCCGCGCGCCCTCGAGGAACTGCACGAGGTTCTCGTAGACGGTCGGGTCATCCAGCAGCGCCCCCACCGTGCCCTCGCCCGTCTTGAGCCGGTCGGTGACCACCCGGAGATTGGCCATCGCGGCGCGGAAATCCGCGGTGGCCTCGCCGAGCGAGCCCAGGGAGCCGTCGGTCCCGTCGCGGGTGAGCTGACCGAGCAGGCCCTGCCCCTGGGCCACCCGCTCGGAGACGTCGCGGAAGTTGTGGGCCACCGCCCGGAGATCGTCGGCCACCGCCTTGTACTGCGGATCGTAGAGGAGGGCCGAGAGCAGGTTGTCGCGCGCCTCCAGCTTCTCCGCGCCCCGGCCGAGCGCTTCCATCGCGCCCAGCAGCGCGCGGACCGACGTGCCGCTTTCCGGCGAGAGCAGCACGCCCACCGCGTTGTCGCCCTGCTCGGCCCGGGCCAGGAGCGACTGGGTGCGGGTCAGGAGCGCGTTGAGCTTGCTCAGGGCCTCGGGCTCGTCGTACACGAGGGCGTGAACCAGCCCCTTGCCGGTCTCGACCTCCTTCGCGATCCGGCCCACCCGCTCGGCGGTGGTCTTGAGGCTGCCGGCCAGCTCCTTCACGGTCGCCAGCGTCTCCGCGCCGGCCTTGAACATGTGCTGCATCTCGACGGACTCCTGGGTCACCAGAACGTCCCCGGGCGCGAGCGCGGGGCTCGCGGTGGTGCCGATGGTGATCTCCACGATCTTGTCGCCGAGCAGGCCCTGGGTGGAGATCTTGGCCTCCGAATCGCGGCGCACCCGCTCCGAGAAGCGCCGCGCGATCGTGAGGGTCACCCGCACCTTGCCTCCCGGCTGCTCGGGCAGCTCGACCGCGCTGACCCGGCCGATCTGCACCCCGGCCAGCCGCACGGTGGCGCCATCGATGAGCCCGCCCACCTCGGTGAACTCGGCGATCAGGTCGTACTTGCGCTCGAAGTAGCGCGCCTGGGCCCCGAGCAGGTAGATGATCGCGAAGAACACGAGCAGGCCGGACAGGATGAAGGCCCCGATCCGGATCTGCAGCGCGATACGGCCGTCGGCCATGGCTAGATCTCCCGCAGCTCGCCGGTCAGGAACCGGCGCACGTCCGGATTCGCGGAGCGATGGATCTCGGCCGGCGTGCCCTGGTCGGCGAACTGTCCCTGGAGCAGGATCGCCATCTGGTCTGCCACCATCTCGGCGAACTCCACGTCGTGGGTCACCACGATGGCGGTGTCGCACACCCCGGTCCGGAGCTGGGCGATGAGCTCGGCCACCAGACGCGCGTTGGTGGGATCGAGGCCCGCGGTGGGCTCGTCGAAGAACACCACCTCCGGCTCCATCACCAGGGCCCGCGCGATCCCCACCCGCTTGCGCATCCCGCCGCTCAGCTCGGCGGGCAGCAGGTCGTCCGTGTCGGGCAGCCCCACCAGCGAGAGGAAGTGGTGAACGCGCTCGGTGATCTCCCCGGGCGACATCCGGGTGTGCTCCCGCAGCGGGTAGGCCACGTTCTCGAACACCGAGAGCGAGTCGAAGAGGGCCGCGCCCTGGAACACGAAGCCGGAGCGGCGCCGCAGCGGCAACATGGCCTCCTCGCGCATCCGGTCGGTGCGGGTGCCGAAGAGATACACCTCGCCCGCGTCGGGCCGCGCGAGGCCCGAGGCGATGCGCAGCAGCACCGTCTTGCCGGTGCCGCTGCCCCCCATCACCGCGAGGATCGTTCCTTTGGGCACGGCCAGGCTCACCCCGCGCAGGACGCGGTGCTTCTCGAACGACTTCCAGACGTTCCGGACCTCGACGAGCGGCGCGGGCGTCATCGGCTCACCAGTACATGAACAGGAAGAGTCGGGTGATGAAGAAGTCCGAGATGATCACGCCCATGGCCACCTGCACCACGGTGGCGGTGGTGGAGCGCCCGAGCCCCTCGGTGCCGCCCTCGGTGGCCAGCCCGTTGTAGCAGCCGATCAGGGTGACCAGCGCGCCGAAGACCACGCTCTTGCCGAGGCCGGTCAGGAAGTCCTTCATGACCACCCAGTAGGCGATGGTGTTCCAGTATAGATACCCGTCGACGTTGCGGTCGAACACCGCGATCAGCATACCCCCGAACAGCCCCATGCCGTCCGCGAGGATGGTGACCAGCGGGAAGACCAGCAGCGCGGCCATGAGCCGGGGAACGATGAGCTTCTTGATGTAGTTGACCCCGAGCGCGCGCAGGGCGTCGATCTGCTCGGTGACCTTCATGGAGCCCAGCTCCGCGGTGATGCCGGAGGCGACCTTGCCGCCCACCAGGATGGCGGTCAGCACGGGGCCCAGCTCGCGCAGGATGGACAGCGCCACCACCGGGCCCACGTAGTTCTCGGCGCCGAAGCGGGCCATGTTCACCGAGGTCTGCAGGGCCAGGACCATGCCGGTGAAGAGCGCGGCGGTCAGCGCCACCGTGAGCGAGCGGACGCCGATGGTGTCGATCTCGCGCGCGACGACCCAGAAGTAGGACGGCGGCAGGCTCAGGTTGCGGAACACGCGGGCGGTCAGCAGCCCGAGGCCGCCGTACCAGATGGCGGTCTCTCGCAGATGGTCCCGCAGATCCCTCGCCGCCATCATCGTCTCGGCTCCAGAGCGAGACTCTCGACCAGGGTCCGGAACGCGGGCCGCCCGGCGTCGAAAACCTCGGTCGGCGCCACGTAGAGGAAATCGTGCACGCAGGGCTCGGCCCGCACCACCATGGCCTCCACCGTGACGTCCCGACCTTGCGCGAGACCGCGCACCACCGAGTGAGCCGCCTCGCGGCCGGCCACGGTGGCGGTGCCGTTCTCCAGCACGTCCCGCCGGGTGAGCCCGAACGTGAGGTGCCGCGTGAGCACGTCGAGCGGGCGCGACGCCTCGCGGCCCCCGCAGGTGGCGTCCACGACCATGCCGCCGGGCCGGGCCTCGCTCTGGAGCGCGAGGTCGGCCCGGGTGCCCGGCTCCACCTTCCAGCCGCTCTGCGGCAGCGTCACGCGGTAGCCTTTCGCCGAATGGAACATGCCGTTCTCGATGCGCCCGGTCGCGGTCGCGCAGCCCGCGAGCAGGAACGATATCGCGAGCAGGCGCGGCGCGAGAGATCGGCCGGTCACGTGTCCTTCTTGTGGCGGCGGGCGAGCTCCTGGAAGACGCGGCGAAGAGGAATGCCGCGGGCGGTCAAGAGGACCATGGTGTGGAACCACAGGTCCGCGACCTCGGCGACCACGCGCTCGTCGCCCTCGCCACCCAGGGCCGCGGTCATCACCTCCGCGGCTTCCTCCCCGATCTTGCGGCAGATCTGGGGCTGACCCTTCTCGAGCAATCCCGCCACGTAGGAGCCCGGAGGCGGCGCCGCCTTTCGCGACTCGAGCACGCGCTCCAGGACTTCCAGCATGCCCGGTCCCGCCGCCCCCGCGGCGGGCGCCGCCTCGCCGCCGTCGACGCTGGTGTAGAAGCAGCTCCGCGCTCCTGTGTGGCAGGCCACGCCGTCCTGATGCACCTGGACCAGCAGCGTGTCCCGGTCGCAGTCGGCGTAGATACCCTCCACGTGCTGGGCGTGTCCCGACGTCTCACCCTTGCGCCAGAGCGCGTTGCGCGAGCGTGACCAGAAGTGGGTCAGGCCGGAGCGCCGCGTCGCCTCGAGGGAATCGGCGTTCATCCACGCCACCATCAGGAGCTGGCCCGTCTCGACGTCCTGCACCACCACCGGGATCAGTCCCTGCGCGTCCCACTGCAGCTCGTCGCGCAGGCTCACGGTCCGAGCCTCACCGGCACGCCGCGCTCGTCGAGATAGCGCTTGGCCTCCGCCACCGTGTGCCGGCCGAAGTGAAAGAGGGAGGCGACGAGCGCGGCGTCGGCCCGCCCCTCGACCACGCCCTCCCGGAGATGCTCGAGCCGGCCGGCGCCGCCCGAAGCGATGACCGGCACCGAGACCGCGTCGGCCACCGCGCGGGTCAGCGCGAGATCGTAGCCGTCGCCGGTGCCGTCCCGATCCATGCTGGTGAGCAGGATCTCGCCGGCCCCGAGGCGGTCTGCCTCGCGGGCCCACTCGACCGCGTCGCGCCCCGCGGGGCGGCGGCCGCCGTGGGTGAAGACCTCCCAGCGGCCGTCGGCGGATTTGGCGTCGATCGCGGTGACGATGCACTGGCTGCCGAAGGCGCGCGCGGCTTCCGAGATCAGGGCCGGCCGCTCCAGCGCGGCGGTGTTCAGCGACACCTTGTCGGCGCCGGCGCGCAGCAGGGTGCGAATGTCCTCGAGGGACCGGATCCCGCCCCCCACCGTGAGCGGCATGTAGATGCCCTCGGCGGTGCGCCGGACCACGTCGAGCATGGTGGCCCGCCCCTCGTGCGAGGCGGTGATGTCGAGGAAGACCAGCTCGTCGGCCCCCTGCGCGTCGTAGGCCAGCGCCGCGGCCACCGGGTCGCCGGCGTCGCGCAGCTCGACGAAGCGGACCCCCTTCACGACGCGGCCGTCCTTGACGTCCAGGCACGGGATCAGCCGCTTGCAGAGCATGGCCGCCTATCGCACCTCGGCCAGCGCGCTGGCCAGGTCCACCGCGCCGCTGTAGAGCGCGCGCCCCACGATGACGCCGGCCAGCTCCGGCACCGTCGCGAGCTGGCGGATATCGTCGAGGGAGCCGACACCCCCCGAGGCGAAGACCGGAACGCCCGCCGCCTTGGCCACCGCCTCCGTGCTCCAGAGATTGGGGCCGCTCTGGGTGCCGTCGCGGGCGATGTCGGTGTAGATGATGGCGCCGGCGCCGG
>JBBDXN010000162.1:0-11476 GCA_040902305.1 Candidatus Rokuibacteriota bacterium | reverse complement strand
CATCGATGGCCCGACCCCGTTCGGCCAGCGCGAGCGGCACCTCTTCGCCAATCATCTCGACCGCCTGCTGATGCGTCATCGGCCCGCGTAGCCCTTCGCCCGCGGGGCCCGACTACCGGCGGGCCCGCGACGCCCGGAGCGCGCGATGGCCGATCCGCCCCAGCGTCCGCCCGCCGAGCATCCGCGCGACGTCCTCGAAGAGCGAGTAGGCCACCGGCGTCACCAGCAGGGTCAGCAGCAGCGAGAGGGTCTGCCCGCCGATCACCACGACCGCGATGGCCCGGCGCTCCTCCGCCCCCGGCCCCGACCCCACCGCGAGCGGCAGCATGCCCGCCACGAGGGCGAGGGTCGTCATCAGGATGGGCCGCAGGCGGTCGCGGTTGGCCTGCATGATCGCGGCCATGCGCTCGATGCCGTGAGCGCGCAACGTGTTCATGTGGTCGATCTGGAGGATGGAGTTCTTCTTGACCACGCCGAAGAGCACCAGGATGCCGAGGGCCGAGTAGAGGTTGAGGGTGTGGCTGGTGAGCCAGAGCGACAGGAGCGCGAAGGGGACCGCGAGAGGCAGCGAGATCAGGATGGTCAGGGGATGGACGAGGCTCTCGAACTGCGAGGCCAGGATCATGTACATGAAGATCACGGAGAGCAGGAACACCCACAGGAACTCCACGAAGGTGCGCTCGAGCTCGCGGGCCCGGCCCGAGATCGCGGTGGAGTAGGCCGGGGGCAGGTTCATCTCGGTGACCGCGCCCCGGAGCACCTGGATGCGGTCGGCCTGGCCGAAGCCGGGCAGCACCGAGGCGCGGAGCCGGTTCTCGCGCTGGCGGTCCGAGCGGTCGATGCGGGACGCCGCCTCCGCGGTGACGATCTTCACCACGCTGTCGAGCCGGACGAGGCCGCCCCCGCCCTGGCGCGGCACGTAGAGCCGCGCGATCGCGCCGGGGTCGCGGCGGTCGCCGGCCGAGACCCGGAGCTGCACGTCGTAGTCGTCGTTGACGGATGGATCCAGGAAGCGCGAGACTTCCTGATCGCCGCCCACCATGAGGCGGAGGGTCTCGGCGACCTGCTCGGTATCGACGCCGAGATCGGCGGCCCGCGCGCGGTCGATCTCGACGCGGAACTCCGGCTTGTCGAGCTTGAGGGTGGTGTCGGGATCGGCGATGCCGCCGAGCTCGCGGGCCCGCTCCCGCAGGGCCTCGCCGTACCGCGCCAGCGCGTTGAGATCCGGGCCCCGGATGATGAAGTCGATGTCGAAACTGCCGCCGCCGGTGTTGAACGAGGGCGCGTTCCGCACCGAGGTGCGCACGTCGGGGATGCGGGCCAGCCGGCGCCGGACCTCCTGCATCACGTCGCGCTGGCTCCAGAGGCCGCGGAAGCCCGCGAGCGGATCGCCGGAGACGAGGCCGCCCCAGACGCGGGCGAAGGTGATGGTCCGCTCCCCGTGCGGGGCGAGGCGCACGTAGGCCCGGCCCTCGTTGACCTGGCCGAGGAAGCCGCCGCCCGCCGAGGCGAGCACGAGCCGCACCCCGGGGGCCGCCGCGATGTCCTTCGCGACCCGTTGCATGACCTCGTCCATGGCGGCCACGCTCACGTTCTGGGGGCCGGTGACCCGGACGTCGAACTCCGCCTCGTCCACGTCGGTCGGGATGTACTCCTGGCGCACGAGCCCGTAGAGCGGCCACGTCGACGCGATCACCAGGATCGCGATGAGGGCCACCGCGGTGCGATGGCGCATCGCGAGCCCGAGCGCCCCCGCGTAGCCCCGGTCGATCCAGCCGTAGAAGCCGCGGCGCGACGCCGCGACGGGCTCCTCGCCGTCGCCCGCCGGCGGCTCGCCGTGCTTGCCGGCATCGGCGCGCAGGAGCCGGGCGCTCATCATCGGGGTGAGGGTGAACGACACGAGCAGGGACACCATGACCGCCACCGCCGCGGTGAGCCCGAACTGGTAGAGGAAGCGGCCCGAGATCGACGACATGAAGGAGACGGGCACGAAGATGACCACCAGGCTGAGGGTGGTGGCGAGCACGGCCAGGCCGATGTCGGCGGTGGCCGCGCGGGCGGCCGCGAAGGGCTCCATCCGCTTCTCCTCGACGAAGCGGAAGATGTTCTCGAGGACCACGATCGCGTCGTCGATGACGATGCCCACCATGAGCACGAGGGCCAGCATGGTGACGCTGTTCAGCGTGAAGTTGAGCGCCCACATCATGCCGAAGGCGGATATCACGGAGGCGGGAATGGCCACCGCCGCGATGAGGGTGGAGCGCCAGCTCCGCATGAAGGCCAGGACCACCAGCGAGGCCAGGATGGCGCCCAGGAGGAGGTGCACGTTGATCTCCCGGAGAGCCGCGTAGATGTAGCGCGACTGATCGTTGATCACCTCGAGGCGGACGCCGGGGGGGAGCTGCCCGACGATCCGCGCCAGCTGGGCCTTGGCCCCCTCGATGACCGCGATCGTGTTGGCGCCGGATTGCCGGCGCACCTCGAGGGTCACGGTGGGAACGCCGTCGAGCCGCGCGATCGAGCGCTGCTCCTTGGTCCCGTCCTCGGAGTGGCCGATGTCGCGCACGCGGACCGGCACCCCGTTGATGGTGGCGATGACCAGATCGTCGAAGGCCTTCGGGTCCATGACCCGCCCCATCGTGCGCAGCGCGGACTCGTGGGCGCCCTCGGTGACGTTGCCGCCGGGGAGATCGGCGTTCTGGCGGACGATCGCCTCGCGCACCGCGGTGATGGGGATCTGGTAGGCGGCCAGGCGGTCGGCGTCGACCCAGATGCTGATGGCCCGCTCGAGGCCGCCCACCAGGCGCACCTCGCCGACCCCGGAGGATCGCTCCAGCCGGACCTTGACCACCTTGTCCGCGATCTCGGTCAGCTCCCGCAGCGACCGATCGCCGGCCAGCGCCACCGTCATCACCGGCGAGGACTCGTTGTCGGACTTGGAGATGATGGGCGGGAGGGTGTCGCGCGGGAGATTGCGGATCACGGTGGCGACCTTGTCGCGGACGTCCTGGGTCGCCACGTCGATGTTCCGGGAGAGATCGAAGGTGACGATCACGACCGAGCCGCCCGGCCCGGAGATCGAGCGCATCTCGTTGATGCCCGCCACCGTGTTGACGACCTCCTCGATCCGCTGGGAGATCTGGATCTCCATCTCCTCGGTGGAGGCGCCGGGCAGCGTGGTGCGAATGGTCACGGTGGGGAGATCGACGGCGGGAAAGCGGTCCACCCCGAGACGGAAGTAGCTGGCCACGCCCACCACCACGAGCGCCAGGATGAGCATCGCCGCGAAGATCGGACGGCGGATGCAGACCTCGGCGAGTTTCTGCACGTCAGGGGCTCGCCGCGACCGGCTGACCGGGCGCGAGGGCGCCGGGTCGGACGATCACCTGCTCGCCGGCGGTGAGACCGGAGAGGATCTCGATGCGGTCGCCGGTGCGGCGCCCGGTGCTCACCCGCTTCTCGACCGCCCGGCCCGCCTCGACCACCAGCACCTTCTCGATTCCGGCGAAGGTGACCAGCGCGTCGGTGGGCACGGTCACGAGCCGCCGATCCGGCTGGACGACGATCTCGCCGCGGGCGAAGGCGCCCGGCCGCAGCCGACCGTGCTCGTTGGGGATCTCGGCCTCGATCAGGAGCGAGCGGTTCTGCTCGCTGATCGCGGGGGCGAGGCGCGCCACGTGTCCCTCGTACACGGTGGGATCGCTCTCGAGGGTCAGCCGCACGCGCTGGCCCTGGCGGATGGCGGAGGCCTCCCGCTCGGGGACGGCGAGCCGGAGCCGCAGCGGGTTGATCCGCACCAGCGTCGCCACCGGCGCGCCCGCGCTCAGGAACTCGCCGACCGCCGCCTGGCGCGCGCTCATGGCGCCCGCGATCGGCGCCCGCAGCACGGTGTCCGCGAGCTGCTGCCGGGCCAGCTCGAGCTCGGTCCGCCGCTCGGCGAGGATGCCCTGGCGATTGCCCACCTCCTCGACCGCGTCGTGATAGCGGCCCTCCGCGACTCTGGCCGAGGCCTCGGCGGCGTCCAGCTCGGCCCGGGCGATGAGCTGCTGCTCCCAGAGCTTGATCCGCCGGTCGCGGGTCAGCAGCGCTTCTTCGAGCATCGCCCGCGCCTGGCGCACCAGCGGGGTCTTCTCGGGATCCACGCGGTCGCTCGTGCCGTCGACCGGGAGGCCGAGCCGCGCCCGCGCCTGCTGGACCGCGGCCTCCACCTGCTGCACCCGGAGCCGGAAGTCGGTGGGATCGAGCCGCGCCACCACGTCGCCCTGCCGGACGCGGGTGCCCAGGTCCACCGTGATCTCGGCCAGCCGCCCGGCGACCTTCATGCCGAGGACGACCTGCTCCTCGGCCGCGAGCGTTCCCGCCGCCACCACCACGACCGCGGCCTTCTCCTCCACCGCCGGGACGACCCGCACGGGAGTGCTCTTCGCTGGGGTCGCGGCGCGGGCGGTGCCGGCCTTGGGTGGGTTCGAGCCGCCCGACGCGGGATAGTCGCTGCCGCACGCGGCGAGCGTCGTCACGGCGAGCAGCGCGGCGACGACGCCGTGCCGGGGATCGACGAAATTACCGCCGCGACGCGGAAGCTGCCGGCTGGCTGTCATGGTCATGGTGGGCGAATGGCGAAGAGAGCCCATGCTCTCGTCGGGCCAAGCCCACCCTACGTGACGCTGGGCCGGCGCTGAATATTCGCGCGCATTTGCCCGTCGGTCAAGCCGCGCGCGGCCGCCCCACTCGGGAGCGGGAGGCGCTACCGCCAGCCGCGGCGGCCCGTCTCCGGCACCTTGGCGGTGGCGGTGAACTGCACCGGGATGCTCCGCAGGAACATGACCGCCATGCTGTCCGAGTCCACGCGCCACACGACCGCGGAGACGTCCACCGCGTGGCCGTCCGGCGGCTGGAGCTGCAATTCGATCGGCGTTCCGGGCTGGATCTCCCCGCGCGGCTTGAGCCGCGCGCCGTTGGCGCTCAGGTCGACGGTGTGGCACCGGAGGCGGCGGTCCCCGGCCTTGACCCACGCGGTCCAGGACACGTGCTTGCGGTTGTGCAGGCGGCGGCTGCGCTGTCTGGTCTCCATGCTCGTCGAGGGGGAGCAAGCGTCGGGCCAGCCCGAAACCGCGGTAAAACACGCGTAATCAAAGATTTGCGTCCCGAGGCGTGACCACGTGGGTTCCCACCGTGGTCACCCCGAGGCTCAATCTGGGCAAGGAAGGGGATGGTTGACAGCGGGGTCGGCTCCGGAGGAGCATCAGGGCCGCGCAAGAATTCCGCAACGAGGAGATGGCCGGATGAGCAAGACACGCCCGGAATGGAATCAGGAGATAGCCAGGCGCGCGGATGACCTCCTCGCGCTTCGCCGCGACTTCCACCGCCACCCCGAGCTGAGCCATCAGGAGCGGCGCACCGCGGAGATCATCGCGGAGCGCCTGCACGCGGCGAAACTGGATGTCCGCACCGGTGTCGGCGGCACCGGCGTGGTGGGCGTGCTCCGCGGCGACCGGCCGGGTCCCACCATCGCCAGGCGCGCCGACATCGACGCGCTGCCGCTCACCGAGGTGCTGGAGGCGCCCTTCGCTTCGGGCACGCCCGGGGTGATGCACGCCTGCGGACACGATGGCCATACCGCGATCGCGATCACGATGGCGGACATCATGGCGGCGCGGCGCGCGGAGCTCGCCGGAACCGCGGTCTTCCTCTTCCAGCCGGCCGAGGAAGTGCTGGGCGGGGCCCGGCCGATGATCGAGGCCGGCGCGCTCGACGACCCGCGCGTGGACGAGGTCTACGGCCTGCACCTCACGACGCTCCAGGCGGTCGGCCAGGTTCAGGTGCGCCCGGGACCGTCCATGGCGTCCGCGGACGCGTTCAGCGTGGAGGTGCGCGGCGCCGGAGGGCACGGGGCGATGCCGCACCTCTCGATCGATCCCATCACCGCGGCGGCCAATATCCTGCTCGGCATGCAGCACCTCGTCTCGCGCGAGGTGGCGGCGCAGGAGACCGCGGTGCTCACGGTGGGGCAGATCGTCTCCGGCACCAAGGGCAATATCATCCCGGACCGCGCGATCATGAAGGGCACCATCCGGGCCTTCGAGCAGACGGTGCGGGATCATCTCGTCTCCCGCCTCGGCACGTTCGTCGCCGACATCGCGAAGGCCTACCGGGCCGAGGCCTCGATGCGCCTCGAGGGCGGCTCCTGTCCGGCGGTGGTGAACCACGCGAAGGAGACCGAGCTCGTGCGGGCGTGCGCGGTCGACGAGATGGGGGCCGACGCGGTGACCGCGGGGCGGGTGGTCATGGCCAGCGACGACATGAGTCTCTTCCTGCGCGAGCGCCCGGGCTGCTACTTCCGGGTGGGGATCGGCTCCGCCACCGGCACCGCCCGGCCGCACCACGCGCCGGAGTTCGAGATGAACGAGGCGGGGCTGCCGGTCGGGCTGCGCGTGGGCCTGGCCGTGATGCGCTCCGCGCTGGCGCGCTGAGGCGCGGCGCTCGCGTGGCCCGGCTCAGCGGCAGGGTGGCCGCGGTCACCGGCGGTGCCTCGGGGATCGGCGAGGCCACCGCGCGGCTCTTCGCGGAGGAAGGCGCGCACGTGGCGATCGCGGACATCGACGCGGAGCGAGGCCGCGCGGTGGCCGACGAGATCCGGGCCACCGGCGGGCGCGCGACGTTCCGGGAGACCCACACCGAGCGGGAAGCCGACTGCGTCCGGTTCATCCAAGCCACCCACGCCGAACGGAGCCGCCTGGATATCCTCGTCAACAACGCGGGCATGCGGCTCTACCAGACGGTGGTGGAGGCGAGCGAGGAGAGCTGGGACGCGATCCTGGCGGTGAACGTCAAGGGGTACGCCTTCTGCGCGAAGGCGGCGATCCCGCTGATGCGCCAGACCGGGGGCGGCAGCATCGTGAACGTCGCCTCGATCCGCTCGGTGGTCGCGGGCGGCAACATGGTGCAGTACGACACGAGCAAGGCGGCGGTGGCGGGACTGACCCGCGCGATGGCGCTCGATCACGCCGCCGAGGGGATCCGGGTGAACGCGGTGTGCCCGGGCCCGATCTTCACCCGCTTCCACGAGCGCCGCGCCGCCACCGCCGGCAAGACCTTCGAGCAGTTCAAGAGCGACTTCGGTCGCGGCACCATGCTCGGGCGGGCCGGCACGCCGGCGGAGGTCGCGGCCTGCATCCTCTTCCTGGCGTCCGACGAGTCCTCCTACGTGACCGGTACGTCGCTCTTCGTCGACGGCGGCCACGTGGCGATCTGACCCGGGCGGCTCAGTTCACGCCCGGCCGCCGGGCCGGGTCGGGCCGCACCACCACCGCCGCGGGCTCGGCCGCGTCCCAGGCCCGCAGGCCCTCCAGGCTCGCCTCGACCACCCGCGCGGTCACCGGGTCCTGCCCCTTCACGGTCTGGGTGATGCGGGTGAAGAGTCGCTCGCCCGGGCGCGCCTCGCCCTTGATCTCCTGGCGGTACGCGGTGAAGCCGATGTAGCGCGCGGTGATCCGCGCGGTGAACGGGCCGGCGCCGGTGCCGGTGAGAATCAGGGTGTAGGGCCCCTCGTGCCCGCCGGGCACCTCCACCAGCCAGCGCTTTCCACTCTTGGCCTCGGTGAGCGAGCCGAACACCTGGTTGACCTCGACGTCGGGAGCGAGAAACCCAGCCGCCTGGCTTCCGTCGGGCATGCGCACGAGCGGGACCACGGGCCCCGAGGATCTGATCTCGATCACGCTCGCGGCGGCGACGAAGGGCTGGGCCTCCACCGGGAGGGGCAGGCCGAAGCGCACCCGCGCGCGCTGGCCGGCCAACAGCACGGTATCGGTCTGCCCGCTGCGGTCGGTGAGCCAGAGCGTGCCCCGCCGCGTCCAGCACGCGAAGGTTCCCTCGGCCTGCTCGGCGCCGATGAGGCCGTCGTGGGCGGTGGCCGCGTAGTCGTTGGACTCCAGCGTGAGCGTGGAGCGGCGGCCCGCGGCCTGCACCACGCGGGCCCAGACCCGGCCGGCGTGAATCAGCAGGCGAATGCCGACGGCGGTGGAGTGGCCGGTGGGCGCCTGCTTCACGGTGACCTCGGACTCGGAGAGCAGGGTCACGGTGCTGCCGTTCAGGAAGGTGATCAGCGCGACGCCGCCCTCGCCGGTCCGGATCCGGTCGCCCTCGGCGAGATTCATGCCGCTGACCCCGGCCTCCGGCCCGCGCGCGTCGGCCGCGATGCGCTCCACCGGGGCGGTCAGCACGCTGAGGGTCGCGGTGACCGCGCCCTGGGCCGCGGCCAGCGACGGCGCGAGCAGAGGAGCCGTCAACATCATCGCCACCACGCTCTGCTTGAGCCACTTCATCGCGCGCCTCCTCGGGTTCGAGTGCTGAGCCCGCCGAACGGGTTCTCCCGGAGCAAGGGACGCGCCACGCCGGGATGCCCCTTAAACTGCTGGCACCGCGTGCCCGCGCGGCGCGGGCCATCGGGCAAGACGCCCGAAGGGTGAAGCGGGGGACAGGCACTCCGCCCGCGGGGCTACGGGCGCCGGACCTCGCGCACCGTGCCGGGCATGCCGGTGCTGCCCGTATTGAGTCCGGCCTTCCGCAGCATGCGACTGCCGGGGTCGTGGCCGAAGAGATCCGGGCCCTGCGCGGTCAGCCCGCCGTCGACCACGATGACCTGGCCGGTGATGAAGCGAGACTCCTCGCTCGCCAGGAAGAGCGCGGTGTCCGCGATGTGCTGCGGCAGGCCCGGCTCCGGCCACGGCTGCTTGTCCCGCACGAGACGGTCCCACGCCTCTTCCCCCCGGCCGGTGGCGAGGGGGGTCCTGATCATGCCCGGCGCGATCGCGTTGACCCGGATGCGGTGCGCGGCCAGCTCCGTCGACACGGAGCGGGTCAGGTTGACCACCGCGGCCTTCGCCCCCGAGTAGGCGTGCGGGCCGCCG
The DNA here is from genome assembly GCA_040902305.1 of Candidatus Rokuibacteriota bacterium. Taxonomy (GTDB): domain Bacteria; phylum Methylomirabilota; class Methylomirabilia; order Rokubacteriales; family CSP1-6; genus CAMLFJ01. The sequence goes on along the minus strand of JBBDXN010000162.1, from coordinate 2,570 downwards.
CCCCCGCCGATGCCCGCCACCGAGGCGGTATTGATGATGCTGCCGCCGCGGCCCTGCGCCTTCATGCGGTTGGACGCGTGCTTGATGCCGAGGAACACGCCGCGCACCAGCACCGCGAAGGTGAAGTCCCATTCCTCCGCGGTGGACTCGCCGATGGGGCCGAAGGCGCCGCCGACCCCGGCGTTGTTGACGATGCAGTCGAGTCCCTCGAATCGCTCGACCGCGAGCGCGACGAGGGCCGCCACGTCCTGCTCCACCGACACGTCCCCGCGGAGCGGCGCGAGGCGATCGGGGTGCCCCTGCGCGCGGGCGAGCGCGACGGTCTCGGCGAGGCTCGCCTCGTTCAGGTCCCCGATCACCACCCGGGCGTCCTCCCGCAGGAAGGTGAGGGCGGTCGCGCGCCCGATCCCGCTCGCGCCGCCGGTGACGATGGCCACCTTGCCGTCGAGCCGCCCGCCCACGTGAGGCTCCCGCTACCCGCGCGGCTTCACCCAGGTCTCGGACCAGGCCAGGGTCGCGCTGCTGCCCTGCCGGTCCCCGCGCATCTCCGGCCACACGTGGCCGGGTGCGACCTTGCCGTTGATCTCGAGCTGGGCGGCGCGGGCGGGGAAGAAGGTGCTGAACACGCCGATCGGCCGGTCGTTGAAGCCGGGAGGGGCGTGGAGCACGAAGGGCTCGATGCAGTCGTACCAGGACAGCGTGATCCGCGCGTCGGTGGCCAGCACCGCCTCGGTGGCGCTTGACCAGGGCCCGCCCTGCCGCTCGAAGCGCGCGCTCGTCACGGGCAGCGACGTGTCGGCGAAGGCCGGGAAGAGCAGGGTCTCGATGGATTTCTGCAGCCAGCGCGCCACCGCGATATTGTCGCTGTAGATGCGCACCCGCCCGTCCGTGAGCGTGCTCTGGAGGAAGAGCGCATGCCCTCCGCCCGCCGGGCACCACAGCACGCGCCAGTGGCTCGCCCGGTCGGACAGGGTCTTGCCGCCGTCCGGGCTCAGGCGGATGAAGGAGTTCTCCCCGGTCATCATGACGTCGTTCGGGTCAACTGGCGGCATCGATCGTCTCCTTGTTAGAGTGGTCGCGCGGCGCGGCCTCGGCCGAGGCAGGCCCCGAGTGAAGATACCGGGGAAGGAGATCGGGAGCAAGCGCATGGAGATACGGCCCTTCGTGGTGGACGTGGCGCCGGCGACCCTCGACGACCTGCGCGACCGGCTCGGGCGCACGCGGTGGCCGGACGAGGTGGAGGGCGCGGGCTGGGACTACGGGGCGAGCCTCGCCTACATGCGCGAGCTGGTCGAGTACTGGCGCGCCTCGTTCGACTGGCGGGCGGCGGAGCGGGCGATGAACCGGGTGCCGCACTTCCGCGCCCAGGTGGACGGCGTCGGCATCCATCTGATCCACCAGCGCGGACGGGGGCCGGCCCCGCTGCCCCTGCTCATCACCCACGGCTGGCCCAGCTCGTTCGTCGAGATGCTCGCGCTGATCCCGCTCCTCGCCGATCCGGGAGCCCACGGCGGCGATCCCGCGGACGCCTTCGACGTGATCGTGCCGTCGGTCCCCGGTTTCGGCTTCTCCGATCGGCCGGGTCGCGGGATGACGCGGAGCCGCGTGGCCGGCCTCTGGGCGCGCCTCATGGAGGGGCTCGGCTATGCGCGCTACGCCGCGCACGGCAACGACATCGGCGCGGTGATCAGCGGCTGGCTGGCCGCGGATCACCCCGAGCGCCTCATCGCCCTCCACACCCTGATGCCCAACTTCCCGTCGCCGGTGATCGGCGCGGACGCGCGCCCGCTCACCCCGGCGGAGGAGGCCTTCGCGCGGCTGCAGGAGCAGTGGCAGCGGGAGGAGGGCGGCTACAACCTGATCCAGGAGACCCGGCCCCAGACTCTCGCCTACGGGCTCCACGACTCCCCGGCGGGCCTCGCGGCCTGGATCGTCGAGAAGTGGCTCGCGTGGACGGGCGAGGCGGGCCACGTGGCCGGGCGCTTCGACCGGGATCTGCTGCTCGCCAACGTGACGCTCTACTGGGTGACCGCGACCGCCAACGCCTCGAACCGCTCGTACTACGAGCGGGCCCGCGAGCCCCGGCGCATCACCTCCCGCATCACGGTGCCGACCGGGGTGGCGCTCACCACCGAGGCCATCCAGAGGCCGCCGCGAGAGCTGGCCGAGCGGAGCTACGCGGACATCCGGCGCTGGGTGGACCTGCCCCGGGGCGGCCATTTCGTCGCGGCGGAAGCGCCCGCGGCGCTCGCCGAGGAGCTGCGCGCGTTCTTCCGGCCGTTCCGTACCCCCCGCTGACTGTGAGATAGTGCTGCGCCGGGAGGCAACCACGATGAGCCCACACGCTCTCTACCTGGTCCGGATGGACGTGGCCCACGAGCTCGAGGGGACGTTCAACGAGGTCTACGACAAGGAGCACCTGCCGCTGCTGAAGGCGGTGCCCGGGGTCGTCCGCGCCTCGCGCTACCGCAACCCGTCGCCCACCGATCCGCGCTATATCGCGGCCTACGAGCTCACGAGCGCGGCCGTGCTGCAGAGCGCCGAGTGGCGAGCGGCCGGCGAGGCCGGCC
>JBBDXN010000161.1:0-11544 GCA_040902305.1 Candidatus Rokuibacteriota bacterium | reverse complement strand
GGGCCACCGCCACCACGGCGGGGGGGGTGTAGCAGGCGCGCGCCAGCTTCCCGGGCGCGCGCCCTCGTCGATCGGGAAGACGCGGTTCTCGCGCATGAGCCGGTCGGTGGTCTCGTAGAGCGCGAGGAACTCCCGGGTGAGGCGGCGCGCCACCTCCGGGTGCTCGGCGGACAGATCGGCGACCGGCATGGCGTCGCCGTCCACCGCCAGCAGCTCGGCGCGCCCGTCGCGGAGCCGGTAGCGCAGCGCGAAGCCGTCCTTGATGTAGAGGGTCTCCTTGGTGTCGCCGCTGATGATGCCGGCGGAGACCGGCGACTCGAAGAGGCTGCGGCCCATGCCGCCGTAGGAATGGTCGCCCTCGAGCAGGGAGGCGATGGTCGGCAGCACGTCGACCTCGCTCGCGGGCCGATCCGGCGGCGTGGGCCACCGGCCGCGGGCGCGGGCCATCGGGGGCCCGGCCAGGATCAGGGGGAGGCGGAGCCGCTCCAGCGGCTGGTTGTTGAAGGTAGCGCTCGTGTGATCGCCGGTGATGACGAGCAGGGTCTGGTCGAAGTCGCTCCGCTCCGCGCGGAGCCGCTCCACGAAGGCGCGGATGCTGTCGTCGGTGTAGCGGAAGGTGCCGAGCGGGGTCCGGCCGAGCGGCGTGGGGGCGCCGGCCGGTATCTGCCACGGCGAGTGGCTGGTGCCGGTCATGACGTAGACGCTGAAGGGGCCGGGATGCGCGGTCACCACGCGGGCGGCCTCCTGCAGCAGCGGGCCATCGTCGATGCCGAGCGGGCCCATGGCCTGCGGGCCGAGCTGGCCCTCGAGCGTGTCGAAGCCGGCGGTGCGGAACCCCAGGTTGCGCAGGAAGCTGGCGATCTCGGCGGTACGGTGGCGGAAGCCGGAGAAGGCGTAGTGCTGGGCATCGGGCGTGGTCAGGAGCCGCGGGAGCGAGGCGAAGTAGGTGCCCATGACCGACTGGGAGAGCCGCACCCCGCGGCCGCCGAAGGCGTGGGTCCAGTGAAGGCTGCTGAGCGTCGCGAAGACCGCGCCGTCCGTCGAGGGGAAGCTCTGGTACACCCGCGGGAAGTAGAGGCCCTGCGCGGCGAGCGAGCGCAGGAACGGCATCACCGGGCCCTGCGGCTCGTCGCGCTCGAGCAGGGTCGACCCGAGCCCTTCGACCTGGATGAGGACCACGTTCCGGATGCCGGTGCCGCCGACGCCGCGGACCGTCCGCAGCAGCGGGTAGGGTCGATCGCCCTCGGCGATGCCGAGCAGCCGCTGGGCGAGCGGGATGGCCTCCGCGGCCTCGAGGCGGTACGGCGGCCGGCTGCCGGCCAGGGCCACCGGGAGATACTCCCGCACGAGGTCCCAGAGCGGGTTGACCACGGCCTGGTTGAGGGCGTAGTCGTCGAAGGCCATGTGGTGCCGGCTCGCGATCCACGCCACCTCGGTCTTGGGCCGGCCGCCCACCCGCTTGACCGTGATCGGCTGGATCATGGGCAGCGCGAGCAGGCCCAGCAGGCTCATCGCGAGCAGCGGGACGTACCACGGGCGCCACAGATCGTGGCGGTGCGGGCCCAGGCTCCGGACGTGGCGCGCGGCGAGCGCGACGAGCCCGGCCAGCAGGAGACCGAGCAGGGCGACGAGCCCGGGGTGCTCGAGCAGGAACGGGCGCAGCGCCACCCAGATGTCGCGGGGCTCGGTGAGGTAGGCGAAGAGCATCTCCCAGAGATGCTGGTTGCGCTCCCGGACGAACAGGAGATTGACGGCGGCGACCACCGCGTTCAGGGTGGTGACCGCCCAGAGGCCGCCCACGAGCAGGCCTCGCCGGGCGCGGCGTGTGAGCAGGGCGAGCCCTCCGACCACGAGCAGCTCGAGCCCCAGCATCGCCGCGTCCAGCCGGAGGCCGTGAAGGAGGACCCCGGGCAGCTCGGCCCACGCCGACCGCGAGGCGAACCACGCCACGAAGAGCAGCCGGTACCCCGCCAGGATGACGAAGTTCAGGACCACCAGGCCCAGGCAGGCGCCGGCCAGGCGGAGGGAGCCGGGGATCGGCCGGCTCATCGCAGCCCGAAGAGGCCGAGCACGAACAGGGCGCGCTGACCGAACGACGCGCCGCCGCCCTCGCCCCAGATGCCGATGAGGGCGAAGAAGGTCCACACCCCGGCGATCCGCCGCAGGCGGATGGGCCACCCGGCCGGCGCGGTGGCGGTCGCACCCCGGCGCCGCTGCTCCCTTCGCATCGACACGTAGATCCCGATCGCCAGCAGCAGGCAGTAGACGGAGCGCGTCGCGAGCCACGGCTGCACCGCGGCCCAGCTCCCGGTCAGCATGAACGCGTCCTGCTGCAGCAGGTGATAGTAGAGGTTGCCGAGCCCGGCGGCGGCGAGGGCGGCCGCGAGCATGCGCAGCCGCGGGGAGCGCCGGAAGTAGCGCACGTAGGTGGGGAAGAAGAAGAACTCGACCAGCAGCTCCTTGAAATAGTAGTGGTAGCGGTTCCAGAACTCGACGAGGGACGGCGCGAGCAGCGGCTTGTAGGTATTGCGGAAGACGTTGAAGCCGAAGAGGCGCAGCACCCCCACGATCTCGTGGCCCCGCACCGCCAGCTTGAGCACGTCGGAGACGAGCCCGGCGTAGACGGCGGCCCACGCGACGAGCCAGGGCGCCTGCGCGCCCGCGGGCATCAGGGCCTCGAGCCGCGGCAGGCCGAGCCCGAAGGCGTGGAGCGGCGCGCCGGGCTGGCCGTGGACCAGCCCGGCCATCAGCTCGAGCGCGCGATCGTAGATCCACGCGAGAGCCAGGAGCTTGAGGCCGGCCAGCTGCGAGCGCGCGAGCGCCTCGTCCGAGCGCGCCTCGTGGCGGCCGAGATGGTCGATGCCCTTGCCGTAGGGCGTGTTGGTGCCGCCGTAGGCCGGGTAGAGATAGAGCAGGTGGTCGGAGAATCGGGTGCCCGCCATGCGCCCGCGCTGGCCCGACATGAGCAGGTAGCCGATCCGCCAGAGCAGGAACGGGAGCGCGAGCACGAGCCCCGGCAGGATCAGGGTGGTCACGCCCGAGCCCTTCGGGGCGAGCCAGCCGAGCAGGACCAGGACCCAGAAGAGCGCGTGGATCCAGATCTGCGGGCGCGCGCGCACCACCGCGGGCAGGGAAGCGAAGCGCCGCGCCGCCACGTACGCCGCGACCACGATGGCGAAGCAGAGCAGGATGACCGCCAGCGCGCTGAGCGGGCTCCGCAGATCCAGCGCGGGCGCCATGTCCTTGAGCGGGCGCTTGACGACCACGTAGAGGGCGGCCAGGGCCAGCAGCGCGCGGCGGCGTCCCGGCGTGAGGCGGGTCAGCAGCGGCCGCGTCCACGCCTGCCAGCGGGCGATGACCGCGGGGTCCTCGTGGAAATGTCGGAGCCGCCGGGCCGCGGCCGCGACCCCGGGCCCGGACGTCACCGGGCTTCCCGCTCGATCAGGTCGAGGATGCCGCTCACCGAGGTGAGCTGCTCCGGCTCGAGCCCGATCGCGGCGAAGTCGATCCGGTACTGCGCTTCCAGGAAGGTGACGATCTCCAGCAGGGCCAGGGAGTCGATGAGCCCACTCTCCACCAGGCTGTCGGTCTCCGCGACGGCGTCGAGCGGCCGGTCGGGCTTCTGGATCGTGCGGAGGAACTCGAGCACCCGCTCGCGGTGGCGCTGCCGCACTCAGCGCTCCCCCACGATGCGGGCGAGATCGAGCGGTGGGCGGTCCGCGCACGCCTCGCGCACCCCGTCGCGGTTCACCTTGCCGCGCTCGGAGCGCGGGATCGCGTCCACGAGCCACCACCGGGCGGGCAGCTTGCCCTCGGAGAGCCGCTCGCGCATCCAGGCGTAGAGCTCGCGCACCGCGGCGTCGCCGCGGTCGGTGAGCGCGACCGCCAGGCCCACGTTCTGGCCGTAGAGCGGGTCGTCCATCGCGAAGGCGCAGACGTCCGCCACGCGCGGGCAGCCCTCGGCGGCCGCGTCCACCTCCGCGGGGGCGATCTTCATCCCGCCCTTGTTGATCTCGTCGCGCTCGCGCCCGCGCAGGTGGAGCCAGCCCCGCTCGTCGAGCAGGCCGAGATCGCCGGTGGCGAAGCGGCCGTCCACGATCGCCTGCCGGGTCAGGTCGTCGCGGCCGAGGTAGCCGCGCATGAGCGCGGGGCTCTCGATCCAGACGCGCCCGACCTCGCCCGGCCCGCACGCGGCCCCGTCGGCCGCCCGCCGCACGTGAAGCGTGGCGCCCCACGGAGGGCCGATGAGCCCGTCGGCCGGCGTGAACTCGCCGGCCGAGGTGCCGGCCACCCAGCTTCCGGTTTCGGTGAGCCCGTAGGTGTTGAAGACCTCGCGGGTGCCCGCCCATCCCTGGACGCCCTCCCACACGGTGGCGGGCAGCGGCGCCGAGCCGCAGTGGACCCGCCGCAGGGTGCCGCCGCGCGGCGGGCGCGCCACCCGGAGGGCCAGGCGCCACACCGCGGGCACCGAGGACAGGAAGGTGATCCGGTGCTCGTCGACGAGCGCGCCCAGGCGGATCAACAGATCGGGCCGGAAGGGCGGCGTGACGAAGAGATCCTGGCCGCCGAGCCACGGGAACAGGCTGTTGCAGATGAGCCCGTGGCCGAAGTGGGTGGGCAGGAGGCAGAGCGTGCGGGCGTAGGCCGCCAGGCCCAGCTCGCGCTCGAGGGCGCGCCAGCGCGCGGCGAGGGAGGCGTGGGTGTGCACCACGCCCTTGGGCACGCCGCTCGAGCCGGAGGTGAAGAGCACGAGAGCGTCGTCGCCGGGTCGCGCAGCGTCGCTCGCGATCTCGGCGGCCGGGAGCGACTCGGCCGCGTCCACCACCGCCACCCCGGACGGGAGCGCGCGCGCGACCGCGGCGTCGGTGGCGCCGTCCACCACCGAGAAGCGGGGCGCGACGACCTCGGCGAGGCGCTCGAGCTCCACGCGCGTCAGGCCGCCGTCCACCGGAACCGCCACCGCGCCGAGGCGCCAGATGGCCAGGAGCTCGGCGAAGAACTCGAGCCGGTTGCCGAAGTGGAGGAAGACCCGGTCGCCGGGACGGAGCCCGGCCCGCCGGAAGCGCGCGGCGCGCGCCGAGACCTCGCGCGCGACTGCCGGCGGTTCCCAGTGCCGGCCGGTCAACGGCTCGACGAGCCGGCCGACGGTCAGCAGGACGCGCGCCTCATCATGACCGTCTCGCATGATACCGCGAGGGGCCCACCGGCAAAAACACCACGGGCGCGGCCGAGACGGGACCGCGCCCGTGGTCGGCGCCGGCGGGTTACCCGGCGCCGTCTACGTCATGCGCTCGCGCTAGCGCCGGGCTCCGATGACGAGCAGGGCGACCCCGCCGGCGAGCGCCAGCCCGCCCAGGATCGGCGGCAGCGGGATCGTCCGCTCCTTCTCGGCGGTCGCCTTGAGGGGGCCGACCTCCAGCACCTTCTCCCGGGTGGTGTAGGTGATGCCCTGGTACGCGAGGGACACCACCCCGATGGCGATCAGCACGATCGCGACGATGAGTACTCCGCTCTTCATGCGCTGTCCCCTCTCAGAAGCGGGCGGTGAACCGCCCGGCCTTGCTGTCCTTGTGGCGCTGCTCGACCACTTCCCAGTTGATGTTCTCGAGAAACGCCTCGATGTACTCTTCGCGTCCCCCCGCGCCGTAGTCCACCATCCACGCGTGCTCGAACACGTCGAGCACGAGCACCGGATTGAATCCGGCCGGGTGGCCGTGCTCGTGGCTCGAGACCCACCAGTTGAAGAGGCCGCCGGTGGCCGGGTCCCGGTAGAGGATGGCCCAGCCCACGCCTCTCATTCCCCCGGTCTTGGCGAAGTCCTCCCGCCAGGCGCCCACCGATCCCCACGCCGTCCCCAGATCCACCGCGAGATCGCTGCCCGGATGGAGCTTCGAGCCGGCGGCGAGATTGCCGAAGTAGTACTCGTGCAGCACGATGCCGTCGACCTCGAAGCCGAGGCGGCGCTTGAGCTCCGACCAGGTCGGCGAGCCCGTCTCCGCCTTGCCCGTGCCGTCGAGCAGGCCGTTGGCGTGCTTGACGTAGCCCTCGTAGAGCGTCCAGTGCTGGGCGATCTGATCCTCGGAGATGCCGGCCAGCGCCTTCGGCTTGAGATGGTCGTGGACTTTGTAGTTCATTTGGCCGGTCCTCGGATGTAGTTCATTTGGCCGGTTCTCGGTTGTAGTTCATGTGGGACTCCGGGCTAGATCGGCCGTCGACCCTGGATGACCCGGATCAGGACCACCGCGATGGCGATCAGCAGCAGGAGGTGGATGAAGCCGCCGAGGGTGTAGGAGCTGACCATGCCGACCGCCCATAGCACCAGCAGGATCACGAAGATCGTCCATAGCATGGGAGTTGGCCTCCTCTATCCAGCGAGTAGGGATCCGAGATTTCGTTGGGCGATTGAGCAGGCACGGCACGTGCCATCGGGCCTGGCCGGGTCGAAGTGCTGGATTCTGCGGCCGACATGTTCCCACCCCGCGCCGGTCGCGCCACCCGCGCGGTTGCGGGCGTGGTCAAGATTACCGAGTAGACGGTTCCGATCGTGGACCTGGGCGCCCCGGGTGGCACGAGGCTTGCGCGCCAGGAACCGCATGAAGACTCGATTGGCATGGCGGGCCCTGACCGCCCTACCGAGAGCAGTGCAGACGACGACGAGCGTGCTGGAAGCGGCGGCGACCGCGGTGGGCGCGCTCGTCGTGGTGACGTCCTTCGTTCCGGTCTTCGCGGTGTGTCTGGCCGTTCTCCGCGCGCGTGGCGCGGGGTCGCGCCCGGCTCAGTCGGGCTCGCGGATCCGCTCGAGGATCCGGCTGATACCGGCCCGGGGGATCGCGGCCCAGTCGGGCCGATTGTCGAGCTCGTAGCGCAGCTCGTAGCAGGCCTTCTGCAGCTCGAAGGGGGCGCACGCGCGCCGTAGCGCGGCGGGAGACGGCGGAACCAGCGGCACCGGGCTCACCGCCACCGCATCCTGGTAGCCGGCCAGGAAGGCGTGGCGGGCCCGCTGCTCCCAGGCGGTGAGGGCCGCCAGCGCCGCCGCGCGCTCGGCCTCCGGGCGGCGGAAGGCCACCGCGTGCGCGGCGTAGTCCAGCGAGCGCAGCATGCCCGCGACGTCGCGCAAGGCGGGGAGCTTCTGACGGCGGTCGGCGAGCGGGCGCGCGGGCTCGCCCTCGAAGTCGATGATCACGAAGCCGTCCGGGGTCTTGAGCACCTGGCCCAGGTGGTAGTCGCCGTGGATGCGGATCTTCACGGTCGCGCCGGCCAGCGCTTCGAGCGCGGCCCGTATTCCCGCCGCGCTCCCGGGTCTCTCCGCGGCGGCGAGCTCATCGGCGATGCCGCCGGCCCACCGCGCGACGTCGTCGCGGCCGACCGCCTCGGGCCGGAAGTCGGGGTCGTCGTAATCGGCCGCGAGGGCGGCGTGCAGGCCACCGGTGATCGCGCCGAGCCGCCGGACGTCGTCCACGAGCGGATCGGGCCGCCGCTCGATGGCGCCACCCCGGCCGGCGAGCGTCGAGACCACGTGCGTCCACCCGTCGCCCGCGTTGGGCACGAACTCCTGGAGCACCGCGAGCGTCGCGGTCTCGCCGGCGCTCTCGTACTCCATCCAGCCCGCGAGCCGCGGCACGTGGCGGAATGCGGTCCGGGACGTGAGGAAGCGCGTGATCTCGAGATCGGGATTGAGGCCGGGCTGCGGCCGGCGGAGCGACTTGAGGACCAGATCACCCAGCACGACGGAGGTGTTGCTCTGCTCGCCGGTGAGCCGGCGCGCGGGCTGCGCGTCGGGCTCGGCCGGGAACCGCCAGCCCGGCGTGGGCCGGAAGCCGACGCGGCCCGGCCGGCCGGGGAGGGAGCGCCCCGCGGCGATCGCGGCGAGGACGCGGCGTCCGAAGCGCGGGTCGTCGTGGGCGTCCACCACCGCCTCGCCTCCGACGCGGGCGAGGGCGGCCTCCGGCGCGGCGTCGTCCGAGACGGTGACCGGGACATAGTACCGGTCCCCGTCGATGCCGAGGAGCAGCAGCACGAGCGGGACGCCGGGATCGAGGACGGCCCAGTCGAGTACGTCGAGCGCCTCGATGCCGCGGGTCTTGGCCGCGAACCAGCGCTGCCGGATCAGGAATCGCGCGAGGTCGGAGCGGCCGGGGCCCGAGAGCAGCGCGACGATCGCGGCCGGCTCAGAGCGGAGCGTCCTCGATGCCATAGATCGGCTGGTCGGGCAGGGGCCGCTGCAGCCGGAACCAGTAGTAACCGTAGGGGGCCAGGCTGATGAAGTAGGGCCCGTTCCCGATGGTGGGAAAGCGTGTGTCCCCGAGCATCTCGACCGGCGTGTGCTCCCGCCAGGCTCGCAGATCGAGCTCCACCGGCTGGGCCGAGCCCGCGAGGTTGTGGACCGCGACCACGGTCTCGCCGTCGTGCTCGCGCACGTGGGCGAGCACGCTCTCGTTGGCCGGGCGCAGGAAGGTGAGCGTGCCGCGCCCGAAGACGCGCGTCTTCTTGCGCACCGCGATGAGCCGCTTCATCCAGTTGAGCAGCGAGGAGGGCGTGCGCTGCTGGGCCTCCACGTTGATCGACTGGTAGCCGTAGACGTTGTCCACGATGTGGGGCAGGTAGAGGCGGGCGGTGTCGGCGCGGGAGAAGCCCGCGTTGCGGTCGCCGGTCCACTGCATCGGGGTGCGGACCCCGTTGCGGTCGCCGAGGTAGATGTTGTCGCCCATCCCGATCTCGTCGCCGTAGTAGAGGATGGGGCTGCCGGGCAGCGTGAAGAGCAGGCTCGTCAGCAGCTCGATCTTCCGCCGGTCGTTCTCCAGCAGGGGGGCGAGCCGCCGCCGGATGCCCAGGTTGAGCCGCATGCGCGGGTCGGACCCGTACGCGTAGTAGAGGTGATGCCGCTCCTCGTCGCTCACCATCTCCAGGGTGAGCTCGTCGTGGTTGCGCAGGAAGAGGCACCACTGGGCGATGGAGGGGATCTCCGGGGTGTGCACGAAGATATCGGTGATGGGGCGCCGGTCCCCGTGGCGGACGGCCAGGAAGATGCGCGGCATGAGGGGGAAGTGGAAGGCCATGTGGAACTCGTCGCCGTCCCCGAAGTAGGGGCGGACGTCGGCGGGCCACTGGTTGGCTTCCGCCAGGAGGATGCGCCCCTGGTATTCCGCGTCGATGTGGCGGCGGATCTCCCGGAGGAACTCGTGGGTCTCCGGGAGGTTCTCGCAGTTCGTCCCCTCGCGCTCGAACAGATACGGGACCGCGTCGCAGCGGAACCCGTCGAGGCCCTTGTCGAGCCAGAAGCGCATGACGTCGAGCAGCTCGCGGCGCACCTGCGGGTTGTCGAAGTTGAGGTCCGGCTGGTGGTGGAAGAAGCGGTGCCAGTAGTAGGTCTTCGCGATCGGATCCCACGTCCAGTTGGACTGCTCGGTGTCGACGAAGATGATGCGGGCGTCGCGGTACCGCTCGTCGGTGTCGCTCCAGACGTAGTAGTCGCGGTAGGGAGAGTCGGGCGCTCGGCGCGCGGCCTGGAACCACGGGTGCTGGTCCGAGGTGTGGTTGACCACGAGATCCGAGATGACCCGCATCCCGTGGCCGTGGGCCGCCTCCAGGAAGCGATCGAAGTCGGCCATGGTGCCGTAGTCCGGGTGGATGGCCCGGTAGTCGGCCACGTCGTAGCCGTCGTCGCGCAGCGGGGAGCGGAAGAAGGGCAGGAGCCAGAGGCAGTCCACCCCCAGCTCCTTGAGATGCCCGAGCTGGCCGGTGAGCCCGATGAAGTCCCCGATCCCGTCGTCGTTGCCGTCCTTGAACGCGCGAACGTGCAGCTCGTAGAACACGGCATCCTTGTACCAGAGGGGGTCTTGGTTGCTCACTCGGGCCTCCCGCGGAATTCAGGGATTCGGGCCGTCCGCCCGCCTACGAGTGTCCGGGGCAGTGGCTTGGCGAGGTGCAGCCGAAGGCGAGCCGAGCGGATATATGGAGCTTTTAAAGGTTTCACGCGAAGTAGTCGAAGTCGCGCTCGCGGCGCCGCCACCGACCGACCCGATAGACATGGGCGGGGGCGATGGTGGGATCGAGCGTGACGGTGTGGGTGGCGCCGCGCACGAGGCGGCGGTCGCCGCCCAGCAGCTCGTGGAGCTCGTAGGTCTCGTCGGGGGCGATGCCGATCTCGGCGAGCGGGATCTGGAGGGTGGCCTCGTGGCGCGCGAACGGGTCCAGGTTGATCGCCACCAGGATCACGTTGTCGCGCGCGGGGGTCAGCTTGCCGTAGAAGAGCACGTGGGGGCTGTCCGCCGGGTAGAAGCGGAGACCGGCCATCGCGTGGAGCGCCGGGTTCTCGCGGCGGATCGCGTTGAGTCGAGCGATGTAGTCGGTGAGGTTTCCGGGGGCGCTCCAGTCACGCGCCCGGATCTCGTACTTCTCCGAGGCCTGGTACTCCTCGGTGCCGGGCAGCGGGGTGGCTTCGCAGAGCTCGAAGCCGCTGTAGATCCCCCAGACCGACGACAGGGTGGCGGCCAGCGCGGCCCGCATGCGGAAGGCGGGCGGGCCGCCGCGCTGCAGGACCTCGGGCAGGATGTCCGGAGTGTTGACGAAGAAGTTGCCGCGGAAGTACTCGGCCATCCCGGAGCGGGTGAGCTCCTCGAGATACTCGGTCAGCTCCTCCTTGAAGTTCCGCCACGTGAAGTAGGTGTACGACTGCGTGAAGCCGGCCTTGGCGAGCGCGCGCATGACCTTGGGGCGGGTGAAGGCCTCCGAGAGGAAGATCACGTCCGGATCGCGGTCCTGCACCTCGCGGATCAGCCAGGCCCAGAAGTCGAGCGGCTTGGTATGGGGGTTGTCCACCCGGAACGTCCGCACGCCCTGCTCGATCCAGAAGCGCACCACGCCCAGCAGCGCGTCCCAGAGCGCCTCCCAGGCCGGGCTCGCGAAGTTGATCGGATAGATGTCCTGGTATTTCTTCGGCGGGTTCTCCGCGTACTTGATGGAGCCGTCGGGCCGGTGGTGGAACCACTCCGGATGCTCGCGCACCCACGGGTGATCCGGCGAGCACTGGATCGCGAAGTCGAGCGCGATCTCGAGGCCCGCGCCCTGCGCCGCCTTCACGAGCCGCCGGAAGTCCTCGATCGTGCCGAGCTCGGGATGCACCGCGGTGTGGCCGCCCTCCGGCCCTCCGATGGCCCACGGGCTCCCGGGGTCCCCGGGGCCGGCGACCAGCGCATTGTCCGGACCCTTGCGCGCGGTGCGGCCGATGGGATGGATGGGCGGCAGGTACACGACGTCGAAGCCCATGTGCCGGATCTCGGACAGCCGGTCGATGCAGTCGTCGAAGGTGCCGTGGCGGCCGGGGGTCCGGCCCTGCGAGCGCGGAAACAGCTCGTACCAGGCCGCGAAGGCGGCCTCGCGCCGGTCCACCACCACTTCGAGCTCCCGGTCGTGACGGGTGAGGTCGGGCCGCGGCTGGGCGCGCGCCACCACCTGGCGCAGGTCGGCGTCGAGCAAGGTGTCGAGGCGGACGTCGCGCGAGGGGGCGGCCTCGAAGCGCTCGAGGGCGCGGGCCATCGCGGCCGC
>JBBDXN010000160.1:30838-62921 GCA_040902305.1 Candidatus Rokuibacteriota bacterium | reverse complement strand
ATCCCGTTCTGCGGCTACAACATGGCGGACTACTTCACGCACTGGCTGTCCGTCGGGCCCCGGCTCAAGAACCCGCCCAAGATCTTCCGGGTGAACTGGTTCCGGCGCGACGCGGAGGGCCACTTCCTGTGGCCGGGCTACGGCGAGAACGTGCGCATCCTCAAGTGGATCGTCGAGCGCATCCACGGGGGAGGCCAGGCGGTCGAGACCCCGATCGGCCACGTGCCGGCTCCCGGCGCCATCGACGTCTCCGGCCTGTCGATGCGGCCGGGCGCGCTCGAGGCCGCGCTGCGCGTGGATCGCGAGGAATGGCGGCAGGCGCTCGCGGAGCTGGGCGAGTTCTACGACCAGTTCGGCGAGCGGCTGCCGCCCGCGATCCGGAAGGCCCACCGGGACACGGCCCGCCGGTTCGGTCTCTGAGCCGGCGCCGAGCGATCACATGAGCGACAAGACGGTGCGCGGATTCGGGCTCGGATTGACGATGCTGGTCGCGCTCGCGCTCGGGGGGTGTGCCTCCGACGACGCCTTCCCGCCGCCGCGGCCGGCCGCCGCGGCGATCCACTTCAAGGCCACGCCGCCGGGCGGCTTTCCGGTCGACGTGTATTTCTCGGCCTGGGGCGAGGGCTACGTGATCCACACCGCCGGTCAGGGCCCCATCTACCTGATCTCGGACAAGAAGGGTGGCTTCATCATCCAGCGCCCGGGCGAGTCCGCCTCCTTCGTCTCCCCCCGATCCGACGGCAGCGGCTGGACCATCCTCTCCGCCAGCGGACCGGCCACGTTCTTGCTCAAGCAGGACGGGGGCGGCTTCATCCTGCAGCCCCCGGGCGAGCTGCCCACCCTGATCGTCCCGCAGTAGCCCGGCCTTCCTGGGTCCTGCTGTCCCTCCTGTGACAGGCGTGGTGTCACGGAGCGTCAACCTGCCGATTCTCGCCTCGAAGGAATGGGGCCTTCAGAACATGTAATCAAATAGTTATAGCACACCCCCTCCTGGCAGGGACGTTGCCTACCGGTAGTTCGTTCTTTACGCCGCGAATTCCTCGAGGAGGCCAGTCACGATGTTCGGACGCAATGGTGCCAAGCCGCGCTCCGCCGGCCGGGCCACCCGAGTCGAGACCGGCCCCCGCGCTCCCCAGGAGGTTTCGCCCGCGCCTGCCACGCGGCTCACCATCGTCGAAGACATGCGCCCGAGCGCGCAGAAGTAGCGGTTGTCGATCGCGCATGTGGCCGTGGACCCGCCGCGTTTCCCCCGCGAGTCGCAAGAAGCTGACCGCCTTCCTCGACGAGGGCTCCGAGATCGAGGGCAAGTACACCTTCAGCGGTACGGTCCTGCTCAACGGGAAATTCCAGGGTGAGATCGCCTCGCCCGACACCCTCATCATCGGCGAGCGCGGCGTGGTCAACGCCAGCGTGCGCGCGGGCACGCTCGTGGTGAACGGCGAGCTGGTGGGCGACGTGCACGCGAGCGAGCGCGTGGAGCTCACCGGCAAGGCCCGCGTCTTCGGGGACCTCGAGTCGCCCGTCATCGTGCTCGAGGAAGGCGTGATGTTCGAGGGGCACTGCCGCATGCCCAGGGCCGGCGCGACCGAGGCCGGCCGCGACGGCGCGGTGCTGCCGCTCAAGCGACCATGAGCGAGCGCCGCGGCGGCTTCACCCTGGTCCTGGTGCACGGCGGCGGTAGCCGCATGCTGCACGTGGGCTGCCCCCGGTGGCTCCTGCGGGGCAGCCTGCTGCTCCTGCTGCTGAGCGGCGCGCTCCTCAGCGGCACCTGGATGGACTACTTCGCGCTGAAGCGCGCCCAGCTCGAGGCGGCCGCCCTCGAGCGGCGCGTGCAGGAGCAGCGGGCGCTGCTCGACACCTTCGAGCAGCGGGTGGCCGAGGTCAACCGCGAGGTGACGGCCTGGCAGGCCGCGCACGTACGGGTGTGGAGCACCTTCGGCCCCGCCCCCGGCGCCACCGTCAAGGGCACCGGCATGGGCGGCGCGGTGGCGGTGCTGCCGCTCGTCTACGCGGGCGAAGGGCCGGCCCTCCCGCAGCAGCTCGCCTCCCTGGCCAGCACCGTGAGCGAGAGCGGCCAGAGCCTGCGGGCTCTCGGCCAGTTCATGGAGCGCACGCGCTCCATCCTGATCGCGATGCCGTTCCGGTGGCCGGTACGCGGGCCGCTCAACTCCCGCTTCGGCCAGCGCCAGTCCCCCTGGACGGGCGAGTTCGAGTTCCACCGCGGCCTCGACATCAGCGCCGGCCGCGGCACCCCGGTGTACGCGCCGGCCGTCGGCACCGTGGTCCTCGCGGGCCACGGCGGAGAGTACGGCAACATGCTCGTCGTCGACCACGGGCACGGTCTGCGCTCGCTGTACGGGCACCTGCAGGAGGCCCGGGTCAAGCACGGCGAGCGCGTCGAGCGCGGGCAGGTCATCGCGCTCACCGGCAATACCGGCCGCACCTCCGGCCCGCATCTGCACTACGAGATCCAGGTGCGCGGCCAGGCCGTCGATCCCCGCCAGTTCCTCTGGGAGTAGCGGCGCTTCCGGGACTCTCGGGCCGGTGAGAGCCGCGACGGGCCCGGGTAATCCCGGCTAGAGGAGAGACACCGAGTAGATCGGCACGGCCTGGCTCCTGGTCTTGAGCTGGGTCGGGCCATGCGACTCGACGCGGAATCCCTGGCCGAGTCCGGTCCGGGTGTTCTCGTCGATCAGGATGGGCCGGCCGACGATCTTGGTATGCGCCTCCAGGTGGGCGGCGAGGTTCACCGCATAGCCCACCCCGGTGTAGGTCATGCGCTGCTGGGTGCCGGTGAAGCCGGCCACGAGCGGCCCGGAGGCGATGCCGATCCCGATCCGGACCTCCATTGCGCCCCGGCGCGCCCGCTCCCGGTTGAAGGCGTCCATCATCTCGATCATCTCGACCGCCGCGCGCACCGCGCGATCCCGGTGATCGGCGAGGGGGAGCGGGGCGCCGAAGATGGCCATCAGGCCGTCGCCCAGCATCTGGTTGACGATCCCGCCGTGGCCGGCGATGGCGTCGAACGTCAGCGTGTAGTAGCTGTTCAGGAGCTCGATGGTCTCGGCCGGCGACAGCGCCTCGGTGATACTCGTATAGGACCGGATGTCGGAGAACATCACGCTGGCCTCGACCTGCTTGTACTTGCCGTCGAGGGACCCTCCGCTGGTCAGCACTTCGTCCGCCACCTCGGCGGTCGCGAACTTGCGGAACAGCTCGCGCTGGAGATCCCGGAGCCGTTTTTTCTCGAGGCTGGCCCCGACGCGCGCCTTGAGCAGGATCGGGTTCACCGGCTTGAAGAGGTAGTCCTCTGCGCCCATCTCGATGCACCGGGCGACGCTGTCCACCTCCTCCACCGAGGACATCATCACCACCGGGACGTCGCGCAGGCGCGGGTCGGCGGCCAGCGCGGCGAGCGTCTGGTAGCCGTCCATCTCCGGCATCTCGATGTCCAGCAGGATCAACTCGACGCGTCGCTCCCGCAGGGCCTCGATCGCCTGGCGCCCGTTCTCGGCGAAGGCGACCGAATGCCCGAGCTGCTCCAGGGCGCGCCCGAGGAGCAGCCGGTTCACCCGGTTGTCATCGACCACCAGGAGACTACCGGTCTGATTAGCCGGTGAGGTCACGTCGAAGGTCTCCCAGGGTCCGGATGACGAGGCCGTACTGATCCACGAGCTGCCGGACGCGGGCTTCCGCTCCATCGAGGCTTCCGGCCCGGGCGGAGGCCTCGAGGTCGCGGGCCAGGGCCGCCAGCCGGGTGGCGCCGAGGCTCTCGCTGGTTGACTTGAGCGAATGCGCGGCCCGCCGGAACCCGTCGAGGTCCGACTCGGGCAGGGTCCGCCGCAGCGTGGCGATGAGCTCGCGAGCGTCCTCGCCGAATGTGTCGATCAGCTCGGCGACGAACGGGCCGCCCATCGTGCTGGTCAGCCGGTCGAACGCGGTCTGATCGATCGCTCCGGCCTCCCGGCGCGGGCCGCAGCGGTCGAGCGCGGCGACCAGCTCCTCGACCCGGATCGGCTTGGCCACGTAGTCGTCCATCCCGGCCGCCGCGCACAGCTCGCGGTCTCCCGGCATCGCGTTGGCGGTCATGGCGACGATGCGGGGGTGGCGCGGGCCGGGCCAGCGCCGGTTGATCTCACGGGAGGCCTCGAGACCGTCGAGCTCCGGCATCTGCACGTCCATGAGGACCACGTCGTACGTCTGGCGGGCGACCGCCTCGATGGCCTCGATCCCGTTGGCGGCCAGGTCGGCCCGGTACCCCATCTGCGCGAGGAGTCGCACGGCCAGCTTCTGATTGACCACGTTGTCCTCGGCGAGGAGGATCCGGAGGGGGTGGCGCCGCCCCATGTCCGGGTCGAGGTCGCTTCGCCCCGCCGTTCGTGGCGCCACGTGGATGGGCTGCTCGGCCAGGACGGAGACCAGCGCGTCGAAGAGCTGCGACGGCTTGATGGGCTTGTGCAAGTACGCGGCGAAGACGTCGCTGCCGGCCAGGGCCTCGCGACGCCCGAGCGAGGTGAAGAGAACGAGGGGCAGCGTCGTGCCCGCCGGCTGCTGTCGGATGGCGCCGGCCAGGGCCGCGCCGTCCATCTCCGGCATGTGCATGTCCAGGATGCCGACGTCGAAGCGCTCGTCGGACCGGATCCAGGAGAGCGCCTCGCCGGGCGACCCGGTCTCGCGCGCCGGCATGCCCCAGGTGCCGAGATAGGAGGTGAGGATGCGGCGGTTGGTCGCGTTGTCGTCGACGACGAGCACCCGCTTTCCGCGCAGCGACGGCTGCACGACGCTCCAGTCGCGGCGGGTCGGCAGCGGCGCCGGGGCGGCGGCCGCGCGGATCGTGAAGCGGAACTCGCTGCCGTCTCCCACCCCGCTCGTCACCGTGATCCGGCCCCCCATCAGCTCGGCCAGCCGCTGGCTGATCGCCAGGCCCAGGCCGGTGCCTCCGTAGCGGCGCGTGGTGGAGGCGTCCACCTGGCTGAACGACTGGAACAGGCGGTCCACGCGATCCGGCGGGATCCCGATGCCGGTGTCCCGCACCGAGAACGTCAGCTCGTGAGGCGCGGCCGGGTCGGCCGGGCGATGGGCGGTCACCGAGAGCACGACCTCCCCCGCCTCCGTGAACTTGACCGCGTTCGAGAGCAGGTTCAGGAGCACCTGGCGCAGACGCGTCACGTCGCCGACGACGGCGGCGGGGGTGCCGTCCGCGAGCAGGTACGCGAGGTCGAGGCCCTTCTCGGCGGCCCGGGAGGCCACGAGGTCGAGCGCTCCCTCGACGCACTCCCGGAGATCGAAGGGCTGAGATTCCAGCTCGAGCCGCCCCGCTTCGATCTTCGAGAAATCGAGGATGTCGTTGATGACGGTCAGGAGCGCGTCGCTGCTCTGACGGACGATCTCCGCGTACTCCCGCTGCTCGCCGGTCAGCTCGGTGTTGAGGAGGAGCCCGCTCATGCCGATCACCGCGTTCATCGGGGTCCTGATCTCGTGGCTCATGGTGGCCAGGAACGCGCTCTTGGCCTCGTTGGCCGT
Source organism: Candidatus Rokuibacteriota bacterium (assembly GCA_040902305.1). Lineage (GTDB taxonomy): Bacteria > Methylomirabilota > Methylomirabilia > Rokubacteriales > CSP1-6 > CAMLFJ01. The sequence goes on along the minus strand of JBBDXN010000160.1, from coordinate 57,398 downwards.
CTCCGCCTCCCGGCGGGCCAGGAGGAGCTCCGTGATGTCGTGGTAGATCCCGATCATGCCGACCCGGGCGCCGTCCACGACCACGGGCATGGACGAGATCTCGACGTCCACCATGGTGCCGTCCTTCCGGGCGCGCCGCCCGATCGCGCGGATCCATTCGCCGTCGAGCGTCTGGCGGATGTTCGCGCGAACCTCTTCGCGACCGCCCTGGGTCGCCACCAGGTCTTCCATGCGGCGTCCGAGGGCCTCCGCCGGAGTGTGCCCGAACAACCGCTCGGCGCCGGGATTCCATCCCGCCACCGTGCCCTGCAGATCCATGGTGACGATGGCCACCGGGCTCGTCTCCACGAGCGCGTCCGAGTACTGCTTCTGGCGGTGGATCTCGCGGAAGAGCCCCGCGTTGTGGATGGCCAGCCCCGACTGCGCCGCGAAGGTCTGGAGCGTGGCCACCACCTCCGGCGAGGAGGCGCCCCGCTCGCGGCGCACGACGACGAGGCCGCCGAGCAGGCGATCTTCCCGGACCAGCGGCACCGCGAGGAGAGAGCGCAGCCCTTGCCGGCTGAGAAACCCGCGGACCTGGGACGCGACGAGCTGGGCGTCCTCCTCGAGGTCGGTGACCTCCACGGGGGTCCGCTCCACGCCGGCGCGCCCGACCGCGCCCTCGCCGAGCCGGATCGGCGCCGCCCGCACCGCCTCCAGGTGCTCGGACGAGATCTGGTGCGCGGCCCGCGCGTGAAAGCTCTGGGTGGAGTCGTCGAATTCGTAGACGATGCCGCCGTAGCTGCCCGACAGGTCCACCGCGCGGTGGACGATCGTGGCGAGCACGGTCTCGAGATCGAGGGTGGAGCTGACCGCGCGGCTGACCTCTCCGAGCGCCTGGAGCTCGCTGACCGAGCGGGTCAACTCGGCGGTCCGGGACTCCAGCTCGGTGAAGAGCCGGACGTTCTCGATGGCGATGACCGCCTGGTCCGCGAAGGTCTTGAGCAGCTCGACCTGGCGGTCCGAGAAGCGCCCGGTCTGGGCTCGTCCGACCGCGATCGCGCCGATCGGGCGGCCGTCGCGGATCATCGGGACCGCGACGATACTGCGGAAGATGACGAGCCGGGCGACCGGACCGAGGGTGAAGTCGGGATCCTGGTCGATGTCGGGGATGTGCGCGACGGCGGCGTTGAGGATCGACCGACCCGCGGCGCTGCCCCGATTCGGCGGGGTGGAGAAGGCGCCGCGGACTGCCTCTCGAGCCTCGGCGGTGTGCCCATGGCTGGCCACGAAGTGAAGGAGCCCGCCTCCGTACTGAAAGACCTGGCAGACGGTGCCCTCGCACAGGCGGGCGGCGCTCTGAGCGATCGTGTCGAATACCGGCTGGGCGTCGGTCGGTGAGCTCGAGATGACGCGCAGGATCTCGCCGGTGGCGGTCTGCTGCTCGAGGGTCTCGGTCAGCTCGCGGTTGCGCGTCTCGAGCTCCGTGAACAGGCGGACGTTCTGGATCGCGATCACCGCCTGGGCCGCGAAGATCTTCAACAGATCGATCTGCTTGCCGGTGAAGGGGCGGGACGTCTCCCGGGTGTGGACGGTGATGACGCCGACCGGGATCCCCTCCCGGAGCATGGGCACGGAGAGAACGCTGCGGAGTCCGGCGTCTCGGACGCCGGGCAGTACGTAGTCGGGTTCCTCCCGCACGTCCGGGATGTGAACGGGAGCACCGGTCAAGACGGCCCGGCCGCCCGCGGTGGCGAGCGTCGGCTCCATCGGGTAGGCCCGGCGCAGGGCTTCGCCGCCCTCCGGGCTGGTGTTGTCGAGGGACTGCAGGTGGATCAGAGCGCCGTCGTAGGTGAAGACGCTGCCGGAGTCCGCCTGGCACAGGCGCCGCGCGTTGCTCGCGATCGTGTCGAACACGGGCTGGACGTCGGTGGGCGAGCTGGAGATGACGCGCAGGATCTCGCCGGTCGCGGTCTGCTGCTCGAGGGCCTCGGTGAGGTCGCGATTGCGCGTGCCGAGCTCGGTGAACAGGCGGACGTTCTCGACTGCGATGACCGCCTGGTCCGCGAAGGTCCGGAGCAGGGTGACCTGGCTACCCGGGAAGAGTCCGGGCCGGGGCCGGAGAACGGTGATGACCCCGATGGGAAGGCCTTCTCGCATCATGGGCACCGCGACCGTGCTGCGGAAGGTGGCCGCAGTGGCCACCGCGCCCATCACGTAGTCGGGGTCGGCGTGGACGTCCGGGATCTGCGTGACGCCGCGGGCGAGAATCGCCCGGCCTGCGGCGCTGCCGCGGAGCGGCGGCAGGGGCCACGCGCGGCTCAGGGCCTCGATCCCTTCGGGCGTGAGGCCGTGGTGGGCCACGAGGTGGATCATCTCGCCGTCGAATCGGAAGACGAAGCAGAACTCGGCCTCGCAGAGCTGGGCCGCGCTGCGCGCGATCGTGTCGAACACCGGCTGGACGTCGGTCTGCGAGGCCGAGATGACGCGCAGGATCTCACTGGTCGCGGTTTGCTGCTCGAGAGCCTCGCTCAGCCTGGCCTCGAGCTGCCCCCGCCGATCGACGCCGCGGGTGGTCCGCTTGAGAGTGGCCGCGGCCTTGGCCTTTCGGGGTTTGCGACCGCTCGGCATCGGCTCTCCTGGACCCGGGACTGGCGCTGCGGCGACCCCGATGGTCGGCGACAGGCTAAGCGAAAGGCGGGGCCGGGAGCAAGCGGGAAGGGCTGTCTCCTTCCGTTACGGGGGACAGCGCACCGTGGCCCGGTCCGGGGGCCACGGTAGCGGCCGGCCGCAGCGCCGGTCAAGTTTGGCGGCGGGTGTCTAGTCGGGCTGGCTGTGGAGGGTCACAATCTCGTCGCCGACCCGGACCCGGGCGTCCCAGGTGACGTCGATGGCCCCCTGCACGCTCTGGTGCGCCGGGCAGCCCTGTGGGTGGATGGTCAGCGCCCGCTCGGTGGCCTCGTGGCTGTCCGCGGGCACCGCCAGCTCGTAGTGCATGTGGATGGACTTGATCCGGATGGTCTGGCCGACGCCGACGATGCGGCCTTCCACGGCCGCGGTGAAGCCGTCACGGTCGAACGCGATCTTGCGCCCTGCCAGGGCGCCGCGCAGAGTGCCGTACATTCAGCCGGCGACGGCCGCGACGATGTGGTCGAGGGTGGAGGCGACCGGCGGGCCTTCCTTCACGCCATAGTACTCGCGCAGCCTGCCTTGCACTCCGTAGACCACCGGCGCGGGCACGTCGCCCAGATAGGCGTGACGATAGCCGTGCCGGTACTCGAGCCGGGACTGAGAGACGTATTCGAAGTCGTCAGGCATGGAAGCCTCCTTTGGGTCGACCGCATGGGTTGGACACGGCTGGCGGATCGTAGGCCGCGAGCGCTCGGGTAGTCAACGACATCAGTCATCGCCCGCCACGCCCGGATCGGCAGGTGGCCCTCTGGGCGTGGCATGATGGCGCCATGGCAAGCGCGGAGTGCGCGGTGGGCTTGGCGGTCATGGCCAAGGCGCCGAGGGTGGGGACCGTGAAGACCCGGCTCTGCCCGCCGCTCCGACCTCCCGAGGCGGCCGACCTCGCCCGGTGCTTCCTGCTGGATGCGCTGGACCGCGTCCGCTGGGTGGCCGGCGTGCGACCGATCGTGGCGTATGCGCCGGTGGAGGCGCGGGGAGAGTTCGAGGGCCTGGCGCCCGGCTTCGCGCTGATCCCCCAGAGAGGCCGGGACCTGGGCGAGCGCCAACTTCATCTCGTCGAGGAGATCCTGGGGCTCGGCCTTCAGGCGGCGCTGGTGATCGGCACCGATGCCCCGACGCTGCCCCGCGAATGTCTCGACGAGGCGGTGAGCCTCGTCATGGCGCCGGCGGTGGATGTGGTCCTCGGGCCGACCGAGGACGGCGGCTACTACCTCATCGGGCTCCGGACGCCGTGTCCGGCGCTGTTCGAGGACATGCCGTGGAGCACCTCGGCCGTCCTGTCCCGGACGCTCGATCGGGCCCAGCGGCTCGGTCTCCGGGTGGCCTGCCTGCCCAGGTGGTTCGACGTGGACACCGGGGCCGACCTCGAGCGCCTGCGCGTCGAGCTGGACGCGGCACCGGGCGCATCGCCGCGTCACACCCGGGCGTTTCTGGCGCGCCGCACCGTTTGCTCGGGCCCCGTCGTCAAGGAGGGGCAGTAGCAAGCGCCGCAATGGCGAGCACGCCCGCGTGCGCCGGTCCGGATCAAGGATCGCTCGAGCGGCTCGCCGCGCGCGCGCTGGACCACGTCCGGGATGGGGCGCTGGTCGGGCTCGGGTCGGGGCGAGCGGCCTCCGCCTTCGTGCGGGCTCTGGGCGGCCGGGTGTCGCAGGGGCTGCGCGTGCGCGGGGTGCCCACGTCGGAGGCGACGGCCAGGCTCGCGCGGCAAGTCGGCGTGCCGCTGGCCGGGCTCGAAGAGGGGCTCCTGGACCTGGCGGTAGACGGGGCCGACGAGGTGGACCCGCGCCTCGACCTGATCAAGGGCTACGGCGGCGCGCTGGTGCGAGAGCGCATCGTGGCGGCCGCGGCCCGTCGCCTGATCATCCTGGTCGGCCGCGAGAAGCTGGTGCCGGTGCTGGGCAGTCGGGGGCGGCTGCCGGTGGAGGTGGTTCCCTTCGCCTGGCCGCTCGTGATGCGGGAGCTGGCCGCTCTGGGCTGCCGGCCGACGCTCCGCACCGTCGAGGGCGCTCCGTTCGTGACCGACAACGGGAACCGGATCATCGATTGCGCGGTTCGCCCGATCGAGGGGCCGGCGGAATTCGCCCGCGATCTCCGGGCAGTGCCGGGCGTCGTGGACACGGGCTTGTGCCTCGGCATCACCGATCTGGTGCTCGTGGCCGACGAAGGGGGCATCCGAGAGATGCGGCGAGGAGCCATGAGCGCGTGAGACCGGCCCGGTCGAGGTGAGGACGATCCGTCGGTTCCCCGACGCGGAGGCGGTGAGCCGGGCGGCGGCGCAGGATCTGGTGGAGCTGGCGCGGGCGGCCATCGCCGAGCGCGGCCGATTCTGTGTCGCCCTGTCCGGCGGCTCCACGCCCCGCCGCATGTACGAGATCCTCGCCGACGCCCCACGGTGGGCGCAGCTCGATTGGCGGCGCGTCGAGTTCTTCTGGGGCGACGAGCGCGCGGTCGGCCCCGAGCATCCCGAGTCCAACTACGGGGTGACGGCCGCCGTCCTGCTCGGGAAGCTGGGTGTGATGCCGCACCGCATTCACCGGATCCAGGGTGAGCTGACGGACCCGGAGCAGGCGGCGGCCCGATACCAGGAGGAGCTGGCCCGGGTCTTCGCGGTGCCCGACGACGGGCTGCCCCCCATCTTCGATCTGATCCTGCTGGGCATGGGAGCGGATGGCCACACCGCGTCCCTGTTCCCGTACAGCCAGGCCCTCACCGAGCGCCGGCGGTGGGTGGTGAGCTGTACCGTGGCGCGCCTCGGGCAGCCCCGGATCACGATCACTCCGCCGCTCATAAACCGGGCGGCCGAGGTCCGGCTGCTGGTCACCGGCGCCGACAAGGCCGGCACGCTCCGCGAGGCGCTGGAAGGTTCGCGCGAGCCCGAGCGCCTGCCCGTGCAGCTCGTGGTTCCCGAGGCCGGCCGGCTGGCCTGGCTCGTGGACCGGGCCGCCGCCGCCGAGCTGGGGCCCGACCGACCCGGCTGATCGGACCCCGGGGAGCGACGAAGCGGGCTAGCCCAGATCGTGGAGCAGGCGAGCCGTAGTCAGCACGCCCTGGTAGAGATGGTCCAGCCGGAGGTGCTCGTTGGGGCTGTGCTGCCGGTTGTTGGCGTTGGCGTACGGTACGACGATGGTGGGCCGCTTCAGGATGTCGGTGAAGGCCCAGAGCGGTACGCTGCCGCCCATGGTCGGCAGGATCACCGCCGGCTCCCCGCCGTGCGCCTGCTCCACCGCTTCGATGACGAGCTTCGAGATCGGGAGGTCGGCGGCGGTCTTGGCCGGATCGTAGCCCCGCCGCTCCACCACCCGGATCGCGCGCCCGCGCAGCTCGTCAGGGATCGGGGCGTCCGCGGACTCGATCACCGTGAAGCCCTGGCCCCGGATGTGGTCGAGGATCCGCCGGTACACGGTCTCCACGCGCTGATTCTTGACCAGACGGGCGTCGAAGGCCACGGTCGCCTGGTGCGGGATGATGGTCTGGGCCTCCCGGCCGGTGAAGCCGCTCTTGAGGCCGCGGATGGTGAGCGTGGAGCGGAACATGAGCCGCTCGAGATACTCGGCGGGCAGGTCGACGCCCAGCTCCTTCTCGATCGCGGCGCGGTCGAGGGGGATGCGCCCCATCAGGTCGCGCTCGGCGGCGGTGGGTGGAACCACGCCCTCCTCCAGACCCTCCACGAGCGGAGTGCCGTCGGGGGCGGCCATCGAGGCCAGCAGGCCGACCAGTCGCCAGGCCGGGTTCGGGACGCTGAAGTTGCCCGAGTGGACGTCGCGCCGGGCCGACTCGAGGGTCAGCTCCAGCGAGAGGATCCCGCGCGCGCCGAAGGCCACGGTGGGCCGCCCACTTGCGTCCTTCGGCCCATCCATCACGAGCACCACGTCGGCGGCGAGGAGGTCCCGGTGCTTCTCGGTGAGCGAGCCGAAATTGGCGCTGCCCATCTCCTCCTCGCCGTCGAAGATGAACTTGAGCGCCACGCGCGGGGCGATGCGCTGCGCGCGCATCAGCTCGAGCGCGGTCAGGTGAGCCCAGATCGGGCCCTTGTCGTCCGAGGAGCCGCGTGCGTACAGGCGGTGCTGAGGCAGCAGATCGTCGGGTACGTCGGCCAGGCCCAGCACCGGCGCACCCTCTTCCGCGGTGCCCCGTCGCAGAATCGGCTCGAAGGGTGACGGCTGGAGCCAGCCGGCGGAGGGCGCGGGCTTGACGTCGTAGTGGCAATAGATGAGCACGGTGCGGACGGCGCCGGGCAGGGGCAGCGACCCGTAAACGGCTGGATTGCCGCCCGTCTCCATGAGCTGGGCGGCGAGGCCGCGGGCGTGCATGGCGCGAACCAGCCACTCCCCGCCCGCGCGGACGCCGGCCGGGTTCTGGCTCACCGTGTCCAGACGCAGGAACTCGGCCAGCCCCTCCATGATGGGCCGCCGCCGTGCCGCGATCTCGCGCTCGAAGCTGCCCCAGTCGACCCGATCCGTGGTCACGGATTCACCTTACCCGCCCGTGACGCCCTGCGCTAGACCCCTGGCTGGATGCCCGGAAAGTTGGACTATCCGGGGCCCTTCTAGGTAGAGTAGCGGCTCACGTGAAGCCCCCTTCCCCCGCACCCGAGACCGCTTCGTGAAGAGGCGTCGCACTGTCCTGGCGGTGGTGCTGGCCCTCGACCTCTGTCTGGCGAATGCCTGCCTCCTGGCGGGGGCGGTGACGCCGGCGGCCGCCCAGCAGTCCGAGGCCGACGTGTTCGTGGCCCAGGCGATCCTGGCCTACGATGCCCGGAAGTACGATGAGGCCCTGGCCCATCTCAAGGAAGCCCTGGCCCAGGACCCCAAGAACGTCGAGGCCCTCTACTACTCGGGCCTGGTCCTGATGGCCCAGCAGAAGACCGAGCAGGCCGTGGAAGCGCTGGAGAGGGCCCGGGCGCTCGCCCCGCGCGATCAGTCGATCCTGTTCCTCCTGGGCGTGGCCTACTTTGCGCTCGAGCGCTACGATCAGGCCGAGGGCCCGCTCACCGCGGTGTTCGGCGAGCGCCCCCAGACCGAAGGCATCGGCTACTACGTCGGCCTGATCCGCTACCGGAAGAAAGACTACCAGGGGGCGCTGAAGGCCTTCCGGGCGGAGACCTCGAAGAACCCGAACATCCAGCAGCTCGTGAGGTTCTACTCCGGGCTCACCCTGGCCATCCTGGGGCTGCCCGAGCAGGCGGTGGCGGAGGTGGACGCCGCGCTGCGGCTGCAGACCGGCTCCGCGCTCACCGGCCCGGCCGAGCGCATCCGGGACTCGCTCGCCTCGGCGCGGGAGGCGGAGCGTCGATTCCACGCCGAGGTCCGCTTCGGCTTCCTCTACGACACCAACGTCACGGTTCTGCCGCAGCCGAGTCACGATCCGATCGCGGAGGCGATCCGTCGCGGCAAGCGGTCCACCTCCGGCGAGCTCGCGGGTCTCCGGCTCGACTACACCTGGCTGCGCACCGGGCCGTGGGAGTCCACGGTCACGTACTCGTTCTTCCAGACCCTCAACAACCGGAGCGGGCTGTCGGACTTCGACGTGCAGAACCACCTGGTGGCGGGGGCCCTGTCCTACCGGGCGGCGATCGGCGCGATGCCGTTCCAGGTGGGCACCCAGTACTCGTGGGACTACCTCTCGCTCGGCGGCGACGACTTCTTGCAGCGCCACACCGCGACCGTCTTCGGGACCCTGGTGGAGAACCAGAGCCACCTGACCACGGTGCTGGGCCGGTTCCAGAACAAGGACTTCTACGCCACCCCCGGGCAGTTCGAGGACGAGGACCGCGACGCGCAGAACTGGATGGTGGGCTTCACGCACGTCTTCCGCTTCGCCCAGGACCGGCACTACATCCGGATCGGCTACCAGTTCGACTACGAGAAGGCGGAGGGCCGGAACTACGCCTATGCGGGCAATCGCTTCCTGGCCGGCGGGCAGTACACGCTGCCGTGGGGGTCCACGCGGCTCAAGTACGACTTCGACCTGCACCAGCGCCACTACCTGCACGCCAATACACTGCTGCCGGTGGTGAACCCGAGCACGCGGGAGCGGGAGGACTTCGAGCAGAACCACGTGGTTCGGGTCGAGCAGGTGCTCGCCAAGAACCTGGGGCCGACCTCCATCGGCTGCGCGCCGACCGCCCCCTGTCCGCTGACGCTGGCCGCCGAATATCAGCGGACCGTCGCAGAGTCCAACCTGGCCATCTTCAGCTACAACCGCAACGTCTGGTCGCTCACGCTGTCCTGGCAGTACTGAGGCCGCGCGTCACGGCCCCTGCTTGAGCTGGGAGCCGGCCGTGATCGCGGTCACCGCGGCGTCCGGCTTGATGTCGAGCGTGTTCCCGGCCAGGTTCAGGATCGCGGTGTTGCCGAGGCTCACCGCTCCGGCGCCGAAGACCCGCAAGCCGCCGATCATGGCGCAGCCGGCGTTGGCGCAGAGCGTGTTCGTGATGGAGAGCGTGTTGCCGGTGCCGGCGAAGTTGATGAGGGCGCCGGCGATGTTGAGGGTCGAGCCTCCCGTGAGGCTCAGCAGCGCGCCGTTGGTGAGCGTGAGCGTGCTGCCCCCGGCGATGCGGAAGAGATCGCCCGCCACGGTCATGGTCGCGCCGCCGCTCAAGCTCACGCCGTGCCCCTTGATGGTGAGGCTGCTGGCGGTGACCGCCGTCATCTGACTGAGCTTCACCGCGGCGCCGGATAGCTCGACGAGGCTGGGCTCGGTCGCGAGGGTGGCGCCCCGGGTGAGGCTCAGGAGCGGCGCGCTGGCGTGGACCAGATCGACGACCGCGCCGCCGCTCGCCGAGAGGAGGCGGCCCGCCACGCTGGCGCTCGAGCCGACCAGATCCACGAGGGCGCCGGGCGGAGGTCATGCCCGGCCAGACGGCCAGCATGAGGACCAGCGGGGCGAAGCGGGCCAGGCGGCTCATCGGTCTTCTCTCCCTGCAGGGGCTGCGCGGTGAGGCTCGCGCGTCGGCGGACGATCAAAGAGCAATCTCTCTGCCAGCGGTCGAGGGGCCGGAAACCAATGGAAGATCACGGGAAACTGGGATGGGGTTAAGGCGGAGGGGGACGGACGCCTCGAAACCTGACGGGCCTCCGACGGGTTTTCGTCAGAGGCCCGCGTCGCTACTCGACCAGCGCGCTCAGAGCCCGCTGATCGTGACCTTGGTCCCGGCGCCGTCCACGCGGATGAGGGCCGTGTTGGGCGCGAGATTCACCGACCCGAGGCCACCGTTCTTGATGGCGCCCGTGATGCTCACGTTGCTGGCCAGTGCGCCACCGGTCAGGCTGACCGGAATACCGCCGATCGTGGCGCACGGGCAGAGGCTGTTGGCGACGGAGACCAGGTTGCCGCCGGTGCCGCCGAATCCGATCAGCGCCCCGTTCACGTTCAGGATCGACCCGCCGGTCAGGCTCACGAGCGGGCCGCTCAGCAGGCTAAGCGAGCTGCCATTCGTCAGGCTGAAGAGATCGCCGGTCACGCGAAGCAGGCTGCCGCCCGCCAGGCTGAGCGCGGCGCCCCGGGCGACGGTGAGCGCGCTGCGGTCGAGCTTCATCACCGAGCCGAGGCTCGTGACCTTGGCCTGGTAGGAGAGCTGGACGGTGTCGGTCGCGGTGGTGAGGTGGCTACCGTTCTTGAGCGCCAGCAGAGGCGCGCTGGCCTCGAGCAGCGCGTTGTCGACGCGAACCGCCTGAGTCGCGGTCACGATGGTGTTGGAGGCCTCCAGCAGCGAGCCGCCATGGTGCAGGGGACGGTGCGTGCCGAGGGTGAGGCCGGTCTCCGGATCCACCGCGGCGCTCACGCCGTAGAGATCGAACATCGGGACACCCGCGCCCCCGAAGCTGTGGGAGCCTCCGTCCAGCCGGGCCAGCGAGTCGGTCGACGACGCGGTGAGGGCGCCGCCCTGCATCACGGCCAGCAGGCTCCAAGGGACGGTGAGACTGCTGTCGGTCGCGTGGAGCAGGGGGCCGGCCAGCGTCGCGCGGCCGTCGCAGCAGACCACCATCAGCGAGTCGAAGGTCTGCGTCGCGTTGGTCAGGCGCAGCAGCGGATCGGCCTGGGTGCGCTGCAGCACGTCCCCGCGGCGCAGAAAGTACAGAGGCGGGTCCTGCATGACCGACGCCGCGTCGACCAGCGCCCCGGAGTCGAAGGCGATGTCGGACCGGTCGAAGACGTCGAAGCTCAGCGTGGCGGTGCCCGAGGTCTCCGGCACCCACTGCGTGGTCAGGAGCTTGAAGCCGGTGCGGCCATGCGAGCCGGACGTGGTGAACCCGAGCGCGGAGGCGATTTCCGAGGAGGTCAGGAAGGCGGACGTCTGTCGGCTCTCGAACGCGAGTTGGGTCGCGGCCCCCGAGGGACTGGTGGCCATTACCCGGAAGACGTCGTCGACCTGCTGACTTGGAAACTCGTTGCTGATGAAGTTGTAGTTGACCTTGATCGTGAAGAGGCTACCCCCTTCAACGTTGAACGACTGCGACAGCCGGCTACCCTGGGTGACGTTGGTGGGCGCGCCCGGGAACAGCCCCGGGTTCGCCGACACCGTGAGCGCACCCGCGCCGGTGTGGATGAGGGCCATGTTCTGCCCCTCGGGTGGCGTGATGGAGCCCAGGCTCGTGACGACCCCACCCCCACCCGCTCCCGCCAGCGTCCAGCCGGCCAGGGCGTTGGTCTCGAAGCCGCCGTTCACGATCTTCTCCACGGCTCCGTCCTTCGGTCCCGGCGGAGGCGGAGGCGGCGGGGGCGGCAGCGGGTCCCCCGGAGTTCCGCTGGAAGGGCTGCCCGGAATCTCCCCCGGCTGGAAAGGCTCGGTGCTGGTCGAATTGATGGGGGCCGCGGTAGCCGGATTCAAGATCGGAATTCCGGTGCCGGTCGGCGGGAGCGGAGCGACCGCCCCGGTGTTCACGAACTGGGCGACCTGCGTGGCCTGGGCGGTCTGGCCCTCGATGAGCGTGGTCTGGAGGGCCTCCGGCGGTGAGGTGAACTCGCGGGTGCTCGTCTGCACGGTCACCGCCTCGCTCACCTCGGCCGCGGAGGCCTGGCTGAGCTGGCCATTGATGGCGCGCTGCCCGACCGGGAGCGCGTTCGTCGGGCCGGTCCCGAGCTGGTAGGTGCAGCTGCCGGAGGCGCAGATGGCCGTCGTCACGCCCAGGGCGGCATCGTAGCCGACGGCCATGATGCTGCCGCGCACCGCGGCCACCGCGTTCGGGGTGCGGATCTCGATGGACTCGCCCGGCCGCAGCCGCTGCTTCGCGACCGCGAGCACCACCTTGCCGTCGGGCAGGGTGACCACCGCGCGGCCCGGCTCCTCGCTGATCGTCACCTGCGACAGCTCTCGCACGGTGAGGATGGCCTTGCCGCCCAGCAGCACCCGGACGAGGGACTTCTCCTGGGTGCTGATGCGGTCGCGCCCGAACACGTCGTCCTTGAACTTGAGCGCGAGCGGGCTCGGCAGCGCGGGGCGCGCCACCGTGACGCGCCCGTCCAGGGTCGTGACGATGCCGACCGCGTCCGAGGTCTGCGCCGCGACGGGAGGCGGAAGAACCGATGCGGAAAACGCCGCGACTGCCATCGTCCACGCCCACCGTCTCATCGTGCCCGCCTCCGTAACCGACGCTGTTTTTTGTCTAGGCCCCGCGATCGAGTGACTGATTATGCGTTCAGTGGAAGGCCGGTGCAAGGGGAAGCGGGGCGGAGATCCGCTTCGCGTGGGAAGGCGGGCGCGCCCGGCGCTCGAGGCCGTGCACGAGTTGCGCTCCGCGGCGCCTCTCTCGCGGGGTGATATAGTCGGAGGCTGAGCGCGCCCATCCATGTTCGACATCGGCCTGCAGGAGCTGGCTCTCATCTTCGTCATCGCCCTGCTCGTGTTCGGCCCCAAGAACCTCCCGCAGCTTGGCCGCTCGCTGGGCCGGGCCATGCGCGAGTTCCGGCGGGCCAGCGACGAGTTCCGGTCCACCATCGAGACCAACCTCAAGATCAACGAGCTGGATCCCATCCCCGACCCCACGCCGATGATAGCTTCCGAGACCTTGGGCGAGCCCTTGGCCGAGCCGCCGGCGACCGCCGACGCGCTGCCGGAGTCGGTGCTGAACCCGTATGACGCCCCGTCCACCCCGATCCCGGAAGGGGAGGCGTACCTGGCCCAGCGCAACGCCAAGCTCTTCCACGGGCGCGACTGTAGCTGGGCGCGGCGGATCACCGAGTCCGAGCGGGTCTACTTCAAGAGGGTGGTCGAGGCCCGCGAGGCTGGCTATGCGGCCTGCCCGGTCTGCGAGCCCTGGGAGCCGGCCGGCTAGGCCCCCCTTTTTTTCCTTGTGTAGCTCAACGGGTGTTGACTATCATCTGTTGAGGCCGACATGACCAGGGCGGAGGAAACCGGGTGAGAGAGCTGACGGCTCGGCAGCGGGAGGTGCTGGAGTTCATGCGCGTGTTCAGCGAGCGACACGGCGTGCCCCCCACGGTGCGGGAGATCGGGGAACGATTTCGCTTCACGGCCCGCGCCGCGTTCGACCACCTGCGGGCGCTGGAGCGCAAGGGCATGCTCGAGCGCCGGGTGACCGGCAAGCGGGCCTCCCGGACCCTGGTGCTCCCCGGGCACAAGGGGGGTCGGCGGGCGGAGCCGGCGGGTATCCCACCGGGCATTCCATTGCTGGGGCGCATCGCGGCGGGCGCGCCGATCACCGCGGTGGAGAATCATGAGGAGACGATCCCGCTGCGGCCGGAGTGGCTCGGCACCGGTGGCCAGGACGTCTTCGCGCTGCGCGTGCGCGGCGACAGCATGATCGAGGCGCACATCATGGACGGCGACCTGGTCCTGGTGCGCAAGCAGGAGACGGCGGGCAGCGGCGACATCGTCGCCGCCATGGTCGACGGCGAGGCTACCGTGAAGCGCTTCACGCGCGAGAGCGGCGCGGTGGTGCTGCGGCCGGAGCACCCGACCATGAAGCCCATCGTGGTGGAGCCGGGACGCGGCGACTTCCGCATCCTGGGCAAGGTGGTCGGCGTCATGCGGCAAATCTGAAAGGAGCGAGTCATGCGGCGGGGAGCAGTGGCGATACGGAGCAGGAAGCGGCGGCCGATCACGCGCCGCGATTGGACGTGCGACTGGCGTCGCGGAGCGCGGCGGCGCGTGTGGATCGGCTCGCGTGCGCGCGCCGCGGCGGCGAGACCCCTTTTTTTCGCGTTGAAGGCTCAACAGGTGGCGAGAGTCCGGCTGGTCGACGTGTTCGGCGCCGCGGCCATGCTGCTGGGCGTGGCGTCGTGGGGTGTGCTGGCCGCGCTGCTGGGGAGCTGACCGCAAGCCGGGCTCAGGCCGGCCGCTCCCAGGGCCGGACCGCGATGAAGAGCTGGAGCAGCTCGCCATCCAGCGCGCCGGCACGGCGCTCCTGACCGAGGATGTCGAGGGCGCGCTCGATCGGCACCGCCGGCTTGTAGGGACGGTCTCGCGAGGTCAGCGCGTCGAAGATGTCGGCGATGGTCATCATGCGCGTCTGCACCGGGATGTCCGGAGCGCGCCAGCCGTCCGGGTAGCCGCCGCCGTTCAGCTTCTCGTGATGCGAGCGCGCGATCTCGGGGACCCGCCGGAGCTCTTTGGTCCACGGGATCTGCTTGAGGAACTGGTAGGTGTGTACGACGTGAGACTGGATCTGCTGGTACTCCTCGGGGGTGAGGCTTCCCCGCGGGATGGCCAGCACGCGGGCTTCCTCCGGCGTGATCAAGGTCAGCGATTCGCCCAGGTGATCCGCGTAGGCGTGGACGGCCAGGTCGCGGATCGAGGCGGAGACGTCGTCCGGCATCACGGTGGGCTCGTTGGCGGCGGCGATCGCCTTCAGGTGCTGGTCGAGATCCGCGAGCACCGCGGCCAGCTCGGCGTCCCACTGCGCGCAGCGGTCTCCGAAACCCTCGCCGCCATGCTCGATCAGCCATCCCGTCTTGCCTCGCGCGTGGCGCAGCTCGAGGCCTCGCCGGATGATCTCGCCGCGCTGCCGGATCAGGTCGAGCTGGCCCGGCGGCAACTTCTTGGCCTTGACCAGCACTTCCTCGCGCACGCCCACCTTGCCGAAGTCGTGCAGCAACGAGGCGTAGCGGATCTCCTTCATCTCATCGTGCGAGAAGCAGACGTCGCGGAAGACGCCGTGATCGGCGCGGTCGACCGCGGTGGCCAGCGTCACCGTGAAGTCGGCCACGCGGAAGGAGTGGCCGGAGGTGGTGGGGTCGCGGGACTCGATCGCGGTGACCGAGGCCTGCACGAAGCCCTCGAAGAGCGTCTGGACGGACTGGTAGAGCCGGCTGTTCTCCAGCGCCACCGCGGCCTGCGAGGCGAGGGAGGCGGCCAGATCGCCGAAGCGCGCCGGGTAGGGGATCGCGTGGGCGAGCACGTCGGCGGGCGTCGGGAACACCGTGGCCGGATCGCGCTTGCAGTTGATGAGCTGGAGCGCGCCGATGACCGTCCCCTGCGGCGTGGTCATCGGGACCACGAGCATCGACTTGGTGCGGTAACCCACCCGCTCGTCGAACTCCCGGTTGACCCGGAACGGCGAGCCCGCCGGGGGCACGTAGGCGTCGTCGAGCTGCAGCACCGCGCCGGTGAGGGCCACGTACCCGGCCACGCTGGCCTCGTCGATCGGCAAGGTGAACTCGGTGAACGGCACCTGCACCGAGTCGTTCTGCGCCAGCTTGAAGCGGAGCCGCGGGCTGCCGTCCGCCGCGTCCTCCACCACGTAGACGGAGCCGGCGTCGCTGTGGGTGATCGCCCGCGCCTTGCTCAGGATGAGGGTGAGGAGCGCATCGGTGTCCCGCTCGGCGGAGAGGCTGACGCCGATCTGGTTCAGCTCCTGCAGCTCGCGGCGGGTGGCGTCGGCCTCGCGCCGGGCCTGCGCGTGATCGCACGCGTTGCGGAGCGTGGTGGCGAGCACGTCGGGGTCGGCCGGCTTGGCGATGTAGGCGTAGCACGGTACCGTCGGCGCCGTACCGGGAGCGACGAGGGCGACCACCGGCACATCGGGCGGCAGACCGGGCGCTCCCACCGCCATGGCCGCCGTGGCGGGCGTGTCGCCCGCGGTCAGGTCCAGCAGCACCACCGCGGATTCGTCCGGGCCGGGCCGCGGCGGGCCGCCCGGGGACAGCGGGAGCGCCTCGAGATCGCCGGGGAGGGCCCGGAGCTGGGCGGCTGCCGGGGAACCCGCCGGGTACCAGACCACTCGGCGTGGCATGTATCGAGCGTAGGACCCCCCTCGGCGGCCTGTCAAGGAAAGCCCTCCGCTTGACCGTCTCGCAACCGAGCCGGTAAAATCACCCGGCCATGACCACGCGCGTGTCGACGGGCAGTTCCGGCCTGGACGAGATGCTGGGCGGGGGGCTGCTGCCCGGCACCCTGACCGTCGTCTACGGGGCCACCGGCATCGGCAAGACCCACCTGGGGCTCGGTTTCTGCGACCACGGTGCCCGGGCCGACGGGGCCCGCGGCATCGTCTTCGACATGAACGCGCGGGGCGACTCCCAGCAGCATCACTCGTACGCCGCGCGCCTGCACGACTGGGATCTCAAGCGCTGGACGCACTCGGTGCTGCCCATGGCCGAGCCGTTTCCGCCCGCGGAGCAGATGCGAGCCTTCTACTGCGACGCGCTGCCGTGGGTCGGCAAGCTCCGCGACTACCAGGTGCCCACCTCGGACGGCTTCGAGTTCGACTGGAACTGGAAAGCCCAGTACAACCAGGCGCTCTACACGGTGCGGCCGTTCGTGTACTTCCATCTCGGCGCGGGCAGCCGGCGCATCGTGGTGGACGGGATCGAGCCGATGGACGTGCCGGGCGACTACATCCAGCCCTATATCTTCGACGACCTGTACCGGAAGCTGATCCACCGCGACAGCGAGACGCTCGGGATGGAGATCTGCCTGCCGGTGTGGAAGTACCGGACCTTCATCGACGCCCACCGGTACGACCATACGGCGGTGACCACCATGCTCCTGGTGACGACCGAGGAGACCCAGCTCGAGCACCTCATCGCCCGCAAGGTCGCGGCGGGCGATATCGGCGCGGTGGCCAACACCATCGTGGTCATGGGCAGCGAGCGGGTCGGCAACCGGCTGGCCCGCTTCCTCTGCGTGGTCAAGCACCGGGGCAGCGCCAAGAGCGACGAGATCGCGGAGTACCGCGTCACCGAGCGGGGCTTCGAGCTCGGCTGAGCCGTATGGACCAGGCCGCGCTCTTGCGGCGCCGGCGCCGTAACTTCCGCCAGCTCCCCTCCCGCCGTGTGCGCTCGCCGCGGAGCGCGCTGGGCTTCGTCGACGCGGTCGGCCTGTGCTCCACGTTCTATCGCTTCCCGGAAGGGCTGGGCTGCCTCTGGGAGGCGGTGGTGGGCCGCGCCGCGCCGCGGTGGCCGCGCCGTTCGCACCATGACGACGGGGTCGGGCTCACCTGGGAGCTCAAGGACGTGCTGCCCGCGCGGCGCCAGGTGTACTACGGCAAGCTCGTCAAGGGCCGGCCGGTGCTGGTGGCCATGGATCTCTTGCCCGCCTTCTACGCGCTGGTGCGCGGCACCCAGCGGGCCGGGATGTACAGCAAGGAGTACGAGGCGGGACGCCTCTCGCTCACCGCCAAGCGCGTCATGGACAGCCTCGTGCGGGAGTCGCCCCAGTACACGCGGGGGATCCGCGCGGAGTGCTTCATGCTGGAGCCGGGCCGGACGCGCGAGTTCGAGCGGGCGATGGGCGAGCTGCAGCAGGGTCTCTGGATCGTGAAGACCGAGGAGCGCTACGAGCCGACCTTCTCGTATCGCTGGGATCTGCTCGAGCACTGGCTTCCCGACGCGGCCGCGGAAGGACGCCGCCTGCGCCGGCCGGCCGCGCTGGAGCGACTGCTCTCGCGCTACCTGGCCGGCGCGGTGTACTCGACGCCCGCGCGGCTCGCGCGACTCTTCGGGCTCGGGCGGGCCGAGGTGGAGGCGGCCCTGGGCTCGCTCGCGCGGGCGGGGCAGGTGAGCGCGCCGCGGGAGGTGGCGGGCTGGCCGGGCCGCTGGGTGGTGAGCCGCTGATGGCGAGCCCGCCCGCCGGCTTCCGCTACATCGACGTCCACACGCACCTGCACCCGGACTGGCTCTGGGCCGCCATCCGGCGCTGGTTCGCGGGCCGCCCGGGGTGGGACTTTCGCTACGGCACCGATCCCGAGTGGGTGGCGCGTTTCCTCGGCGAGCAGGACGTGGAGCGCTTCGTGTTCTTCTCGTACGCGCACAAGGCGGGCCTCGCCCGCGAGCTGAACAGGTGGCTCCACGAGACGGGCCGTCGGCTCCCGGCCGGGCTGCCCCTCGGGACCGTGCACCCGGGCGATCCCGACGTGGTCGACGTGGCCGAGGAGGCGCTCGACCGCTACGGTTTCAAGGGCTTCAAGTTCCACATCAACGTGCAGCGCTTCCATCCCGACGATCCGCGGATCCTGCCCGTGTACGAGCGGTTGATCGCCCGCGGCGGGGTGCTGCTGATTCACGTGGGCTCCGCGCCGTGGCCCAACGAGTACGATGGGTTCCCGCGCTTCGAGCGCGTCATGACCATGTTTCCCGAGATGAAGGTGATCGTGGCCCACATGGGGCAATGGGAAACGCGGCGGCACCTCGAGCTGATGCCCCGCTGCCCGAACATGTACCTCGACACCACCGCGGCGATGGCGCCGCAGAGCCCGATCTTCCGCGACAACCCGGGCGCGAGTCCCGCCGACGTCACCGACGGAGACCTCGTGCGCTGGCAAGACCGCATCGTGTTCGGCAGCGACTTCCCCAACACGCCGCATCCCTACGAGGAGGAGCGGCGCCCGATCTGGGAGCGCTCGCTCCCCGACGCGGTCTATCGCAAGATCTTCCACGACAACGCCCAGCGGCTCCTCGGCCTCTGATGCGCGTCTCGATCGAGCGGATTCCGGCCGCGGGCCGCCAGGCGCTGACCGTGCTCGCCGGGCTGGCCGGCGCGGAGCGGCCGGTTTGGCTCGTGGGAGGGGCGCTCCGGGAGATCCTGAGCGGGCGCCCCGCCGCGGATCTGGATCTGGCGGTGGGCGGCGGCGCGCTCGATCTCGGCCGGCGTCTGGCCGACCGGCTCGACGCGGCGTTCGTCGTGCTCGACGCCGGGCGGGGCGCCGGCCGCCTGGTGGGCCGGGCCGGCGATCTGTCGCTCGATCTGGTGGACCTGCGGGCGCCGACCCTGGCCGGCGATCTGCGGGCGCGGGATTTCACGGTCAACGCGCTCGCGGTGTCGATCGGGGACCTGCTGCGCCTGGGCCACGCCGAGATCGTGGACCCCACCGGCGGCCTGGGCGATCTGGCCGCGCGCATCGTGCGCCCGTGCGGGCCGGCCGCGATGGTGGACGATCCGCTGCGGGCGCTGCGCGGTGTTCGCCTCGCCATGCGCGAGGGGTGGCGGCTCGACCCGGACGCGGAGACGGCCATCGCGGCGGCCGCGCCGCTCGTGGCGACCGTCGCGCCCGAGCGCCTGCGCGACGAGCTAGTGGCAATGCTGGCCGAGCCCCCCGCGGCGGCCGGGCTGCGGGCGCTCGATCGCCTCGGGGTGCTGCCGGTGCTGCTGCCCGAGAGCCTCGCCATGCGCATGACCACGCAGTCGCCACCACATCGCTTCGACGTCTGGGAGCACTCGCTGCGCGCGGTAGAAGGTGTGGACGCCCTGCTCGCGGACCTGGAGGCCCTCGCGCCGTGGGGCCCCGCGCTCCGGGAGCATCTCGGCGAGGCGCTGGGGGACGGGCTCACGCGCCGGGAGGCGTTGAAGCTGGCCGCGCTCCTCCACGACGTGTCCAAGCCCGAGACCCGCACGCAGGACGGCGACCGCATCCGCTTCATCGGCCACGACGAGGTGGGCGCGCGCCGCACCGGCGACATCGCTCGGCGCTTTCGCCTCTCGCGCCGTGCCGGGCAGGTCATCGAGCGGCTGGTGGCCGAGCACCTACGGCCGATGCATCTGGCCCAGGCCGGCGAGATCACTCGCCGCGCCCGCCTCCGCTTCTTCCGGGCGCTCGGCAGCGAGGCGCGGGATGTTCTGTTGCTGGCGCTGGCCGACGCGGCCGCGCTGACCGGCGCCTCGCCGCTCGCGGTCTGGGCGGGCGCGGGCGGGGACGTGGTGCGCACCTTGATGGCGGGGATGGAGGAGGAAGCCGTCGCGGCGGCCGCGGCCGCGCTGCTGCGGGGCGAGGACGTGATGGCGGCTTTCGGGCTGCCTCCGGGTCCGGCGGTCGGCCGGCTGCTGGCCCTGGCCCGGGAGGCCCAGGCGCTCGGGCTCGTCAGCACGCGCGAGGAGGCGCTCGCGCATCTGCGTCGGACCGGAACTTGACACCCGACCCGGGGCTTGCCTAGAGTGTGGGCACTTCCCCGCAAGATCCCCCGCTTCGAAGGAGGCTCGAGATGGTCGTGAAACGTCTGAGTTCGCTCGTGGTGGCCCTGCTCGTGGTGCCGGGCCTGGCGTGGGCGGCCCCGCAAGGCAAGATCGTCATCGCTCAGGGCGTGGATCCCACGACGCTCGACACCCAGAATCAGCAGGAGACGCCCGCCTCGGTGGTGGCGAGCCACCTGTTCGACACCCTGGTGGAGCGCGATCAGAACCTCAAGGTCGTGCCCGCGCTGGCCGCGGAGCTGCCGAAGCTGGTGGCGCCGACGACGTGGGAGGTGAAGCTGCGCCGCGGGGTCAAGTTCCACAACGGCGAGGAGTTCAACGCCGAGTCGGTGAAGTTCAGCCTGGAGCGGGTCAAGAGCGGGCTGCGGGCCAGCTCGAACTTCCGGCCCATCGAGCGGGTCGACATCGTGGATCCGTACACGGTGCGCGTGCAGACGAGCAAGCCGTGGCCGACCTTCACCGCGATCATGACCTTCCGCCAGGCCTCGATGTACCCGGCGAAGGCCTACGCGGGCAAGGACTCGCCGTTCATCTCGAAGAACCCGATCGGGACCGGGCCCTACAAGCTCGTCCGCTGGAGCAAGGACGAGGAGATCGTGCTGGAGGCCAACGACCAGTACTGGCGGGGCGCGCCCAAGATCAAGACGGTCGTGTTCCGGCCGATTCCCGACGACGCGGTGCGGGTGGCCGCGCTCCAGAACGGCGAAGTGGACGTGGCGGTGAACATCCCGCCGCACCTGGCCACCATCATCAACAACCATCCGAAGCTCTTCCTGTCCACCGCGCCGTCGATCCGCACGCTCCAGCTCATGTTCGTCACCCATGAGTACGATGCCCAGCACAAGCTGGTCGGGCCGTACAAGGGCGTGACCGCGGACAAGCGGGTGCGGCAGGCGATTGCCCACGCGGTCGACGTGGACGAGATCATCAAGGGCGTGCTGGACGGCAAGGCCATGCGGATGGCCACCATGCTGACGCCACTGCACTTCGGCTACGACGCCTCGCTCAAGCCGATCAAGCAGGATCTGGGCAAGGTCAAGCAGTTCCTCACCGAGGCCGGTTTCCCGGGCGGGCTCGATCTCACGCTGAACAGCCCCCAGGGCCGCTACGTGCGGGACAAGGAAGTGGCGGAGGCGGTGACCGGCCAGCTCACCAAGGCCGGCATCCGGACGCAGCTCAAGACGTTCGAGTTCGTGAACTACCTGAACAACCTCGTGTACGTGCACAAGCCGGGCCCGGTGTGGCTGATCGGCTGGGGCACGCCCACGGTGGACGCCGAGACGGTGTACGGCCCGCTCTTCCGCACCGGGAGCAACCTGGGCAACTACCACAACGCCGACTTCGACGGCATGGTGGAGCAGGCCCAGACCCTCATGGACGAGAAGCAGCGGCTCGCCCTCTATCACCGGATCAACAAGCTGTGGATCGACGAGATGCCGGCGGTCCCCCTCTACCAGCAGCTCGACCTCTACGGAGCGAACAAGCGGCTCAACTGGAAGGCTCGCAGCGACGAGCTGATCAAGGCCTACGACATGTCGCTGAAATAGCACTGCGAGGCGCAGCCGAAGGCGAGCCGAGCGGATACAAGAGCGAAGCTTCCGGTTGACTGGCCCCGCCCGGAGACTAGAATAGGGGACCACAGGCGGCCGTAATTCAGTGGCAGAATGCCAGCTTCCCAAGCTGGACGTCGCCGGTTCGAATCCGGTCGGCCGCTCCAATTCGGAGGGGTTACGGCGAAGAGCCGTAACCCCTTCCTTCTTTGGTGCGCTTCATGCGCGAGAGTGCGATGTCACGCTACTTCTGTCACCAGTATCCGGACGTCCTCATGATCGAGACCCGCGTGGTGGACGCGAGGCCGGGCGCCGTGTTGCTCGAGCAGACGCCGTTCCACCCGGGCGGCGGCGGGCAGCTCGCCGACCGCGGGCTGCTGCGCTGGAATGGCGGTGAAGTACGCGTGACCGCCATCGAGGCCGCCGACGGCCGCTACTGGCATCTCCTGGCCGAGCCGGTCGAGCTGGCGGGCACGGTGGAGACGGTGGTGGATGCCGGGTTCCGCTCCATGATGGCCCAGCTCCACACCGACACGCATATCCTGAACGCGCTGGTCTTCCGGCATTTCCAGGGCGCGCTCGTCACCGGGGCCCAGCTCAACGAGGACGGCACCGCGCGCATGGATTTCGACCTGCCCGACGCCGACAACGATCGCCTCCGCGCGCTCGAGCCCGAGATCAACGACGTGATCCGCCAGGATCTGCCCCTCCGCTACGCCTACGTCACCGAGGCCGACGCCCTGGCGGAGCACGGGCTCGTCCGCAACCGCTCGGTGGCGCCGCCGCCCACCGCGGACGGAACGATTCGCGTGGTCGAGATCGTGGGGCTCGATCGGCAGGCCTGCGGCGGTACCCATCTGGCCTCGACCGCCGGCTCCCGGCCGCTGCGCATCCTCAAGATCGACAACAAGGGCCGGCACAACCGGCGGGTGAAGATCGGTCTGACGGACGTGGGCCGCCCCTGAGCGCGGCGCGCCCAGGGACGGTGGCCTCTCAGGGGTCGGCGAGCGCAGCCACGTGGGCACGCACCTGGACGGGTTGGGTCACAGAACGCCATGACCCGTCTCGGCATCGAGAACCTCAAGCCGTTTGCGACCCGAGACGTGCTCGTGGACATGGTCAAGGTCTTCCAGCAGGCCAACAAGTTTAAGGGCAATCCGCGTGCAAGAAGCCCTGTCTCGACAAGGGCACCGTCATCACCGCCGGCGACATCCAGGCGGGCCTCAAGATGTACAACGTGACGCTGCGCGAAGGGGACATCGTGGTCATCCACACCGGATGGGGCGATCTCTTCGAGCAGTTCCCGGCCCAGAACGCGCTGTTCAACTCCGGCGAGCCCGGGATCGGCAAGGACGCGGCGACGTGGCTCGTCTCCCAGAAGGTGGTGGCGGTCGGCAATGACACGTGGGGGGTCGAGGTCATCCCGGGCGAGAACCCGAAGGAGGCCTTCATCGTCCACAACATGCTCCTCACCGACAACGGCATCCACATCATCGAGAACGTCCGGACCGACTTGATGGCGGCGGAGGCGGCCGCGACCGGCCGGTCGACACGAAGGGCAATCCGGCCCAGGTCGGGCCGCTCCTCGGCCGGTTCATCGCGGGGCAGCGTAGCGCCACTGGTTCTGGAAGGACCGCTTGCCCTGCTGGAACTGGGGCTATGGAGGCTAGCCGGCCCGCTCAGGCCGGGCCGAAGCCGACGACGGTCTCGGCCCCGAGCTGGACGGGACGGAAGCGGACGGGCAGGCCCGCCTTCAGCGACTCGAAGGGGATGTCCACCACCCGGCCGAGCAGGGACACGCCCTCGTCCAGCTTCACCACCGCGACCGCGTAGGGTACCTCGCCGGCGCGGCCCCGTGGCGCGACGCGGATCACCGTGTAGGACACGACGGCTCCGGTGCCGGCCAGCGGCACCGGCTGCCAGTCGCGCTGCTGGCAGCTCGCGCAGAACTCCTTCGGCGGAATCGCCAGCTCGCCGCAGCGGCCGCAGCGGATGCCGGTGAGCCGGCCCGCGCGCACGTCCTCGAAGAAGCTCTTCAGGTTGATCACCCGCTCAGTCACGGCCGAAGAGGCTCACGAGGACCGTCGCGGTATTGCCGCCGAGCGTGTGGGTCAGGCCGGTGCGGGCGCCGTCCACCTGGCGCGGGCCCGCCTCCGCGCGGAGCTGGGTGACGATCTCCGCGATCTGGGCCGCTCCGGTGGCGCCGATCGGATGGCCCTTGGCCTTGAGCCCGCCCGACGGGTTCACGGGGAGCTTGCCGCCCAGGCTCGTCCAGCCCTTCTCGGCGGCGAGGCCGCCGGTGCCGGGCTCGAAGAAGCCGAGCCCCTCGGTGGCCACGATCTCCGCGATCGTGAAGCAGTCGTGCAGCTCGGCCACGTCCACGTCGGTGGGCGTCTTGCCGGCCTGGCGGTAGGCGCCCTGGGCGGCGCGCTCGGTGGCGGTCACGCGCGAGAGATCGCGCTTCTCGTGCACGAACATGGTGTCGGTGGCCGCCTGCGTGCCCAGCACCCAGATCGGGCGCCGGTGACGGCGGGCCACGTCCTCGGAGGCCAGCACCAGCGCGGCGCCCCCGTCGGTGAAGGGGCAGCAGTCGAAGAGCTTCAGCGGATCGGCCACGTACGCGCTCTTGAGCACGGTGTCCAGCGAGATCTCTTTCTGGAACTGCGCCTTCGGGTTCAGCGCGCCGTGGCGGTGGTTCTTGACCGCGACGTGGGCCATCTGCTCCTCGGTGGTGCCGTACTTGTCCATGTGCGCCCGCGCGATCAGCGCGAAGACGCCGGGGAAGGTGAGGCCGGCGGGCTGCTCGAGCGAGGCGTCGGAGCAATAGGCGAAGAACTCGGTGGCGGACTCGGTGGGCACGTTCAGCACGCGCTCGGCGCCGCCGACCAGCACCACGTCCGACACGCCGCTCGCGATCTCCATCACCGCGTGGCGGAAGGCGGCGTGGCTGGTGGCGCAGGCGTTCTCGAAGCGCGTGGTGGGGACGGTGGGCAGGCCGAGCAGGGTGGCGGCCAGCGGGCCCATGTGGAGTTGCCGCTCGGTCTCGCCCCCGGTGACGTTGCCGAAGTAGAGCGCCTGGACGGCCCTCGGGGCGATCCCGGCGTCGGTGATGGCGTCGGCGGCGGCGGCCGCGAACAGCTCGGCGCTGGTCCGATCGTGCTTGCCAAACTTGGTGACGCCCACTCCGATCACGGCGACGCGACGCATTGAATCTCCTCGATCGCTGCGAGAATATTGACCGGCCGGTATCAGGCATCATACCGCGCGGACTCGCCAAATGGTCGTGAAAGCCCGGGGGAGCGTGGTAGGGTGAGCCGCATGACTGTCGAAGAGGCCCTCCTCGCGGTCGTGGGGGCGGTGGCCGTCGTGCTGCTCTTCCTCGGGCTTGTGGAGGCGCTCGAAGGGGATCCCCGGGCGCGGGTTCGCGGGCGCGGACGGCGCCACGGCCCGCCGCAGACCCCGCGCGCCGAGCTCGCGCGCCGGACCGCGCCGCCACCGCCTCCGACCGGCTTCCCGCCGCCGGCCATGCCGGAGGCCGATGCGGCTCGGCGCGCCCCGCCCGCTCCGGCCGAGATCGGGGCCTTCCCGCGGGATGCGCGGTCCGGGACGGCGGCGGAGGAGTGGCGCGACCGCGTGGCCGCGCTGATCCGTGGGCGTGAGATCGATGAGGCGCGGCAGCTCCTCGAGACGGCGCTCGCGCGCGGGGAAGTCGGCCTCGAGACCGCCGGGTTCCTCATCGAGGTGTGCTCCACTGCGGTGGCCCGTGATCTCTGGCGACTTCGGCGCGCGCTCCGCCGGGGCGGCGGCGACGAGGCGCCGCTGGGCGGCTCCCTCGAGGCCACCCGCGTGCTCCTGGAGGCGCCGGTGGCGCAGGGGCTGCCGCGGGAGCAGCGACGCCGCGTGAGCTGCCGGCTCTGGCGTGGCCACACGCGGCTCGGCCTGCGCCGGTGGCGGGCCGGAAACTTCGAGGCGGCGGTCGAGGTGCTGTTTCAGGCCCGCGGCGTGCGTGACATCGACGAGCGCCGGCGCCGGCTCGCCCGTGATCTGCTGGTGCGGACCCTGGAGGACATGGCCGGCCAGAGCCTCGAGCTGATCCCGCAGCTCCTGGGCGACGGCGATCGGGCCGCCGCGCTCGAGCAGGCGCAGCGGCTCCTCGGCCACATCCGCCGGACGCGCGAGGAAGGGGTGTCCGCGGAGGACCTGGCGGTGGCCGCCTCCCGCGCGCAACAGCTCCTGGGACATATCGAGCAAGCCTCCGTGCGCTGACACACGAACGGGGCCGGAGGAATTCGACAATCAGTTCGCG
This sequence comes from Candidatus Rokuibacteriota bacterium, assembly GCA_040902305.1. Taxonomy (GTDB): domain Bacteria; phylum Methylomirabilota; class Methylomirabilia; order Rokubacteriales; family CSP1-6; genus CAMLFJ01. The sequence goes on along the minus strand of JBBDXN010000160.1, from coordinate 31,510 downwards.
GCCGGCGAGCGCCGGCTCAGGAGGTGGGTGGGTGGACGGAGCGGACCCGCGCCTGGGCGAAGACCTCGAGCGGCATGCGGAGGAAGGTCGCCACCACGTCCGGGTCGAAGTGACTGCCCGCGGCATCCCGGATCCGGTCCCGCGCGGCTTCCAGCGAGATGGCCGTCGAGTAGGGCCGGTCGAAGGTCATGGCGTCGAAGGCATCGGCGATGGCGAAGATGCGCGCGGCGAGGGGAATCGCCGGGCCCGCGAGCCCGAGCGGGTACCCGGTGCCGTCCCAGCGCTCGTGGTGGTGGTGGACCACCGGGATCGCGTCGCGCAGGAACGGGATGCCCTCGAGGATCTGCCGGCCGATCTCCGGGTGGCTCCGCATGATCGCCCACTCATCCGGCGTGAGGGGGCCGGGCTTGAGGAGGATGGCGTCGGAGATGCCGATCTTGCCGATATCGTGCAGCAGCACGCCCCGCCCGAGGGCGTCGAGCTCCTTCTCGGGGAGTCGGTGGGCCACGGCCAGCGCGATGGAGTAGGCGTGCACGCGGCGAGAGTGCTGCTCGGTGCCGACCTCGCGGGTGGCGAGAGCCGAGCCCAGGGCCTCGAGCGTGGCCTGGTAGGTCTGCTGCAGCTCGCCGAGGGCGGCGCCCAGGTCGCGGGGGGGGGGGGGGGGGGGGGGGG
>JBBDXN010000160.1:26612-30828 GCA_040902305.1 Candidatus Rokuibacteriota bacterium | reverse complement strand
GGGGGCCCGCGCCCCCCCGGTACTCCAGCAGCGCCTGATGCTCGCGGCGCTCGAGCAGGCGCTGGCGGCGCTCGAGGGCGCGCTCGGCGGAGAGCAGGACCTGGTCGAGATTGACCGGCTTGAGAATGAAGTCGCTGGCGCCCTGCTTGAGGCTCTCGACCGCGGTGCGGACGTCGGCGGCGCCGGTGAGCATGATGACGGCCGCGTCGGCGTCGCGGGCCCGGACGTGCTGCAGGAGCTGGAGGCCGTCCATGACCGGCATCTTCAAGTCGGTGATCGTGAGGGGCGAGCGCTCGGTCTCGAAGAGCTGGGCCGCCTCCCGTCCGTTGCCCGCGAGCCGGCACTCGTAGCCCGCGGAGCCGAACACCGCGCGCAGGGTAGTGCGGATGTCGCGCTCGTCGTCCACGATCAGCACGCGACGGGCGGAAGCGAGCGCGGTCACGCGCGATCCGGCTCCCGGCCGCCCGGGCCGGCCGCGACATCCTCGTGCACCGACACCCGGTTCTTGCCCGCGCGCTTGGCCGCGTAGAGCGCCTCGTCGGCGGCCCGGATCAGCTCGTCGGCGGAGGGGGCCACGTCCTCGGGCAGCGAGGCGATGCCGAAGCTCGCGGTGACCCGGCGGCCGTGGGTGAACGTCCAGGTGGAGAGCACGTAGCGGATGCGGTCGGCGTAGAGGCGGGCCCCGCCCTTGGAGGTCTCGACCAGGAGCACCGCGAATTCGTCGCCGCCGTAGCGGCAGATGACGTTGATGCCGCGCGACTGCTTGAGCAGGATATCGGCCATCGCCCGGAGCGTCTCGTCGCCGGCCCCGTGGCCAAGATCGTCGTTGACCGCCTTGAAGCCGTCGAGGTCGAGCAGGACCACCGAGACCGGGTGGTTGAAGCGGCGGTAGCGCGAGACTTCTTCCTCGAGCCGGATCGAGAAGAAGCGGCGGTTGTAGAGCCCGGTGACCTCGTCCTTGAACGAGAACTCCTTGAGCTGGGCGCTGGTGGACTCGAGCTCCTTGTAGGCGGTGTCGAGCCGTCGCGCGTACTCGTTGACGTCGGAGGCCTGCTGCTCGACCGTGACCAGCATCCGGGAGAAGGAATGCATCAGCGTGTCGACCTCGTCGCTCTGCTGGACGTACTGCTGCACCGCCGACTCGGGGGTCGGCGCGGGCAGCGGGGTACCCGGGGCCGGCCGCGGGGTGCCGACCGTGTCCGCGTGACGGACCACCGAGGTGGCCAGGTCCCAGAGCATGAAGCTCCCCGCCGCCATGAGGAGCCCGGTGCCGCCCAGCATGACCAGCATCCACGGCAGGTTGCGCTCCTGCGCCTGTGGGTCCAGGAGGGGAAGCGCGTACGCGTAGACCAGGTACGCGACCACCAGCATCGGCAGGAACGCGGTGAGGGCGATCGCGACCAGGATCTTGCGCTTGATGCGGCGGGCGGCTGGAGTCTGGGCAGTTCTGGCGCGGTTGGCCATGGGGTCACCTTTCAGGATAATCGGGGCCGGCCCATTGGTGGGGCGAGAATTTCGGGGAGGCCCCTTCCTTGACGGGGCGCGGAGGGCTGGGGTAGGGTAACGTTCCATGGCCCAGGAGGCGAAAGTCGTCAATCCTGACAGGCAGATTGACTGCACCGGGCTCTTCTGCCCCATGCCCATCGTCAAGACCCGGGAGGCCATGACCCAGATGGCGGCCGGTCAGGTGCTCGAGATGCTCTCCGACGATCCCGCCTCGGACCCCGACATGCGGAGCTGGGCGCGGAACACCGGGCACGAGCTGCTCGACATCACGCGGAGCGGGGCGGTCTACCGCTTCGTGATCCGGAAGACTCGGTAGGGGCCGGTGGCGTCAGCCGGCGTCGAGCCCGACCGCGCCTATCTCGACTACGGGGGCTTCGCGCCGGTGGATCCGCGCGTGCTCGCGGTCATGCGTCCCTTCCTGGAGGCGGGCATCGGCAATCCGTCGGCCCGGCACTCGCTGGGCGCGGAGGCGCGCGAGTCGCTCGACGCGGCGCGGGTGAAGGTCGCGCGCCTCTGCGGAGGCGCCTCGGGGGGCATCATCTTCACCTCGGGCGCCACCGAGGCCAATAACCTGGCCATCAAGGGGGTCGCCGCGCGGGCGCGCGCGGGAGGACCCGCCCGGATCCTGCTCTCCGCTATCGAGCACATCTCGGTCATCAACGCCTGCCGGGACCTGGAGAAGGCGGGGGCCACCGTGTGCTCCCTGCCCGTGGACCACGACGGGCGCGTGGACCCGGGCGCGCTGCGGGCGGCTCTGACCCAGGACACCATCCTCGTCTCGGTCGCCGCCGCCAATCCCGAGATCGGCACCGTGCAGCCGATCCAGGAGATCGGGCGCGTCACGCGCGCGGCCGGTGTGCCGCTGCACGTGGACGGCGTGGGCGCCCTGGGCCGGGTACCGCTCAACGTGGAGGCGATGAGCATCGATCTGCTGACGGTGTCGGGGAACGATCTCTACGCCCCGCCGGGTAGCGGCGCGCTCTGGGTCCGTCCCGGCGTCCGCATCCACCCGCAGATGCTGGGCGGTGGCCAGGAAGGCGGCTACCGCTCGGGTACCGAGAACCTGCCCGGCGCGGTCGGCCTCGGGGTGGCCGCCGAGCTGATGCGCGTGGAGGGCGCCCATCAGGAGGCGGCCCGGCTGACCGCCCTGCGCGACCGGCTCATGAACGGCCTGCTCGAACGGCTCCCCGGCTGCCGGCTGACCGGCTCGCCACGCTCGCGGCTGCCGCATCACGTGAGCTTCGTGCTGCGCGGGGTGAAGGCCGACGGCGTGCTCCTCGATCTCGACCTGGCGGGCGTGGCCGCCTCGTCCGGGTCGGCCTGTGCCTCGCTCACCCAGACCACGTCGCATGTGCTGCGCGCCATCGGCTGCACCCCGGAGGAAGCGGAGGGCTCCCTCTGCTTCACGCTCGGACGGTGGAGCACCGCCGCCGACGTGGAGGCGGTGCTGGACCGGCTGCCACCCATCGTGGGCCGACTGCGCGCGCTCGCCGCCCCGCTGCGCACGTAGATCGCCCGTTCCGTGAAGCTCATCCTGTTCGACATCGACGGCACCCTGATCACCTCGCGCGGGGCGGGGCGCCGGGCCATGCGGACCGCGCTCGAGCGTGTGTTCGGGGTGGCGGGCGGCATCGACCAGTACGACCTGCGGGGCCGGACCGACACGCGCATCGTCCACGATGTGATGGGAGCGCTCGGCTGGGAGGCGGCGAAGGTCAGGGAGCGTCTCGACGACTTCTTCGAGGCCTATGCGGCCGGCCTCGCGAGCGAGATCGGCGACGGACGCCACGTGGTCACGCTCCCCGGCGTGGGCGCGGTGGTGGAGCGCCTGGCCCAGACCCCGGAGGCCCTGCTGGGGCTCGTGACCGGCAATATCGAGGAGGGCGCCCGGATCAAGCTCTTGCCCACCGGGCTCTGGCCCCACTTCCGCGTCGGGGCCTACGGCTCCGATCACATGGATCGGCGCCGGCTGCCATCGCTGGCGAGCCGCCGCGCCCACGCCCTCGTGGGCCAGGCCTTCGCGTCCGCCGACGTGGTGGTGATCGGCGACACCCCGCTCGACATCGATTGCGCGCGCGCCTTCGGGGCGGTGGCGGTCGCGGTCAGCACCGGGCAGCACACGCGCGACGAGCTCCTCGCCGAGCGCCCCGACGTCCTGCTCGATGACATGAGCGATGTGGAGAAGGTGGTGGAGCTTCTGCTGGGCGGGTAGCGGCGGGTCCTTTCAGGGCAGCCCGGTGATCTTGATGCCGGAGTTCCTGAGCTTGTAGCGCCGGTTGACGGTCGCGAGCACCGCGGTGATGCCCTCGAGCGGTCCCGCGTTGGTGAGCGCGCCCACGTCCACCGAGCGGAGGCCCATCGACGCGCCGAGGTCGGCCACGAGCTTCTTGGCCTCCGCGTCCCCCCCGCACAGCAGCAGATCGCACTCGATGGCGTGGTCGCCCGCGGCCAGCTCATGGGCGGCGATGTGGTGGAACGAGGCGACCACGCGCGCGTCCGGCCCCAGGATCTCCTGCGCCTCCTCGGCGGCGGAGCCCGCCGGGGGCGGGGTGAAGAGCCGCCCGCCACCGAAGGTGAGTGGCACCACCGTGCTCACCACGATCTTGCCGCGACAGACCTCGCGCAGCTCGGGTAGTGTCGCGGCCAGCCCGGTCGCCGGTACCGTCAGCACCACCACGTCGGCGGCGGCCGCCGCGTCGCGATTCGACTT
>JBBDXN010000160.1:4210-26602 GCA_040902305.1 Candidatus Rokuibacteriota bacterium | reverse complement strand
ACTTGCCTTCCACCCGGCTCCCGGGCGCGGACGCGGCCAGCTCGGTCGCCTTCGCGCGCGCCCGCTCGGGATCACGCGAGCCGATGAGCACCTCGTGCCCCGCCTGCGCCCATCGGAGCCCGAGGCCCACGCCTTCCTTGCCGGTGCCTCCCACGATGCCGATCCGCATACCGCCTCCTTGAATGAAGGGTCGAATGAAGTGTCAACGGAACAGGTCGCGGGCCGGATCGCGGAGCAAGGCCCGACTCGAGCCCTCTCCGCGCTCCCAGGCAAGCCCGCGGATGATCGCCACCGGGATGCGATCGAGCTTGCCCATCACCGGCTCGGCCGCCGAGGCCAGCTCGTCGGCCAGCGCGAGGATCGTCGCCTGCAGCACGTACCCCGCGGGGTCCAGCTCGCCCAGATAGCTGCGGATGGGCTCGAAGCCGGCGAGGCCGACCGCGACGTTGACGAGCCCCTCCCGCCACGGCCGGCCGAACGTGTCCGCGATGACCACGGCCAGCTCGTGGCCGGTCAGGCCGCGCAGTCGCTCCCGCAGCGCGCCCGCGGAGCGATCGGAGTCCTCCGGCAGCAGGCAGGCGGTGTCCGCGTCCACGTTGGACTGGTCCACGCCCGCGTTCGCGCAGACCCAGCCGTGGTGGGTCTCCACGATCAGGACGCCCTTGGCCTGACGGACGATGCGGCGGCTCTCGCTCAGGATGACCTCGACGAGGCGCGGATCCCGCCCGATCTCCTCCGCGAGCGCCCGGGCGCGCGCCGAGGGCGTCACGTCGGAGAGGCGCACCAGCCGGCCCTCCACCTTGGACACGATCTTCTGGCTGACCACCAGGAGATCCCGCTCGCTGATCGGCGTGCCCTGTCGGCGCGCCGCGTCCGCGATCTCCCCGGCCAGGTCGTCGCCGGGCCGGAACTCGGGCAGCCCCTCGACGCCGATGACCTCGTAGCGCGGCGGCATGCCTAACGGGCTCCCGCGGGGCGCGCGCCGGACCTGAAGCCCCGCAGGAGCCGCGCGCTGCGCGTGGCGGGCCCGCGCTCGAGAAGGAGCGGCAGGTCGGCGGGGGCGTCCACGTCGAGGCCGATACCGGGCAGCTGCAGCACCCGCGGGGCGACCCCGGCGGTCCGGGCGGTCGTGAGGTGATTCGCGAACGAGGGCTCGCCGAACGTGAGCGGGAGCAGGTCGGCCGGAGCCAGGAGCGCCGCGTTGGTGCCGAGACCGGAGCGCGAGGGGACGAATACCACGCCGGGCGTCTCGCCGAGCGCGCCACAGAGCGCGAGGACCTCCTGACGGGTGACGCAGGGCACGTCGCCGGGCAGCGTGAGGAAGCGCGAGGCGCCGCGCGTCACCGCTTCCCGCTGGGCGAAGGCCACCGCCGCGGTGTGGCCGCGGTTGGCGCTCTCGATGAGACAGTCGGCGCCGGCGGCGCGGGCCACCGCCCGCACGTCCGGATCGGTGGTGACCACGAGGACCGCGCCGGGCAGCGCCGCCACCACCGCGTCCAGCACGTCCTCGAGCATGGCGCGCGCCAGCTCCCGGCGCTCGTGCGGCGACAGGGCGGGGACGAGTCGCTGCTTGGCGTTCACCAGGTCCTTCACCGGCACCGCGGCGAGGAGAGTCACGCGGCCGCCTGCAGCACGTGGCGGGCCAGCGTGATCTCCGCCTCGCGGCTCGACATCATCGTGGGGGCGGGGATCGGCGCCACCCCGAGCGCCTGGATCTCGGACGCGAGGGCCCGGTCCTGCTCGTCGAAGACCAGGCGATCGAGCCAGCTCGCGTAGGCGCGGGCGACGCCGACCGCGGAGACGGGCAGCCCGGCGGAGGCCATGAGCCGGCCCGCGGGCCCCGAGACGGCGTCGCCGCCCACGATCGGACTGACCGCGACGACGGTCGCGGAGGTCGCCCGCAGCGCCTCCACGAGGCCCGGGACGGCCAGGATCGGCCCGACCGAGGTGATGGGATTGGACGGGCAGACGACCACGGCCTGCGCGGAGGCGATCGCCTCGAGCACACCGGGCGCGGGGCGCGACTGCGCGGCGCCCGCGTACTCCACCTCCCGCGCCTCGACCTGGGCCTTCTCGCGGACGAAGTATTCCTGGAAGGTGAGCCAGCCGTCCGGGCCGAGGATGCGGGTGCGCACCGGCTGGTCGGACATCGGCAGCACCGTGGCCGCCACCCCGAGCGCGGAGGCGATCGCGCAGGTGATGTCGGTCAGCGTCCGGCCTTCGCGGAGCAACCGCGTGCGGTGCAGGTGGGTGGCCAGATCGCGGTCGCCCAGGTTGAACCACAGCGGCTCGCCGAAGCGGGCGATCTGGTCGAGGGCGTGGAAGGTCTCGCCAGTCAGGCCCCAGCCCTTGCGCTCGTCGATGACGCCGGCCAGGGTGTAGGACACCGTATCGAGATCCGGGGAGACGTGGAGGCCCCAGATCTCCGCGTCGTCGCCGGTATTGACGACGACGGTGAGATCACGCGGCTCCATGACCCGGTAGAGGCCGCGCAGGAGCTTCGCGGCGCCGGTGCCACCCGCGAGCGCGGTGAGCTTCATGGCGCGGGGAGGGGTGGCTAGTGCTCGCCGCGGGCGAGGGCGGAGCGGGCGCCGCCGCGTCCCGCGGTGCTCCAGAGCGCGGTCCCGCCCCGCCAGCCGAACAGTCCGACCCCCGGGCGCCCGCGGAGCTCGCGGGGCAGCTCCGCCTCGGGGACCGGGATGAAGCCGCTGCGAACCCAGACCCGATCCAGGCTCTGGGGCCGCGCGAAGATGGTCTCGATGCCGGCCCCGCCGGCCTGAGCCAGCACCTGGCCGGTCAGCTCGCCCGCCACCGCGAGCACGTCCTCGGCGGGCATGTCGGACGGAGCGACGACCACGGGACCGTGCAGCATCGCCGTGGCGCCCGCCCGCTCCATCAGGAGGGCTCCCACGAGTCGATCGCCGTCCCAGGCGCCCCAGCCGGCGTGGACGTCGGCCGGCGGTGGTGCCCAGGCTCCCGCGAACCGGAACAGCTCGAGAGCCGGCTCCCAGGATGCGGCGAGCGGTCGGTACGCGAGAGCGCCCGTCGGGTTACTTCTTCCCAAGCACCGAGTCCTTGAGGGACTTGGCGAGTCGGAACTTCACCACGCGCTTGGCCGGGATCTTGAGGGGCTCTCCGGTCTGAGGGTTGCGCCCCATCCGCGCCTTGCGGTTGGCCAGCACCAGGCGGCCGAAGTTCGGCACCACGAACACGTTCTTGGCTTCCTTGGTCGCGAGCGCGAGCAGCTGGTCCATGACGTCGACGATCTGCTTCTTGCTGAGCGTCGTCTTCTGGGCCAGGTGAGCGATGATGGCGGACTTCGTCATCGATTTTGCCATGTGCTGCCCTCCAGGTTTGGGGGTGAGAGTGAACGGCCGAGCCGTCGAGGGTGATCACGGGTCTCGTGAAGCCAAGGCCCAATTCTACTCAAGCCGGCCCGCCCGCTCAACAGGCGAATGCGCGGCGGCGCGGCCTCTCAGTCGCCCTCGGCGCGCGTCGGATGCAGGAAGCGGAACTTCCCCGAGGCGGCGAGGAGGCGGTACGAGCCGAACCGCGCTTCCGCGTCGTCCACGTGATCGAGCGGGGAGTCGTCCGCCGGGTCCTCCACCTCGTAGACCCGCAGCAGCTCGTAGGTGGTGGAGCGCTGGGCGGGGACGCGCCCCGCGTCGCGGATGAGCCGGCGCAGCTCCGCGGGCGCCACGAGCTGCCCGTACGAGGCCCCGGCGGACGTGGAAATCGATTCATTGATCAGGGTGCCGCCCACGTCGTTGGCCCCCGCCGCGAGCAGGAGCTGGGCCAGCTTGGGGCCTTCCTTCACCCACGAGCACTGGATGTTCCGGAAGAGCGGGCCCAGGAAGAGACGGGCCACCGCGTGCATCTTGACGACCTCGATGCCGGTCGCGCCCTGGCGCACGCCCGGCACGAGCCCGCGCCGGTACATCGGGGCCTCCTGGTGGATCAGCGAGAGGGGGACGAACTCGGTGAACCCGCCGGTCTCCTTCTGGATGCCGCGGAGCAGGTCCATGTGGCGCACCCAGTGCTCGGGCCGCTCCACGTGGCCGTACATGATGGTGGACGTGGTGCGGATCCCCTGGGCGTGGGCCGAGGTGATCACCTCGATCCACTGCTTGACCGTGATGCGGCCACGGGCGATGACGTCCCGGATCTCCTGGTCCAGCACCTCCGCCGAGGTGCCGGGCAATGTGCCGAGCCCGACCTTCTTCAGCTCGGCCAGGTACTCGGGGATGGGCAGCCCCGAGCGGGTCGAGCCGTAGAGAATCTCTTCCGGAGAGAAGGCGTGCAGGTGCATCTCGGGCAGGGCCGCCTTGATGGCCCGGCAGAGATCGATGTAGTAGCGGCCGTCGAGCTTCGGGGGCAGGCCCGCCTGGATGCAGACTTCGGTGGCCCCCATCTCCCAGGCCTCGATCGCGCGGCGGACCACCTCGTCCATCGGCAGGAAGTATCCTTCCTCCTCGCGATGATCGCGGCTGAAGGCGCAGAAGGTGCAGTGCTTGATGCACACGTTGGTGAAATTGATGTTGCGGTTGACCACGTAGGTGACCACGTCGCCCGCCTGACGGCGGCGCATCTCGTCGGCCACCAGGGTCAGCGCGTGCAGATCGCGCCCCTGAGTCTCGGTGAGGCGGATGCCGTCGGCCACCGACAGCTCGCCGCCGTCGAGGAGGGCGCCGAGGATGCGGCGGGTGTCGGGGGAAGCCCAGTCGAGAGAGATCGTCGCCTCACGCATTGCCATGATTTCGCTCCGGTCTATTTTTCTGATATTCGCTCGGCTCGCCTTCGGCTGCACCTGCTCGTGAGACTGCCCGCTGGGGCGGGTCAACCGTAGCACCTCTTCTTGTATTCGCTCGGCTCGCCTTCGGCTGCACCTCGCCGGGCGGCCGGGCGGCCTGCTCCTAAGGCTACCCGCTGGAGCGGGTCGACCGTAAGCACCTCTTCTTGTATTTGCTCGGCTCGCCTTCGGCTCACCTCGCCCTACCAGTGCCTCCATATCTCGAGATCGGGTCGGACGAAGCCGTCGGGGTCGACGAGCTTGGCCACGCGCCGGCGCAGCCGCTCGTCGAGGAAGGCCTCGCGGGTGGCGTACTCGGGGTAGACGGCCAGCCGCTCGCGCAGCTCGTGGCCGGCCGCTTCGGTGCGCCGCCGCAGCTCGGCCAGGCCCGGCCACGGGCGCTCGGGATTGATGTGATCCGGGGTCAGCGGCGAGATGCCGCCCCAGTCGTTGAGGCCCGCCGCCGGCAGTCGATCGTAGCCCTCCGCCGAGAGATTCGGCGGGGCCTGGATGTTCATGGACGGGCCCAGGAGCAGGCGCGCCACCGCGACGGCCCGGAGGAGATCGAGGGCGCCCGGCTCCGGCCAGTCGCGCATGGGGATGGTGGCCTTGGCGCGGAAGTTCTGGATGATGACCTCCTGGATATGCCCGTAGCGCTCGTGGAGGTCGCGGATCGCGAGCAGCGACTGCACGCGCTCGGCGTGGGTCTCGCCGATGCCGATGAGGATGCCGGTCGTGAACGGGATGCCGAGGGTGCCGGCGCGCGCGATGGTTCGGAGCCGCCTTGCCGGCACCTTGTCGGGGGCCCGGTCATGGGCCGCGCCCGGCGCGAGCAGCCGCTCGGACGTGCTCTCGAGCATGATGCCCATGCTCACGTTGACCTCGCGGAGCGCGGCCAGATCGCGCTCCGTCATGAGCCCCGGGTTGGCGTGCGGGAGCAGGCCCGTCTCCTCGAGGACGCGCGCGCTGACGTCGCGCAGGTACCCGAGCGTCGTGCGGTGGCCCACCGAGCGCAGGAAGGCGCGATGCTCGGCGAAGAGCGCTTCGGGTTTGTCGCCCAGCGAGAACAGCGCCTCCTTGGCGCCCAGGCGCGCGCCCGCGTGGGCCAGGGCCAGCACCTGATCGGGGGTCATCGTGAAGGCGCCCGGCTCGCCGGGGTCCTTCCGGAACGTGCAGTAGCCGCAGTAGTCGCGGCAGAGCGTGGTCAGCGGGATGAAGACCTTGGCCGAGAAGGTGATCCGCCGGCCGCGCCCCCGATCGCGCAGGGCCGACGCGGCATCCAGGAGCACGGACAGGCGCTCGGCCGGCGTGTCGAGGAGCGCGGTCGCCTCCGCCGCGTCGGGCATCCGGCCCTCGGCGACGCGGTCCAGCGCCCGCTCGATCGGGATCAGCTCGAGTATTGCCATGAGGAGACGCGATGGGGCGTCACGCGAATCATGAGGCCGCGCTCACGGGGCAGCCCGAGCGTGCGGTACTGGGGGTACTTGGCGACCAGGAGATCGACGCCGCGGGCGAACTGGGGCCCGTCCGTGAGGAGATCGGCCTGTCCCTGGATGATCACGTAGCGGAGCCGTGTCCAGTCCTCCTGGTACTCGTCGATCACGATCGAGACGCGGGGATTCTCGCGGAGGTTGCGGATCCGCTTGAGGCCCTCGGGGGGCGCCTGCTTCGGCTTGGCGTCCACCGCGGAGTACAGCGCGCTCCCGTCGAAGGCATAGCAGATCGGCACCACCATCGGCTGGCCGGCCGCGTCGGCGGTGGCGAGCCGCCCGACCCGCGCGCCGGTGATGAAGCCGGCGACGGGCGGCGGAATCGGCGCGGCCGAGCTCGACGGCATCGTGGCTCAGCGGGGAGCCCGGAGGACCTTCGGCCGGACCTCCTGGGCGAACCGCTCCAGGAGGGTGATCTGGCCCCGGAGATCCGGCGGCGCCAGGTCGAAGACGAAGTGGGAGACGCCCAGGGCCTGGTAGCTCTTGATATGGCCGATCACCTCGGCGGCGGTGCCCCGGAAGCCGGGCTGGTCGCTCACCGCCGCCTTGCCCCGCCGGGGGGCCAGCTCGAGCGGGACCCGCAGCGAGAGCGTGATGGCCTTCGGGTCGCGGCCGGCCTTGCGCGCCCAGCCGTGGATGACCTGCACCTTCTCCGCGTACTCCTCCGGCAGCAGCATGGCGGGCGGCCGCATCCCGATGGGATGCCAGGCATCCGCCAGCTCCCCGGTGCGTCGCAGCGCGACGTCGGTATGGCCACCGATCCAGATCGGGATGCCGCCCTTCTGCCTGGGCTTGGGCAGCGCGCTCACCGAGGGCAGGCGGTAGTGCGCGCCCGTGAACGCCACGGGCTCCGTGCTCCACATCTCACGCATGAGGCGCAGGTACTCGTCGGTGACCTTGCCCCGTGCCGCGAAGGCCGGGGCCTGCAGGGTCTCGAACTCCTCTTTCATCCAGCCGACCCCGGCGCCCAGGATCAAGCGGCCCCCAGACATCACGTCCATGGTCGCCAGCATCTTGGCGGTCACGACCGGGTTGCGATAGGGTACGACCAGCACGCTCGTGCCGATCTTCACCCTCGAGGTGAGCCCGACCAGCACGCCCATCATCGCGAGCGGCTCGAGGTACCCGTTCGTCCAGTCGCCCGTGAAGCGACCGGTCGTGGAGTAGGGATAGGCCGAGCTGTAGGAGGTGGGGATGACGACGTGATCCGTGACGAACACCGAGGCGTAACGCAGAGCGTCCGCCTTCTCGGCGAGCTTGGTGAGCGCCTCCGGCGTCGCGAGCGGACCACGGCCCGGCAGAGCGAAGCCGAAAAGCATGTCCCGCATATTGCTCGCGGGTTCCAGGCCTGTCAACAGCTTGGCGAGGTGCTCGGCGAGGTGAGCCGAAGGCGAGCCGAGCGGATGAGTAAGGAAGCTCCGGTAGCCAGCCTCCGGCGGGGAGAGGGTGGAGGGGCCGGGTGTCACCCGGCTGACGGCAAAAAATCGGCCTATGCTAGGCTCGTAATTGCCATGTCGACCGGGAGAACCTCGTGAAGCCCCGCATCCTGGTGGTGGATGACGAGACGGTTATCGCCGAGAATCTGCGCCTGACCCTCGAGCGCGAGGGGCATGACGTGGAGACGGCCGGTAACACCGTCGGCGCCATGCTGCGGATGGAGACCCGGGAGTTCGCCCTCGGTATCGTCGACCTGATCCTGCCGGACGGTGACGGTCTGCACCTGCTCCGCCTGCTCAAGGCGAAGGACCCGTCGATCGAGGTCATCATCATGACCGGCCATGGATCCATCTCCAAGGCGGTCGAGGCCACGAAGCAGGGGGCCTTCTACTTCGTCGCCAAGCCCTTCGACGCCGACGAGATGCTGATGCTGGTCGGCAAGGCCCTCGAGCGCCGCCGCCTGCTCGCCGAGACGTCCGACCTCCGACGCAAGCTCGCCGAGCAAGCCGCCTACGGCGAGATGCTCGGCTCCTCCCCGGCCATCAGGCGGGTGTTCGAGATGCTGGAGTCCGTGGCCGCCTCCGACGCCAATGTCCTCATCATCGGAGAGAGCGGGACGGGCAAGGAGCTGGCCGCCAACGCGGTCCACGCCAAGAGCACCCGGGTCGACGGCCCGATGGTCAAGATTAACTGCGCGGCCCTCCCCAAGGACCTGATCGAGTCGGAGCTGTTCGGACACGTCAAGGGCGCTTTCACCGGCGCGTCCACCGACAAGTCCGGGCTCCTGGAAGAGGCGCATCGCGGGTCGCTGCTGCTGGACGAGATCACCGAGATGCCGCTCGACCTCCAGGCCAAGCTGTTGCGGGTCATCGAGGACCGCACGGTGCGCCGGCTGGGTGGCGCCAAGACCATGCCGGTCGACTTCCGGCTGATCTGCTCCACGAACCGAGAGCCGGACGCGGCGCTGCGGGAGGGACGCCTGCGGCAGGACCTCTACTTCCGCATCAACACCGTCACGGTGGCGCTGCCGTCGCTTCGGGATCGCTCCGGCGACATCCCGCTACTCGCCAAGTCGTTCCTCGAGCGGTTCCGGGCCAAGCACGGGCGGGAGGTCGAGACCATCGATCCGGAAGCGTACCGCCGCCTGCTCTCGTACGCCTGGCCGGGCAATATCCGTGAGCTCGAGCACGCGATCGAGCGGGCCGTCCTGGTGGCCCGCGGGCGCGAGATCAGCCTGACCGACTTGCCGGAGCCGCTCCAGGTCGACCCTTCGCCGGGTGGCTCGGCTCCGCCGCCGGGGTCCCTGGAAGAGATCGAACGGGTCTCGATCGTGCGGGCCCTGGAATCGACCGGCTGGAACAAGCAGGCAGCCGCCCAGGTTCTGGGGCTACGGCGGCCGACTCTCTACTCGAAGATGCGCCGGCACGGCATTCCCCAGCGCCGGGCCTGACGTTCCCCCGAAAACAGGCTGTTCGCCGCCATCGTCAACGTCCTGCCTCCGCGCAGGAGGACCATGCCCTCAAGTACCTGAAATACCTATCCGATGATCTTTGGCAATGGTCTTGCGTCTTGCCGCGCCCAACGGAGGTGGCATCATGCCCCGCATACTGCTCGTTGACGACGACCCCGCCTGGCGAAATCTGTATCGGATGGCTCTCGAGAGCCAGTTCGATCTCTTCGAAGCGACCGACGGATATCAGGCCCTGTCCGTGCTGGGGGCCGTGCGGCCCGACGTCATCGTGCTGGATGTCCGGATGCCGCGGATGGACGGGATGGACTTCATCCGCCGGTTGAGCCGGCGGAGCCCGCGACCGAAGGTGATCGTCTGCTCGGGCACGTTCACCGAGGCGGAGCGGCCGCAGATCCCCGGCGTGCATCTGGCCGCCAAGACGCCGGACCTCAAGGAGCTGTGGGCCGCGCTCAAGAGCGCGATCCCCGGCACCACCGAGGTCCTGGCCCCGGCCAGGCAGGCGGTGGCCGTGGAGGACGGGGTCTGGCGGGACTGACCGCGTAGTCCGCCCTTCGGCTGCCTAGCCGAAGGGCAGTCGTGAGCACCCTGCCTAATTAGTGGCCACACTTCCCCTCGGCTCCCGAGGGGGTCTCCTCACAATCGCCTGATTTCTCGATCATCCCTCGGGCTCTTCCTGCGGCATGACGAGTGCACAGCAGCGCCCCGGGAGGTCCACATGAAAAAGATCGAAGCCATCATCAAGCCGTTCAAGCTCGACGACGTCAAGGAGGCCTTGACCGGCATCGGGGTCATCGGCATGACGGTCTCCGAGGTCCGGGGGTTCGGCCGCCAGAAGGGCCATACGGAGCTGTACCGAGGCGGCGAATACACGGTCGACTTCCTCCCCAAGATCAAGGTCGAGGTCGTGGTGCCCGACAACCTGGCCGACAAGGTCGCGGGGGTCCTCGCGGGAGCGGCGAAGACCGGCAATATCGGTGACGGCAAGATCTTTATTCAGCCGGTGGACACCGCGGTGCGGATCCGCACCGGTGAGCGGGACGAGAGCGCCCTGTGACGCGTCATCAAGGAGGACATGCGGTGATTGGACGGATACCCGTGATTCTGATCGTGTTGTGCGTGCTGGCCCCGGCCCTTTCGCCGGCCGGCCTCGCGCTCGCCCAGACGGCGGCTCCGGCGCCCGCCGCGGCGGCCGCGCCCGCTCCCCCGAAGATCGACAGCGGCGATACCGCCTGGGTGCTGGTGTCCTCCGCGCTGGTGCTGCTGATGACCGCGCCCGGCCTGGCCCTCTTCTACGGCGGCATGGTGCGGCAGAAGAACGCGCTCGGCACCCTGATGCAGAGCTTCATCATCCTCGCGCTGATCTCGGTGCAGTGGGTGCTCTGGGGCTACTCGCTGGCCTTCGGACCCGACAAGGGCGGCATCATCGGCGGGCTCGAATGGGTCGGCCTCAACGGGGTAGGGGCCGAGCCGAACCCGGACTACGCGGCGACCATCCCGCACACCGCGTTCATGCTGTTCCAGATGATGTTCGCGGTCATCACTCCGGCCCTGATCACCGGCGCCTTCGCCGAGCGCAAGAAGTTCTCCACCTTCCTGGTGTTCATCCTCCTGTGGGCCACCCTCGTCTACGATCCGCTCGCCCACTGGGTCTGGGGCGTCGGCGGCTGGCTGAAGAACCTGGGGGCGCTCGACTTCGCGGGCGGCACCGTGGTGCACATCTCCTCGGGCATCTCGGCGCTCGCCGCCGCGATCGTGATCGGCAAGCGCAAGGGTTACGGGCATCAGCCGATGCCCCCGCACAACCTGCCGTTCACCGTGATGGGCGCGAGCCTGCTGTGGTTCGGCTGGTTCGGTTTCAACGCGGGCAGCGCCCTGGCCGCCAACGGCCTCGCCGCCCACGCGTTCATGACCACCAACACCGCCACCGCGGCGGCCGCCCTGGGCTGGATGTTCACGGAGTGGATGTCGCGCGGCAAGCCGACCGTCCTCGGGGCGGCCTCGGGGGCGGTGGCGGGCCTCGTGGCCATCACCCCCGCGGCGGGGTTCGTCACGCCGATGGCCTCGATCGTGATCGGGGCGGTGGCGGGCTTCATCTGCTACACCGCGTGCAACCTGAAGTCGAGGATGGGCTACGACGACTCGCTCGACGTGGTGGGCGTCCACGGCGTGGGCGGGACCTGGGGGGCCCTCGCGACCGGCATCTTCGCCACCAAGCTCGTCAACGAGGCGGGCGGCGACGGGCTGCTCTACGGCAACCCCAAGCAGCTCTGGGTGCAGTTCCTGGCCGTGGTCGTGACCTTGATCCTCGGCTTCGTGATGACGGCGGTCATCCTCAAGGTGCTCGACGCGGTCATGGGCCTGCGGGTCAGCGACGAGGAGGAGATGGCCGGGCTGGATCTCTCCCAGCACTCGGAGACCGCCTACGCGCTCGGAGGCGCGGCGGCGTACGGCGAGTACTCGATGACGAGCGGCGGGGCTTTCGAGAGCATGAAGGCGGCGGAGGCGAAGGCCCGGCCGAGCCACTAGAGGCGAGGCCCGCTTGACGGGCCCCAGGCAAACACATAAGGTTGGTGGCCGGCGGGGCCAAGGGAGGCGCCGCCGGCCCGCAGTGTTCCCCACCCAGTTCAAGGAGGCAGGCGAATGACCCCGAAGGACGTGTTGAAGATGGCGAAGGAGAAGGGCGTCAAGATCGTGGACCTGCGCTTCATCGATCTGCCCGGTCTCTGGCAGCATTTCTCCATCCCGGTATCCGAGCTGCGGGAAGACATCTTCGAGGATGGGCTCGGCTTCGACGGCTCTTCGATCCGCGGGTTCCAGACCATCGACGAGTCGGACATGCTGCTCATTCCCGATCCCTCGACGGCCCAGATGGACCCCTTCACGGCCGTGCCCACCATGGTCCTGATCTGCACGGTCAAGGATCCGATCAGCGGCAAGGCCTATAGCCGCGACCCGCGCTACGTGGCCCAGAAGGCGGAGGCGTACGTCAAGAAGAGCGGGGTGGGTGACACCATCTTCATCGGGCCCGAGCTGGAGTTCTTCTTCTTCGACTCGATCCGCTTCGACCAGAGCTACAACTACGGCTTCTACTTCATCGACTCGGAAGCGGGTGCCTGGAACACCGGCCGAGAGGGCACGCCGGACCGCCCCAACCTCGGGTACATCCCGCGCTACAAGCAGGGCTACTTCCCGGTGCCCCCCATGGACAAGTTCCAGGACATCCGGTCCGACATGGTGCTGGCGCTCGAGTCGGTCGGCGTGCGCGTCGAGGTGCACCACCACGAGGTGGCGAGCGGCGGCCAGACCGAGATCGACATGCGCTTCGACACCCTCACGAAGATGGCCGACAAGGTGTGCTGGTACAAGTACTGCGCCAAGCAGACGGCCAAGAAGTGGGGGAAGACCGCCACGTTCATGCCCAAGCCGCTCTTCCAGGACAACGGCTCCGGCATGCACACCCACCAGTCCATCTGGAAGAACGGCAAGAACCTCTTCTACGAGCGGGGAGGCTACGCGGACATCTCGAAGATGTGCCTCTACTACATCGGGGGCATCCTGAAGCACGCGCCCGCGCTGCTCGCGTTCATCGCGCCCTCCACCAACAGCTACAAGCGGCTGGTCCCGGGCTACGAGGCGCCGATCAACCTGGTCTACAGCCAGCGCAACCGGTCCGCGGCCATCCGGATCCCGATGTACTCAAAGGCGGAGGGGGCGAAGCGCATCGAGTTCCGAACGCCGGATCCGACCTGCAACCCGTACCTCTCGTTCGCGGCCTGCGTGATGGCCGGCCTCGACGGCATCGCCAACAAGATCGACCCCGGCAAGCCGATCGACAAGGATCTCTACGAGCTGCCGCCCGCCGAGCAGAAGAAGATCAAGCAGCTCCCCGGCGCGCTGGACATCGTACTCGACAACCTCGAGAAGGATCACGACTTCCTCCTCAAGGGCGACGTGTTCACGCCGGACCTCATCGAGACGTGGATCGACTACAAGCGGAAGAACGAGGTGGACCCGATCCGGCTGCGCCCGCATCCGTACGAGTTCGCCCTCTACTACGACATCTAGACCTGGCCTCGCCCGGCCCCCGTCCGGCGCCCCCCCCCCCGGCCGGGGCCGTCGATCGTCCGCCCGGATCCTCCCTGACTGCCTCGTGAGCAGCCTGCCCGTTCGCTGGGCGGCCGGGAGGCGGGCCGCTGCCTCCCAGTCGGGCAAACCCCGCGTCGCGTCCCGTATGCCCGCTGGCACCGAACTCGCATCGCCTCCGTGACCGCGGGAGACGCTCGCGGCCGGCCGCGGGCCGCCGGTACCCACTTCCTCGAGGAGGTCGTCACGATGAGAATGACGCGAAGCTGGTTGGCCGCGGTCCTGATGGCGGTGCTGGGAAGCGCCGTGAACGCGGGGGCCCAGACGCCGGCGCCGAAGACCTTCTGGGAGGAGCACAAGCTCTTCTCCTACATCGAGAACAGCTACACGTTCAACCTGACCGGGGCGGGGCGGGGCGGAGCTACCCGGGGCACCAACGAGCTGCGGTTCTACGATTTTCACGAGGGCTACACCTTCAACATCGCGGAATTCAGCATCAAGAAAGACCCGTCGGAGAGGTACCCGTTCGGCTACGGTCTCGTGGTCACCGCGGGCAGCGATTCCAAGAAGAACCACTCCTTCGGCATCTTCCGGGACGAGGACGACGCGTTTCCGTTCCGCAACACCGAGTGGTTCGACCTGCAGGAGGCCTACGTCTCCGGGATGGTCCCGCTCGGCAGCGGCCTGACCCTGAAGGCGGGCAAGTTCGTGACCCTGCTCGGATACGAGGTCATCGAGTCGCCGAACAACCTGAACTTCTCGCGGGGCTATCTGTTCACGCTGGCGATCCCGCTCACCCATACCGGCGTCGTCGCCTCTTACGCATTCACCGACTGGTTCAACATGACCGCGGGCGTCGTGCTGGGCTGGGACGACTCCAAGAGCGTCAACGACTCGGTGAGCTACACCGGGCAGTTCGCGTTCACGCCGCTCCAGGACTTCACGACGAGCCTGAACTGGATCGTGGGTCCGGAGCAGATCGACCCCCGCCGGATTGACGACAACGTGCCGCGTGACTCCCGGAGCTACGTGAATAGCCATCTCCGGTACGTGCTGGACTTCGTGTTCGCCTACACCGGGGTCAAGAACCTCACCCTGGCCCTCAACGTCGACTACGGCCACGAGCAGAGCGAGCCCTTTGTCCGGAGCCTGGGCACCCGGCGGGACACCGACGCGACCTGGTGGGGCTGGGCCGCGTACGCGGCGTACGACTGGACGGACAAGCTGCGGACGTCGGTGCGCCAGGAGTTTTTCCGGGACGCGGACGGGGCCCGCACCGGCTCCGGGATCGGGACGGACCTCTGGTCCACGACCGCCACGATCCAGTACAAGATCTGGAAGGGACTGGTGGGCCGGCTCGAGTACCGGCACGATCAGTCGGACGAGCGCGTGTTCCGGGTGCGCTATTCGGTGCCGGACCGTACCACGCAGGGCCTGCTCGCGCGCGGCAAGAGCCTGGACACGATCTCGCTCAGCCTCTACTACTCCTTCTTCTAGCCGGCCCCGCGGCCCCACCCCGCTCGCCAACCCTTCGCTTTCCCTCGGGCCCGCGATGGCACCTCGCTTGCTGCGTTGCCCGATCATGAAACCACATCGGCGGGTACTCATCATCGACGATCACGCTCCGTCGCGGGCCGCGGTGGCGGAAGCGGTCACGGCTCAGGGCGGGCAGGTGGTAGGCAACGGGAGTCGCGCCGAGGACGTCCTGCGACTCGTGGACAAGCACCGTCCCGACGTGACGGACACCCGCAAGCCGATGGCGGAGGTCGCGCAAGCGCTCTTGCTCACCGAGGCGGTGGGGCACGGGCTGCGCAAGCTCTAGCCACAACGACACACACCATGCTCACGCCGTGAGCAGTCTGACCGGCGGGTTGGTCGCGGGCCCGGCCCAAGGCCGCGATATCGCATCGGGGTGCTCCGGGCACAGGGCTTGCTCCGGTACATCCACATGACTGCCAAGCCGGGGGCGGAGAGCTTCGACGCGCTGGTCACCAGTGCGCTGCCGTCCCTGGTTGGTGAGGCGGCGGCCGACGGCGGCCGCCTCTACCGGGCGGTGATGGCCCGCGTGGAGCTGCCGCTCCTGCGACACGCGCTCGATCTGTGCGGGGGCAATCAGCTCAAGGCGGCGAAGCTGCTCGGAATCAACCGCAATACCCTGCGCAAGCGCCTCCGCCTGCTGGGGCTGGTACCGGTCGCGGCCGCGAGCACCTAGGACGCTTTACGCCCGCCGCGGCGCCGGGGTAGACTGCGCCCCAGAGTGCGCCCGCGAGCCGTCGCGCTTCTCCCATTCCTGCTGGTCCTGGTCGCCTGCGCCAGTGCTGGGACGGAGCCCCTCTCGGGGCGCCCACTCCATCACGTCGAGGGCGGTTTCCGCAACGTGGATCCGAGCTTCGGGCGCGCGTCCGGCTGGACCCGCTGGAGCTTCATCGCCCGGCGGACGTGGGAGAGCTTGACCTCCCCGCGCGTCTTCGAGGCTCCGCGCGTCGCCAACGACGGGGCGGCGCTGCGCGCGGTGCCCCCGCCGCGCACCATCACGTGGGTCGGCCACGCGACCCTGCTGGTCCAGGTGGACGGTCTCAGCGTGCTCACGGATCCCAACTGGAGCGCGCGGGCGGGCCCCACCTCCTGGATCGGCGCTCGGCGCCTCAACCCGCCGGGGCTCGCCTTCGAGAGCCTGCCCCGCATCGACGTGGTGACGATCTCTCACGATCACTACGACCACCTCGACCTGGCCACGGTCAGGCGCCTGGCCGCCACCCACGACCCGCTCTTCCTCGTGCCGCTCGGGATGAAGACCTGGTTCGTCGACAACGGCATGACCCGCGTGGAGGAGCTCGACTGGTGGCAGGAGCGCGAGCATCGCGGCGTGCGTTTCGTCTGCACCCCGGCCCAGCACTTCTCCCAGCGCGGGCTGTGGGACGCGAACCGGCGCCTGTGGGCCTCGTGGGCCATGCTGGGGCGAGAGCGGCGCTTCTATCATGGCGGGGACACCGGCTACTTCGCCGGGTTCAAGGAGATCGGGCGCCGCCTCGGCCCTTTCGACGTGGTCGCGCTGCCGATCGGAGCCTACCTGCCGCCCGGCATCATGAAGTGGGTCCACACGACGCCGGAGGAAGCGGTCCAGGCCTTCGTGGACCTCGACGCGCGGACGATGCTCGGCATGCACTGGGGCACCTTCGACCTCGCCGACGAGCCGCTCGACGAGCCGCCCGGGCGCATGCTCGCGGCCATCCAGCGCCGGGCCATCGACCCCGCGCGGGCCTGGGTCCCCAAGATCGGCGAAACCCGGCCGTGGTAGGGCGAGGCGGAGCCGCAGGCGAGCCGAGCGGAGCAATGGTCGGGCGAGGCGGAGCCGCAGGCGAGCCGAGCGGAGCAATGAAGGGGCGACGGTGGCAGCCCTCAGGGTCCTGATCGTCGAGGACGAGCCGGATATCCGGGACCTGCTCGTCTTCCACCTCGAGCGCGAGGGCTACCAGGTGACCAAGTGCAAGAGCGGCGCGGAGGCGCTGCGGGCCGCCCGTAGTGCGCCGCCGGACCTCGTGCTGCTCGACCTGATGCTCCCGGAGATGGACGGGCTCGAGGTCTGCCGCCGGCTCCGTCAAGATCCCGTCACCCAGGTGATCCCCATCGTCATGCTGACGGCCCGGGGTGATGAGGTGGACCGGATCCTCGGGCTCGAGATGGGCGCCGACGATTACGTGGTCAAGCCCTTCTCGCCGCGGGAGCTCGTGGCGCGCATCCGCGCGGTGCTGAGGCGCACCCGTCCGACGCCGGGCGCGGCGCCCCTCACGGTCGGCTCGCTCAGCATCGATCCGGCGGCCCACCTGGTCACGGTGGACGGGGCCCCGGTCGCGCTCACCCGGAAGGAGTTCGATCTCCTGCGGGCCCTGGTGGAGGCCCGGGGACGGGTGCTCTCGCGGGAGTTCCTGCTGGATCACGTCTGGGGCTACGCGGCCGCCGGCGAGATCGAATCGCGCACGGTGGACGTGCACGTGCGGCGGCTGCGGCAGAAGCTCGGGGCGGAGGGACGGCGCATCGGGACAGTGACCGGCGTGGGCTACCGCCTGGAAGGCGACACCTGATGGGTGCGCTGCTCCGAGCGGTCCGGCGCAGCATCGCGCTCAAGCTGACACTGACTTTGGTCGGCTTCGTGGCGGTCACCAGCCTGGTGGCGGGACTCTACCTGAGCCGGGCGCTGGAGCGCTTCGCGGTGGAGTCGCTGGAGACCCGGCTCGGCGCGGTGGCCGCCGTGCTCCACGATGAGGCGCGCGGCCCCCTCCGCCCGGGCGCTGCCCCCGCGACGGGCCAGGACTTCGCCATCCGGGCGGCGCGGCCGATCGGCGCGCGCGTCACCCTGATCGCGCCGGACGGGCGGGTCGTCGGGGAATCGGAGCGGGGGGCCGGAGAACTCGCGGGACTCGAGAACCACGCCGACCGACCCGAGGTCCGCGCGGCGCTCGCGGGGCGGGTCGGGCGCGACCTTCGCCGCAGCGCCACCACCGAGGTGCCGCTCCTCTACGTGGCGGTCCCGGTGCGCGACGAGACGCGCGTGCTGGGCGTGCTCCGGCTGGCCCTGCCGCTGTCGGCGGTGACCGCCTCCTACGAGAGCCTCCACCAGGTGATGCTGGGGGGCGGCGCGGTGGCCCTGCTGGTCGCGCTCGGGATCGGCATCGTCGTCGCGGGGCGGGTGACCCGGCCGGTGGTCGAGATGCAGTCGATCGCCCGGCAGATGAGCGAGGGGAGCTTCCTGGTCCGCGCGCCCACCCGCTCCACCGACGAGATCGGCACGCTCGGCCGGTCGCTCAACGTGATGGCGGGACGCCTGCGCGAGAAGATCCAGGACCTCGAGCAGGAGCAGGCCAAGATCACCGCGATCCTGGACGGCATGGTCGAGGGCGTCATCGCGGTGGACGGCCACGAGCACATCCTGCTCATGAACGAGCAGGCGCGGCTCATGTTCGGCCTCGGGGTCGCCCGGGGCGAGGGCAAGCCGTTCCTGGAGGTCATCCGCAACGCCGACCTGCACGAGATCTTCCGCGCGGTGCACACGGGCGGCGGAACGACGGGCCGCGAGATCGCGGTGACGAGCCCGTCGCGCCGCGTCCTGGGGGTCAACGCCATGCGGCTGGCGCTCGCGGGCAGCGAGTCGGGCGTGGTCATGGTGGTCCACGACGTGACCGCGCTCCGCCAGCTCGAGCGGGTCCGGACCGAGTTCGTGGCGAACGTGAGCCACGAGCTGCGCACGCCCCTGACCGCCATCCAGGGCTACCTGGAGACGCTCCTCTCCGGCGCGCTCGAGGAGCCGGAGCACGCTCGGCGCTTCCTGGAGATCGTCCTGCGCCACAGCGAGCGGCTGGGGCGGCTGCTCAACGACCTCACCGACCTGTCCAATATCGAGCTCGGCAAGGTCACGCTCCGGCGGGAGCTCGTGCGCATCGACGAGGTGGTCGCCTCGGTGGTGGAGATCATCGGTCCCCGCGCGGCGGCCTCCCGGGTTACGGTGACGGCCGACACGCCCGCCGAGCTTCCCGCGGTGGTGGCGGACCGCGATCGCCTCGTGCAGATCCTGATCAACCTGGTGGATAACGCGGTGAAGTACACGCCGGAAGGCGGAGCGGTGACCGTGACCGCGCGCGGCGCGGGAGACGGCGGGCTCGAGATCTCGATCGCCGACACCGGGATCGGCATTCCGGCCGCGGACCTGCCGCGGATCACCGAGCGCTTCTACCGGGTGGACAAGGCCCGCTCGCGGGAGCTGGGCGGCACCGGGCTCGGGCTCGCGATCGTGAAGCACCTGGTCCTGGCGCACGGCGGGGAGCTGCGCATCGAGAGCCAGGAGCAGCAGGGGACCACCGTCCGCTTCATGCTGCCGATCCAGCCGCCCGGGTAGGCCCCGTCCGGGGCCCACCGCCCCCGTTCAGCGAGATTCGACCATACGAACCGCAAGCCATCGGCTCGACCGATGGAAGTTTGGCGACTCATCGGCATGTTGAATTGGACCCACGCGGGCGAGGGGGTACGATGTGCCGGCGGACGACGAGGTCCGGATCATCCAGCCTGCGAGGGAGACGTCAATCATGAAGCGACGGGAATTTCTGAAGAATGGGGTTGCGGGCACGGCGGCTGCCGCGGCGGGTGGCCTGCCGCGCATGGTGCGGGCGGCCACGGGCACGGACGGCGCCAGGTGGCGCACGTTCGAGGTGGTGACCCGGGTGGAGGTGGCCGGCCCGGCGGGGCCGACCCGCGTCTGGCTGCCGATGCCGCTCGCCGTCGATACGGACTATCAGAAGAGCCTCGGCCACAGCTGGACCGGCAACGCGGCCGTCTCGCGCATCTATCGGGAGGACAAGTACGGGGCGGGGGTCTTCTACGCGGAGTGGCCTGCGGGCGAGGGCGCGCCGGTCGCGGAGGTCACCAGCCGATTCGCGGCGCGGGATCGGCTCGTGGACGTGACGAAGCCGGGCGTGAACGCCGCCGCCGAGGATCGGGCCACGCTCAACCGGTATCGCGAGTCCACCAAGCTCATCCGGACCGACGGCATCGTGAGGAAAACTTCCCAGCAGATCACGAAGGGTCTCGACCGGGACACCGACAAGGCGCGCGCCATCTACGAGTGGATCGTGGAGAACACCTTCCGCGATCCCAAGGTGCGCGGGTGCGGGGTCGGGGACATCCGCGCCATGCTGGAGACCGGCAACCTGGGTGGCAAGTGCGCCGACCTGAACGCGCTGTTCGTGGGCCTGGCGCGCTCGGCGGGCATCCCCGCGCGGGACGTCTACGGGGTGCGGGCGGCGGACTCCGCCGACTTCAAGTGCCTCGGCAAGAGCGGGGACATCTCCAAGGCGCAGCACTGCCGCGCCGAGTTCTACACCGCCGGCCACGGCTGGGTGCCGGTGGATCCCGCGGACGTCCGGAAGGTGGTGCTGGAAGAGCGGGGCGGCATCCCGCTCGACGATCCGACCACCCAGAAGGCACGGGCCAAGCTCTTCGGCCAGTGGGAGATGAACTGGCTCGCGTACAACTACGCACACGACATCAAGCTGCTGAACTCCAAGGAAGACGCGGTCGGTTACTTCATGTACCCGCAGGCGGAGACGGGCGAGGCGCGCAAGGACAGCCTGGATCCCGACAGCTTCAAGTACAAGATCACCTCGCGCGAGCTCGGGCTCTGACCCGAACGCGGCCCGGCTGAGCGGCAGTTCACGCCCCCGCCTCCCGGCGGGGACGTCGTGTTTTCCGCGACCCGGTGTTCACGCATGATTTACCCCGGCGTCATCATCCGTTAACCCGCTCCGCGCACACTGCCCCCATGGCGAGACCGAACGGGGCGGTGAGCCGAGGCCCGCGTGTGCTCGTGGTCGAGGACGAGCCGGACGTGGCCGAGATGCTCCGCTACAACCTCGGCAAGGAAGGCTACGAGGTCTGGCTGGCCGGCAACGGCACCGACGCGCTCCGGCAGGCCAAGGAAGGTCGCCCCGACGTCATCCTGCTCGACATCATGGTGCCGCACCTCAACGGCTGGGAGATCTGCCGTCGTCTCAAGCAGGACCGGGACACGCTCGCCATCCCGGTCATCATGGTCACCGGGCGCGTGGAGGAAGGCGACAAGGTGCTCGGCTTCGAGATGGGCGCCGACGACTACGTGACCAAGCCCTTCTCTCCGCGGGAGCTCCTGGCTCGCGTCCGCGCGGTCAGCCGCCGCGGGCGGCTCGGCGATCCGACCGCCGCGCAGATCCTGCGGGCCGGGGAGCTCGAGGTCGACCGGCAGCGCTTCGAGGTCAAGATGAAGGGCCGTCTGGTGGAGCTGACCCGCAAGGAGTTCGACCTGCTCGCCACCCTGATCCGCACCCCGGGTCGGGTGTTCGGACGCGAGGAGCTGCTGGACCTGGTCTGGGGCCAGGACGGCTTCGTGGAGCAGCGCACCGTGGACGTCCACGTGGCCCGGCTCCGCGCCAAGTTCACCGCGGCCCGGACTCCGGTGCCGGCCATCGAGACGGTGCGCGGGGTGGGGTATCGCTTCCGGGACCCGGGAGGGTCGTAACAGAAACGTAACGTGCCGGTTACCGTCCCGCAACAGGTACAGGGGACCATGAGCCTCGAAAACCAAAAGGAGAGAACGGGATGAAGAGAACGATCGCTGCGCTGGCCATCGTCGCAGTCACCACGGCCGCGGGATACGCGGCGGGACCGCCGAAGCTGGATCCCGGTCTGCAAGGGTACAAGGCGGTGAGTGGCGTGAGCGGCAACGTCTCGAGCATCGGTTCGGACACGCTCAACAACCTGATGACGCTCTGGGCGGAGGGATTCAACAAGTTCTACCCGAACGCGAAGATCCAGATCGAGGGTAAGGGCTCCTCCACCGCGCCCCCGGCCCTGATCTCCGGCATGGCCCAGTTCGGGCCGATGTCACGGGAGATGAAGGGCACCGAGATCGACGCCTTCGAGAAGAAGTACGGGTACAAGCCCACCGCGATCCGGAGCTCGGTGGACGCCCTCGCGGTATTCGTCAACAAGGACAATCCGCTCAAGTGCCTGACGATGGCCCAAGTGGACGCGGTGTTCTCGAAGTCGCGCCGCGGAGGCCACAAGGAAGACGTCAAGACCTGGGGCCAGCTCGGTCTCACCGGGGAGTGGGCCGCCAAGCCGATCAGCCTCTACGGGCGCAACTCAGCTTCGGGGACCTATGGGTTCTTCAAGGAGCAGACACTCAAGAACGGGGACTTCAAGGATGAGGTCAAGGAGCAGCCGGGCTCGGCGTCGGTGGTCCAGGGCCTGACGGTGGACCGCTTCGCCATGGGCTACAGCGGCATCGGCTATGCGACGGCCGGGGTGCGGGCGGTCCCGCTGGCGGCGAGGGAAGGGGCGAAGTGCTATGAGGCCAGCCCGGACAATGCCTACGCGGGCACGTATCCTCTGTCGCGCTTCCTGTACGTCTACGTCAACCGGGCGCCGGGGAAAGCGCTCGACCCCCTCACCCGCGAGTTCGTGAAGCTGATGCTCTCCAAGGAAGGTCAGGAAGTGGTCATCAAGGACGGCTACTTCCCGATCCCCGCGACGATCGCCAAGGGAGAGCTGAACAAGGTCCAGTAGGTGGCGATCGGTCCGGAGGCACTTCGCGCCGG
>JBBDXN010000160.1:0-4200 GCA_040902305.1 Candidatus Rokuibacteriota bacterium | reverse complement strand
CCCCCCCCCCCGCTGGATGTCTCCCCGGCCCGCACGGCCCGCCGGATCATGCTGGACCTCTGGGCGTCACGCCTGGTCGTGGTCGGCGGCCTCGTCATCATCGCCTGCATCCTCGCCATCCTCCTCGTCATCGCCGCCGAGGTGTATCCGCTGTTCAAGGTCCCCACCGCCGAGCTGGTCGGGTCCCCGATCGGAGGTGCGGGCGCCGGCGCGACGGCGGCGGGGCCCCTGGGAGTCGACGAGTATCGGGAGGTCACGAGTCAGGTGATCTCGGGTGGTGTGCTCCAGCTGACGGACCTCAAGCGGGGAAGCGTCCTCGCGGCCGTGCCGATCCAGGGTCTCGATGGCGCGACGGTGACCCGGGTCACCGACACCGGGGCCCGCAAGTACCTGGTCGGAACCTCGAAGTACCTGATCGGGACTTCCGACGGCCGGGTCATCCCTCTCGAGGTCAAGTTCGACGTGACCTTCAAGGACGGCAAGCGCGAGGTCGTCGCGCAGCCCAGCTTCGCAGCTCCGTCCCTGCTTGACCCGGAGCGGAAGCGGCCGATCCTGGACATGGCAAGCACCGCGTCCGAGTCCGGGCCGGTGACGGTGGCGCGGGTGGGCCCCACCGACCTCATCATGCAGACCGTGATAGAGACCAAAGCTCTCGTCGGCGGCAGTCGACGTGAGGAGTCGCTTGCCGCGCTGCCGCTGTCCATCGAAGGTGAGATCACCGCGCTCGGGCTGGACCGTCGGGCCGAGGACCTGTTCATCGGCACGTCCCTCGGACAGGTGGTGCGGTACGACCTCCGGGACCGGACGAGCCCAACGGTGGCCGAGGCCGTCACCGTCCGCCCCGGGGCGGCGGTGACCGCGATGACATTCCTGCTGGGCGACCGGACCCTGCTGGTCGGCGATCACGCCGGGGGAGTGTCTTCGTGGCAGCTGGTCTGGCCCCAGGGGCGTCTCACCCGCATCTACCAGTTCCAGGGTCACCAGGGGCCGGTGGTCGCGATCAGCGGGTCGGGGCGCGACAAGGGCTTCGTCACGGCAGACGCCGCGGGCGGCCTCCATCTCCACTACGGCACCTCCGGCAAGACACTGCTCTCGATGCGCGCCGATGGAGGGGCAATCCAGTCCGTCGTGTTCGCCCCGAAGGCCGACGCGGTGCTCATCGCCGACCCGCGGGGCGCGATCTCCCAGTGGAAGGTGAACAATCCCCACCCCGAGATCACGCTCCAGACGGTGTTCGGGAAGGTCTGGTACGAGGGCTATAGCGAGCCCGCCTACGTCTGGCAGTCCACTGGCGGTACGGACGATTTCGAGGCGAAGTTCAGCCTGACGCCCCTGATCTTCGGCACGCTCAAAGGGACCATCTACGCCCTGCTGATCGCCATCCCATTGGCTTTGCTTGCCGCCGTCTACGTCAGCGAGTTCATGCACCCGAACCTGAAGGCTTACATCAAGCCGGTGGTCGAGATCATGGCCGCGCTGCCGAGCGTCGTGCTGGGCTTCCTGGCCGGGCTCTGGCTGGCCCCGATGGTGGAGAAGGTGGTGCCCGGCCTCTTCCTGATGCCGCTGGTTCAGGCGGTCTTCATCGTGGGCACGCTGCTGTTGTGGCGCCTGCTTCCGATGGGGGTACGGACCCGCTTCCGGACGGGGAGCGAGGTCCTGCTGCTGATGCCGGTCGTGGTCCTGGGCATGTGGGTGTCGTTCTGGCTCGGCGGCATGATCGAGTGGGCGCTCCTGGACGGCAACTACCGGGGTTGGCTGCTGGCGGTCCTGGGGCTCACGTACGATCAGCGGAACTCCCTGGTGGTGGGCATCGCCATGGGGTTCGCGGTGATCCCGATCATCTTCACCATCGCCGAGGACTCCCTGTCCAATGTGCCCCAGCATCTGCGGGCCGGGTCTCTGGCCCTGGGCGCCAACCGCTGGCAGACCGCGTTGCGTATCGTGCTGCCGACGGCCAGCCCGGGGATCTTCTCGGCCATCATGATCGGCTTCGGACGGGCGGTGGGCGAGACCATGATCGTCCTGATGGCGACCGGCAACACCCCGGTCATGGACCTGAGTATCTTCAACGGGTTTCGCGCGCTATCGGCAAACATCGCGGTGGAGCTGCCGGAAGCGCCGGAGCAGGGCACCCTCTTCCGCGTGCTATTCCTGGCCGCGTTCCTTCTCTTCTGCCTCACCTTCGTGGTGAACACGGTGGCCGAGCTGGTGCGCCTCAAGCTCCGGCGAAAGTACCAGTACCTGTGAGCAAGCTCTGGAAGAGCGGCGAGCCGTTCATCTGGCTCACGGGCGGCGCGCTGGCGGCTGCTCTGCTGATGGTGGCCGGCTTGATCGCGCTGATCCTGTACAACGGGCTCGGCTTCTTCTGGCCGACCAACCTCCTGCGGGCGACCCTGGCCGACGGTACGACCATGACCGGCCAGGTTGCCGAGCGAGAGCCGGTGCCGGGGCGGGCGGGCGCGTACCGGATCAAGATGAAGGTAGGAAACCGTGACGTCTACGGCGCCGATTTCCGATGGGTGGACGAGAGCCAGATCACCAGGCGGGAGTATCCCGCGGATGTCGCGTTGATCGAGCGAACGGAGTGGGGCGCCCTGATCGGCGTGGTCAAGGAGCTGCGGGATGGCGGCCGCGCCCTCGCTACCGGGCCCGAGGCATGGGTGGAGGTCGAGCGGCGGCTTCCGGAGGTGACGCGCATCCGGCGCGAGCTCCGGCGAATCGAGACGCGCGAGATCGGCGGGATCAACTACCAGCAGGAACAGGTCCGTCTCGGGCTGAAGGGGCTCGAGCTGAAGGGGATCACCTCCGGGCCGGAGGTCGAGGCCCTGAAGGCCAGGCTGGCCCCACTCCAGGAGCAGTACAAGATCCAGGAGGCGCGCCTGGTCGAGCTGAGGAAGAGCCAGACGGCGGCCATCCTGGTTCAGGTCGACGGGGGCAAGGAGAAGGAGTGGCCGCTGGCCCAGATCGTGGACGTCCGGTTTCCCAATACCATGGGCGTTGCCGCCAAGACCGTCTACTACGCCGGGCGGATCTGGGAGTTCGTATCGGACGAGCCCAGGGAGTCGAACACGGAGGGCGGGGTGTTCCCGGCCATCTTCGGGACCGTCATGATGGTCATGATCATGAGCATCCTCGTCACCCCGCTGGGCGTGCTCGCCGCGTTCTACCTGCGGGAGTACGCGCGACAGGGGCTCTTCGTGAGCGCGGTACGCATCGCAGTCAACAATCTGGCCGGTGTGCCGTCCATCGTGTTCGGAGTGTTCGGGGTGGGTTTCTTCATCTACTTCGTCGGCGGCTCCATCGACCAGCTCTTTTATGCAGAGGCGCTCCCGACGCCGACCTATGGAACGGGAGGCATCCTCTGGGCTTCCTTGACCCTGGCGCTCCTCACGGTACCGGTGGTCATCGTGGCGACCGAGGAAGGGCTGGCCGCGATCCCGCGCGGAACGCGGGAAGCCTCGCTGGCGCTCTCCGCCACGAAGCTCGAGACGACGCTGCGTGTGGTGCTGCCCGCGGTGATGCCGTCCATCCTGACCGGGCTCATCCTGGCCATGGCCCGCGCCGCGGGCGAGGTCGCCCCCCTCATGATCACCGGCGTCGTGAAGCTGGCCCCGTCGCTGCCCCTGGACGGGTACTGGCCGTTTCTTCACCTCGACCGGAAGTTCATGCACCTGGGGTTTCACATCTACGACGTCGGCTTTCAATCCCCCAACGTGGACGCGGCGCGCCCCATGGTGTTCGCCACCACGCTGCTCCTGCTCCTCATCGTCGTGCTGCTGAACCTCTTCGCCATCAGCATGCGAAACCGGCTCCGTCGCAGGTACGCGACGTCGGCCGTCTAACCGCCTCCCAGGAGGAGAACATGGCGCCCATCATGGAGGTGCCCATGGTGGAGATCGAGAAGGTCTCGCTCTGGTACGGCGAGAAGTTGGCGCTCAAGGAGATTTCCATGTCGGTCCCCAAGCACCGGGTGACCGCGTACATCGGCCCGTCCGGTTGCGGGAAGTCCACCCTGCTCCGATGCCTGAACCGGATGAACGACCTCGTGGACGGCGTGAGGATGACCGGAAGCATCCGGATCGGCGGGAGCGACATCT
Source organism: Candidatus Rokuibacteriota bacterium (assembly GCA_040902305.1). Lineage (GTDB taxonomy): Bacteria > Methylomirabilota > Methylomirabilia > Rokubacteriales > CSP1-6 > CAMLFJ01. The sequence goes on along the minus strand of JBBDXN010000160.1, from coordinate 103 downwards.
ACGGGCCCGACCTCGACGTCACCGAGCTCAGGAAACGGGTCGGGATGGTGTTCCAGAAGTCGAACCCGTTCCCCAAGTCGATCTTCGAGAACGTCGCCTACGG
>JBBDXN010000159.1:0-11796 GCA_040902305.1 Candidatus Rokuibacteriota bacterium | reverse complement strand
GGCGGACCAGCGTGCGCTGGCGCAGGCCCGCGCCCCGGGCGAGGACGACGGCCCAGCAGTGTTGATTGCCGAGCGGGGCGAGGCCCCCGCCATGCGCCAGGAGCGTCTCGTCTCTCATGCTCTCTCCTCCTGCCCCGGGCCGGGCTCGATTCAACGTGAGGCTCGGTGATCCGAAAGGCGGTCGGCGGGGGAGTTCAAGCGACGTGCCACCACGCCTCTGGGGCGACGGCGGAGAAACCGGCCGATTTCAATGACGCTGGCGCGCGACGTGGGCGCGGGGGCCGGTCGTGGCCGGAGGTTCTACCGAGTTGTTTGTTCCGGCGTGACCCGAAACGATCGGCCGACGGCTCGGAGCGCCCGGGGGAAGGGGTGGGTGACGAGGGCCAGCGCCCCCCGTGCCCGGCCGTGCTCCGCCCGGCCGTGCTCCGGATGACTCGGCCAGGCCGACTCCGCTATAATGCGCCCGATGAAACCGCTCGTCGTGCTCGGAGGGCCCATCCACGCCGATGGGATGCAGCAGCTCGAGGCCGAGGCCCGTGTGGTCGTCACCAATGCCGAGACCGAGGCCGGCATGATCGCGGCGGCCCGGGAGGCCGAAGGCATCCTGTTCCGGACCAAGCCGGACTGCACGCGCTCGCTGATGGCGGCCTGCCCGAAGCTCAAGGTGGTGGGACGCCACGGCGTGGGGCTCGACATCGTGGACCTGCCCGCGGCCAGCGCGCTCGGGGTGGCGGTGGTGCACGCGCCGGGCTCCAACTCGAACTCGGTGGCCGAGCACGCGATCATGCTCATGCTGGCCTGCGCCAAGCAGGCGGTGGTGGTGGATCAGCGCACCCGCAAGGCGGACTGGGGCAAGGCCCGCTGGGAAGGCCTGTTCGAGATGAACGGCAAGACGCTCGGCATCATCGGCGTCGGCAATATCGGCCGGCGGGTGGCGAGGACGGCGGCCGCGCTCGGCATGCGGGTGATCGGGTACGACAAGCACGTGCCCGCCGACGAGGTCCGCAATCGCGGGGTCGAGCCGATGCCGGACATGGCCTCGGTGCTGCGCCAGGCGGACGTGGTCACGTGCCACACCCCGCATACCAAGGAAACCCACCACATGATCGACGCCGCCGCGGTGGCCCAGATGAAGGACGGCGTGATCTTCGTCAATACCTCCCGCGGCAAGACGCAGGACGAGAACGCGCTGGTCGCCGGCCTCGAGAGCGGCAAGATCCGCGCGGCGGGCATCGACGTCTTCGAGGAGGAGCCCGCGTCCTCCGACAACCGGCTCTTCCAGCTCGAGAACGTGATCGTCTCACCCCATGTCGCGGGGGTCACCCGCGAGACCATGCGCGGGATGGCGCTCCAGGTGACGGCCGAGATGCTCCGTGTGCTGCGGGGCGAGAAGCCGCACGTCCTCGCGAATCCCGATCTCTGGCCTCAGCTCGGGCACCTCAAGTAGACTGGGCCGGGGAGGCTGCCGACATGCCGATCGACGCGCGTCATCCGAAGGAGATCCGGGCAGACATCCGGGCGGGCCGGCTCAAGGCGGTCACCGCGGGGCTGGCGCCCGGCTTCGTGCAGGCCAACCTGGCGGTGCTGCCGAAGGAGCAGGCCTATGACTTCCTGCTCTTCTGCCAGCGCAATCCCCGTCCGTGTCCCCTCATCGAGGTGACCGACGTGGGCTCGACCGAGCCGGTGGGGGTGGCGCCCGGCGCGGACCTGCGCACGGACCTGCCCAGGTACCGCATCTACAAGGACGGCGTGCTCGCCGATGAGGTCACCGACGTCACCCCGTTCTGGCGCGACGACCTCGTGGCCTTCCTGCTCGGCTGCTCGTTCACCTTCGAGTGGGCCCTGCTCGACGCGGGCATCCCCATGCGTCACATCGAGCTGGGCAAGAACGTGGCGATGTGGAAGACGTCGATCGCGTGCCGGCCCGCCGGCCAGTTCCATGGTCCCATGGTTGTGTCGATGCGGCCGATCCCCACCGGCCTCCTCTCCAAGGCGGTGACTGCCTCCGCGCGCTTCCCCGGTGCCCACGGCGCTCCCGTGCACGTGGGGGACCCGGCCGCCCTCGGCATCGCCGACGTGAACGAGCCCGACTGGGGCGATTCGGTCGGGGTGCGGCCGGGGGAGGTCCCGGTGTTCTGGGCCTGCGGGGTGACGCCGCAGGCGGTGGCGCTGGCCTCCAAGCCCGCGTTCATGATCACCCACAGCCCGGGGCACATGTTCATCACCGACCTGCCGAACCACGCGCTGGCGGCGATCTGACCACTCTTCCCGCCCGGTGACGACCTGGCCCGAGCCGCGGTTCCTCCCGTGCGGGGACCGCGCGCTCTCGGTGGAGCTGGGCGACGAGATCACCCGGGACGTCAACGCCCGTGTCCTGGCACTGGAATACCTCATTCACCAGAAAGGCCTGGCGGGCGTCGGCGAGACCTTGCCCAGCTACCGCGCCCTGCTCGTCTACTACGACCCGCTCGCGATCGGCTACGAGGCGCTGACCGCCTCGCTGCGCGACCTGCTGGCCGAGGCGAGCCCCGAGGTCCTGCCGCCGGTCCGCACCGTGGAGCTGCCGTGCTGCTACGGCGGGGAGCTCGGCTTCGAGCTGGAGGCCGCGGCCCAGAAGCTCGAGCTGGCGCCCGACGAGCTGGCGCGCCTGCACGCGGGGGCCGACTACTACGTCTACTTCGTCGGTTTCACGCCCGGGCTGCCCTACATGACCGGCATGCCGGATCGGCTGACGATCCCGCGCCTGACGAATCCGCGCGTCAAGACCCCGCCCGGCAGCGTGAGCATCGGCGGGGTGCAGTGCTGCATCTACTCCGTCGAGAGCCCGGGCGGCTTCTGGGTGCTCGGCCGCACGCCGGTGCGGCTCTACGATCCGACCGCGCCCGATCCGATCCTGCTCCGCGCGGGTGATCACGTGCGCTTCCGCGCGATCGACCGCGCCGAGTACGATGCGATCGCGGCGGAGGTGGAGGCGGGCCGCTACCGGCCGCGGATCGACGGCCCTGCGCGCCCGGTATCATGAGCGAGCTGATCGTCCAGGACGCGGGCCCGCTCACCACCATCCAGGATCTGGGCCGGGCCGGCCACCTGCGCGTGGGCATTCCCGCCTCGGGTCCCATGGACCGCGAGGCGTTCGTGCTCGCCAATCGCCTGGTCGGCAATCCCGACCCCGCGGCCGGGATCGAGTGCACCCTGATCGGCCCGCGCGTCACGTTCACCGACGAGCGGCTGGTCGCGGTCACCGGCGCCGACATGGCGCCCACCGTGAACGGCTCCGCGGTGCCCGCCTGGCAGGGGCTGCGCGTCCACGCGGGTGACGTGCTGCGGCTCGGGCCCGCGCGCCGTGGGGTGCGGGCGTATCTCGCCGTCGCGGGCGGCCTGGAGACCCCACTGGTGCTCGGCTCGCGCGCGACCTACGTGCGCGGCCGCCTGGGCGGTCTCGAGGGCCGCGCGCTGCGCAAAGGCGACCGGCTCCCGCTGGGCCGGGTGACCGCGGTGCGGCCGCGCCGCGTGCATCCCGACCGCGTGCCCGCCTACGGCGGCGAGCCGGAGCTGGCGGTGGTGCTGGGGCCGCAGGACGATCGCTTCACCCCGGAGGGCATCGCGGCGCTCTTCGAGGGCCCGTACGAGATGCTGCCCCAGAGCGATCGCATGGGCGCCCGGCTCAAGGGCCCGTGGATCGAGCACACGCGCGGCCACGACATCATCTCCGACGGGGTGGCGCTGGGCGGCATCCAGGTCATCGGCGACGGCCAGCCCATCGTGCTGCTGGCCGACCGGCAGTCCACCGGCGGGTACACGAAGATCGGCACCATCTGCTCGTTCGACGTCGGCCGGATCGCCCAGGTGAAGCCGGGGGGCCGGCTCCGCTTCCGCCGCGTGACAGTGGCCGAGGCTCATGCGATGCTGCGGCAGAGCCTCCGGGCGCTGGACGGAGCGATCGAATAGGACACCGGATGGAGAGGAGGAACGACATGAGTCTCGAGCGCGCCATCACCGACTACCAGGCCAAGACCCCCCGCTCGCGCCAGCTCTTCGAGGAGGCGCTGCGGGTGATGCCGGGCGGCAACAGCCGGACCACCACCTTCTTCGATCCGTACCCGTTCTACATCACCCGGGGCGAGGGCGCGCGCATCTGGGACGCCGACGGCATCGAGCGGCTCGACTTCAACTGCAACTACACGAGCCTGATCCTGGGCCACGCCAACGCCCAGGTGGTCAAGGCCATCCAGGACGCCGCGGTGAACGGGATGTCGTTCCCCGGGCCGAGCGAGCACGAGATCCGGCTGGCCGAGATCTTGACCACGCGGATTCCCGCCATGGAGGTGGTGCGCTTCGCCAACTCCGGGACCGAGGCCACCATGCACGCGGTGCGGGTGGCCCGCGCCTTCACCGGGCGCAGCAAGATCGCCAAGTTCGAAGGGGCCTACCACGGCACGCACGATTGGGTGCTGGTGAGCGTGGCCCCGGACCCGGCCACCGCGGGCTCGCGGAAGCGGCCGAAGTCGGTGGCGTGGTCGTCGGGCGTGCCGCCCATGGTGCTCAAGTACGTGGTGACGCTGCCGTGGAACGACGCGGACGCCTGCGTGAAGATCCTCGAGAAGCAGGGGAGCGACATCGCCGCGCTGCTCGTCGACCCGTTGCTGGCCAACGCGGGGATGATCCCGGTGCGCGAGGGCTTCCTCGAGACGCTCCGCGAGGTCACCCAGCGGCTCGGCATCCTCCTGATCTTCGACGAGGTGATCTCGTTCCGGGTGGGCCGCGGCGGCGCCCAGGAGCGCTTCAGCATCCGGCCGGACCTGACCACGCTCGGCAAGATCATCGGCGGCGGCCTCGCGGTCGGGGCCTTCGGCGGGCGCGCCGAGGTCATGAACTTCTACGACCCGCGCGACGGCAAGGGGCGCATCAACCACGGCGGCACCTTCAACGCCAACCCGCTCACCATGGCGGGCGGCATCGCCACCATGGAGCAGCTCACCCCCGAGGCGTACGCTCGGCTCGACGCCCTCGGCGACCGGGTCCGCGACGGGGTGCGGCGTCTCCTGCGCAAGAAGGGCTACGCGGGGCAGATCACCGGCGTAGGCTCGCTCTTCTGGCTGCACCACACCAAGAAGAAGCTCAGCGACTATCGCTCCGCCCGGCCCGACGACGCCACGGCGGCGGCCCGCACGTTCCTCGGCCTCGTCAACGAGGGCGTGCTCCTCTCGCAGCGCGGCCTCGGGGCCTGCTCGCTGGCCATGACCGACGCCGACGTGGACCGCTTCGTCGAGACTTTGGGGCGCGTGGTCGAGTAGGGCGAGCGACTACGAAAGTGGGGTAAGGGTGATGACCAAAATGATCGATCTCAACTGCGACATGGGCGAGTCCTACGGGCGCTGGACGCTCGGGGCCGACGAAGCCATCATGCCTTTCATCAGCTCGGCCAACGTGGCCTGCGGCTTCCACGGCGGCGATCCGCACGTCATGCGCAGGACGGTGGAGCTGGCCCTGAGCCACCGGGTGGCGCTCGGGGCGCATCCGTCGCTGCCCGATCTCATGGGTTTCGGGCGCCGCAAGATGGACGTGAGCCCGCGCGAGCTGCAGGACTACTTCTGCTACCAGACCGGAGCGCTGCGCGAGATGGCGCGCGCGGCGGGGGCGGAGCTGCAGCACATGAAGCCGCACGGCATCTTGTACAGCATGATGGAGGCCGACGAGGCGCTGGCCACCGCGGCCGGCCAGTCCGCGATGGACTCGGGCCTCATCCTGATGACCCTCGCCTCCGGCCGCTACGACGCAACGTGCCGCAAGATGGGCGCGCGGGTGGCCTCGGAGGGATTCGCGGACCGAGCCTACAACGTGGATGGCACGCTGGTCTCCCGCAAGATCGCGGGCTCCCTGATCACCGACCCGGTCGCGGCCGCCGCCCAGGCGGTGGCCATGGCGATGCACGGCAAGGTCCGCACCATGGACGGGGTGGACATCGACATCTCCGTGCAGACGATCTGCTGCCACGGCGACACGCCCGGAGCCGAGCGCATCGTGCGCGCGGTGCGGGAAGCGCTGGAGAAGGCGGGCTGCCAGGTCAAGCCGCTGCGCGACTGGCTGCCCGCCCACTGATGGGCGCGCGCGCCGCCTCACTCGGCCTGGCCGCCGCCGGGCTGCTCGTCTCGGGCTGCGCGGTGGCCCGGATGCCGGAGACCGCGGCCACCGGTCGGCAGACCGCCACCCGGCAGCGTCTCGACATCGCGGATTGCAAGGCCGAGGTGGGCTACCGGACCAACTACAACGGCGACGATTCTCCGCTGGCCAACGCCCTCCGCAACGTCTTCGTGCTCGGGACGAGCGGGGCCGCCGTCGGCGGCCTGGTGACCGGGCTGCCGACGTCCGTCGCCTCGACGGCCAGCGAGGGGCTCATCGCGGGCGCGGGGGCCGGGGGCATCGCGGGCGGCGCGATCAGCGTGGGTGGGCCGTCCCGCTTCGAGCGAGCGTGGATCGCCTGCATGGAGAGCCGCGGCTACCGCCTCGTTGCCCCGCCCGCGGCCATCCATTAAGATGAGGGCGCCCGGGCCGATCTCATGACGGACACCACCGCGTCGACCCCGCTCAAGCGCACTCCGCTCCGCGACGTCCACGTCAAGGCGGGCGCGAAGATGGTCCCCTTCGGGGGGTGGGACATGCCGGTGCAGTACACCGGCATCATCGAGGAGCACCGCGCGGTGCGCCGCGCGGTCGGCCTGTTCGACATCAGCCACATGGGCGAGTTCGAGGTGCGCGGCCCCGATGCCCTCGCCGCGGTCCAGCGCCTCTGCACCAACGACGCGGCGGCCCTCGAGGATGGACAGGTCCAGTACGCGGCCCTCTGCTATCCGGAGGGCGGCATCGTGGACGATCTCACCGTGTACCGGCTGGCCGCCGATCACTACATGCTCGTGGTCAATGCCTCCAATATCGACAAGGACTGGGCGTGGGTGACCTCCCACGGCACCGGCCGGGCCGAGTGGAAGAACGTGAGCGAGGCGACCGCGCTGCTCGCGGTGCAGGGGCCGAAGGCGGAAGGGCTGGTGGTCCGCCTGGCCGACCGCGACGTGACCGCGCTCGGGTACTATCGGTTCGCGAGCGGCGCGGTGGCCGGCGTGCCCGGCATCATCTCGCGCACCGGCTACACCGGGGAGGACGGCTTCGAGCTCTACGTGCCGGCCGGCCAGGCCGAGCGCCTCTGGGCGGCGCTGATCGAGGCGGGCCGCGCGGAGGGTATCCAGCCCATCGGGCTGGGGGCGCGCGACACGCTGAGGCTCGAGATGAAGTACGCGCTCTACGGCAACGACATCGACCAGACCACCAACCCGCTCGAGGCGGGACTCGGCTGGGTGGTCAAGCCGGCCAAGGGCGACTTCATCGGGCGCGACGCCATCGAGGCGTTGCGCGCCCGCGGCGTCGCCCGCAAGCTGGTCGGCTTCCAGATGGCGGAGCGGGCGGTGCCCCGTCACGGCTATCGCCTGATGTCGGCGGACGCGCCGGTCGGCGAGGTCACCTCGGGCTCCTTCGGCCCATCGGTGGAGCGCTCGATCGGGATGGGCTACGTCCCGTCGAACCTGTCCGCGGTCGGCACCGAGCTGGGCGTGGAGATCCGCGGGGCCACGCATCCCGCCCGGGTGGTGAAGACCCCCTTCCATCCCTCGCACACCAGGAAAGCCTAGGAGACGAGTCGATGGCGAACGTGCCGGCTGAGCTCAAGTACACCCGCGAGCACGAGTGGGCCAAGGTGGAGGGCGATCGCGCCCGGATCGGCATCACCGCCTTCGCCCAGGAGCAGCTCGGCGACGTGGTCTTCGTCGAGCTGCCCAAGGTGGGCGCCAAGGTCACCGCGCTCAAGACCTTCGGGGTGGTCGAGTCGGTGAAGGCGGTCTCCGATCTCTTCGCGCCCGTCACCGGCGAGGTGGTGGAGGTCAACGCGGAGCTGCCCAAGAAGCCCGAGCTGGTGAACAGCGACCCGTACGGGCAGGGCTGGATGCTCGTCATCCGGATGAGCCATCCCAAGGACGTGGACTCGCTCATGAGCGCGGCCGACTACGAGAAGCTCACCGCGGGCTCGGGCCACTAGCAGAAAGGCGACCGGCATGCGCTACATCTCCAACACCGCCGCCCAGCAGAAGGAGATGCTGGCGGTCATCGGCGCCTCCTCGATCGAGGACCTGCTGGTCCGCATCCCGGCGAAGGCCCGCCTGTCCCGGCCGCTCAACCTGCCGCGCGCCATGGCCGAGACCGAGCTGCAGCGGCATCTCCAGCGGATGTCCGGCCTCAACGCGGGCGCCGACGAGTATGCCTGTTTCCTCGGCGCCGGCTCCTACGACCACGCGGTCCCGAGCCCGATCAACCATCTGATCTCCCGCGGCGAGTTCTTCACCGCCTACACCCCCTACCAGCCGGAAGCCAGCCAGGGCACGCTGCGCTCCATCTTCGAGTACCAGACCATGATGGCGGAGCTGACCGGGATGGACGTGGCCAACGCGTCGATCTACGACGGCGCCTCCTCGCTGGCCGAGGCCACGTTGATGGCGCACTCGGTGACCGGCCGCGATACCCTGGTACTCTCGCGCGGGGTGAACCCGCTCTACCGCCAGGTGGTCGAGACCTACGGCGAGGGACCCGGGCTCAAGATCAAGTCGGCCCCGCTGGGCGACGGCGTCACCGACGGGGACGCGCTCCGGAAAGCCTTGTCCAAGCACACCGCGGCGGTGGTGATCCAGTACCCGAACTTCTTCGGCTGCCTGGAAGACGTGCGGGCGGTGGCCGAGATCGCGCACGGAGCGGGGGCGCTGCTGATCGTGGTCGCCGACCCGATCAACCTGGGGCTGCTCACTCCCCCGGGCGACTCCGGGGCCGATATCGTGGTGGGCGAGGGGCAGGGGCTCGGGGTGCCGATGAGCTTCGGCGGTCCCAACCTGGGCGTCTTCGCGGTGAAGCAGGAGCTGGTACGGCGGATGCCGGGGCGCCTGGTGGGCGCCACCGTGGACGTGGACCGCCAGCGCGGCTTCGTGCTCACGCTGCAGACGCGCGAGCAGCACATCCGCCGCGAGAAGGCCACCTCGAACATCTGCACCAACGTGGCGCTCTGCGCGCTGATGGCCACGATCTACGTGTCCATTCTGGGCAAGCGCGGGCTGCGAAAGGTCGGCGAGCTCTCGACCGCCAAGGCCCACTACGCCGCGCGCGAGCTGACCCGGATCCCCGGGGTGCGCCTGCGCTTCGCCGCGCCCTTCTTCAAGGAGTTCGCGCTCCAGCTCCCGAAGTCGCCGGAGCGGGTGATCAAGCGGCTCATGAAGGACCGGCTGCTGGCCGGCGTGCCGCTCAAGGGCTTCGACCGCGCCTACAAGGACTGCCTGCTGGTGGCGGTGACCGAGAAGCGCACCAAGGACGAGATCGACGCCTACGCGGCCGCCCTGGCCGCCGCGCTGGCCTGAGGCCGCCATGCACGCCGCCAGGCCCGCCTACGACAAGCTGATCTTCGAGCTGTCCTCGCCCGGGCGCTTCGCCTACTCGCTGCCCGAGTGCGACGTGCCGGACAGCGATCCGGCCGCGCTCCTGCCCAGGGCGCACCTGCGCGAGACGCCCGCCGAGCTGCCCGAGGTCTCGGAAGTGGACGTGGTCCGGCACTACTCGCGCCTGTCGCAGATGAACTACGGGGTGGACACTCACTTCTACCCGCTCGGCTCGTGCACGATGAAGTACAACCCCAAGATCAACGAGGACATGGCGCGCCTGGACGGCTTCGCGCGCCTGCACCCGCTGGCGCCCGAGGCGGCGAGCCAGGGCGCGCTCCAGCTCATGCACGAGCTCGGGCGCGACCTGGCCGAGATCTCCGGCATGGACGAGGTGTCGCTGCAGCCCGCGGCGGGCGCCCAGGGCGAGCTGGCCGGGGTGCTGATGATTCGCGCCTACCACCTGGCCCGGGGCGAGCGGCGGCACAAGGTGCTGATCCCCGACTCGGCCCACGGCACCAATCCCGCCTCCACCGCGCTGGCCGGATTCTCGGTGGTCGAGCTCCAGTCGGAAACCAACGGCGACGTGGACCTCGTCGACCTCGAGCGGCACCTCGACGAGGACGTGGCCGCGTTCATGATCACCCAGCCCAATACGCTCGGGCTCTTCGAGTCGCGCATCCACCAGATCACCGAGATGTGCCACGCCAAGGGCGTGCAGGTGTACATGGACGGGGCCAACTTCAACGCGATCCTCGGCATCACGCGCCCCGGCGACCTCGGCTTCGACGTCTGCCACTTCAACCTGCACAAGACCTTCACCACGCCCCACGGCGGCGGCGGCCCGGGCTCGGGGCCGGTGGGCATCAAGGCGCACCTGGCCCCCTTCCTGCCGACACCCGTGGTCGTGAAGTCTGAAGATGCCTACGCGCTCGACTGGAGCCGCCCGCAGTCCATCGGCAAGCTCCAGGCCTTCTGGGGCAATTTCGGCATGCTGGTGCGGGCGTACGCCTACATCCGCACGATGGGCCCGGACGGGCTGCGCGCGGTCTCGGAGAACGCGGTGCTCAACGCCAACTACATCCTGAAACGCCTGGAGAGCGACTACGATCGCTCGGCGCCGGGGCCCTGCATGCACGAGTGCGTGCTCTCGGCGCGGCGGCAGAAGCGGCTCGGGGTGAGCGCGATGGACATCGCCAAGCGGCTCCTCGACCTGGGCTTCTACGCGCCCTCGACCTACTTCCCGATGATCGTGGAAGAGGCGCTGATGATCGAGCCCACCGAGACCGAGTCCAAGGAGACGCTCGATCAGTTCTGTGACGCGATGATCCAGATCGCGCGGGAGGCGGAGACGAGCCCGCACGTGATCCACGAGGCGCCGGTCACCACGTCGGTGCGCCGCCTGGATCAGACCCTGGCGGCCCGCCAGCCCGTCCTGAGGTGGCGCCCGTCCAAGTAGAATGATCCCGTTCCGCCTGCTGGTCACCGAGCCGCTCGACGCCGCGCTGAACATGGCGCTCGACGAAACCCTGCTCCGGGGGCGGCTCGGCGGCGAGGCCCCGCCCACGCTCCGCTTCTTCGCCTGGCGCCCCCCGACCGTCTCGCTCGGCTACGGCCAGGCCCTCGACCATCGCATCGACGTCGCGGCGGCGGCCGCCCTCGGCATCGGCCTCGTGCGCCGGCCGACCGGCGGCAGCGCGATCCTCCACGAGGGGCCGGATCTCGAGCTGACCTACAGCGTGGCCGCGCGCGCGGGCGACTTCGAGGGCGCGAACGATCTGCTCGAGACGTACCGGTGGATCGGCGCGGCGCTGGCCGCCGGCATCAATCGGCTCGGCGCGCCGGTCGAGATGGTGCCGGTGCAGCCGTCGGACCCCACCGCGATGCCCACCTTCTGCTTCGCCCGCACCGGCTCCTACGAGCTGGAGGTCAGGGGGCTCAAGGTCGTGGGCAGCGCCCAGCGGCGCCAGGGGTCGGGCTTCCTGCAGCACGGCGCGGTGATGCTGGGCGCGGCCGCCGATCGGCTGCGCCGGGTGTTCCCGACCGAGGGCGATCCGCTGGCCGGCATGACCACGCTCGAGGCGGTGCTGGGCCGGCGGCCCTCCTTCGAGGCGACCATGACCGCGCTGGCCGACGGCTTCCGCGAGGCGCACGGGCTCGAGCTGGCCCCGGGCGGCCTCACCGGCGAGGAGATGGCGCTCGCCGAGTCGCTCGTGCGCGAGAAGTACGGCACCGACCGCTGGACTCGCACCGGGCGGGCGATGACCGTCACCACCCCTCACCCTGCCCTCTCCCCGGAGGGGAGAGGGGGAGGGGGGAGGGGTGAGGGGGGGGG
>JBBDXN010000158.1:0-63950 GCA_040902305.1 Candidatus Rokuibacteriota bacterium | reverse complement strand
GTTTCTCGTTGATCAAGGTTTCCCTACACCAAAGTTATTTTCGGATTGGGGCTAGAAGCCGGCACGTCGCCGTCTCGAAACGTATTTTTCTCTAAGCGCAACCTGGCCGTCAGCATTCCGTGACGTGACACGCCCCCGGCGTTCGGGCGCAAACTGCGAGCGGAGCATGCTGCACATGACTTTCAGGCCGCCACGGCGCGCCATTGGGCCGGTCCGGCCCGGATTAGGCTCGCCGGAGCCTTAAGCGTGGACGTCTTGCGAGATGCAGACGAGATTGGAACGCAGCAGCGGAAGACCAGCCCGATGTAACCGGTTCCGGCGCGAAGCGGGGAACAGTGAGAGGAACGACGGGGCATCCAGCAGATTCAGGTTCTCGATCTCGGCGAAGTGGCCGAGGTCGAGTCGCCGGAGGGTAGCCCGGTATGCCGCATCAGGCAGCCAGTGGAGTAGCGGCAACCAGGTGTGCAGCTCGAGGGGAAACCACTTGTTGGGTGTAGTGAAGAGAACGCACCGGCAGACCCGGCAGACCTCCGCCACGAGGGTCCTCTGCTGGTCGCGCGTTCCCGCGTGCTCGACCACCGCGTTGCAAATCCCGTAGTCGAAGTACCCGTCGGGAAGCGGAATCTGGCGAAGATCAGCCTCCAGGAAGTGCAATCCCGGAAACGCCTCCGTGAACCAACCTGCTTCCTCCGCTGCTCGCCCGATCACGGTGAGCTGCTCGCGGTGCGGGTATAGGCTCTCGAAGAAGTAGTGCACCGGGTGATCGCGATGTCCGGAGACCCCGAAGTCGGCCACGCGCGCCTCCGGACCGGGCGCGCACTCCCGCATGAATCGTTCGAATGTCCGCCGCCGCTCCTGGAACGCCAGATAGTTCTTGATCCGGTCGAAGGCCCCGAGCTCGGTCGCGTAGCGAAGAGGCACGGCGTGCGCTAGGCCTCCGGACGGCTCGACAACAGCGCCATCGCGACCATCCGGGTCACCAGCGATGGCAAGATCATGGCGGAGAGGGACAGCGAGACGGCGGGATGCGAGTGTCCGCGCCCGTTCGGATGTACACGAAACCCACCCCGCTCGAGCAGCAAGATCTGAATGTCCGCGTTCCGCCTCGATACGATCGTGTCCAGGTCGGTCACCTCCTAGAGAGCCTTCATGCGCAGGATCTTTCGGGCCACCAGCCCGACGGTGCCGCCGATCCATCCTTTGGGGGTGAGCACGAGCCGGTCGCCGCGCGCGACCAGGAAGCCGTTGGCGAGCATGATGTTCAGGCGGTCCTGCATCAGCACCTCCACCCCGCAGGTGGCCTGTATCTGCGCCAGCGTCAGCCGCTGCTGGGGCGCGCGGGCCAGCTCGATCAGGAGCCGGACCGTGATCGACCGGTCGGCGTGAGAGTAGAACAGCCCGGCAGTCAGGAAGAGCAGCACGTGGACCGCGAGGCCGTTCCCGAACCCCAGCCGCCAGTCCGCGCCGACGAACCGGGAAGAGAGCAATCCCAGATCGACCGGGCTGACCCAGTAGAGCAAGACGTACAGCGGAACCGTGGGGGCGAAGCACGCCAGCATCGAGCCGAACGTCTTGCGGGGCGCGACAAGATGGAACACCGCCGCCTGCACGACGAGCCAGACCGTGAAGAGCGATCCGCTGAGCACAAGCCCCTTGAGCACGCGGAGACTCCCTACGCGCCGACCTGAGCGTTGATCAAGCGCTTCAGAAAGGACCCGAGCGCCGCGACTCGCCCGCCCCGGGCCAGGAGCCGATAGCCTCCCGCCTCTTCCCGCACGTAGCCACCCTGGAGGAGCTTGGGAAGGCGGCGTTGAAAGATGAGGTTGACCGGCTGGTCGCTGCCCTGGATCGCCAGAGCCTCGACACGAGTCATGCCTTCCCGGCTCTTGAGCCGCAGGGCCACCATCACGCCCATGGACGGGCTCAGGCACGCGAAATACGAAAAGCACCAGTATCCGTGGAACACCAGCACCAGGATCAGGAGACCGTTCCAGAAGTCGACGCTGGCCGCGGTCTCCATCCAGCCCGTGGAAAGGAAGCCCAGATCCGGGGGCAGGAGGCGGAAGGCCCCGGTGTAGACGGCCACCGCGGCTGCGAAGGCGCCGAGGAACACCCTGAACTCCTTGTTGCCGGGATAGACCCGTAGAGCGACGGCACTGCCGGTCACCAGAAACAGGAACGCCGCCGCGGCCAGGACGAGGCCTTTCATCTACTGCATCCACTTCTGGAAGTCGGTCACGAACTGGCGCACCGCTTCGTCGGTCTTGGGATGGCTGACCATCGGCCGGAAGAACTTGCGGGGCACCGTCACGATGTCGGTGCCGGCCTGGAAGGCCTCGCTGATGTCCGCGATGTGTCGGATGCTGCCGACGATGATCTCGCAGGGCAACGCCCGCTCCCGGAAGGTGGCGCGCACCTCGCGGACCACCGAGGCCGCGTCGTAGCCGACGTCGCGGATGCGGCCGTAGAAGAGGCTCACGTAGTTGGCGCCGGCCGCCGCCGCCATGACCGCCTGGCCATAGGACATGCAGCACGTGCAGTTAACCCGGATCCCACGCCGCCGCAGCTCGTGGATCACCGCCAGCTCGTCCCAGCCCACCGGGACCTTCACGTTGAGGTTGGGATAGTGGCCGAAGTCGCGCACGAAATCCTCGGCCTGGGCGATCATCTCCTCCGGGCGGGTCGAGAAGACCTCCACGCTCAGCGGGATGTCGTAGCCGTACCGCTGCACGAGCTCGATTATCTTCTTGATGTGCTCGCGGAAGTCCGCCTTCTCTTCCTTGGCGAGAATCGATGGGTTCGTGGTGATGCCCGACGGAAATCCTCGCTCCAGTGCCTCTTCAATCTCCACTAAGTTCGCCGAGTCGACGAAGATCTTCATGGTCTCCCTCTCCGGGCCCGGTCCGTCACTCCGTCACGGTCCAGTAGTAGTCGCCGGTGTAGCCGGCCTCGCCGAACAGGCGGCGCCAGCCCTCCGGGTCCGAATACGTGAGCGCGGTGAGCTGCCAGCGCTCGAACTTCTCGCGTTGAAGGTCGTTCAGCCACGAGTCCACCTGCACGTAGCGATGGCGCCGGCTCACCCGCTCGATCTCGCCGAGAGCCCGGATGCAGTCGGCGCGGTCGAGATTGTGGAGGGTGTTGATCGACACGACCAGGTCGAAGGTCTTGTCCGCGAACGGCAGCCGCTCCGCCGAGCCAAGAGCGAGGAAGGACCGGACGTCGTCCATGGCCTGGCTCAGGGCATAGGCAGAGATGTCGAGGCCCGCGACGCACACTCCGGCGACGACGCGGCGCAGGTCGTGAAGGAAGAAGCCCTTGGCGCAGCCCACGTCGAGGACCCGATCACCGACCCGCAGCCCGTAGAAGTCGCGCATGCGCGCCGCGATCGGCTGCCAGCGCCCGTCGTATCGATATCCTCCGTAGCCTTGGCCCCGGTCGCCATCGAAGTACTCGCGGGCGAATCGCTTCGCCACCTCGCGCTGGGCCGGGACGGCCGCCGCGCGGCCCGCGATGTCGCGGGTACTCCGCGGGTAGCGGTCGAGGAGATCGACCTCAGCCATTCGTGATGGCCCCGAAGGCGCCGAGGGTGGCCCGCAGGCCCTCCCGCAGCGGAGTCAGTCGAAGATCGGGAAGGGCCCGAGCCAGCCGGGGGGTATCGAACCGGCGGTGCGTGATCGGGCCCTTGCGCGGCGTGCTCGCCACCTCGAACTCGTAGGGCACGAGATCGCGGATCGTCTTGATCACGTCGGCGAACGAGTGGCTCTGCCCGCTGGCCACGTTGTAGACTCCGGCGGCCCCGATCCGGAGCAGGCCCGCGATGATCCGCGCCGCGTCGTCCACATAGACGTGATCGCGCTCCTCCTCGCCCGCCCCGAAGACGCGGACGCAGCGGTCACGGGCCAGCGACCGCGCGAAGGCGTTCGGTCCGTAGGAGGCGTGGGGATCACGCGGCCCGTAGACCCCGGTCACCCGGAGGGTGAGCAGCGGGTAGCCCCCGGCCCGGGCGACGCTATCCATCACCCGCTCCCCCGCGTACTTGCCGATCGCGTAGTACCCGGCGGGCGCCACCGGCGTCTCCTCGGTGACCGGCTCGGCACCGAAGCCGTAGACCGCATCGGAGCCGATGTAGACCACCTGGCCGAGCCGGCGACCATCGAGGTAGCCGGCAAGGTTGGCCGCCATCGCGGTATTGGCGAGCAGAGTGGCGGGGGTCTGGCCGCGGTCCGGGGTCAGCGCGGCGGCAAACACGAGTGCGGTCTCCGGCCCGAGCACTCCGTCGAGCGCTCCCAGGGCCTCGGGCCGCGTCAGGTCGAGCGTGCGAGACGAATGCGCGACCACCGGGACCGCATCCTGCGCCAGGCGGGTGTGGAGCGCCCGGCCGAGGAAGCCGCTCGCGCCGAGGATTACCACCCGCTCGGGCATCCCGCTCATCGCGCGAGGCTCTCCCAGCGCATCGGAGCCGCCTGAAGGCGAGGATGGGCCACGAGCATGTGCCACACCACCGCCTGGAAGGCCTCGGCGTGCGCGGTGAGTCGCTCGGGGCTCACGGTGGGGATGATCACGCACGCGTCGGCCACCGTCGCGGTGAAGCCTCCGTCACGGCCGACGATGGCGCCGATACGCGCCCCGACCGTCTTGGCGTGCTCCAGCGCGCGCACCAGATTGATGCTCACCTTCCGCACCAGGTCGCCGCCGCCCACCGAGAAGACCAGCACGCAATCGCGCGAACCGAGGCGACTCGCCTTGAGCCAGTTGGCGAACGAGCTGTCCCAGCCGTCGTCGTTGATCCGCGCGGTCAGCTCCGACACGTTGTCGGTGGGCGCGTAGGCCTCGAAGCCCGCGATCTTCCGGAAGTCGTTCACCGCGTGCGAGGCGTTGCCGGCGCTGCCGCCGACGCCCAGCACGAAGAGGCGCCCGCCGCCGTCGCGTGCCTCCGCGAGGAGCTCCACCAGGCTCGTGACCGCGGCGTGGTCGATGCCTGCCGCCACCTGCGCGACCTCCGCGAGGTACTGGGCGACGAAATTCATTGGCGATCCTTTGCCCGGGCCAGTACCGCGTCGACCGCGCCGGCCAGATCGGCCACCCGCGCGTCCGCCTCGCGGCACTCGCTGTAAGGGCGCTCGATGAGCACCGTGTAGCATCCGACCGCACGCCCCGCGTCGATGTCCCGCCCCCGATCGCCCACCACGAACGAGGCGGACAGATCGAGCTGCCAGGTCCGCGCCGCTGCCTGGAGCATGCCCGGCCGAGGCTTGCGGCAGGCGCAGTCGTCGCGGTCGGTGTGGACGCAGACCAGGATGTCGTCCACGTCCACCGCCTCCCGCAGCCGCGCGTGCATCGCCTCGAGCGTCTCCACGCGAAGCGTGCCGCGGGCGACCTCGGGCTGGTTGGTGAAGACGATCGGGCGCAGCCTCGCCGCTCGGAGCCGCCCGACCTGATCCCGGGCTTCTGGGCAGATCCGGAACTGCTCGATGGTCAGCGCCGCGTAGGCGCGACCGTCCCGGACGAGCGTCTCCACCAGCACCCCGTCGCGATCAAGGAACACCGCCCGTCCACTCACCGACGCCCCGGCCGGCCCATCGCCACGTACTCCACCCCGTGAAGATCCGCGCGGCCCGCATCCATCACCCCGACGCAATCGATGACGACCGGCCGCCGCATCGTCTTGAATCCAGCTCCGGCCGGCGCGGCGAACTCGTCGCAGTCGGTCAGGATCAGCAGGCAATCGGCGCCGACCAGCGCGGCGTCGCGGCTCTCGACGAGCGTGGCCGCCACGTCGACGTCCCGCCCCTTGACGAGCGGATCGTAGGCCCGCACCTCGGCGCGGCCGCGCAGGTTCTCGATCACCCGCAGCGCCATCGAGTTCTTGGTGGACCGCGTGTCCTTCTTGTAGGCGAGACCCCATACCGCCACGACCGGGCGCGAGTCCCGATCCAGCACCCGGCGCTCGAGCTGGCGGTGGACCCAGCGATACCGGCGCGCATTGTGGGCGAGGAGCGTGTCCACGTAGGCGACGTCGACCCCGTGCCGCTGACCGAGGCCGCGCAGGGTCACGAGGTCGCGCTCGAGGTTTCCTCCGGCCACACCGAGGCTCGGGCGGATATAGGCGGAGGGGCCGATGCGACGGTCGAGCCGCAGGGCCGGGACCATCTCCGACCAGTTGGCGCCCACCGCCTCGCAGAGGTCGGAGAGGGTGTTCGCGTAGGTCACCGCGCCGAACAGGTAGAGATTGATCGCGGTCTTGGTGAGCTCGGCGCTCTCGTAGCCCATCGGGAGGATTGGGCAGCCGAACCGGCGGAGGCCCTCGTCCAGATCGGCGGGGAGTGGCCGGGCGGGATCGGCGGCGCCCACGATGAGACGCTCCGGCTTCAGGAACCGCTCGACCGCGTTGCCAAGAACGAGGGTCTCGACCCAGTAGTAGACGGCGATGCCGGCCTCGGGCCGGCGCGCCTGGATCTTCGTGGCGAGGGCGCGGGTGGACCCCGGCGGCACCTGGCTCATCAGGACCAGGGTCGAGCCGGGCCGGAGGTGCGGAATCGCGGCGTCGATCAGCCGGTCGACGACCGAGCAATCGCTCGCGTTGTCGGCGTCGGTTGGAATGTCCCGGGAGACGATGACCAGATCGCACTCGCCGAGGGCGGCCGGATCGGCCGAGAAGCACATGCGGACGCGGGTCGTCGCAAACAGCTCAGGGAGCGACGGCTCGTGCAACGGCAGCTCGCCGCGGGCGAGGCGCTCGACTGGGTCGTGGTCAAGATCGACCGCGACCACCCGGGATCCGAGCGAGGCCCAGCCGATGCTCGAGATGACCCCGAGGTGGGAGAGCCCGAGGAACCCGGTCGGCCCGCCGCTCACGAGCCGCCCTCCAGACGGCTCGTCGCCGCCGCCTCCACGGTCCGGGACAGCCACAGGTCGTTCTCACACGAGCTCGCTCCCGTCGCCGCCATCTCCTCGAAGTGCCGGATGTCGGCCGCCCAGGTGGGGTCCGGACCGTGGGCCACCTCCCGGCTCTCATCGGGCACGCCGCTGGGCCGGCGGCGGCGCAGGATCACCAGCTCGCTCTTGCCCCACTTGGTGAGCCCGTTCATCTCCAGCGCGCCGTCCTCTCCGAGGGCTTCGATCCGCCAGCGGTTCCTCCAGGAGAGAAAGCTGCACTCGATGGTCACGCTGCGGTCGGACGTCGCGAGAAGGCAGTGGTCGAAGCCCTTCAGCTCGTAGCCCCGGCGTTCCCACACGCGGAACTCGGCCCCGAAGCGCCCGAAGACGAACCCGGTGAGGTCGATCAGGTGGGAGGCCATGTCCTCGAGGATGCCGAGCGGGCTGTCGCGCCAGGTCCCCGCGATGCTGCCGGCGCTGCCGTTGCCGTAAAACATCCGCACCCGGTAGAGCCGTCCGACAGTGCCCGCCTCCAGATGCCGCTTGAGCGCCAAGACATTGGGCTCGAACCGGAAGTTGTAGGCCGTGTACCAGACCGCGCCCGAGGCGCGGGCAAGCCGGCCGAGCCGCTCGCCGGTCGCCTGGTCCAGCATCAGCGGCTTCTCGACGAGCACGTGCTTTCCGCGGGCGAGGAAGTACTCCATCAGCCGGACTTTCACGTCGTTGGGGACGGCCAGGATCGCGGCGTCGTAGCGCGCGTCCGGGCACTGCTCTGGCTGGCGGAAGTCGGCGGCGGGATTGAAGGGATCCACGGTGGCCACGCACCGGTCGCCCAGCACAACTCGGCGCTTGCCGCCGATATTCCCGAGACCCACCAGCAGGTACCTCATTCGAAGTGGGCCCGTTTCTCGATCCGGTGGAGCTTCTCCTCCACCTCGCCCGGCGTGATCTGCCGGTTGCCCTGGTGCTCGCAGGCCAGCGCAGCCGACACCGATCCGAGGATGGACGCGACCACGATGTCCCCGGTGGCGGCCAGGGCGAGCGCGGCATAGCTCAAGAGGGCGTCGCCGGCGCCCACCGGGTCCTTGAGGGTATCCACCAGGCTGTCCACCGTGAAGAACTCGCGTGGGTTGTGGCCGGGGGTGCGGTAGCCGAGGATGCCCCGCTCTCCGAGCTTGACGATCAGGTGCTTGCAGCGGGCGAGCCGGAAGAGCTGCAGGGCGAGTGGCCGGACGACCGAGTCCTGATCGCCCAGGGCAAAGCGCGCCTCGCGCTCGTTCGGGGTCAGGAGGTCGAAGTCGGTGAACTCGAGGATATTGCCCCACCGGTTCGACACCTGGCTGTCCGCCACCTTGATCGCGCCGGCAGGAACGCGCTCCCGGAACATCCGGATGCTCTTCGACCGGAAGATGCCGTGGCGGAAGTCGCTGAAGATCACGATGTCGGGGCGGCTATCCGCCATCGAGTCGCTGAGGTAGCGGAGCGCCTTGTCCGACACCGCCCGGTTGTCGACCCGGTCCACCTGCAGCATCTTGTAGCCGTCCGCGACGAAGCGCTCCTTCTGGGTGGTCGGCCGGGTGCGATCGATGAAGCCGTGCACCACGATCCCGGCCTCCTCCAGGTCCTTCAGCACGAAGTCCTTGGCCGCGTCGTTGCCGAGCACGGTCGAGAAGGAGACCTCGGCCCCCGCCGCCTTCACGTGCTTGGCCACCACCGCGGCACCGCCCGCGAAGATCTCGGTGCGCTCGTGCTTGACGCTGAAGGTCGGGGACTTGGCGGTGGCGCCGAGGAGGGAGCAGGAGGAGTAGCTGTCCACGATGGTGTCGCCGACCACGTGCACGCGCAGGCCGCGCATCCGGCCCAGGGTCTCGCGCAGGCGGTCGAAGCCGAAACCCTCGGACTCCATCAGAGCCAGGAGCTTCTCGACGCCGAGATTCGGCGGAGCTGCGTCGATCAGCCGCGACGACGAGTACACCACGTCGCCGGGGGTGAACACGATCTCGCCGCCGTAGCTTTCCAGGGTGTCGATCTCCTCCTGGGTCCGGGGCGGAACTCCCTCCGAGAAGTACTCGTAGCCCTTGGCGAAGTAGTCCGGCTGCAGGTACGTGATGTGCTCGATCGGAGTGGGGTGGGGATCGATGATGACGTAGTCGACCATCTCGAGCGCGGCCAGGTTGGCCGCGCGGAGATCCTGGGGCACGTACGGGCGGAAGGCGGCCTTGGTGGCGTGCTCGTCCGCGGTGAGACTGGCGATCAGGAGGTCGGCCTTGTCCTTCGCGTACATCAGGTGCCGCAGGTGGCCAGGATGGACGATGTCGAACATCCCGTGGCACATGATCACGGTCTTCGCGCGGGGCCGCGGGCCGATGGCGGCGGCCAACTCCTCCAGCGTCTTGATCTTGTGCCGGTAGTCGGCCTTCATCGCGCGAGGTGGTGGAACCAGGTGCGGGTGGCCGCCTCGATCTTCTCGGGTGTCCACAGGGGCGCGGCCCGCCACTCGTCGATCTGCGCGAGCATCGCGGCCACCCCCTGCGGGAAGGAGATTTCCGGCTTCCAGCCGAGGGCGCGCTGGATCCGCCCGATGTCGGCCCAGGTGCAGTCCGGTTCGCCCGGCCGCTTCGGCACGTGTACCACGTCGCCTCCCATCAGCCCTATGAGCCGGTTGATGGTCTGGGGACTCCCCGAGCCCATGTTGAAGACCTGGTTGGTCTCGGCGGACTCCGCGGCCATGAGATAGGCGCGGGCCACGTCGGTCACGAAGACGAAGTCCCGGCGCTGCGAGCCGTCCCCGACCACCGTGAAGGGCTTGCCGTGGAGCTTCTGGGCCAGGAAGACCCCGAACACCGCGCCGTAGGCCCCGGTGGTACGGACGCGAGGCCCGTACACGTTGAACATGCGGATCGAGATCACCGGCAAGCGATACACCTGGGCCCAGTGCAGGGCCGCGCTCTCCCCCAGATACTTGCTGAGGGCGTAGGGATACTCCGGATGGATGGGAGCCTGCTCCGTGGTGGGCAGCTCGGTGGCGAGGCCGTAGCAGGAGGACGACGCCGCATAGACGAACTTGCGCACGCCCGCGTGACGTGACGCTTCCAGGATCGCGAGGGTGCCGTCCACGTTGGCCCGCATGTACTCGAGCGGACGCTCGATCGACGGTACGATGTCGCCGATCCCGCCGAAATGGAACACGTAGTCGACGTCCTTGAAGAGTGGGGAGTCCCGCGACACCGTGCACATGTCGATCTCGTGGAACTCGACGCGAGGCTCGTGGCGGTGCTGCGCGAGGTTCTCGGCGCGGCCGGTCGCAAGGTTGTCGATCACCACGACGCGGTAGCCATGGTCGACCAGCAGATCGACCATGTGGCTGCCGATGAACCCCGCTCCCCCGGTGACAACGGCGCGCGGCATCACTCAGGCCAGCCCCGAGGCCTGGATCGTCTTGACGTTGTAGTAGCGGATGTCGTTGAGGGGATCCGGGATCCGGCCCGTCCGGAAAGCGGCGCACAGATCAGCCACCGCGTCCTCGATGGTGCGCTGAGGCGCCCAGCCGAGCTCGCGCTTGATCTTCTCGGAAGACACGTGGTACGAGCGCGTATCGTTGCTCGGCACCGTCTCGATCGTGATGGGGCCGAGCTGCGGCATCTCGCTGCTCACGATCCCGCGCACCATCTCACCGAGCTGGGCCACCGTGTGGTTCTGGTAGGCCGCGTTGAAGGTCTTGCCCGCGATCATGTCCGCCGGGATGTCGAGCAGCTCGACGTAGAGATCGCTGATGTCCTCGATGTGGATGTTGGGACGCTTCTGGGCGCCGCCGAACACGGTGATGCGCCGCTGGTTGACCGCGAAGCTGGTGAGGATGTTGACGGTCAGGTCGAGCCGCTGCCGTGGCGAGTACCCGCACACGGTGGCGGGCCGGATGATCACGGTGGTGAAGTCGGGAGCCTGGTAGCGGAGCAGGATCGGCTCGCACATGCCCTTGTACTTGTTGTAGTCGGTGAGCGGGACGAGCGGGTGGTCCTCGGTGACGTCCGGCGCGTCGCTCACCCCGTAGACGCTCGAGGTCGAGGCGTAGATGAAGCGACGCACGCCCGCCCGGCGCGAGATGCTCACGAGGGGCTCGAAGCAGTCGTAGTTGATCGAGCGGCTGAGTCCCGGGTTCAGCCCGAAGCTCGGATCGTTCGAGATGCAGGCGAGGTGGATCACCGCTTCCGCCCCCGCCGCGGCCTTCCCGAGAGCGGCCGGATCCCGGATATCCGCCTTCACCATCTCGAGGGCGGAGTGACGGGGCAGCACGTCGCTGCCGAAGAGGAAGAGGTCGATGACCCGGACCCGGTACCCCTTGGCGAGCAGCTTCGGGATCAGCACGGCCCCCACGTATCCGCCGCCGCCGGTCACGAGCACCGTCGGTCGCTTCGTCGCCATCTCAGGCCCTCCGCGCCACAGACGCGTTCCGGACGTGGATGACCCACCACGTCTGCGCGATCGCCCGCAACGCCTTCAGGATGTTCTTGGCGGACACGGCCTGGGACCGGCCGTGGGTGCGGTCCACGTGGGTCAACCCCACCTCGACACAGGTGTACCCGGCGTGGAGCGCGTGGATGAGCATCTGGGTCAGGAAGTAGAAGCCGCCCGCCGTCTTGGGCAGGGCCCGCGCGAGCTCCACCGGATAGATGCAGGGCCCCTGGTAGTAGTGCATACGCTGAACGAAAAGGACGTTGACCAGCGCGGTCGACCCCCACGTCAGGACGCGACGATGCAGCTGGCGCGCCCGGGGGTTCTGGTGATAGGGCGAGACAATGTCGGCCCGTCCGACCGCCCCGAGGATGTCGCGAACGGACTCCCGAGCGATCTCCCCGTCGGCGGCCAGAAAGCTGAAGTAGTCGAGCTTGGCCTCGTCCAGCGCCCGCTCGTAGGCCGCCGCGATGCCCATGTTCCGGGGCTGGTGGATGGCTCGGATGCGCGGGTCTTCCCGGGCGAGGCGCTCGGCGAGATCGCCCGTCCCGTCGGTGCTGCTATCGTTGACGATCAAGATCTCGTACTCCGCGAGCTCGAGGCCGGCCGCCCACACGATGTCCGCCACCGCCCCCTCGAGGTTGTCCACCTCGTTGTACGCGGGGAGGAACACGCTGACCCGACGCGCGGCGTCCATCTCAGTAGGGCCCCGCGAACGTCGCCTGCACGTCGGTGACCCGAGCCCCCAGGGGAACACCCGCCTTCAGCACGTCGAGGCAGGCCTGGGCAATGGTGAGCGGATTCGGATGGAACGCGTCCTCGAGCGGCTTGGCGACCGGCGCCGGGCAGTCGGGAGGCGTGACCCGTCGAACCGGCGCCTTCAAGTGCGACCAGCCCTTCTCGGCCGCGATCGCCGCGACCTCGGCGGACACGCCGCACAGCGCCCAGCTCGTATCCGCGACCACGAGACGGCCCGTCTTCCGCAGGGACGTGAGGATGATCTCGGCGTCGAGCGGCCGGGCGCAGCGGAGGTCGATCACCTCCGCGCTCACATTGTGCTCGACCAGGATCTCGGCGGCGCGGGCCGCCTCGTAGGCCATCAGGGACAGGCCGACGATCGTGATGTCCGTGCCGGGCCGCACGACACGGCCGCGCCCGAAGGGCACCTTCTCGAGGCTCTCCGGCACCTCTCCCTCGAGCTCATAGAGCGCCCGGTTCTCCAGGATGACGACCGGCCCGTCCCCGGTGAGGGCACTGACCAGGAGCCCCTTGGCGTCGGCGGGCGACGCGGGCAGCGCGACGTAGAGTCCCGGGATATGGGCGAACAGCGCCTGCAGGCTCTGGGAGTGCGTGGCCCCCTGGCCCCAGCCGCGCCCCACGATGCCGCGAAAGACCACCGGCACCCCGCTCCGGTTACCGAACATGTACCGCCACTTCGCGGCGAGATTGAACAACTGGTCCATGCACAGGAACATGAAGTCGTTGCGAGGATGGACCACGAGCGGGCGCTTACCGGCCGCGGCGGCGCCGATGGCGATCCCGGTCATCGCGTTCTCGCCGTTCGGGATGTCGAAGACCCGCCCGGGGCCGAAGCGGCGGAAGGCCTCCGCGGTGGTGCCGAAGATCCCCTTGAAGTCGTCGACACCGATGCCCGCGACGAAGATGTTGGGATCCTCCGCCATGCACTGCACGGTGGCTTCGCTGATGGCCTGCCCGTAGGTCAGTCGTCTCATCAGCGTCCTCAGTAGGTCCCCAGCGTGAGGTCTTCCACCGCCGGGAAGGCGGCGGCCCGCGCGGCCGCGACCGCTGCGTCCACCTCGATCTGGCTCGCCCGCTCCATGGCCGCGATCCGGTCGGTGGTGCAGGAGCCCTCGGCAATCAGGCGCTCGGAGGCGCGCCGGATCGGGCAGCGGGCGACCCACGAGTCGACTTCCGCCTTGCTGCGGTAGCCCTTGTCGTAGTCCCAGAAGGGCCCGACGTGCTCGCGCCACCGGTAGGTCGTGCACTCGAGGAAGAACGGCCCGGCGCCCCGCCGGCAGTGAGCCACCGCCTGCCGGGCCGCGTCGAACACCGCGAAGACGTCGTTGCCGTCGACCAGGCGCGACGGCATCCCGTAGGAGGCCCCGCGCGCGTGAATCGGAACCCCGGCGGGCTGACGGACGTCGAGCCGCGTGTGGGTCGAGTAGCCGTTATTCTCGCAGACGAACAGCACCGGCGTCCGGCGCATCACCGCGAAGTTCAGGGTCTCGTGAAAGATGCCCTCCTCCACGGTGCCGTCGCCGAAGAAGGTCACCGCCATCTGGTCCCGGCCGTCCATCGCGAAGGCCATCGCGGTCCCGACCGCCACCGCCATCGTCTGGCCGAGGATCGCGGACGACGCGATGAGCCCCGCTTCGGGATCGTTGAGATGGACGGACCCTCCGCGTCCGTGCGCGCAGCCGGTCTCGCGGCCGTAGAGCTCGGCGACCATGCCGGACAGATCGCCGCCCTTCGCCAGATAGTGCGCGTGGCAGCGGTGGCCGCTGTAGACCACATCGTCGCGGCGGAGGGCGGCACAGACGCCAACCGCTACCGCTTCCTGTCCAATGGAAAAGTGTGTCGGCGTGCGCATCTCCTGCGACGGATACAGGTCCGCGAGCGTCTCCTCGACGCGACGGATCCGGATCATCTCGCTCAGCAGCCTTTCCTCGCGATTCATGGTCATCAGCCCTCTCTTGCGTGCATGCCGGCTGCCCAATCTCCGGCTTACGAGGAGCGTCTGGCCGACGACGCTCTTGGTCACCACGCGGTACCTGGTTCAGGCCGCGGGTGATGTTTAAGCATGACTAAAAATACCTTATTCATTAACTAGTTGAGTCATGAACCGGCCCGGTGACCCGCTGCGTATCTGGCAGCGCGGCGCCGTGGAGCACGCACAACTTGCATCGGACATGCCAAGGAGAGCGTGCGAACAGACGCAAAGGAACGGCCACGGTCTGCGACCCCTTGCTAGAATGGCTCCCCATGCCGCCAGGACCGGCCGCGCCGCTCGTGGGCATCCTCATGGGTTCGAAGTCCGACTGGGAGACGATGGCGAACGCGGCGAAGGCTCTGGACGCGCTCGGCATCGCGTACGAGGTCAACGTCATGTCGGCCCACCGGACCCCCGCGCTCGTGGACGAGTACGTGAGCGGCGCGGAGGCACGGGGACTCGAGGTCATCATCGCGGGGGCCGGCGGGGCCGCGCACCTGGCCGGCGTGAGCGCGGCCCGCACCTTGCTGCCGGTCCTGGGCGTGCCGATCCAGTCCAAGGCGCTCAACGGGATGGACTCGCTGCTGTCCACCGTGCAGATGCCCGCGGGTATCCCGGTCGGCACGCTGGCCATCGGCAACGCGGGGGCCACGAATGCCGGGCTGCTCGCCGCGGCCATCCTGGCCAACAAGCATCCCCAGATCCGCGCCGCGCTGCGGAAGTACCGCGACGCGCAGACGCAGGCCCTGCTGGGCCAGACCGATCCGCGCAGCTAGCGCGATCGCGCACGGAGCCACGCCATGACGACCATGAGCCCGTTCCGCACCCAGCTCGAGCAGGCGGTCAACGCCCGGCACAGCCGGCTGAACCCGTTCACCGAGAAGTGGGTGAACGGCGAGCTGACGCGCGCCCAGCTGGGCTCGTGGGTGTGCCAGCACTACCAGTACGTCTCGCAGTTCGCGCGCTGGTGCGCCCTCGTCTACGGCGGCTGCCCGGACCCGGACGCGCGCGACTTCCTGCTCGAGAACATCATCGAGGAGGAGTCCGGTACCAAGCACGTCGATCTCCTGATCCGCTTCGGCGAGGCGTGCGGGGTGAGCCGGGCCGAGGTCGAGAGCGCGCGGCAGCTGCCGAGCACGCGCGGCCTGACCGCGTGGTGCTACGAGACCGCGCGCCAGCCCTTCCACGTCGCGGCGGCCGGCCTGCTCGTCGGCCTCGAGTCGCAGGTGCCGGGCATCTACCGGCGTAATCTCCCGCCGCTCAAGACCCACTACGGCTTCACCGACCACGAGGTGGAGTTCTTCGCGATCCACATCGAGGCCGACGAGGTGCACGGCGAGCGCGGATATCAGATCGTGGAGCGGCACAGCACGACGCCCGAGAAGCAGCGCGAGGCCGCCTTGGCGGTGCGCGAGGCCACCGAGATGCGCTGGCAGTACATGACGGGTCTCCATCGCGCGTTCGTCCTCAAGGAAGACGTGTGAGCGAGCCCCGGCGGGTCGCCTCGCTGGACGAGGTGGCAGCCGGGCAGCCGAAGCTGGTGGACCTCGATGGCACCCGGATCGTGCTCACCCGGATCGGCGACGCAGTCTACGCCTGCGGCGACGTGTGCTCGCACCGTGGCGGCCCCCTGAGCGACGGCAAGCTCAACGGCAACCGGCTGGCCTGTCCGTGGCACGGCTGGATGTACGACGTGCGCACCGGCCAGTGCCTCTTCCCGGGCCGGGGCGCGAGCGTGCCGGTCTATCCGGTGCGCGTGGATGCGGGCGCGATCTTCGTGAAGCTGCCGTGATCACGGTCAAGCGCCTCACCCTGGAGGACGCGCTCGTGCTGCTCGGCGCCGCCGAGGCGAAGGCGCGCGAGATCGGGGTCACCGAGACGATCTGCGTGTGCGACGATGGCGGCCATCCCATCGCGCTCCACCGGATGACGGGCGCGCGCATCACCGGCGTGGAGATCGCCATCGCCAAGGCCTTCACCGCCGCCGGGCACCAGCGGGCTACCCACAAGTTCAATCAACCGCCGAGCGGTCCGGCCCTGCCCGGCAACGAAGCCTTCGGCATCCACGCCATGCATCCCGGCCGGTTCGCCGTCTTCGTCGGAGGCTTCCCCATCGAGGTGGACGGCGACGTGGTCGGCGGGATCGGTATCAGCGGCGGGAACGGCGACCAGGATACGGCGGTGGGAACCGCCGGCCTCGAGGCGTTCCGCCACCTGAGATCGACGGGTGCGTAGCCGCGGCGCGTCGATGCCGTGATGCTGCGTCCCCCCGGCGCCGCCGATCTTCGGTCCGCGCCGTCCTTGCTCACCCGGAGCGTCGCCGGCGCCGTCCCCATCGGGATCGCGCTCGTCACCATCGCCGTCTTTCTACCCGTCCTCCAGGCCGGTTTTCTGGACTGGGACGACTCGATCAACTTCCTCGAGAACCCGTACTACCGGGGTCTCGGGTGGCAGCAGCTTCGCTGGATGCTGACCGCGAACGTGATGGGGCACTGGATACCCGTGACCTGGCTGACGCTCGGCGCCGACTTCGCGGTGTGGGGCATGAACCCGTTCGGATATCACCTGACCAACCTCCTGCTGCACGCGGCCAGCGGGGCTTTGTTCTATTTCATCTCGCGCCGCCTGCTGGGGCTCGCGATGCCGGCGGCCTCGGCCGGGGCGCGCAGCCTCGGCGCCGTTGTGGCCGCGCTCTTCTTCGCGTTGCACCCGCTACGGGTGGAGTCGGTCGCCTGGATCACGGAGCGGCGAGACCTGACTTCGGGCTTCTTCTTTCTGCTGACCATCCTGGCTTACCTGAAGGCTCACGAGCGGCTCCCCGACGTGAGGGCGGGGTGGCGGTGGGCCGCGGTGATCTTCGCCGCCCTCGCGCTCGCGTCCAAGGCGATCGTGATGGGCCTGCCGCTGGCGCTGCTCATCCTCGACGTCTACCCCCTGCGTCGCCTGGGCCCGAGCGTTCGCGACTGGGTCAGTGGCCGCGCCTGGCCGGTCTGGCGCGAGAAGATTCCGTTCGTGCTGCTCGCGGGAGGCGCCGCAGCCGCCGCGTTCCTGGTCCAGCGCAGCACCGGTTATCTGACCCCGGCCGACCCGGTGTCCCGGATCGGCATGGTCGCCTACAACGTCTGGTTCCATGCCTGGAAGACCGTGGCCCCCCTGAACCTTGGCCCGATCTACGAGCTGCCGGTGCGGGTGAATCCGCTCGAGCTTCCCTACCTGCTGAGCGCGGCCGGAGGCCTGTTGATCACCGCCGCGCTGTGGCTGCTCCGCCGGCAGTGGCCGGCGGGCCTCGCGGTCTGGGCTTTCTACCTGGTGATGCTCGCCCCGGTGACCGGAGTCGTCCACACCGGGAATCATCTGGGCGCGGATCGCAACACTTACATCCCGTGCGCCGGCTTCGCGCTCCTGGTGGGCGGGTTCGCCAGCGCCGTCCTCCTCGCCGGCCGCCGGGGCATGTTCCGCACTCCCATCGTGGCCATGGCCCTCGGGGTCGTGGCGGTCTGGATCGGCGGGCTGGCGATGACGTCGAGAGTCCAGGCGTCGGTGTGGCACGACTCGGAGACACTCTGGCGCTACGCCATCGAGGTCGATCCGGACTGTGCCATCTGCCAGCACAATCTCGCCATCATCCTCGGCCGGCGCGGGGATCGAGCCGAGGGCCAGGCCCTGTTCGAGCGGGCGATCGCGCTGCGCCCGGACCGCTCCGAGTTCCAGGGCAACTACGGCCTCCTGCTGTTGGAGATGGGCCGACGCCCAGAAGGTCTGGCCAGGCTGCGGTATCGCCTCACCCACGATCCGCGCGACGTCAACGCGCGCGTCAATCTGGGCATCACCCTCATCGAGGACGGCCTCACCGGCGAGGCGATCGCCCACCTCGAGCACGCGCTGCGCATCAAACCGGACTCGGTGGCCGGCCTCAACGCGCTGGGCCGGGCCTTCCTCGCCGAGGACCGCACCGAGCCGGCCCGGGCCGCGTTCGAGCGGGCGATCGCGGTCGACCCGGTGGACCCTATCGCCCGGCTCGGGCTGGCCCGGGCGCACCTGGCGCGCGGTGATCGGACCGCCGCGCGCGCACAGATCGCCATCCTGGCCCGCATCGATCCCCGGCTCGCCCGTCTCGTCGAGCAGGAGATCCGGTAACTATCCGCTGTTTCGGTGTAGACTTTCTTCCGCAACGGTCACGGCAGCGAATCCCCACGTGAGGTAGACAGAATGGCGACCAGCTCCAACCCATCGCGGATCGGCGTCGACATCGGCGGCACCTTCACCGACCTGGTCTGGGTGGACGAGGCCACCGGTGCCGTCCGCGTGGGCAAGCTGCTGACCACCCCGAAGGATCCGTCGCAGGCCGTCGAGGAAGGCGTGGTGACCCTGCTGCACGAGGCGGGCGCCGCCACCACCGCGGTGCGCGCGCTGATCCACGGCACCACGCTCGCCACCAACGCGCTGATCGAGCGCAAGGGAGCGCGGGTGGGGCTGCTCACCACCGCCGGGTTCCGGGACGCGGTCGAGATCGGCCGCGAAGGCCGCTACGACATGTACGACCTGTTCATCGACCCGCCGGTGCCGCTCGTGCCGCGCCAGCTCCGGGTCGAGGTGGCCGAGCGCGTGCAGGCCGACGGCTCCGTGCTCCGGCCTCTGGACGAGGCGCAGGCGCGCGGCGCGGTGGATCAGCTCCGTGCCCTCGGCGTGGAAGCCATCGCCATCTGCCTGCTGCACGCCTACCGGAACCCGGTGCACGAGCGGGCGCTGGCCCGCCTCTGCGCGGAGCTCGCGCCCGGGGTGCCGGTGTCCTGCTCCTCCGAGGTGGTGCCGGAGATCCGCGAGTACGAGCGCACGTCCACCACCACCGCCAACGTCTACGTGATGCCCCTGATGGCGCGCTACCTGGACGACCTCGAGCGCAAGCTCCAGGGGCTCGGCATCCCGGGCCGGCTCTACGTCATGATGTCGGCCGGCGGCATCGCCACGCCCGAGACGGCCAAGCGCGTGCCGATCCGCCTCGTGGAGTCGGGACCGGCCGCGGGAGCGCTCGCCGCCGCGCGCATGGCGCGGCAGGCCGGCCTGGAGCGCCTCCTCTCCTTCGACATGGGCGGCACCACCGCCAAGGCCTGCGTCATCGACCGCGGCGAGCCGTTGCTCGCGCGCGAGTTCGAGGTGGCGCGGGCGGACCGGTTCAAGAAGGGATCCGGGCTGCCCATCCGCGTGCCGGTGGTGGAGCTGATCGAGATCGGCGCCGGGGGCGGCTCCATCGCGCGGGTGGACCGCATGGGACTCCTCAAGGTCGGGCCGGACAGCGCGGGGGCGGACCCGGGCCCGGCGTGCTACGGGCTCGGGGGCCGCGAGCCGACGGTCACCGACGCGGATCTGCTCCTGGGCTATCTCGACCCGGACTTCTTCCTGGGCGGCCGCATGCGGCTCGACGTGGACGCGGCGCGCCGGGCGGTCCTGGAGCGCGTCGCCGGTCCGATGGGGCTCGAGGTCACCGAAGCCGCCTGGGGGATTCATCGAGTGGTCAACGAGAACATGGCGGGGGCCGCGCGCGTGCACGGCATCGAGCGCGGCAAGGATCTGCGCGGCTATCCGCTCTTCGCCTTCGGCGGCGCGGGTCCGGTGCACGCCTGGCAGGTGGGACGCATCCTTCGCGTGCCCCGCGTGCTCGTGCCCTTCGGGGCCGGCGCGCTCTCGGCGTACGGGCTCCTGGCCGCGCCGCTGGCCTTCGACTTCGTGCGGACCGCGCCGCAGGCCATGGCCGCGCCGGACTGGACCCTGATCAACCGCCTCTTCGAGGAGATGGAATCGGAGGGACGGCGCATCGTCCGCGGCGCCGGGGTGGCCGATCGGGACGTCACCGTGCGCCGGAGCGCCGAGATGCGCTACCTGGGCCAGGGCCACGAGGTGGACGTGGAGGTCCCGGCGGGGCCGCTCGGCCCCCAGAGCCTGGGAGCGATCGCGGCCTCGTTCGAGGCCGCCTATCGCCTGCTCTACAGCCGGACGCCGCAGGGCGTGCCGCTGGAGGCGCTCAACTGGCGCGCCGTCGTCTCCGGCCCTCGGCCGGATCTCACGATAGCCGGAGGGCTGGAGCCCGGCACCGCCACCGCGCCGGCTCCCAAGACGCACCGCGCCGCCTACTTCCCCGAGGCCCGCGGGTACCTCCAGACCCCGGTGTACGACCGGTACGCGCTCGGCCCGGGAGCGAGCCTCGAAGGGCCGGCCATCGTCGAGGAGCGCGAAGCAACCACCGTCATCGGGCCGGGCGCAGTGGTCACGGTGGATGCGCAGCGCACGCTGATCGCCGAGCCGGCGGGCACGGAGACCCGATGATGGACCCGATCACGCTCGACATCTGCTGGAACCGGCTGATCGGGGTCGTCAACGAGCAGGCGGCCGCGCTCATGCGCACCTCGTTCACGTCCATCGTGCGCGAGGCGGGCGACCTCTCCGCGGGCGTCTTCGACCGCCGCGGGTACATGATCGCCCAGGCGGTCACCGGCACACCCGGACACATCAATTCGATGGCCCTGGCCATGAAGCACTTCCTGGCCGCGTACCCGATCGAGACCCTCGGGCCCGGCGACGTGCTCATCACCAACGATCCGTGGAAGACCTCGGGACACCTCAACGACGTCACGGTCTGCAATCCGGTCTTCCGTGGGCGGGACTGCATCGCCTTCTTCGCTTCCACCTGTCACAGCGCCGACATCGGCGGCCACGTCCTCTCGGCCGAGGCCCGTGAAGTCTACGAGGAAGGGCTCTTCATCCCGATCATGAAGCTCTACGAGGCCGGGCGGCTCAACGAGTCGCTGGCCGCGATCATCCGGGCCAATACCCGCGTTCCGGATCTGGTCATGGGCGACTTCCACGCCCAGGTTGCCGGCGGCAGCGTGGGGGGCGAGCGGCTGCTCGAGTTCATGGAGGAGTTCGGCCTCGACCGGCTGGAGCCCCTCGCCGACGAGATCATCGCGCGCACCGAGCGCGCCATGCGCCAGGCGATCGCGGCGCTCCGCCCCGGCGAGTACCGCTACTCGCTGACCTCCGACGGCTTCGACGAGCCGATCGCCATCGCGGTGCGCTGCGAAATAGCCGGCGATAGCCTCTGGGTGGACTTCACCGGCTCCTCTCCGGCCAGCCGGCGCGGCATCAACGTGGTGATGAACTACACGGAGGCCTACACCACGTACGGGGTGAAGGTCATCGTGAGCCCCGACGTCCCCAACAACGAGGGGGCCTTCCGGGTCCTCCGTATCACCGCGCCCGAGGGATCCATCCTGAACGTGCGCCATCCCGCTCCGGTCGCCGCCCGGCACATCATCGGCCACTTCCTGCCCCACGCGGTGGCGGGAGCACTGAAAGACGCGCTGCCGGACCGGGTGATGGCCGAAGGCTCCGCCAACATCTGGGGGCTGCAGCTCACGGGCAAGCACGCCGACCGCACGCCCTGGGTCTACACCTTCTTCAGCTCGGGTGGCACGGGGGCCCGCCCTCAGCAAGACGGCCTCTCCGCCACCGCGTTCCCGTCCGGCGTGCTCGGCACCCCGGTGGAGGTCGTCGAGTCGCTCGCCCCACTCCTGATCGAGCGGAAGGCCCTGCGCGACGGCTCGGGGGGCGACGGGCGCTACCGCGGCGGGCTCGGGCAGGTCATCGCGTTCCGCGTGCGCTCCGACGAGCCGGCGACCTGCTCGGTGCTCTGCGATCGCACCCGCATCCCGGCCCAGGGTTTCTTCGGCGGCCGTCCCGGCCTCCCCGGCCAGGTGCTGATCAACGGGCGCGCGCCCGCGAATCCCAAGGCCGAGCAGACGCTGCGGCCGGGCGATCTGGTCGAGGTGTTGCTGCCGGGCGGCGGCGGGTACGGGGACCCCGCCGAGCGCGATCCGGCCCTGCGCGCGCGCGATCTCCAGCAAGGCTACGTCCTGGCGCCCGGGCGAGGTGTCGCGGCCGGCTGACCGGGCATGAGTGCCCCGGCCCGGGAGATCGGCGTCGTCGCCGTCGCGGGCGCGTGGTGGCTCTTCCTCGCAGCGGCCTTCCTGCTGAACCGCGGTGACGATGTCGGGCGGCTGCCCGCGCTGGCCGGCTCCTTCGTCGGCTCACTCGTCCGCGGGCCGGGCTGGGGCCTCGCGGGCCTCCTCGCGTCCTTGGCGGGCCTCGCGCTCGCCGGCCTGATCGGCCTCGCGTGGTACGGGCTCGGCGACGCCATCGCTCGCCGGCTCCCGCTCCCGGAGAGACCGCGCGAGGCCGCACCGATCACGGAGGTCGCCAGCGTCACGCTGCTCGGCGCGGCCGCGTGGTCGCTCGTCTGGTTCTTCCTCGGCGCCGCCGCCCTCTACCGGGTGCCGGTCGCGGTCATCGCGTTGCTCGCCGGCCTCGCGCTCGCCGCCGCCGCCCTGGCGCGAGAGCGGCCCAGCCCGGGGGCGAGCGCGCGCGCCGCGGGTCGGGCGGCGGTGGCGTTGCTCGTCACCACGCAGGCGCTAGCTCTGATCGCGGCGCTCGCGCCACCCACCGCGAAGGACACCCTCCTGTATCATTTCGCGCTCCCCAAGGCCTACATCGCGGCAGGCGCCGGGATCGAGGTCCCGTACAACATCGCGGGCTACTATCCGCTCGGAGTGGAGCTGCACGCGGTCTGGGCGATGCTGCTCGGCGCCCCGCTGGGCGCCCGCGTCGGCGAAGCGGCGGCGGGCGCCGCGCTGTTTCTCTTCGCGCCGCTGCTGACGATGGTGGTCTACGGCTGGGCCCGGGAGCGCGGCCTCGACCGCGCCGGGGCCGCGGCGGCCGCGCTGATGGTCGCGTGGGTGCCCACCGCGTACGACGTCGCGGCGAGCGCCTACGTGGATCTGGCCCTCGCCGCGTACACCGTGCTGGCGGTCCGCGCCTTCGGCCGCTGGTGGACCACGCTCGCCGCGCGCCAGCTCGTCTGGGTCACCGTCGGCATCGGCGGCGCGCTATCCATCAAGCTCAGCGCCGCATTCGTGATCCTGCCCCTGGCGCTGCTCGCATTGTTGCGGTCGCTCACGCCGGGGACCGGATCGTCGCGCGCGGGGCCGAGCACCGCGCTGATCGCCGGATCGGCCATGGCCGCACTCGGGCTCGGCGTCGCTCTCGCCGCG
Source organism: Candidatus Rokuibacteriota bacterium (assembly GCA_040902305.1). Lineage (GTDB taxonomy): Bacteria > Methylomirabilota > Methylomirabilia > Rokubacteriales > CSP1-6 > CAMLFJ01. The sequence goes on along the minus strand of JBBDXN010000158.1, from coordinate 40,790 downwards.
CCCTGGTATGTGCGGAACTGGATCCGCACCGGCAGCCCCCTGTTCCCGTTCTATCTCGGCATCTGGCCCGCCCAGGCTCCCGGCTGGGATCTCGAGCGCTCGCAGCTCTACGAGACCCTGTTCTCGCTCTACGGGAACACCCAGACCGCACTGGACTATCTCCTGACCCCCCTACGGCTCGCGGTGGCCGCCCAGCCGGATCAGCCCCCCTCTTACGACGGCGTGCTCGGCATCACCGTCGCCTTCGCCCTGCCGCTGCTCGCCTGGGCCCTCTGGATGAAACTCCTCGACGTCGAGCTGCGGCTGGCCGTCCTGGTGTCGGCCGGTCTGTTCGTCTTCTGGCTCTTCTCGAGCCAGCAGCTTCGCTACCTCTTGCCCGCGCTGCCCGGTCTCGCCGTCGCCATCGCGGTGGCGGGAGCCCGGCTCGGCGGCGCGAAGGGGCGAGCAATCCGGGGGCTGCTCCTGGCCGCCGCCGCTCTCGGCGTGCCCGTCGTGCTGGCCTGGTTCCTGACGCTCGATCCCGTGCGCGTCGTGCTCGGGGGTGAAGGCCGAGCGGACTTCCTCCGCCGGCGCCTCGACTACTATCCGTTCTACGAAGTCGTCAATCGCGACCTGCCGCCGGCCGCGACGGTCTGGCTCATCGACATGCGCCGGGACAGCTACCATCTGGAGCGCCCGTACTTCTCGGATTTCATCTTCGAGGACTATACCCTCACCCGCTACGTGCGCGCGGCGGCCGGGGTCGAGGAGCTTCGAAGCCGCGTCCGAGGCGACGGGATCACCCACCTTCTGGTCCGTCACGACATCCTGCTCGACTACCGCCGCTCGCCCATCGTGGACGAGCGGCGCCCGCACGACGAGAACGTGGCCAAGCTCCAGCTGATGGCCGACTTCTTCCGCCGGGGCACCCGGTTGATCAAGGGCGATCAAAAGTTCTGGTTGATCGAGCTGCCCCCGTGAAGGAGCTCCTCACGCTGACGGCGCCGGCCCCTCCGGACCGGCGGCCGCTTCGCCGGGCTCAGCCGCCGCGCCGCGGCCGGTACACGAGGGTCTGGCCCGCGCGCTCCTCGACGCCATAGCGGCGGCCGATCACCTCGATCATCTCGTCGGTCCAGCGCTCCCGGTGGAGCGGCACCTCCGGGATCGCGTAGATCAGGATCGCCGCGAACGCCTGGCGCTCGATGTCGTCGAGAAGCGCCCGCTGGTCCCATCGCCCCGCGCGGGCGAGCTGGGTCATCTCGAACGGCTGGAGATAGATGGGACGCCCGGCCCGCACCAGCAGCCCGATGTCCTCGTCCGCGAGCACGATCCCTCGTGCCTCGCGCACCAGGCGCTCCAGACGCTGGGCGCTCTCGTACTGGCTCAGACGGGAGTGGGTGACGGTACGGTAGGGCGACGCCAGGACCATCAGGGCCACGTCCAGAGCGAGCAGCAGGGCTGCCGCCGCGGCCATCGCCGGGCGCGGCCTGAGCCAGGCCAGCAGCGCGCCGATCGAGAGGGCCACCGCCGCGCCCAGCTCGAGCAGGTAGTTCACGTTCGAGCCCACCTTGCCGATCGTCAGTCCCGACAGGGCGGCGCCGATCAGGTAGGGCGCGACCAGCCGCCAGGACGGCACGCGGAGCCAGCCCGCGCAGAGCAGGAACAGGCCGGCGGCCGCGAGGGCGATCGGCATCAGCACCCACACGTCCGCGAGGTACCACGCGAGCGAGCCGGGCCGGTAGTCGTTCAGGTTGGCGGTGACGATATTGAAGGAGAACCCGCCGCGCGTCCACCACTCGAGTCCGGCGAAGAGCGCCGAGCCCAGGGCCGCCACGAGGCAGATCACCCCCGCCGCGCGCCGCCCGCGCCCGGTGGTGAGCAGCCAGACGCCGGCCGCGATCGGCGCGGCCAGCCCGTAGGACTGGCGCGTGAAGATCGCCGCGGTCAGCAAGAGCGCCGCCACCGGCACCGTCCACCGTCCGTCGGGCCGACGGACGCAGAGGCAGAGGCCGGCCAGGCTCAGGGCGAGGGCCAGCGCGTCCACCCGATACAGCGCCGACCAGTAGGACGCCGGAGGAAACGCGAGGAGGAACAGGCCGCCGATCACCGCGGCCAGGCGATCCCGCGTGAGAGCGTGCAAGATCAGGCCGATCAGGATGGACGCCGCCACGATGCTGAGCCAGGAGAGAAGTCGGCCGTACCAGAAGGCGGGACCGGCCAGCCGGGCCAGCGGGCTCAGGAGGAGAGGGTAGAGCGGCGGGTAGTTGCTGACCGTGTAGGGTGGCGACGTCAGATCGGGCCGGTAGATGTTCTGTCCCTGTCCCAGGGCCCGCGTCTGGGCCAGCAGCGGCCCCTCCCCGTAGTCCATCGGATACGGGAATGCGATAGCACGGGCGCCGTCGCCCACGAAGACGGCGGCGCCGCCCAAGAGCGCCAGGATCAGCAGGCCGGGCGGCACCATCGCCGCGAGCGTCGTCGCCTCTACACGTGTGCGCATCGTGGGACCGCGCGAGCAGTGTAGCGCATCGGTGGCACCGCACTCGCCAATGCCTGCCTTTTGGAACCCCCTCCGGGCCTGCGTGCTATGATGACCGCAGTGATGATCGTCTGGCTGGGCAGCCTCTTGACGAGGGAGGTCGACGCGTGGGCCTAGCGACGTTCCTCGAGCGCACCTGGAGCGGCATCACCGGGCTCGTGCGGCCGCGCTCCGCCGCGTCCCTCTTTCGCCTCGCCGATCAGTACCGCCACGAAGGTCGCTACGAAGACGCCGCCGAGCTGATCACCGAGGGGTTGCGGATCTCGCCCAACATCGCGGTCGGACATCTCCTGGACGCCTACCTGCACGTGGTGTTCCGCGAGATGCCGGCGGCCAGGGCGTCGTTCCGGAGAGTGCTCGCGCTCGATCCGTACCATCCGCGGGCCCTGTTCGGCCTGGCGCGCATCGCGCTCGAGGAGGGCGATATCGAGGGCTGCCGGCCGTTCCTCGATCGGGCGATCCAGTACTTCCCGGATTTCCCCGAAGCGAAGGCGCTGCAGGAAATGGTGGCCACCTGGACGGCACCCGCCGCGGCGTCGGTCTCGACCGCCATCGGCACCATCTCCGCCGAGCGCCTGCGGCTGCCACCCGGCGCGCGCGACCTGGTGCTCACGCACACCGACGGCACGCTCGTGTTCGCGCAGGGTGGTGAAGAGCGTCAGAAGCAGCTCGCCCTGCACATGACCCAGGTCTACCGCATCGCCTCCGCCACGCTCGCTCGGGCCGGCCTCGGAGCGCTCCGGCGGGGCGTGGTCGAGGGCGCGTCGGAGACGACCTTCCTGCGCAGCGACGGCGGCGTGATCCTGGGGGTCACGCTCGCCCGCGAGGTCGAGGTCGGGGCCGGGCTGGTCCAGGTGGGCCGGCTGTGGACCGATCTGAACATCAAGGTCTGATCCCATGGCCGACCCGCAGCCGCCCGTCGACTCGACGCCGCCCGGCGGCTCCTCCGTGCCGCGTCCATCGTCGCGCGCGCAGGCGTTCCGCGAGACGCTCTTCGAGTTGATCCGTCTCGACGGCGTCCGCGGCGGCCTCATCGTGACGCCGGACGGTCTCGTGATCACGTCGGAGCTGCCGCCCCGCTTCCCGGTCGAAGCGCTGGCCGCGCTCGCGGCCACCCTGGGGAGAGAGCTGGAGCTGGGGTCCAGCCGCCTGGAGCGGGGCGCCTTCCGGACGGCCCTGTTCTCGGCGGACGACGGAACCGTCTTCGTGGGAGGCAGTCCGGTCGGCTACGTGACCCTGGTCGCGGACCGCAACGTCAACAACGAGGGGGTCCGCACCGCGCTCGGCCGCGCGGTGGATCGCCTGCGCGGCTCGTGGCGGACCCCCTGATCCGGAGCTAATTAGGTCCCCAGGGTCACCCGCAGCACTTCCTCCACCGTCGTCACGCCGTCGAGTACCTTCTGCAGGGCGTTCTGCCGCAGCGTCTTCATGCCCTGCGAGCAGGCGGCGTCACGGATCTCGTTGGACGTCGCGTTGCGCAAGATCAGGTCGCGAACTTCGGTGGTGATCGGCATGACCTCGTAGATGGCCACCCGGCCCTTCATGCCCGTGAAATTGCAGGTCTGGCAGCCCTTGCCCTTGTAGAAGTTCACGGTGCCGAGCCCCAGCGGCACGTGCCCGTAGGGCACCAGGCTCTCCTCGGTCGCCTCGTACGGCTCCTTGCAATCCTTGCAGACGCGCCGGCCGAGGCGCTGGGCCAGGATGAGCTGGAGCGATGAGGACACGAGGAAGGGCGGGATGCCCATGTCCAGGAGCCGCGCGGGCGTCGACGGGCAGTCGTTGGTGTGCAGCGTCGAGAGCACAAGGTGGCCGGTGAGGGCGGCGCGAATGCCGATCTGGGCCGTCTCCAGATCGCGGGTCTCACCGACGAGGATCACGTCGGGGTCCTGGCGCAGGAAGCTGCGGAGACAGGCCGCGAAGGTCCGCCCGATCTCGTCGTTGATCTGCACCTGGTTGACGCCCTTCAGGTTGTACTCGACCGGATCCTCGGCGGTCATGATGTTGATGTCCGGCGAGTTGATGGTGTGGATCGCCGAATACAGCGTGGTGGTCTTGCCGGAGCCGGTCGGCCCCGTGATCAGGATCATGCCGTAGGGGCTGTTGATCGCCTTGGTGAACTGCTCGAGGCTCCACGGGTCGAACCCGAGCGCGCCCAGGTCGAGCTGCAGCGCCTCCTTGTCGAGGATACGCATGACGGTCTTCTCGCCGAAGATCGTCGGGAGCGTCGAGACCCGGAAGTCGATCTCGCGCTGGTGATAGCGCAGCTTGATACGGCCGTCCTGGGGAAGACGCCGCTCCGCGATGTCCATGGTGGCCATGATCTTGACCCGCGAGGTCAGCGCGGCCTCGAGGCGCTTGGGCGGCGTCATGATCTCGTGCAGCACGCCGTCGATGCGGAAGCGGACCCGGAAGACCTTCTCGTAGGGCTCCAGGTGGATGTCGGAGGCGCCGCGCCGGATCGCGTCGGTCAGGATCATGTTGATGAGCCGCACCACCGGGGCTTCGTCCGCCGACTCCTTGAGGTCGAAGACGTCGGCCTTGCTGAAGGCCGCCTCCCCGTCCTCCACCACCTCGACGTCGGTGTCGGCCTCCTCCAGCTCGCTCATCATGTCGGTGACGCTGGCGCCGGTCTCGTAGAGCCGCTCGAAGGCCTTGCGGATGGCCGCCTCCGAGGCGACCACCGGCTGGATCTGCAGGCCGGTCATGAACCCGACGTCGTCGAGCGCGAAAACGTTGGTCGGATCCGCCATCGCCAGGGTGAGGGTGTTCCCCATGCGCTTGATGGGCAGCACGCTGTGCTTCTTGGCGATCTGTTCCGGCACCAGCTTCAGCACGTCCGGATCCGGGTCCACCTGCGCCACCGTGATGGCGGGAATCGCGTACTGCTTGGACAGGAACGAGACGAGGCTGTCCTCGGTGATGAACTGCAGCCGCACCAGGATCGTCCCCAGCTTGTCCGCGCTGCCCTTCTGCTCGGCCAGTGCCCGCTGGAGCTGCTCGGTGCTGATCAGCCTCTCGGCCACGAGGCGGTCCCCGAGGCGCGACAAGCTGCCCTGACGCCGCTCGGTCGGCAAGGCGGCGCCGCGCTTGCCCGGACCCTGGGCGAAGCCGAAGTCGATCGGGGCCGGGAGCGCTTCCACCTCATCCGGCGCGGGCGCCGGATCCGCGGTGAACTCGGCCGCCGGAGGCACGCTGGCCGAGGGCCGCCCCCCCACGGTGCCGGCCAGGCGCGCGACGACCCGGGCCAGGCCGTCCCGATCACCGAGCTTCGTGTAGATCTCCTTCAGGGTTTCGAGCGCCCCGGTATCCGAGGGGTTGGCCTCCACGATCATCTCGCAGAGACGGGCCGACTCGGCCAGGGACCGTTTCTCTTCCGAAGACAGCGAGGCCCTGTTCTCGATTTTCGCCATGGTAGTCGGTGTCCGTCAGCTCAGACCGGACGCTCCCGGAAAGAGGACTGCACCTCGTCCTTGTGAAGCGGCGTCGACAGCACTCCCGTGCGCTGCGGCCGCGTGCGGGTCTCGGCCAGGATGGCCCCGACCGCGGTGCCCGCCTCCTTGGCGAAGAGGCGGACCATGCCCACGGTGGTCCGGCTGTCGAAGATGGCGAGCAGGATCGCGTGCTCATCCACCGCCGCCACGTGGATACTCTCCTTCACGCCCTGGTGGAACAGCATCGTGAACTCGGTCTCGCCGAGTAGGCGGGCCATCGCCGCCGTCGAGCTGAATGCGCCGGCGGCGAGCGCGGACAGCGAGACGGTGTCCAGCGATCGCGAGGCGCCGCCTCGGGCCAGGAGCTGTCCGCTCCGGTCGATCAGGAGCGCTTCCATCGCCCCCGACTCGCCCAGAAAGTGCAGGAGAACGCCGTTGATCCGCTCCGCGTCCTCCTCGTGGATGGCCAGGTTGTCATTTTGACTCATTGAGCGCCCCCTGTTCTTGTCCGAACCCAGCGACGAGGACCATGCGGGATACGGTGTTCAGCGTATCGAACACCCCCTTGCCCTCGACGGCGACCGATTCGAAGTACGGAACCCGCCGGCTCTTCCGGTTGAGCATGTACTCCAGGTATTCGACCGGAGCCACGTTGGGCAGATCACGCTTGTTGTACTGAATCACGTACGGGATCTCATCGAGATTGTACCCGTACTCTTTCATATTCTCTTCCAGGTTTCTGAAACTCTCGACGTTCTCGCGGAGCCGATCCCACTGGGAGTCCGCGACGAAGACGACCCCGTCCACGCCGCGGAGAACGAGCTTGCGCGTCATGTTGTAGTAGACCTGACCGGGCACCGTGTAGAGTTGGAACTTCGCCACGAAGTTCCGCACCGTTACCGCCGAGACGGGTAGAAAGTCGAAGAAGAGCGTCCGGTCGTCGCCGGTCGCGAGCGACACCATGTTGCCGCGGTTCACGTCCGGCAGACCGCGGTAGATGTACTGCAGGTTGGCCGTCTTTCCGGCGACACCGGTGCCGTAGTAGACGATCTTGAAGCTGATCTCTTTGTGCGCATAGTTGATGATCGACATCGAATCGCCTCAGGCCGACATCAGCGTCGCCGCCGCGCGCTCGACCTGGCGGTAGGCCAGGCCGGGCCGGGTTACCGACCCGCCCGCGACGATGACGATCGACCGCCCATGCCCGATCTCCTCGGGCTGGATGACAAGTAGCGCGTCGCCGGAGCGCACGATCGCGGTCCGGAACACGGCGCCGGATCCCGCCGCCTTTCGCATGACGGCCTGGAGGTCCTGCGCGAACGCTCCCACCGCGGGCACATCGCCTCCCGCCGGCAGGAAGAAATAGAGAACCGCTTCGCTTTCCGCGTCCCGCAAGACGGACGCGGCGACATCGCCGAAGGCGGTCAGACCCGACGTCAGCCCCGCCGCCCGGCTCGAGACCGGAGCCGGGGCGAGGCCGTGCCCCCGGGCCGGCAAGGTGTCGGCCGGCGCGGACCCGGACCGCCGAGCGACCGCGGCACGCCGGCAGAGGATCTCGAGCAGCGCGAGCCCGCCGCCGCGCGGCACCGCCGTGGCCAGGACGGGCCCGCGATCAGGCGGGCCACCCAGCGGCGTCAACACCAGCGCCGTCTCGGGCCCGCGGAGGGTGATCTGTTCGACCGGCCACTGCAGGCGGCGGTCCATCAGCAAGGGCAGCGCAAGACCCGCCGCTGCGACCGCCGTCTCCTGCGCCCTCGACGGCGAAGCCATCGCGAAGATGGTGACGCCTTCCACCGCCTGCACGCTCACGTCGAACGACGCGATCGGCGCCAGCAGGGCCACGATGCGCCGGGCCTCGGCCGTCTCGGCGGGGCCGGGCACGGGGGGAGCCACGATCGGCGCGGGCGGTGGCGAGGACCAGACCGGGGTGGCCCCGGCGGGCACCGGCTCGGTCCAAGGCGACGCCGGCGCGGGCGGCGGCTCGTAGGGCGGGACGGGTATCGCGGCGGGCGCGACCATGACCGACTCCGGCTCATCGACGACGACGGCCGCCTCGACCACCCGGGACGCGTCGGGCTCGACCAGCTCGACGACCGGGGTCGCCTCGGCCCGCTCCGGCTCAGCGCTGGCCTCGGCCTCCGCGGGCTCGGCGAGGGCGGGCTCCGGCTCGACCAGCGTGAGCATGGTCTCGTCCGGGTCCTCGGGACTGGGCGCCGGCGGCGGCTCGGCGGCCACCGGGCTGGGCTCGACGGGCTCCGAGACCGATGCCACCGCCGGCGCGGGCTCGGGCGCCGGATCCGACAGCAGGGGCTGGAAGGGTGCCGGGAAATTCTCGAGCCCGCGGACATCGGCGGCCGGACCGGCGGCCGTGAACAAGTCCGACGGAACCTGCCGGATGACCTCGTCGAGGGGAAGACGGATCCCATTGGGGAGGCGCTCCGTCATCTCGGCATCCGACACGCTCACCGCGTCGCGCGGGAATTGCAGCGCGACCACGTCCCAGCTCACCCGGATCAATCCTTCCGCGAGCTGAGGGGTGACCACGGACTGGGGAATCAGCAACAACCCGGGATGCCGCATCCGCTCCGCCACCTGCTCCAGCGGGACGCTGAAGCCTTCCGCGGGAAGCTCCGAGGCCACCCGGCCGAAGGAGATCCGGACCGTCGGCTCACCGATGTCGGACGAGGCCGGCGTCATGTCCATCGGTGGCTCCGGCCGCCGAGCCAGAGGCGCCGGGGGCGGCGTCTCCACGGCCGCCGGCGCAGCGACGGCGGGCGGAGCGACCGGGCGCGGCGCTTGCGCGGCAGGCTCGGGTCTGATCTCGGCCGCCGGCTTGATCTCTGGACTCCCCGGGAGCGCGGGCGCAGCCTCACGCAGCAGGCTCGGCGCGGGGCCGGACTCCTCGAGAGGCTGGAACGGCACCGGGATCCGGTTGATCCCGGCCATGTCGATCTCCGGCGTATCCGCGACGAACAGCTCGTGCGGAAGCTGACCGATCACCTCGTCGAGCGGGAGCGTCAGGCCATCGCCCAGATGCTCGGTGATCTCGCTCGTGCTCAGCCCGACGAGGTGGGGCGGGAACTGATCGGCGATGTCGCTCCACGCGACCCGGGCCACCCCTTCCGAGAGCTGGGTCACCACGAGCTCGCCCGAGACTCGCAGGTAGCCCGGCTCGCTCAAGCTCGCCGCCACCTCGTCCTCCGGCGCGAGGAAGGTACCCGGAGGCAGCTGTCCCATGATCCGGTCGAGCGCGATCCGCAACGTCACGTCCGAGCGACGGCTGGGACGGACCGACTCGGCCTCGCGCCGGCGCTCGGCGCGGGCGGCGGTTCTCCGTCTCCGCGGCTCCTCGGCCGGGGCCGGCGCAACGGGCGACGTCGCAGGCGGCGGCGCCACCGGAGCCGCGGTCACCACTGGCTCGACCAGCGGCTCGCTCCGCGGGAGCAGGGCCTCGCTCAGGGAGCCACTGACCTCGGCCGGTGCCGCGGGCTGCAGGCGCGGCGCGGCAGCGACCCGGGAGCGCGGGCTCGGCGACGGCCGCCCCGCCCCGCTCCCCCGCTCACGCGCGAGGCGAACCCGCGCGCGGAGGACGTCCCGGAGCGGCACCAGCAACAGCATCAGTCCGATCATCTCGGGGAGGGGCGGCGGCAGGACCCAGGGCAGCGGACGTCCCGCGAGGGCCGGATCGAGGAGCGCGGTGAGAGGTTCCCGCGACATGCCCAGCAGGAGGTGAAGCCCGGTCAGGACGGCAGTGCCAACGAGCCAGCGCAGGACGGATGGGCGGCGGACCCACAGCAATACCAGCAGACCGTATGCGACCGGCGGAACGATCGCGGTGCCCCAGCTCGGCAGCGGAACCTCGAACTGCAGCGGCACGTGGGTCAAAGCGTAGATCAGGCCGACATACGCGGCCAGGCCCAGCACGGCCATCAGCCATGACGAAAGCCGCCGGGCGCTGGACACGGAGCGGTAGGACGTTCTCATGGACAGAGGCCTCACAAGGCCCGGACCAGGTCCGGAAGCGCCTTCTTCACGTGGTAGCGTACCTTCCCGAGCACCGCCGGGTCACCGAGCAGCACCGCGAGCATGGCGTCCGCGCCCACCGCGTTCAGCAGGACGACCCCCGCGTCGTATTCGAGAATCAGGCTCTGGAGGCGCCCCTGGGTCAGCGCCCGCCCCACCCCGTCCGTCGATTCGACGAGACAGGCGGCCAGCGCGCCCGCGAGCTCCGCGTCGGGCAGGAGTCCTCCGGCAACCTCCAACAAGGCACCCTCGCGGTCGATCAATGCGGTCAGGGACACGCCCGCCAGCTCGGCCACGCCGGTGAGCAGGGCCTTGAGATCGGCGACCGGCCCGACCACCGGCGTCACCGTCACGGTCGGCGGCCCGGTGGTGGCCGGCGTGGCCAGGGCGAGCGGCGGGGCGAGCGGGGTTGGCGCGGGGGCCGGGGTGACGGCGGCCGCGGGTCGGCCCTGAACGGGAAGGAAGCTCTCGATGCGGTGCAACAGTTCGTCGGCCGCAAAGGGCTTGCGCATGACGTCGTCCGACCGGACCTTGGCGGCGCGCTCGAGCACGGTGCTGTTGACGATGCCCGAGATCAGCAGCACCGGGGTGTGCCCGAGCGTCGGGTGTTTCTTGACGAAGTCGCAGATCTGGTAGCCGTCCATGTCGGGCATGATCACGTCACAGACGATGAGGTCCGGCGCCTCGCGGCCGATCTGCTCCATCGCCTCGCTTCCCGAGGCGGCCGACAGCACCTCGATGCGCTTGGACTCCAGCGCCCGCTGCACGACCTTGCGGACGCTCAAACTGTCGTCTACCACCAGCACCTTGGGCATGACCTATCCGTCCCGCCGCGTGCCGCGGGAGGCGGCGGCCTCCCGGCGCACGTCGGCGCCTGGGGTTGCTTCGTCGATCTCCTGCGCCACGCTCAGGAGGAGCTGCTCCACGGTGCGCGAGATGGTGCGCGGCCGTCCTGCGAGGGCTTCCCGCTCGGCCCGGTTGAAGCAGAAACGGGCCTCGCCCTCCCGCTGAGAGGCGACGACCATTGCGGCAAACGCGGGCTCTCCGGTCTTCCCCGAGAACTCGGCGTGGACGACCCGACCGGCCTCGAAGAGGATGCTGCCCTCGCCTCCCGAGAGCGAGAGCAGGAGCTCGCCGGTCTTGACCCCGAGCGAGATCACCTGGGTGAGCTCGGTCAGATCCATCACACCGAGCGAGCCCTGGAAGCTACTGCGCGACGGCTCTCCGCCAGTCTTGGGCGGCGGCACCGCCGCGGCGGCGACCGGCGTCCGCGCCGGCATCTTCGCCGGGCTCTTGGCGGGAGTCGCCGCGGGAAGCTCCGAGTGCCGTGCGGGTGGGGCGGGCGGCGCGTCACCCAGGAGCTCCTTTATGCGCGACATCACGGTGGCCAGGGTGAAGTCTCCGGTGACGGTCATGTCCACGCCCGCTTCGGTGCCGGCCAGCGCGATGGGCCGATCACGCCCGGCGAGGAGCAGGAACGGCGTGTCCTTGGTGGCCGGATCACGCCGCACCATGGTGAACAACTCGTAGCCGTCCATGTCCTGCACCTTGGCGTAGCTCACGATCAGATCGGGCTGCTCCCACTCGAGCATGGTGAGCGCGAACGAGCCGCTGGTCGCGACCGCCGCCTCGTAGCCGGCTTCCGTCAGCGCGTGGGCGAGCGCGGCCCGGCTGTCCTGGTTGGCGTCGACGACGAGAACCTTGGCGTCGCCCATCGCCTATTCCCCACCGCTCCCGGCGAGCGCGGAACCGAACGTCCGCTCGCCCACCGCGATCGATTCGACGATCCGCACGAAGCTCTGCTCGTCCACCGGCTTGGTGACGTAGTGGTGAACGCCCAGGCGCCGGGCCAGGCTCACGTGCTTGTCGCCCGCCCGCGTCGTCATCACGACCACCGGAACCTCACGGGTAGACGACCGCCGCCGCAGGTCCTCGATCAGGGCATAGCCGTTGAGCCGCGGCATCTCGAGATCGGTGACGACGACGTCGACCGAGACGTCCATGAGCTGCTGCAGGGCATCCTGACCGTCCACCGCGGTGATGACGTGGAAGCCGGCCTTCTCGAGCATCTGACCCACGAACTTCCGGATGCTCACGGAATCGTCCACCAGCATGACGCGCGGGCGGCCCTCGATCGGATCGCCCGCGCGAGCCGCATCCGCGCGCGGCGTTCGCGCGGCGAAGGACGGCTTCCGCGATGCGGCCTCGCGCAGGTGAGTCGGGTCGAGCAACAGGATGACGCGCCCTTCACCCGAGATCGTGGCTCCCGAGAACGGGCCGGCGCCCTCGAGGAGCGCGCCCAGGCTCTTGATGACGATCTCTTCCTTGCCAAGGAGGTCGTCCACCACCACCCCGAAGGGCCGGCCGCCGCCGCGCATGACGACCACCGGCAGCCGGGTGGGCGGGGGGGACGCCGCGAGGCCCAGCACCTGGTCGAGGCGAAGGAGGTCGATGACCCGATCGTCCAACCGCATCGTCTCCCGCCCGCCCGCGGCGAGGATCTCGTGGGGCGCGACGGACCGCATCACGCTCACCGCGGTGAGCGGGAAGGCCAGGGTCTCCGGTCCGCACCGGACCATGAGCGCGTCGGCGATGGCCACGGTGAGCGGCAGCTTGAGCACGAAGCGGGTCAAGCGGCCGTGCTCGGTCTCGACGTGGATCTCGCCGTTGAGACGGCTGACGTTGGTGCGGACCACGTCGAGGCCTACGCCGCGTCCGGAGGTCTGGGTCACCGTGGTCGCGGTGCTGAAGCCCGGCACGAAGATGAGGTTCAACGCGTCGCGGTCGGGCAGCGTGGCCGCCTCGGCGGCGGGCAGGAGCCCTCGCTCCGCCGCGTGCCGGCGCAGCAGCTCGATGTCGATGCCGCGCCCGTCGTCCTCCACCCCGACCAGGATGAAGCCGCCTTCCTGGGAGGCGGATAGCGTCACCTGCCCCTGGGCGGCCTTGCCGTGACTCTCGCGCTCGGCGGCCGGCTCGATGCCGTGAGCGACCGCGTTCTGGATCAGGTGCAGGAGCGGGTCGGCGATCTGCTCGATGACTCCGTTGTCCACCTCCGCCGCCTCGCCGCGTACCGTGAGAGTGACCACCTTACCGGTGGCGCGGGCCACCTCCCGCACCTGCTGGGCCACCCGCGCGAAGAGCCGTCCGATCGGCACCATGCGCGCGCGGGCGACCTCCTTGCGGAGGGCCGTGGTGAGGCGCTGGAGCTGGACGGAGTCCTCCCGGATGCTCCTCAGCAGGGTCACGTGCTGACTCCGCACCTCCGCCACGTCGGCGGACATCTCGGTCACGCTGCGGGCCAGGATGCTGACGTCGTCGTAGCGGTCGAACTCGAGCTCGGCGAAGAGCTCCGAGATGTCGCGCATCTCCCCCGCGTCGGCGCGCTCGAAGCGGTACCCATTGCTCGGCAGCGCGGGGGCCTGGCGCCGGAACTCGAAGTCGCGGCCGACCTGGCCGAGGCGCGTGCTGCTGGCCAGGAGCAGCTCGCTCACCTGATCGAGCTGCGCCAGGCGCCGGTCGAGACGGCTCCGCACGATCATCAGCTCACCCACCAGGTTCATCAGGGTGTCGAGCCGTTCGACGGGTACCCGGATGCTGGGGCCCGTGGGCGCGCTGGCCGAGCGGGGGGCCGGCCGCGGCAGCGCCTCGAGGCGCGCCAGGAACTCCGGACGGGCGAAGCCCGGAAGCTCCATGGGCGACGGCGGGACGGCGACCGGAGCCTCGACGAGCACGGGCTCGGGAGTCTCGATCCGTGAGGGCTCCATCAACGGGCGCTCGGCGATCATCAGGGCGCGAAGGTCGTGCGTCGCCCGCTCCAGCGCCCGCGCGGTCTCGTCGGAGACGGTCACCCCGGTCTGGAGCACCTGCTTGATGGCCGCCGCCCCCGCGAAGAGTGCTTCCGTCACGGGCGCCGTGAGCGGGAACTGCTGCTCGCGGATCGCGCCCAGGAGATCTTCGATCTCGTGGGTCGCGTCGCCGAGAGGCGCGCACCCGACCGTATACGCCGCGCCCTTCAGGGTGTGCGCGGCCCGGAAAACGGTCGCGAGAGTGTCCTCGTCTCGCGCGCCGACCTCGAGCGCCAGGAGGGCCGCCGTCATCGCTTCGAGATGCTCGGTCGCTTCGGGCAGGAAGTACTCGAGGACCTCGCCGCCCTCGGCGAAGAAGCGTCGCAGGTCCGAGGTCAACTGCGAGACCGGCGTCGGCTCGGGCGCGGCCGCCACCGATCGCGGCGCCGGCGGCGAGGCGACGGTGGCGGAGACGAAGGCGGGATAGCGAGCCCTGAACTCCCCGATGCGGGTCGCGTCCTCCACGCCGACGGCGCTGATGCCGTCGAAGACGTCCTTCAGGAGCCCGACGAGCCCGTCCAGGAAAGCGGCCGCCCGCACCCGCTCCTCGGGAGGCGCGCCGGGAGCCCGATCGAGGAGCCGCTCGGCGGCGGCGGCCACATCTGACACGCCCGGAAACCCGTGCAGCGCCGCCGACCCCTTCAGGCGGTGCGCGAACACGACGAGCCGGGCCAGGGTCTGCTCCGTCGGGGCGTTCGCGGCCGTGAGCAGGCCGAGGCCCTCCTCCAGAGCCCCGGCGGTATCCCAGGCCTCCATGAGGAAGATCCCCAGCAGCAGCTCCCGCTCGCGTCGATCAGCCATCTGGTCCGCCCGGTCCCTCTGATCTCGTCACGGTCAGCTCGCCAGCTTGAAGCGGGACAGCTTGGCGGTCAGCTCTTCCGCCAGGCGCGCCAGCTGCTCGGCGTTGTTCCGGCTCTGCTGCACGCCCTGCTCCGTCTTCACCGCCGCGCTCGCGATCGTCTGCACAGCCCCCGCGGTGGCCTCGGCGCCCCGGACCTGTGTCTGGGACGCGTGGGAGATCTCGGCGGCCAGCTCGGAAGAGGTCTGCGAGATCTTCCCGATCTCCTGGAGGGCCTCCTCCGCCTTCTGGCTCACCTCGTAGCCGGACTCCACCTCGCGCGTCCCGGACTCCATCGCCACCACCGCCTCCTGGGTCTCGACCTGCACGCCCTTGATGAGCGTCCCGATGTCCCGGGTGGCCTGAGTAGCCCGCTCGGCCAGCTTCCGGACCTCGTCGGCCACGACGGAGAACCGGAGCCCCGCTTCCCCCGCTCCCGCCGCTTCGATGGACGCGTTGAGCGCGAGGAGGTGGGTCTGGGCCGCGATGTCCTGGATGGTGTTCACGATGTTGGAAATCTCGAGGGAGCGATCGCCGAGGGACTTGATCTTCTTGGAGATCGTCTGTACCTCGGCCCGGATCTGCTGCATGCTCGCCAGGCTGTTGCGCACGGCCTCCTCGCCCTTGCTCGCCGCCTGGAGCACCTGACGGGCCGCCTTCGCGCTCTGGTCGGCGCTGTCCGCGACCTGGCGCACCGACACCGTCACGTCCGCCACCGAGCGCGTGACGCTCACCGCGTCCCGGGACTGAGCCTGCGCCGCTTCCGCGAGCTCGCCGGTGATCCGGATCGTGTCCTGAGAGCCCGACGCCACCCGCAAGGCCGCCTGCCGCACGTCACCGACGATCGACGCGATCTCCTCCACCATCAGGTTGATGGCGTCCACCACGTTGCCGAGCACGTCCCACGTCACCTCACCGCGCCGGGTGAGGTCGCCCTTGCCGATCTCCACCACCGTGTCGAGAAACTTGATGACGTTTTGCTGCAGCTCCTCGCGCTTGCGCCGCTCCTCGTCGCGGTCGGTCTCGGTCTGGACCAGGGAGCGCAGGCGCACCACCGAATCATTGAAGGTGCTGGCCAGGCGACCGATCTCGTCGCTCGAGCGCACGGGTATCTGGACGGTCAGATCGCCGGCGCTCAGCCTCCGGGCCGCCTCGCTGACCTCCCGGATCGGCTCGGTGATCCGCCGGCCCAGCACCGAGCCCAGCGTCACGGTGCCGAGGGCGGCGACCAGGAGAACGCCCAGGACGAGCCAGGTCAGCCAGCGCTGCTGCGCGCGGAGCTGGTGGAGGGTGGCGAAGGCGACCTGCTTGCTCTGGCCGACGATGACGCCCCACCCGAGACCCTCGAAATCCGGAAGCTCCTCGAACGCTCCCTTCCCGCCCGTCAGGGCATAGCCGACCACCTGCTCCACCGCGGGGCCCGTCCCGTAAGACTCGTTCGTCCCGAGCAGGTGCCCGGCCGGCTGCGAGCCCTGCGCCAGGAGCTCAGCCGGCCGGTAGTTCCGCTTCAGCAGGTTCCCCTCCGTCGACATGATGAACTTCCGATCGTGCTTGACGGCGGTGTCGGCGAGGAGGTTGCCGT
Source organism: Candidatus Rokuibacteriota bacterium (assembly GCA_040902305.1). GTDB lineage: Bacteria > Methylomirabilota > Methylomirabilia > Rokubacteriales > CSP1-6 > CAMLFJ01. The sequence continues at coordinate 24,556 of JBBDXN010000158.1, read as the reverse complement.
CGCGCCGGACCACGACCTTCACGTCAGCCCCGGGGATCTTCCCCATGACGCGAGAGGCCAGGACCTGGATCGCGGACACGTCGAGCACCGCCTTCATGACTCCGACGATCTCCTTGGTGCGCGGATCGTGAATACGGACGTTGATCTCGGTGGCCCACACCCCGGCCGACTCGTCGAACTTCACCTTGGAGATGTAGACCCCTTTCGCGTACGCGCCGGTCCACCACTCCTCGTCGCTCTGCACGAAGTCGGACGTCAGGTTGCTGATCGCCGCGTTGTATCCGTTTCGATCGGTGACGAAGATTTCCTTGAAGAGCTTGGACTGCGCCTTCTGGTCCTTCAGGTATCGGGTGGCTTGCGGGAGCGGATCCAGCGCCCGGGTGGCCGCCATCTCGGCCTCGATCCGCTTGATCGTGTCTGGCTGCTGGGTGATGCTCGGATACGTTGGCCATCTCTTCTCGCTTCTCGCCACCACGTCGGCGCGAACGGCGACGTCGACCACCAGCGGGTCCGATGCCCAGGTCAGCGCGTCCTTGATCCGCTCTTCCATGTACGTATCGATCTGCGCCGCGAGATCCCGGGCCGCGTTCTCCACGGTCGCCTCGACCGTTTCTTCCAGACTCCGGCCGAAGATGTCGGCCGACTGGCCCAGAGTGACGTACAGGCCGCCCCCGAGGAGGAGGAGCGGCACGATACCCACCACAAGCGTCTGCAGGGTGAGCTTCCCTCGAATGCCGAGGCTGGACCCTTTGGCTTGAGACATCTCTATTCCTCCGCGGTTCCGCTCCCCGGTCGGAGCTGGTGGGGCCTCAGCGCCTCCAGGATCTTCGGAGCATCGAGGAGGAGCACGCTCTCGGCGCCCCACCTCACGTAGCCAGCCCCGAAGCGCCGCCGGCCGGGGGCCGAGGGCCCTGGGTCGCCGGGCACCGGCGGCGAGATCTCCTCGAAGGGCTCGAGCCCGAGCACCGCGTCCACGACCACCGCCGCCTGCAACGGGCCTGCGCGCAGAACGAGGGTGCGTACGCTGGGACCGAGCTGCTCAACCGGCAGGTCGAGAAGGGCCCGGATATCGACGATCGGCATCACGGTGCCCCGGAGATTGGCCACGCCCACGAGATGCCGAGGGGCCAGGGGGACGGTGGTGATCTCGTCGAAGAGCACCACCTCGCGCGCGCTCCGGACGTCCACCGCGAAGCGGACGCCGGCCAGGGCGAACAGGCAGGCCCGCAGCGCCGGAGGGGCGTCCAGGGCCTCGGGGAGGGCCGGAGAACCGACGCCGGGGGTCTGGGTCATCGGCCCTATTTCACGAACTGACGTACGACGCCGAGGAGCTGCTCCGCGGTGAACGGCTTGGCCAGGTAGTCGGCCGCCCCCTGCCGCTGTCCCCACAGCCGATCGCTCTCCTGGTTCTTGGAGCTCACGAACACCACCGGGGTGTCCTTGGTGCGGGGGTCCCGCCGGAGCCCCCGCAGCACTTCGTAGCCGTTGCGCTTGGGCATCACGATGTCCAGCAACAGGACGTCCGGCCGCTCCTCGACGACGCGATCCTCCAGGAGTTCGCCGTGCTCGTAGGAGACGACCTCGTGTCCCGCGGACTTGAGAATGCCTTCGATCATCTTCAGTTCTGACACGGCGTCATCGACAACCATGACCTTGCCCACGACGCGATCCTCCTCGGCTGCGGGTGCACCTGGTGACTTGAACGGACCCGACCCGCTAGGCTTTCCGGGGGAGTCGTCTACTGCAAACCCCCTACCAACCGAGGTTTTCTCGCATCTTGCAGGGGGTTCCCGGCCGCTGCTGGCCAATGCCATGGATTCAAGGCTTTCCGTCTCTCCGAGGTCGTTTTCGGCCTGGGCGGGCCAGGGGTGACAGCAGATGGACGTCCGGCAGGTGACGCGCACCGTCAGAAGGAGTGCCCCGAACCGTCGGCGGACCTGCCCTGCCCATGAGGCAGCGCGGACGGCGGAGGGGGTCAACTTGCGATGCCCCGGGCCGTATGCTAGCGTGGCTCTGCGTTTTTTATGGAACCCTCACCCGCTGTCCTGCCGAGCTCCTGAGCGACCACAAGGAGACCCTGGATCCATGGCCGAAAGCACGTTGCATCTCACCGAGGCCAGCTTCGATGCGGAACTGGGCAAGCACACCGAGCTACTGATGGTCGACTTCTGGGCCGAGTGGTGTGCTCCCTGCCGCGCCATCGCGCCTACCCTGGAGGAGCTGGTCCGTGAGGGCAACGGCTCGGTGACCCTCGCCAAGGTGAACGTCGACGAGCAGCCGGCGCTCGCCGCCCGCTACGGGATCCGCTCGATCCCGACGATCCTGTTCGTCAAGGGGGGGAAGGTGATGGACCAGGTGATCGGCGCGGTTCCGAAGGCCCAGCTCAAGAAGAAGCTGGACGCGAACGCCTGAGCGGCTCATCCATGTCGCCGGTGGGGCCCAGTCTGCCCCCGCTCTCGCCGACGCGCGAGGAGTTTCGCGCCTTGGCCGGGCAGGGCAACCTGATCCCGGTCTTTGCCGAGCTGGCGGCCGACCTCGACACCCCGCTCTCCGCCTTCCTCCGGCTCCGTCCCGGACCCTACGCGTTTCTGCTGGAATCGGTGGAGGGCGGGGAGAAGTGGGCCCGCTATTCGTTCCTCGGCACGGATCCGCTCATGGTCTTCACCGCCAAGGGCAAGCGCATCAGCGTCCGGCGGGCCGACGGCACCACCGAGCTGCTGGCGAGTAACAACCCCTTCGAGTCGCTGCGGGGCCTGCTCACCCAGTTCACGCCCGTTCCGGTGCCAGGGCTACCGCGTTTCCAGGGCGGGGCGGTGGGCTTCCTCTCGTACGACATGATCCGACACGTCGAGCGGCTGCCCACGCTCACCACCGACGACCAGAAACTCCCGGACGCGGTCTTCATGTTCACCGATAGCCTGCTGGCCTTCGACAACCTGCGCCACCGGCTGCTGGTGATCGCCAACGCCCACATCACCAAGACGGATCCGGCATCGCTCGACCGGGCCTACGACGCGGCCGCGGTCAAGATCGGCATGCTGATCGGCAACCTCCGGCGACCGGCCCGCTCTCCCGCCCCCCTGAACCTGCCGCCGGTGGAACCGCTCGTCGCGCTGGGCGACGAGGGCTTCACCTCGACCATGGACGAGGCCGCCTTCATGGACGGGGTGCGCCGGGCCAAGGAGTTCATCGCCGCCGGCGACGCCTATCAGGTCGTGCTGTCGCGCCGGCTCGACACCGAGCTCCGGGCCGACCCCTTCACGGTCTACCGCGCGCTCCGGACCGTGAATCCGTCGCCCTACCTGTTCTTCCTCCGCCTGGGCAAGACCAGCATCGTGGGGTCGTCCCCGGAAGTCCTGGTGCGGCTCGAGGACGAGCGCGTGGAGGAGCGGCCCATCGCGGGGACCCATCCGCGGGGCCGGACCGAGGAGGAAGACGCCCGGCTCGCCGACGAGATGCAGGCGGACCCGAAGGAGCGGGCGGAGCACGTGATGCTCGTCGACCTCGGGCGCAACGACGTGGGCCGGGTGAGCCGCCTGGGAAGCGTCGAGGTGTCGGAGTTCATGGTGGTGGAGCGCTACTCGCACGTCATGCACCTGGTGAGTCACGTCCGGGGTCGCCTCGAGCCCGGCAAGGATGCCTTCGACGTGCTGGCCGCCTGCTTCCCCGCGGGCACCCTCACCGGCGCCCCCAAGATCCGCGCCATGGAGATCATCGAGGAGCTGGAGCCCACCCGCCGGGGTCCGTACGGGGGCGCGGTCGGCTACATCTCCTACTCGGGCAACCTCGACTCGTGCATCACGATCCGCACGGTGGTGTGTCACGGGCGCCGCGCGTCCATCCAGGTGGGGGCGGGCATCGTGGCCGACTCGGACCCGAAGACGGAGTGGCTCGAGACCGGGTCCAAGGCACGCGGCATGATCCTGGCGCTCCGCATCGCCGCGCAGGAGCAACCCCGATGATCCTGGTGCTCGACAACTACGACTCGTTCACCTACAACCTGGTGCAGTACATGGGCGAGATCGGCGCCACCATGCGCGTGGCCCGCAACGACGCCCTCACGGTGGACGACGTCGAGCGGCTGGCTCCCGAGGGCATCGTGATCTCCCCGGGGCCCGGCAATCCCGACGGCGCCGGCATCTCGCTCGAGTTGATCCGCCGCTTCCACACCCGCGTGCCGATCCTGGGGGTCTGCCTCGGTCACCAGGCGATCGGCCAGGCCTTCGGCGGTACGGTGGCGCGGGCGCGCCGGCAGATGCACGGCAAGACCTCGCCGATCACCCACGACGGACGGGGCGTCTTCCGCGGACTCCCGGCAGGCTTCGAGGCGACGCGCTACCACTCACTGGTCGTCCTGGAATCCGATCTGCCCGCGGACCTCGAGATCTCGGCCCGGGCTGACGACGGAGAAATCATGGGCCTGCGACATCGCCGGTACCCCGTCGAGGGCGTGCAGTTTCATCCCGAGTCCATCCTCACGAGCCAGGGCAAGGCGCTGCTGCGCAACTTCCTCGAGATCACGCCGGTAGCCGCCCCCGCATGAAGGCGGAGCCACCCGAACGGGTGAGCCTGGGCGGGCTGGGCGAGCACGGGCTGATTCGCCGTATCCGGAGGAGCGCGGCCGCGGGCTCCTTCTCACCCGGCGTCGATGTCGGCGTCGGGGACGACACCGCGGTCCTGACGGTGCCGCCCGGCCACAAGCTGCTCGCGACCACCGATCTGCTGATCGAGGACGTCCATTTCCGGCGCCGGTCCGCCGGCTTAGCCGATATCGGCTGGAAGGCCCTGGCCGTCAACCTGTCGGACATCGCGGCCATGGGCGGAATCCCGCGCTGGGCCCTGGTCGCGCTGGCCGTCCCCGCCGAGACCGATGTCGACGCGGTGGACGCCTTCTACGCGGGCATGGCCGAGGCCGCCGCGCCCCACGGCGTGGCCATTGTCGGCGGGGACACGTCGGCCTCCCCCGTCGGATGGACGATCAACGTCACGCTGCTCGGCGTGCATCCCGGGGCGCCCCGGCTCCGCGCTCACGCCCGAGCGGGCGACGCGGTGGCGGTCACGGGCAGCCTCGGCGCCTCCGCCGCCGGCCTCCATGCGCTCGAGATCGGGCTCGACCGCGCCCGCGACGCCGGCGTGGCGGGCGAGCGACTCGCCGAGATCACGCGGGCCCACCTCCGCCCACGCGCGCGGGTGGCCGAGGGACGCTGGCTCGGACAGGCCCCCGATGTGCACGCCATGATGGACTGCTCCGACGGCCTCGCCACCGATCTCGGGCACATCGGCCGGGAGAGCGGGGTGGGCGCCCGCGTCTGGCTCGACCGCGTGCCGGTCGCGGAGGCGGCGCGCGAGGCGGCCCGCGCGCTCGGACACGATGTGCGCGAGTGGGCGGTGGGCGGCGGCGAGGACTACGAGCTCGTGCTGACCTGCGATCCTGACGCGGCCGATCGACTGATCTCGGGACTCGCCGCGGCCACCGGCACCGCGCTCACCGTGATCGGGCGCATCGAGGGGGGCGCGGGGGAGGTCACCTTCGTGGACGCCGACGGGGCACCGGTGGCGATGCACGGCGGCTTCGAGCACTTCCATGGATAGTCGGGTCGTCCCCGAGCTGATCGGCCTCGGACTCCTGCTGCTGATCTCCGCGCTGCTCTCGGGCGCGGAGGCCGCGTACTTCTCCCTGGGGCGAAAGCGTCTGAAGGAGCTGGCCGCGCAGCAGGGCAAGACTTCCGGTCCGCTCACGCCGCTGCTCACGCAGCCCAACGAGCTGCTGGTCACACTGCTGGTGGGCATCACGGTGGTGAACATCGGGGCCTCCGCCCTCGCCGCCGCCATCGCGGCGCAGGTGTTCGGCGGGAAGGGCCTGGCCATCGCGATCGGCGGCATGGTGTTCCTCCTCACGGTGTTCGGGGAGGTGCTGCCCATGACCCTGGCGGTGGAGCACCCGCTCCGCTTCGCGTCTTGGGTGAACCGCCCGGTGGCCTGGCTCTCGGTCCTCCTGAGGCCGATCCGGGCGGGGCTGGCCGGGCTCACCGCCCTCACGATCCGGCTCGTGGGCTCCGAGCGGCAGCCGGGCCAGCCCGAGATCTCGGAGCAAGAGCTCCGCACCCTGGTGGACGTGGGCGCGCGCGAGGGCGTGGTGGACCGCACCGAGCGCGAGATGATCCACAAGGTGTTCGAGCTGGAGGACACCCTGGTGCGCGAGGTGATGGTACCGCGCCCCGACATGTTCTGCCTCGACGTGGCGACGCCGCCTGACGAGATCCTGCCGCTGCTCCGCGAGCAGCTCCACTCCCGCGTGCCCGTCTTCGAGGAGAGCGTCGACCAGATCGTCGGGGTGCTCTACACCAAGGACCTGCTGCCGTACCTCGGTGGGCTGCCGCCCTCCCTCGACCTCCGCCGATACCTGCACCCGCCCTATTTCGTGCCGGAATCGAAGCGGGCCGACGCGCTGCTGCGCGAGTTCCAGGCCAAGAAGCTCCACCTCGCCATCGTGGTGGACGAGTACGGCGGCACCGCCGGTCTCGTCACCCTCGAGGACCTGCTCGAGGAGCTGGTCGGCGAGATCCGTGACGAGTACGACGAGGATGAGCGCCTCATCCAGCGGGTGGGGCCGCGCAGCTTCCGGGTCTCGGGGCGCCTGCCCATCTACGAGCTGAACGTGGCGACGGACCTCCGCATTCCCGACGACTCCTTCGACACGGTGGGCGGCTGGGTGCTCGATCTCTTCGGCCGCGTGCCCCACAAGGGAGAGAAGAAGGAGACCGAGGGCGGCGTGCGGGTCTCGGTGGAGAAGGTGGAGCGGACGCGCGTGCTGGAGGTGCTGGTCGCGCTGCCCGAGCTCGCCGACCGGCCGGAGCCCACGTGATCTACCTGTGGATCATCGGGCTCGCCCTGCTCGTGACCGCGGTCTTCTCGGCCGCCGAGATGTCGTTCATCGCGGCCAATCGTGTCCGCCTGCGCCGCCTGGCCGAGGGCGGGCACCGGACCGCCATTCGTTACCTTAAGGCGTTCCGGCGGCCGGAGCGGCTGCTCGCCACCGCCATGATGGGCGTGACCATCGCTCACATCACGGCCTCCAGCGTCGCGACCTGGGCGCTCATCCCGGTGGTGGGCGGCGGGGCGGCGCTGCTGGTCACCGTTGCCCTCACCCCTCTGATGCTGGTCCTCGGCGAGGTCATCCCCAAGGCGGTGGCGCGGGAGCGCGCGACCGGGTTGATCCTGCTGCTGTTCCCGGTGGTCGAGGTCCTGGGCAAGCTGCTGACCCCGCTCACCTGGGGCGCCAACGCCCTGGTGGGACGGGCGCTGGCGCTCGTGGGCCGGCAGCCTTCCGGGACCCGCCAGTTCGTCTCGCGCGAGGAGCTGAAGCTGCTCCTGCAGATGGAGCCCGAGGAGGCCGACGTCACGGTCACCGAAGCCGAGATGATCGACAAGATCTTCGACCTGGGCGAGACGGGGGTGCGCGAGGTGATGGTCCCCCTGGTGGACGTGGCGGCCCTGCCCGAGACGGCCTCGCCGGCCGACGCGGTCCGGCTCATCCAGGAGCGCGGTTTCTCGCGCATCCCGGTCTTCACCGACCGCGCGTTCAGCATCGTGGGCGTGGTCACCACCATGGATCTCCTCAACCGCGGCGTGGAGGCGCCGGAGCTGCGCTCGCTGATGCGCCCGGCCACCTACGTTCCGGAGACCAAGCGCATCGACGAGCTGCTCCGCGAGATGCAGAAGAACCGGGTGCAGCTCGCGGTGGTGGTGGACGAGTACGGGGGCGCGGTCGGCATCGTCACGGTGGAGGACATCGTCGAGGAGATCGTGGGCGAGATCCGCGACGAGCACGACCGCACCCCCGACACCGTCGAGCGACTGCCCGACGGCAGCTATCGGGTGGCGGGCCGCGCGGGTATCGACGAGGTCAACGAGGCGCTGGACTGGGACCTGCCCAAGGGCGACTTCGAAACGGTGGCCGGCCTCGTGCTCGCCACCTTGCACCGCATCCCCCTGGTCGGCGAGGTCTTCCGCGTCGGGCGCCACTCCTTCACCGTGCTCGAAGCCGACAAGCGCCGCGTCCTCACCGTCCGCATCACGCCCACCCCGACCAAGAACCCCGCCCCCGCCCAACTCGAGTCGTAACGCTTGCGCGAAGCACCAGAACCGCTAGACTAGACGCCGCCGACTCCGCAACGCGAGGCAGTTCGGATGAGCGCTTGCGCGAAGGAGCCCCGCTGGCAACGCCATCGCGGGCGAACCGATCGACGCGAGGGAGAGGCAGTTCGGATGAGCGCTTGCGCGAAGGAGCCCTACCGCCAAACCGAAGTCCTCCACATTCAACCTACATAGAAGGAGAATCACGATGGCCGGCACGATGGTCGAGTTTCCCAGCAACGGGCACACCGCGAAGGGCTATCTGGCGACGCCCGCCTCCGGCAAGGGACCGGGCGTGATCGTGATCCAGGAGTGGTGGGGGCTGGTGGGCCATATCAAGAGCGTGTGCGATCGCTTCGCGGCCGCCGGCTTCTCGGCGCTCGCCCCCGACCTCTACCACGGGCAGACCGCGAGCGAGCCGGATGCGGCGGGCAAGCTCTTCATGGCGCTCAACATCGAGAGGGCCGAGAAGGACCTGGCGGGCGCCGCCAAGTATCTGGCCGGGCAGTCGTCGACTTCCAAGATCGGCGCGGTGGGCTTCTGCATGGGCGGCCAGCTCGCCCTGTTCGCCGGCTGCACCAACGCCAGCGTGGGAGCGGTGGTGGACTTCTACGGCATCCATCCCAACGTCAAGCCGGACTACAGCCGGCTGAGCGGGCCCGTCCTGGGACTCTTCGCCGAGAAAGATGGGTTCGTCACGCCGGAGACCGCCCGCGAGGTGGAAACCGCCATCAAGAAGGCGGGCAGGCCGGTGGAGATCAACATCTACCCGGGGGTGGACCACGGCTTCTTCAACGACGAGCGGCCCGATGTCTACAACAAGCCCGCGGCCGAGGACGCCTGGCGCCGCACCCTCGACCTCTTCAAGAAACACCTGAAATAAGCCGGTCTCGGCGGCGGGCCGCCGGCCCTACCCGGCGGGGGCCGCCGCCTTCTTGCGCCGGCCCTTGGCCGCACCCGCCGAGGCTTCACCCTTGCCCGCTTTCTTGTCTTCCTTGGGCGCCTTCTCGGCCTTCGCGTCCTTCTTGCCCTTCTCCTTGGGCGCCTCCGGCCGATCGACCAGCTCCAGCACCACCATCGGCGCGCGATCGCCGGGCCGCAGGCCGGCCTTCATGATCCGCGTGTAGCCACCCTGGCGCTCGCTGAAGCGGGCGGCGATGGTGTCGAACAGCTTCTTCACCACCACCGCGTCCGGCACCATGCTCAGCACCTGCCGGCGCGCGTGCAGATCGTCGCGCTTGGCGAGCGTGACCATGTGGTCGGCGAGCCCGCGCACCGCCTTGGCCTTGGCCTCGGTGGTCATGATGCGCTCGTGCCGGAACAGCGCCACGAGCAGGTTCCGGAACAGCGCCCAGCGGTGGGCGGTGACCCGCCCGAGCTTGAAGCCGGCCTTGCCGTGCCTCATGTGGTCCCTCCGCGGCCGAGCGCGCCGAGCAGATTCGGATCGATGCGCATGCCGAGGGAGAGCCCGAGGGCGGCCAGCGCCGTCTTGATCTCGTCGATGGACTTCGAGCCGAGATTCTTGACCGACTCCAGGTCCTCGTCGGTCTTCTGGACCAGATCCGCGACCAAGAGGATCTCGTGGTTCTTCAACGCATTGATGGCCCGCGCGGGCAGGGGCAGCTCCTCCAGCGGCTTGGCCAAGCTCTCCTGCAGGAAGCCCTCACCGGCGACCTCCACCTCTTCCTCTTCCTCTTCACGCCCTTCCGGCGCCAGGTGGGAGAAGTGGGACTGCAGGTGGCGGGCCGCCCGTGACAGGGCGTCGTCGGGGGAAACGGCTCCGTTGGTCCAGATCTCGAGGATCAGCTTCTCGTAGTCGGTGACCTTGCCGAGCCGCGCGTTCTCCACCCCGTAGGACACTCGCTGAATCGGCGAGAAGGCGGCGTCCAGCGGGATCGCGCCGGCCGGGATCGTCCCCGCGGGATGACGATCGGCCGCCACGTACCCGCGCCCCACCCCGATGCCGAGGTCGATCGCGAGCTTGCCCCCCGCCCCCAGGGTCGCCAGGTGGATCTCCGGGTTCAGCACCTCGACGCCACCCGCCTCCGAGACGTCGGCACCGGTGACCGGCCGCGAGCCGGCCGCCTCCAGCCGCGTCTCGGTGGGCTCCCCGGAGGGCACGTTGACCGCCAGCTTCTTCACGTTCAGCAGCACGTCCGTGGTGTCTTCCTGCACGCCGGGGATCCTCGTCTCCGTGTCCTTCACGCCGGGGATCCGGACCCACGTCACCGCCGAGCCCGGCACGATGGCCAGCAGCGTGCGGCGAAGGGAGTGCCCAACGGTGAGGGCGTAGCCCTTCTCGAACGGCTCGGCGACCAGCCGCCCGTAGCGATCGGAGAGAATCTCCCACTGGATCGACTTCGGCTTCTGGAACGGAATCCTTGCCATATGCCCCTTCTGGCGGCGGGTCGGCCGCCTACTTCGAGAACAACTCGACGATGAGCTGCTCCTGCACCGGAATCTGGATGTCCTCCCGGAGCGGAAGCCCGCGCACCGTCCCTTTCTTCTCGTTGACGTCCACGTCGAGCCACGGGGGCACCGGCGAGCGCCCCGCGGACAGGTTGTCGGCGGCCCGCTCCTGCATCTTGGAGCTCGGCCGCAGCTGCACCACCTCGCCGACCTTCACGATGAAGGACGGGATCGACACCTTCCGCCCGTTCACCTGCACGTGCCCGTGGCCGATCATCTGCCGGGCTTCCCGGCGCGAGGCGGCCATGCCCAGCCGGAACACCACGTTGTCGAGCCGCCGCTCGAGGAACTTGAGCAGGTTCTCACCGGTGATGCCCTTCTCGGCCTCGGCCCACGCGAAGTAGCGGCGGAACTGCGCCTCCAGCACCCCGTAGATCCGCTTGGCCTTCTGCTTCTCGCGGAGCTGGATGCCGTACTGCGTCGGCTTGGTGCGGCCCAGACCGTGCTGTCCGGGCGGGTAGTTCCGGCGCTCGATCGCGCACTTCTCGGTGAAGCAGCGCGAGCCCTTCAGGAACAGCTTGAGGCCTTCACGCCGGCACTGCCGGCAGGCGGCGGCTCGATATCGTGCCACTTACGTCTCCTTCTACACGCGCCGCCGCTTAGGCGGCCGGCAGCCATTGTGCGGAATCGGGGTGACGTCACGGATGGCGGTGATCTCGAGCCCCACCGCCTGCAGCGAGCGGATGGCCGCCTCGCGCCCCGACCCCGGGCCGCGCACGAAGACCTCCACCTGCTTGAGACCCACTTCCATCGCCTTGCGGGCCGCGTTCTCGGCCGCGGTCTGGGCCGCGAAGGGCGTGCTCTTGCGGGAGCCCTTGAAACCCACGCTGCCCGCGCTGGCCCACGAAACGACGTTGCCCATCTTGTCGGTCAGGGTCACGATCGTGTTGTTGAAGGTGGCCTGCACGTGGGCGATACCCACGCGGACCTCCTTCCGCTCCCGCTTGCGTCCGCCCTTTTTCGGGGCGGCGGCGGCTTTCTCGTCCGGCTTCGGTTCCGCGGCGTCGGCCATCGATTTGGCTCCTTACTTTTTCGGCGGCGCGGAGGGCGCGGCGGCCACCGGCTTCTTCTTCACCATCACGCCCTTGCTCTTGCCCTTGCGCGTCCGCGCGTTCGTATGGGTCCGCTGCCCACGCACCGGTAGGCCCTTGCGGTGCCGGATGCCGCGGTAGGAGCCGATGTCCATCAGTCGCTTCACGCTCATGGAGACTTCTCGGCGCAGATCGCCCTCTACCTTGTACTCCCGCTCGATGATGTCGCGCACCCGGCCCGTCTCGTCGTCCGACCAGCTCTTGACGCGCTTGTCGGGGTCCACGCGGGCGTCGGCGAAGATCTTCCGCGCCGACGGGATCCCGATCCCGTAGATGTACTGGACCGCGATCTGGCCCCGCTTGTCCCGCGGCAGGTCGACTCCGGCGATACGTGCCATGTGGGCTCCTATCCCTGGCGCTGCTTGTGGCGAGGATTCTTGCAGATGATCCGCACGCGGCCGTGCCGGCGCACGATCTTGCAGTTCTCGCATCGAACCTTGACCGATGGACGTACTTTCATATGCTCCTCGGGCTTCTTACCCTTGCCCCTTTATGTATCCGCTCGGCTCGCCTTCGGCTGCGCCTCGCCAAGCTATTTGAATCTATATGTGATACGGCCGCGGGTGAGGTCGTACGGCGACAGCTCGACCTTGACCTTGTCACCCGGCAGGATGCGGATGAAGTTCATGCGCATCTTGCCCGACACGTGGGCCAGCACCCGGTGGCCGTTCTCCAGCTCCACCCGGAACATCGCGTTGGGCAGCGGCTCGACCACCGTGCCCTCCACCTCGATCGCGTCCTCCTTGGCCATGGGCGCGGTCCCCTACGCGGCCTGATCGAGACGCGTCAGCACCTCGGGGCCCCGGTCCGTGATCGCGATGGTGTCCTCGAAGTGCGCGGCCCAGCTCCCGTCGGCGGTCACCGCCGTCCAGTGGTCCTCGAGCACGCGCACTTCCCACGAGCCCATCGTGATCATAGGCTCGATGGCCAGCACCATGCCCGGCTTGATCACCGGGCCCCGTCCCGCGTCGCCGAAGTTCGGGATCTGGGGTTCCTCGTGGAGGTTCCGCCCGATCCCGTGGCCGACGAACGCGCGCACGACCCCGAAGCCGTGGCTCTCACAGTGGGCCTGCACCGCGTGCGAGACGTCTCCGAGGCGGTTGCCGGCCCGGCACTGCACGATGGCCTTGTCCAGGCTCTCGCGGGTGACGTCCAGCAGCTCCTGCACCCGCGGGGCCACCGGCCCCACCGGGAGCGTGATCGCGCAATCCGCATAGTACCCTTCCACGATACAACCCAGGTCCAGCCCCACGATGTCCCCCTCCCGCAGCTTCCGCTTGGGCGAGGGGATTCCGTGCACCACTTCCTCGTTGATCGAGATGCACACCGTGGCGGGAAATCCCCGATAGCCCTTGAAGGCGGAGGCGGCCCCCCGGGACACGATGAAGGCCTCCACGTCCACGTCGATGTCCTTGGTCGAGATCCCGGGCCGGACCATCTCGCGCAAGCGGTCCTTGACCTCGGCGAGGATGCGTCCGGCCGCCCGCATGTGGGAGAGCTCGCGCGCGGACTTGAGCAGGATCACGAGATCACCGGCTCCTTGACCGCCTTCCGGATCGACGCGGCCACTCCGTCAACCGGCCCTTCCCCGGCCACTCGCGCCAGGAGGCCCCGCTTCCGGTAGTAGTCGAGCAGGGGTGCGGTCTGCGTCTGGTAGACGTCGAGCCGGCGCGCCACGGTGCCCTCCGCGTCGTCCTCCCGCTGGTAGAGCTCGCCCCCGCATTGATCGCACCGGCCCGCCGTCTTGGGCGGCGCCGAGACCACATGAAAGGCGGTGCCGCATTGCCGGCAGATCCGGCGCCCGGTCAGGCGGCGCATCAGCTCGTCGCGGGACACGTCGAAGAAGACCACCCGGTCGAGATCCTGGCCGAGCCGGCCCAGCAGCGCGTCGAGGGCCTCCGCCTGGGCCACCGTGCGCGGGAAGCCGTCCAGCACGTAGCCCGCGCCCGCGTCGGGGCGGGAGAGCCGCCCGTCCACCAGGCCGATCACCACCTCGTCCGGGACGAGCGCGCCCTGGTCCATGTAGCGCTTGGCCTCGCGCCCGAGAGGCGTGCCCTCGGCGGCCGACTCGCGGAGCATGTCGCCGGTCGCCACCTGCGGGACCCCCGAGTGAGCGGCGAGCCGCCGAGCCTGGGTGCCCTTGCCGGCCCCCGGGGGGCCGAGAAAGATGACCCGGCTCATGCCCCCTTCGCCTTCCTGCGGAGGAATCCTTCGTAGTTCCGCATGAGCAGATGAGACTCCATCTGACGAACCGTATCCAGGGCCACGCCGACCACGATGAGGAGGCTGGTCCCGCCGAAGTAGAACGGGGTGTTGAACCACATGATCAGGAAGTCGGGCAGCACCGAGATCAGGGCCAGGAACACGGCGCCGGGCAGCGTGATCCGGGTCAGGGTCCGGTCGATGTACTCCGCCGTCTTCTTGCCGGGCCGCACCCCCGGGATGAACCCGCCGTACTTCTTCATGTTGTCGGCGAGGTCCACCGGGTTGAAGACGATGGCGGTGTAGAAGTAGGCGAAGAAGATGATCAGCCCGCAGTAGAGGACCGTGTAGGTGAAGTGCCCGGGCGAGAGCGCCTCCGAGATGTACTGCATCCACGGATGGTGGATGAAGCGCGTCAGGGTCGCCGGGAACAGGATCAGCGACGAGGCGAAGATGACCGGGATGACGCCCGCGGTATTGATGCGCAGCGGGATGTGGGTGGACTGGCCCCCGTACATGCGGCGCCCCACCACCCGCTTGGCGTACTGCACCGGGATCTTGCGCTGGCCCTCCTGCATCACCACGACCGCCGCGGTCACCAGGACCATCATGATGATCAAGCCCAGGAACACGAAGAGCTTGAGCTCGCCGGTGGAGATGAGGGTGTAGGAGGAGACGATCGCCGAGGGCAGGCGCACCACGATACCCGCGAGAATGATCAGGGAGATCCCGTTGCCGATCCCCTTTTCGGAGATCTGCTCGCCGAGCCACATGATCAGCGCGGTCCCGGTGGTCAGGGTGAGCATGGTCATGAGCCGGAAGTCCCAGCCCGGATCCGGGACCAGGATGCCACCGGTCTGGCTCCGCATGCTCTCGAGCCCCACCGCGATGCCGAAGGACTGCACGAGCGAGAGCCCGATGGTGCCGTAGCGGGTGTACTGGGTGATCTTCTTCTTGCCCGCCTCGCCCTCCTTGGCGAGCCGCTCGAGCGTGGGGATCACCACCGTGAGGAGCTGGAGGATGATCGACGCCGAGATGTACGGCATGATCCCGAGGGCAAACACGGTGAGCCGGCGCAGGTTCCCGCCGGAGAAGAGGTCCACCATGCCGAGCAGGGTGCCCTGGACCTGGTCGAAGAACTCGGCCAGCGCCGCCGCGTCGATGCCCGGCGTCGGCACGTGGGCGCCCAGCCGGTAGGCGGCGAGCAGAGCCAGCGTCATGATGACGCGGCGCTTGAGCTCCGGAACCTTGAAGATGTTCTGGAAGCTCTGCAGGCCTTCGATCACTTGCGGGTCCCCGCGCCCTTGCCGGGCAGTGCCTCGACGTGCCCGCCCGCCGCCTCGAGCTTCTGCTTGGCCGACTCGCTGATCTTGTGGACGCGCACGGTGAGGGCGTGGGCCACGTCGCCGTCGCCCAGGATCTTGACCGCCCGCCGGCCCGACTTGCGGATCAGCCCGCTCGACACCAGCGTCTCCGGATCGACCACGCTTCCTGCCGCGAAGCGGGCGGAGAGATCACGGACGTTCACGATGGCGAACTCGGTCTTTCCCCCGTAGGGCAGGAAGCCGCGCTTGGGCAGCCGCCGGTAGAGCGGCATCTGGCCACCCTCGAACCCCGGCCGGACGCCGCCTCCCGACCGCGCGTTGAGGCCCTTGTGGCCCTTGCCCGACGTCTTGCCGTGACCGGAGCCAGGGCCTCGGCCGATCCGCTTGCGCTTCTTGGTGGAGCCCGGCGCCGGCCTGAGATCTTCGAGTCTCATGACTCCTCTACCTTCACCGCGAACACGACGTGGCTGATCATGCCGCGGATGGAGGGCGTGTCGTCGTGCTCCACGACCTGGCGGATCCGGCGCAGGCCGAGCGCGTGGACGGTCCCCTCCTGCTTCGGGGAGAGCCCGATGATGCTCCTCACCAGGGTCACCTTAAGCTTCTTTGCCACCGGTCGCCTCCTGCCCGTCACCTTCCATGGACCGGCGGCGCGCCGCGTACGTGGCCTGCAGGCGCTTCAACCTCCGGAAGGCGTCCATCGTCGCCTTGAGCACGTTGTGCGGGTTGTTGGTGCCGAGCGTCTTGGTGAGGATGTCCTGCACCCCGGCCGCCTCCAGCACCGGGCGCACCGCTCCACCCGCGATGACCCCGGTGCCCTGCGCAGCCGGCTTGAGGTACACGCGCGCGGCCCCGAAGTGGCCGGTGATCTCGCAGGGGATCGTGGTGTTCTTCAGCGGCACCTGCACCAGATCCTTCTTGGCGTGCTCCACCGACTTGCGAATGGCCTCGGGAACCTCGCGGGCCTTCCCGAGCCCCACGCCCACGTGTCCCTGACCGTCGCCCACCACCACCAGCGCCGTGAAGGAGAATCGCCGGCCGCCCTTGACCACCTTGGCGACCCGGTTGATGGCGACCACCCGGTCGGTCAGGTCCAGTGCATTGGGATCAATCCGCGCTTCAGCCACTCGATGCTCCTCCCCTAAAAGGCAAGGCCGGCGGCCCGTGCCGCCTCGGCCAGGGCTTTCACGCGCCCGTGGTACTGGTAGCCGCCGCGATCGAACACCACCCGGCTGATGCCGCGCGCCTTCGCGCGCTGGGCCAGCAGCTCCCCCACGATCTTGGCCGCGGCCACGTTGCCGCCCGCCTTCGCCTTCTCCCGAAACTCCGGAGCCCGGCTGTCCACCGAGGCGAGCGTGCGCCCGCTGGCGTCGTCGACCACCTGGGCGTAGATGTGATTCAGGCTGCGGAACACGGCCAGCCGCGGCCGCTCCGGCGTGCCGATCACCTGCCGGCGAATGCGGAGATGGCGCACCTTCCGTCCCAGGATCTTCTGTCCGGTCAGCATTACTTGGCGCCCGCCTTCTTGCCCACTTTTCTCCGAATGTACTCGTCCGCGTACTTGATGCCCTTGCCCTTGTACGGATCGGGCTTCCGCAGGGCCCGCAGCTTCGCCGCGGTCTGACCGAGCAGGGCCTTGTCCGCGCCGCGCAGGGTGATGGAGACCTGACGGTCCACCTCGACCTGGATCCCGTCGGGCAGCGGGAAGATGACCGGATGCGAATAGCCGAGCGCGAGCTGCAACGCCTTGCCCTGGACCTGGCAGCGGTAGCCGATCCCGACGATCTCGAGCTTGCGCTCGAAGCCGTCCTTGACCCCGGTGACCATGTTGGCCAGCAACGACCGCGTCAGCCCGTGCAGGGCGCGGACGTTGCGATGATCGGAGTCCCGGGCGACGGTGAGCACATTGGATTCCATCGACACCGAGACGCCGGACGGGATCGACTGGCTCAGCTTGCCCTTGGGCCCCTCCGCCTTCACGGTGGCGCCTTCCAGCGCGACCTTGACTCCCGGGGGAACCGGAATGGGCTTCTTGCCGATTCGCGACATGGCTCGGGTCACTCCTACCAGACGTAGGCCAGCACTTCGCCGCCCAGGTGCTGCTTGCGCACCTGGCGGTCCGTCATCACTCCGGCGGAGGTGGAGAGAATCGCCACCCCCATGCCGCCCAGAATGGTCGGGATCTTGTCCTTGGACACGTAGATGCGCCGCCCGGGACGCGACACCCGCACGATCCCGGAGATGATCTTCTCGCTGCCCGCGTACTTGAGGTAGACGCGCAGGGTGCCCTGCTTGTTGTCCTCGATGACCCGGAAGTTCTTGATGAACCCCTCGTCCTTGAGGATCTCGGCCATGCGCAGCTTGAGCTTCGACGACGGGATGTCCACCTTCTCGTGCTCGGCGCGGCTCCCGTTGCGGATGCGGGTGAGGAAGTCGGCGATCGGGTCGCTGTACATGGCGCTACCAGCTCGCCTTGATCACGCCGGGCACCTCGCCCTTGAGCGCGAGCTCGCGGAAGCAGAGCCGGCAGGTCTGGAACTTCCGCAGGTAGCCGCGCGGCCGGCCGCAGATCTTGCAACGGGTGTAGGCGCGCGACTTGAACTTGGGCACCCGCTGCTGCTTCATGATGAGCGAGGTCTTGGCCATGCCTATGCCTCCCGGAAGGGCACGCCCAGGTGAGTCAAGAGCGCCTTCGCTTCCTCGTCGGTCCGCGCGGTCGTCACCATCGTGATATCCATGCCGCGGACCTTGTCCACCTTGTCGTAGACGATCTCCGGGAAGATGATCTGCTCCTTGAGGCCGAGGTTGTAGTTGCCCCGGCCGTCGAAGCCCTTGGGAGGGACGCCCTTGAAGTCCCGCACCCGGGGCAGCGCCACGTTGACGAGCCGGTCCACGAACTCGTACATGCGCGGCCCCCTCAGCGTCACCTTGCAGCCGATCGGCACGTTCTCGCGGAGCTTGAAGTTGGCGATGGACCTCTTGGCCCGGGTGATCACCGGCTTCTGCCCCGAGATCGCCTGCAGGTCCGCGGTGGCGAAGTCCAGCACCTTCGGATTCTCCTTGCCCTCGCCCACTCCCATGTTGATCACGACCTTGGCGAGCCGCGGCACCTGGAACGGATTGCCGTAGCCGCGCTCCTTCATCATCGCCGGCACCACCGCGGTGCGGAACCGCTCGCGCATCCGCGGCGGCACGGCCCCGCTCACGCTGGCCCGCTTCGCCGGAGCCTGCGGCTCCGCCGCCGGGGCGCCCTTGCCACCCTTGGGGCGGGGCGCCTGGCCACCCTTGCCCGCCGGGGCTCCGCCCGCCTTTGCCGCCGCTGCCTTGTCTGCCTTCTTCGGCTCTGCCATCACGCCCTCACGCCTTGTCGAGCATCTCGCCCGACCGCTTGGCCACCCGCACCTTCTTGCCGTCGGACAACGCCCGCATGCCGACCCGCGTCGGCCGGTCGCTGCCGGGATCCACCAGCATCACGTTGGAGAGGTGAATCGCCCCCTCCCGCTCGATGATCCCGCCCTGCCGCAGCTTCTGGGTGGGCTTCTGGTGCTTCTTGATCATGTTGATGCGCTCCACCACCACCCGGCCCTTCTCGGGAATCACGCGCAGCACCTTGCCCTTCTTGCCGCGCTCCTTGCCCGCCACCACCACCACCGTGTCGCCCTTCCGCACGTGCGCGATCGCCATGACGTCCTCTAGATGACCTCGGGGGCGAGCGAGATGATCCGGGTGAACTGCTTGTCCCGCAGCTCCCGCGCCACCGGGCCGAAGATGCGCGTGCCCACCGGGTTGTCGTCCGCCTTGAGCAGCACCACCGCGTTGCGGTCGAAGCGGATGTAGGAGCCGTCGCGGCGGCCCACCTCCTTCACGGTGCGGACCACCACCGCCCGCGCCACCTCGCCCTTCTTCACGGTCCCGTCCGGCACCGCCTCCTTCACCGCCACCACCACCAGGTCGCCGAGGGAGGCGTACCGCTTGTTGGCGCCGCCCAGCACCCGGATGCACTGGACCTTCTTGGCCCCCGAGTTGTCCGCGACGTCGAGCATCGAGCGGGGCTGGATCATGACGCACTCGCCAGCACCTGCAGGATCCGCCACCGCTTCTCCTTGGACAGCGGCCGCGTCTCCTCGAGCAGCACCCGATCTCCCACCTTGCTCGCGTTCTGCTCGTCGTGCGCCTTCAGGCGCTTCGACCGGGTGATCACGCGCTCGTAGCGCGGGTGACGGAATACGCGCTCGATGCGCACCACCCGCGTCTTCGTCATCTTGTCGCTGACCACCACGCCTTCCCGCCTCTTCTTCACGCCCACGATTCGCTCCTCCCCACCCCGCTACGCCGGCCGCGGGATGCGCGGCGCCCGCTCCCGGAGAATGGTCTGGGCCCGGGCCAGATCCCGCCGGGCGATCGCCACCCGCGCCGGATTCTTGGCCACGCCCATGGAGAGCTGGAACCTCAGGTTGAAGAGCTCCTCACCGAGCTCCTGCGCCTTCTGCTGCAGCTCATCGTCGGACATCTCGCGCCACTTGGCCGCCTTCATTGGTCCTCTCGGTGCCTCACAGCGCCCGCACGCGGGTCACGAACTTGGTCTTGATGCCAATCTTCTGGGCGGCCAGGCGGAACCCTTCCTTGGCCGTCGCCTCGTCCACGCCCTCCATCTCGTACATGATGCGGCCGGGCTTGACGACCGCCACCCAGAACTCGGGGTTGCCCTTGCCCTTGCCCATCCGGGTCTCGGCCGGCTTCTTGGTCACCGGCTTGTCCGGGAAGATGCGGATGAAGATCTTCCCCCCGCGCTTGACGCTGCGGGCCAGCGACACCCGCGCCGCCTCGATCTGGCGGTTGGTGACCCAGCCCGGCTCCAGGGCCTTGAGCCCGAACTCGCCGAAGGCGAGGGTGGAGCCGCGCTGCGCCTTGCCCTTCATCCGGCCGCGCTGGGCCTTGCGATACTTGACGCGCTTGGGGCTCAGCATGGCGACTTAGCCCTCGGCCGCGACTTTCTGGGTGGGCAGCACCTCGCCCTTGAAGATCCACACCTTCACGCCGATGGCCCCGAACGTGGTGTGCGCCTCCGCGAGCCCGTAGTCGATGTCGGCGCGGATCGTGTGCAGCGGCACGCGGCCGTCGCGGTACCACTCCCGCCGCGCGATCTCCGAGCCGCCCAGGCGCCCGGAGCAGGCGATCCGGATGCCGTCGGCGCCGAGCCGCAGCGCGGAGGTCACCGCCTTCTTCATGGCGCGCCGGAAGGCCACCCGCTTCTGGAGCTGCAGGGCCACGTTCTCGGCCACCAGTTGCGCGTCCAGCTCCGGATGCACCACCTCTTCGATGTTGAGGTAGACCTCCTTGGCCGTCCGCATCTGGATCTCGTTCTTCAGCTTCTCCACCTCGGCCCCCTTGCGGCCGATGATGATGCCGGGCCGGGCCGTGAAGATGGTGATGCGGGCGCGGTTGGCCGAACGCTCGATGTCGATCCGCGAGATCCCCGCGTGGTAGAGCGCCGACTTGATGTAGCGGCGGATCTTGTGGTCCTCGTGCAGCAGACCCGCGTAGCCCTTGGTGGCGAACCAGCGCGAGCTCCACGTGCGGGTGGACCCCAGCCGGAACCCGATCGGATGCGTTTTCTGGCCCATGACTACCTCTTGTCTCCCCGCGCCGCCGCCGCGCGGCCCGCGACCGTCTCGTCGGTCAGCTCGATGGTGAGATGGCTCGTGCGGTGCTTGATGAAGTAGGCGCGCCCCATCGCCCGCGGGGACACCCGTTTCATGGACGGCCCGCCGTCGGCCACCGCCTTGATCACCCTGAGGTCGTCGAGATTCCGCACCTGGTGGTTATGCTCCGCGTTGGCGATGGCGGAGCGCAGCACCTTCTCGATCAGGCGGCCCGCCGCCTTCGGAGTGTACTGAAGCGTGGCCAGCGCCTCCCCCACCGACTTGCCCCGGATGTGATCCAGGACGAGGCGGGCCTTGGAGGCAGGCACCCGGATGTAGCGCGCGGTCGCTCGCGTGCGCATGCTCAGGACTTGCCGGTCGGGGACGCGGAGGCCTTCTCGGCCTGCCCGTGCGCCTTGAAGGTGCGGGTCAGCGCGAACTCGCCCAGCCGGTGCCCCACCATGTTCTCGGTAATGTACACCGGGATGAACTTCCTGCCGTTGTGGACGGCGAGCGTGTGCCCCACGAACTCCGGGATGATGGTGGAGCGCCGCGACCAGGTCTTCAGCACCTTCTTCTGGCGCGTGCGGTTCAGTTCCTCGACGCGCTTCTCGAGGCGCTCCTCGATGTACGGGCCCTTCTTCAGCGACCGTCCCATGGCCTGGCCTCGCCCCCTATTTCGTCCGACGCGTCACGATGTAGCGATCCGACGGCCTCGCCCCGCGCCGCGTCTTGTAGCCCTTGGTCGGCTTGCCCCAGGGCGTCATGGGATGGTTGCCCTTACCCTTGCCCTCGCCGCCACCCATCGGGTGGTCCACCGGGTTCATCACGGTGCCCCGCACGGTCGGCCGGAAGCCTTTCCACCGCATTCGCCCCGCCTTGCCGATCGAAACGTTCTCATGGTCCAGGTTGCCCACCTGGCCGATGGTGGCCATGCAGTCGAGCTTCACCTGCCGGACCTCGCCCGAGGGCAGCTTGAGATTGGCGTGGTCGCCTTCCTTGGCCAGGACCTGGGCGAGCGTGCCCGCGCTCCGACAGAGCTGGCCGCCCTTGCCCGGCTGCAGCTCCACGTTGTGCACGAGCGTACCCAGCGGGATGTTCCGGATGGGCAGGGCGTTGCCGGGCAGGATGTCGGCCTGGGGGCCCGACATCAGCACGTCGCCGGGCTTGAGCCCGTGCGGGGCGATGATGTAGCGCTTCTCGCCGTCGCGATAGTGCAGCAGCGCGATGCGGGCGGAGCGGTTCGGATCGTACTCGATCCCCGCGACCTTCGCCGGGATGCCGTGCTTCTCGCGCCGGAAGTCCACGTCGCGAAGCATGCGCTTGACCCCGCCGCCCCGGTGCCGCACCGTGATGCGGCCGTAGACGTTGCGCCCGTTGGTGCGTCGCTTGGGGCTCAGCAGGCTCTTCTCGGGCGTCTTCTTGGTGATCTCTTCGTTGGTGACGAAGGTCATGTAGCGCCGGGCCGGCGACGTGGGCTTGACTGTCCGGATCCCCATGATGCTATGCGCCCTCCACGAGCTCGATCTTGTGGCCGGGGGCCAGCGTGACCATCGCCTTCTTCCAGCTCCGGCGCCGGCCCTCGAACTTCCCCATGCGCTTCCACTTGCCTTCCCGGGCCTGGGTCCGCACGCCGGCCACCTTGACGTTGAACACTTTCTCCACCGCCTGGCGGATCTCCACCTTGTTGGCGTCCACCGCCACCTCGAAGGTCACCGTGTTCATGGCTTCTTTTTGCTGCATGCTCTTCTCCGTCATCAGGGGGCGTACCAGCACCGACCGCGGGTCTCTCATGAGCGGGTTCTCCGAGGCTTGGTTTTCAGCTGCGGGGGCCCAGACATGGCCCCCGCACTCCCCCCACCGCGGACATCCGTGGAACCGGCACTCTCCCCGCCGCGCGTACCTCGAGGCGCCCGCGCCCTCGCGACCACCGCACCTGCCCCGGCGATTTCGCGCCTGGCTCCGGTCTTGCGGAGCGACTCCTCCAGCGCGAGCAGGGCCGCCTTCTCGAACACCACCCGCTCGCTCCGGATGAGCTGGTAGACCGAGACGTGGCTGGGCGTCTCGAGCGAGAGCCACGCCACGTTGCGCGCGGCGCGCATGAGCCCTTCCGCGATCTCCGCCACCACCAGCAGCGTGGGCTGCCCGGCGACGCCGAGCGCCTTGAGCCGGGTCGCCAGCGTCTTCGTCTTCGCGTCGACCACTCCGAGACTGTCCACCACCGACAGCTCGCCGGCTCCGAGCTTGGCCGCCACCGCCTCGCGGAGCGCGGCCCGACGCATCTGGGTGGGCAGCCGCTTGTCGTACTTGCGCGGCCGGGGCCCGAACGGCTTGCCGCCGCCCTTCCACTGGGTGGCCCGGATCGATCCCTGGCGAGCGCGCCCGGTGCCCTTCTGCTTCCAGGGCTTGCGGCCGCCGCCGGAGACGTCGCTGCGCCCGAGGGTCGAGTGGGTGCCGGTGCGCCGCGCCGCCAGCTCCTTCACGACCACCTGGTGCAGCAGGGGCACGCGGGGGGTCCCGCCGAACACGTCGGCGGACAGCTCGAGCGTCTGCGACTTCCCTTTGCCGTCGACGACCGGAACGGTGGGCATGCTACTTGGCCTCTCGCGTCTTCTGCCGCTGCGCCCTGGTCTGCTTCACGCTCTTGCGGATCACCACCAGCCCTCCGATGGCTCCCGGCACCGCCCCGCGGAGCAGGACCAGGTTCTGCTCGGGGATCACCCGCGCCACCACGACGTTGAGCACGGTGCGCTGGTCCCCGCCCATCCGCCCCGGCAGGTGGTGGCCCGGCCAGACGCGGGAGGGGTCCGAAGACGCGCCGATCGAGCCCGGCCTCCGGTGAAACATGGAGCCGTGGCTCGCGTCGCCGCCGGACCAGCCGTAGCGCTTCACGCCACCCTGGAAGCCCTTGCCCTTCGTGGTGGCGACCACGTCCACCAGCTCGCCCGGGCTGAAGAGATCCGCGGTGAGGGTCTGGCCGACCTGGTAGGCGCTCACCGCCTCCGTCTTCTGCAACCGGATCTCGCGCAGGACGCGCATGGCGCCCGTCAGGCCCGCCTTCTTGTAGAGGCCGCTCATCGCCTTGGTGACGTTCTTCTTCCTCGGCTCGAACCCGAGCTGGAGCGCGTCGTAGCCGTGGGTGGCGGCGGTGCGCACGCCGACCACCGTGCAGGGCCCGGCCTCGACCACGGTCACCGGGATCAGGTTGCCGTCCTCCCCGAAGACCTGGGTCATGCCCTTCTTGCGGCCGATCAGCCCCTCTTTCATCGCCATTGGCGCGATTCTCGCTCTCTCGCTAGCTCTAGAGCTTGATCTCGACGTCCACACCGCTGGGCAGATCGAGCTTCATCAGCGCGTCCACCGTCTGGGGCGTCGGATCCAGGATGTCGATGAGTCGCTTGTGGGTCCGCATCTCGAACTGCTCTCGCGACGTCTTGTCCACGTGGGGCGACCGCAGCACCGTCCACCGGTTGATGATGGTGGGCAGGAGCACCGGCCCGGTCACGCGCGCGCCGGTGCGGCGAACCGTCTCCACGATCTCCTTCATCGAGCGATCCAGAAGACTGTGGTCGTACGCCTTCAAGCGGATCCGGATCTTCTGGTCGGCGCTCACGGTAGCCATGGCGTGCTAGTCCACGATCTCCGCGACCACGCCCGCCCCCACCGTCCGCCCACCCTCCCGAATCGCAAA
>JBBDXN010000157.1:0-1738 GCA_040902305.1 Candidatus Rokuibacteriota bacterium | reverse complement strand
CTCACCCTGCCCTCTCCCCAGGGGGGAGAGGGTCGACGCAGGCCCTTGGGCCTTCTCTCCCTCTCCCCTCTGGGGAGAGGGCAGGGTGAGGGGCGCTTCCCCCGGGGTGGCGATGAGCGCGATGGTCTGGCCGACCGGGATGACGTCGCCTTCCTGCGCGGTGACGTTGCCGAGGACGCCCGCGGCGGGAGACTCGATCTCGACCGTGACCTTGTCGGTCTCGATCTCGACGATCGGCTCGCCCTTGCGCACGGTGTCGCCCGGCGCCTTGATCCAGCGCAGGACCTTGCCGGTCTCCTGCGCCAGCTCCAGCGCGGGCATGATGACGTTGGTGGGCATCTCTAGAACCGCCCCTCACCCTGCCCTCTCCCCAGAGGGGAGAGGGTGTCGCGGATCCCCAGAGGGGAGAGGGCGCATGGAAGGGTCAGGACTTGCGGCATAGGGCGCGGGCGGCTTCGAAGACGGTTTGCTCCGAGGGGACCGTGAGATCTTCGAGCACCGGGGAGAAGGGCACCGGCACGTCCATCGCGCCCAGGCGCTTCACCGGCGCGTCCAGATGGTAGAAGGCGCCGTCCGCGATGACCGCGGCGATCTCGGCGGTCACCCCGTAGCGCTCGTAGCCCTCGTCCACCACCAGGGCGCGCGAGGTCTTCTTCGCCGAGTCGATCAGGGCCTGCTTGTCGAGCGGCCAGGTCGTGCGCGGGTCGATCACCTCGGCGCTGATGCCCGCCTCGTCCAGGAGCTTGGCGGCGCCGAGGGCCACGCCCACCATGCTGCTGGTGGCCACGATCGTGATGTCCCGGCCCGCGCGCTTCACCTCGGCCACCCCGAACGGGATCGTGTAGTCGCCCTCGGGCACCGGACCCTTCACCCGGTACATCATCTTGTCCTCGAAGATGACCACCGGGCTGTCGTCGCGGATCGCGGTCTTCATGAGCCCCTTGGCCTCGTAGGGACCCGAGGGCAGCGCCACCTTGAGGCCGGGGACGTGGCTCACCCAGGCGTGGAGCGACTGCGAGTGCTGGGCGGCCGAGCGGCGGGTGGCCCCGAGGGTGGTCCGGAACACGATCGGCACCTTGATCTTGCCGCCCGACATGTAGTGCGCCTTGGCGGCCTGGTTGACCATCTGGTCCATGGTCAGCGTGATGAAGTCGCCGAACATGACGTCCACGATGGGTCGCATGCCGGTCATCGCCGAGCCCACCCCGATACCCGCGTAGCCGGGCTCGGAGATCGGGGTGTCGATGACCCGCTCGGTGCCGAACTCCTGCACCAGCCCGACCAGGGTCTTGAACGGGTGACCGGCCTCGGCGATGTCCTCCCCGATGATGAAGACGGTCGGGTCCCGTCGCATCTCCTCGGCGATCGCTTCCTTGACCGCTTCGCCGTACGTCAGCTCTCGCTCAGCCATGCCTACCTCCTGGGCGAATGACGCCCGTGAACGCGTGACTCATCGGCCGGCGGCCGGCGGGGGCGCGACCTGGCGGCGCACCGGCAGCGGCATCGCCCGGAGGCCGTCCAGATCGATCGCGGGCATGTCCAGATCCAGGGCTCGAAGCACGCCGTTCGCCAGCTCGTTGTAGCGGGTGAAGGAGCGCCGCAGCCGCGCGCGCCACGCCGGCAGGCCGCCGTTGGCGTGCAGCTCGAAGGCCGACTCGCGGCC
Organism: Candidatus Rokuibacteriota bacterium; assembly: GCA_040902305.1. Classification (GTDB taxonomy): domain Bacteria; phylum Methylomirabilota; class Methylomirabilia; order Rokubacteriales; family CSP1-6; genus CAMLFJ01. Next base: position 75 of record JBBDXN010000157.1, on the reverse strand, counting down.
GTCCAGGGCCGAGGCCACGTGGTCGGCGGCGAGCTGGAGCAGGGCCGCGCGCGGGGGCGCGGGGTTAAGGGCCCC
>JBBDXN010000156.1:0-11936 GCA_040902305.1 Candidatus Rokuibacteriota bacterium | reverse complement strand
AGCATACGAACTCGGTCTTCATATTCGTGCAGTTATTGTCTGACACTGCCTAAGCAGCGCATGGCGCGGACGTTGGCGACCCTGCGCGGGCACGCTCTGTACGCTCGGCGCAAAGCCATCGTGGAACCCCCGTTCGGGCAGATCAAGCATGCGCGCGGGTTCCGCCAATTCCTGCGGCGAGGGCTGCGGGCCGTCGGCGAAGAGTGGGCGGTGATCTGTACGAGTCACAACCTGCTGAAGCTGTATGGGGCGCGGATATGAGGAAGAGAGGGCCCGGCAGGTGGTGTCGCCAGTACGGGGCAAAGCCCAAACTCCGACGCCGGGAAGAATCTCGCCGCCTACTCCCCCTTGGAACTGCCCTCCTCTCGTCCTCATCAGCGCTTACCCGGACAGACTCCTAGCGAACCCGGCCACCTGCAGGGCACACAACAGGGGCCCGGGCTCGAGGTTGAAGTGTGTGAAGCGACATGGGAGGTGGGTGTCGGCTGCGGTGTTGCGTTGGGTGGCGCACCGGGAGGGTGGGGGCGCCCTCCATTGAGCCGTGTCTTCTGCGCGTTGCCGAAGCGCGAAGCCCCTGTCTCGTGGAACGATCGAGAGCTGGTGCGGTCCCGCGAGTCAGCGTGCTCCAGGGAGGGCGCCCCCGCCCCCAGCCCCACCCGTTGATGAACCACGAGCCGACGAGCGGTCACGGAGTCGGAAGCGCGCGCTAAGGGCGGACGTCGAGGCGGAGGGCGGCGGTGAGGAGGGCGAGCTTGGAGACGGACTCGGTGATGCGGTCGTCGAGTGCCATCGCCACCGCCTCGCGGAAGGCCACCACGCGACGCTCGAAGAACTCGTCGTCGTCGGAGGCGAGGGGATCCGCCACCAGATCCTCGCCGATGAAACAGTAGGCGGTCTCGTCGAGATAGGCGGCGGAGGGGAAGAAGCGCGTCAGGAAGGTCAGGCGCCCGGCGCGATGGCCGCCCTCCTCGCGGAGCTCGCGCTGCGCGGCCGCCTCCGGCGTCTCCTCCGGCAGGCCGCCGCCGCCCGGCAGCTCCCAGGAATCGCCGCGGGTGAGGTGCCGGAACTGCCGGACGAGGAGCACGTGGCCGGCGTCCACGAACGGGACCACGCCGACCGTGAGCCCGACGTGCAGGACGGGGTACGTGCGCTCGACCCCGGTGGGCAGGCGCCAGACGTCCTCGCGCAGTGTGAGCTTGCCGAGCCGCTCGCGCGGGGTCGAGCCGAGGAAGCGCCAGTCGCGATCGCCGTCGTCGAGGGCCACCGGAAGCACCGTCGCGCCAGTGTGCTATCGTAAGGCCCATGACGCAAGAGCGCCCCGCGGATCGGCTGATGGAGAAGTTGCTCCGCGCCATCGAGGTGTCGCTCAAGGCGACCGAGGCTTCGCGCGAAGCGGTGCAGGAGATCCTCAAGCGCGGGGCGGAGACCGGCATCTTCTTCTCGGGCGCGCGGGCCGAGTCCGCCGAAGGCTTCGATCTGACCGAACAGGACCGGGACTTTCTCCGCTCACTCTCCATCCGACCCGATCCCCGCTGAGAAGCGCGATGCGCGCGCTGCTGCTCCTGGCCCTGATCGCGGTGGTCCTCCTCGTCCTCACCCGGCTGCCCGCCGCGTGGCGGGCGCGGCTGCCGTCGACGAGGCGGCGCGCCCCCGACGAGCTGGTCAAGGACCCGGTGTGCCAGACCTACGTCGTGATGTCGCGGGCCATCCGGTCCGAGGCGGGCGGGGCGCCCCTGTTCTTCTGCAGCCGCGAGTGCGCGGCGCGGTTCGAGCAGGGAGACCGGCGGGCGTGACGCCCGCCGCCGGCGACGCCGCGGAGCCGGGCGGCCCGCCCGGGACCTACGACCTGCTGGTCTGCGATCTCGACGGAACCCTGCTCGACGACGCGATGGCGCTGGATCCGGCGCTGGTGGAGGCCTTCCATCGAGCGGCCGGGCGCGGGCTCACCATCTCGCTCGCCACCGGACGGATGCCCGCGGCGGCCAACCGCTACCGGGACGAGCTGGGCGTCACCGCCCCGGTCATCTACTACAACGGGGCGGTGGTGCGCGGCGCGGATGGCGGCCCCGATCTGGTCTCGCTCACGCTGCCCCGCGGGGCGCTTCGCCGCGCCTGGAAGATCTTCGCGGACGCCCCGGTGCACCCCATCTTCTATCGCGACGACCGCCTGTTCTGCCTGGAGCGCACGCTGGCGGTCCGGCGCTACTGCGACGAGGAGGGGTTACGGGTGGACGTGGTGGACGATCCCGGTGAGTTTCTGGCGCTGGGCGGCTTCGTCAAGAGTCTGCTCATCGGCCATCCGCGCGATCTCGATATCGTCCGGCAGGATCTGACCCCGATCGTGGCCGAGCACGGCCGCCTGGTGCGCACGCGGAGCGACTACCTCGAGATCATTCCGGTGGGGGCCTCGAAGGGCGCGGCGCTCGGCCGGTTGACCGCGCACCTCGGCGTGCCGCTCGAGCGGGTGGTCGCGGTGGGCGATCAGGAGAACGACGTGGAGATGCTGCGGGCGGCCGGCCTCGGTGTCGCGATGCCGCACGCGCCCGAGACGGTGCGCCGCGCCGCCGGCCGCGTGGCGCCCGCCGCCGCGGAGGGCGGGCTGCTGCGCCTGTTCCGCGAGCTGTTTCCCGGCCGTTTCGACTGAGCGATCGCGTGCCGGCGCATCCCGATCCCTGGCGCGCCATCGACCGCCAGCCCGAGCCCGAGCGCTACGTGCGCATGATGGAGTCGCGCGGGCAAACCCCGACCCAGGCGCGCCTGCGCCGGCGCTTCCTCCGCTTCTGCCGCATCGCGCCGGGCTGGCGGGTGGTCGAGGTCGGCTCGGGCAGCGGCGTGGTCGCCCGCGACGTGGCCACGCTGGTGGGCCCGCGCGGCCACGTGACCGGCATCGACCGCAGCCGCGTGCTCATCGCGGCGGCCCGGCGGCGGGCGCGGGAGGAGCGGCTCGACCGCCGCATGGACTTTCGCCTCGGGGACGCGGCGGCCCTCGCCCTGCGCACCGGCCGCTTCGACTGCGCGCTGGCGGTGACCGTGCTGCTGCACGTGGCGCGGCCGCAGGCGGTGCTGCGCGAGCTGGTGCGCGTGACGCGCCCGGGCGGGGTGGTGGGGCTTCAGGACCAGGACTTCGGCACCCAGGTGCTCGACCATCCGGACCGCGAGCTGACCCGCCGGATCTTCGAGGGCGTGGCCACGCGGATGTATCCCGAGCCGTTCTCCGGCCGCACCCTGGTGCGCCGGCTGGTGGCGCTGGGCCTCGAGCGGGTGCGGCTGCTCGCCGACGTCTACCAGGTGCGGAGCCTCGACCCGTTCACGCATACGCTGCTCGAGCGGCGGGCCCGGACCGCGGTGCAGTTCGGCTTGGTCGGGGCAGGAAGCGCGGCGCGCTGGCTGGCCGCGATCGAGCGGGCGGAGGCGGCGGGGCACTTCGTCTTTACCTTCAACTACTACGGCGCGTCGGGCACGAAGCCGCGCGGGCCGGGCGGCGGCGGCGCCCCCTAGCGACCGCGTCGGCGGTGGCACGGGCCTTTCCGGCCCTTCTCGCGATGCGCTTGCTCTCGTGACGCCCGGCTATACTGGAATTGCCCCATGAGCGCCAACACGGCCGGACGTCCGCGCGCGGGTGGCCCGGAGGGAGAGCCGGCGGCCGGCCGCACCTCCAGCGACGGCGCGCTCGAATCACGGCTGCGCGAGACCGCGGCCCTCCTCGCCGTGGCCCGGGTGGCCGGCTCGACCACCGAGTTCGCCGAGGCACTGCGGCTGATCAGCCGCGAGCTGGCCCGGCTCACCGGCGCGGAGACCGTCGCGGCCTACGTCCGGCAGGCCGAGGGAGCCGAGCTGAGCCCGGTCGCGGCGTACCACGTGCCCAAGCACGCCCTGGAGGTGCTCGCCACCGCCCGGTTGACCGCCTCGGAGCAGCGCGGGCTGGACGCGGTCTTCCGGAGCGGGCAGGTGATCTGGAGCGACGACCTCCCGCAGGATCCGCGCTTTGCGATCGACCTCTTCCGTCGCTTCCCGCATCAGTCGGGCCTCGTGATCCCGCTCTTCATCGACGGGCAGGTGGCGGGAGCGTTCTACCTCGTGTGGTGGCGGGAGCGCCGGCGCTTCGAGGACGCGGAGCTGGCCCCGCTCCGGGCCATCGGAGAGCAGGCCGGGATGCTGCTTCGCAATGCCCGGCTGCACGAGGCCCTCAACGCCCGCGCGACCCGCCTGCGGACCCTGACCCGGCTCAATCAGCTCGTGTCGTCGTCGCTCGAGCCGGACGAGGTCCTCTCGGGCATCGCGGCGGCCGCGGCCGAGCTCACCGCGGTACCGGTCGTCTCGGTGTGGGTCGTCGACGCGGCGGCGAAGCGGCTCGACGCGCGGGCCTTCGCGGCCCCGGACGGGGTCGGCGACGTTCCGCGCCGCTCCTGCACGGTGGGCGAAGGGGACGTGGGCTGGGTCGCGTCCGAGCGCCGGCCGCTGGAGTTGGCGGACGCGTGGTCGGATCCGCGCACGACCAACCTCGAGTGGTGGCGTACCCACGGCCTCCGCAGCTTTCTCGGGATCCCCATCGTGTTCCAGGACATGCTGCTGGGCGTGCTCGTGTTCCGGGACCGGGAGCCATTCCGCTTCGGACCCGACGATCGCGAGCTCCTGGACGTGTTCGTCGGCCAGTCGGCCTCCGCGATCGCCAAGGCGCGCCTCTTCCAGGACGTCCAGGATCGTCGTCGCCTCACCGAGAATCTCTACGCGCTGACCCAGGCGATGGATCGCACGATGGACCTGGCGGAGCGCGTCGAGGTCTTCGTGGCCGCCGCGAGCCGGGCCCTCGGCTTCGACCGGCTGAACGTCTGGCTGGGGACGGACGACGGAGTGACGCTCGAGCTGGTGGCGGGCAGCGACGTGCGGCCGGACGGGCTCGGGGGCATCCCGCTCCACGGGAGCGGCGGGTTCGAGACGGTCTGGGAGTCGGGGATCACCCTGATCGTGTCCAGCGACGAGCAGCTCGCGCGCATGCCGCCGTTGCCGCGCGAGCTGCACCATCATCCGGTGCTCCGCAGCCGGCGCTTCGCCCTGGTCCCGCTGCTGTTCCAGGGTCGCCCCATCGGGGTGGTCAGCGCCGACAACAAGCCGAGCCGCCGCCCGATCACCAAGCGGGGCGTCGCCCACCTCGAGCTGTTCTGCCAGCAGCTCGCCACGTCGGTCAACAACGCGCGGCTCTACGGGGAGACCCGTCAGCGGGCGAGCGACGCCACGATCCTGCTCGAGCTCAGCCGGAAGCTGTCGGCCACCCTGGAGCTGGACGCGGTGCTCGATCTCATCGCGGACGGGACCATCAAGGCGCTGGGATGCGCGGCGGCCGGCTTCTACCGCTGGGATCCCTCCCGCGACGGCCTCGTCTTCGTACGCGGGCGCAATCACGCCAAGGATCTGGCGCGGCCGCGCCTGCTGCGGCCGGGCGAGGGGATCACCGGCCGCGCCTTTGCCGAGCGGCGGCCGGCCTGGACGAACGATCGGCAGGCCGATCCCACCGTGACCTACTCGGCCGAGAACGCCGCCGCGATGCAACAGGACGACGCGCCGCGGGCCTACCTGGCGGTGCCGATCATGATCCGGGATGAAGTCTTCGGCGTGCTGGGTGGCTCGTACTTCACGCCGCACGTGTTCACCGAGCGCGAGGTGAACCTGCTGTCGAGCCTGGCCGCCCAGGGAGCGGTGGCCATCGAGAACGCCCGCCTCTACTCGGTCACCCAGCAGAACCTGGCCGGGGCCGCGCTCCTCAACGCGGCCGCGCGCAGCCTGCACCGCACGCTCGACGTGAAGCGCCTGCTGCCGGAATCGGCGGGCACGCTGGCCCAGACGTTCGGGGCCGACCGGGTGGGCATCGTCCTCTTCGAAGAGCGCGGCACCGGCCCCCGCGACCTCATCTCGTGGGGAGACTGGCGGGACGAGACGGTGCGCGCGCTGGCCGAGCCCCTGCGGCGTCGCGAGGCCCCGATGCTCATCCCCGACACCACCGCGCGCGAAGACCTCGTCGCGGCCGGGGTCCTCGAGCCCGGCCAGGCGCTCGCCGCCTTTCCGGTGCGCGGCCGGAGCCGGGTGCTCGGCGGCCTGCTCCTGCGGTTCCCGGCTCCTCGCACGCTCGCCGAGGCCGAGACGCGCCTGCTCGCCGCCTACGCCGATCAGCTCGCGATGGCCCTCGACAACGCGACCCTGTTCGAGGATGCGGAGAACCAGAAGACGCGGCTCGAGCAGGTGTTCGCCTCCACCTCCGACGGATTCCTGGTGCTGGATCTCGATCGGCGGGTGGTCGCCCTGAACCAGCAGGGCGGGGACCTGCTCGGGGTGAACCCGCAGCCGGTGATCGGGCGCCCCTTCCCGGAGTTCGTCCTGGCCCTGGGCTGGGGGGGGGACTGGGAGCCCGCGGGCGGACCGGCCCTGGCCGCCGCCCTCGATCAGTTCGGCGAGCCCGCGGGCGGCGACATCGAGGTGCCGCTCGCCGAGCGGCGGACCCTCCGCTGGCTGACCACGCCCACCCGGGATCTGCTCGGCAACGTGGTCGGGGTCACCGTGACCCTGCGGGACGTCACGCGGGAGCGGGAGATCGACCGCATGAAGACCGAGTTCGTCTCGACGGTCTCCCACGAGCTCCGGACGCCGCTCGCGTCGATCAAGGGCTCGCTCCACCTGCTGCTGTCCGACGAGGCCCTGGTGCTGGACGAGACCCAGCGGCATCTGGTGGATATCTCGCTCAAGAACACCGACCGGCTCATCCGTCTCATCAACAACATTCTCGACATCTCGAAGATGGAGGCGGGTCACATCCATCTCGATCTGGATCTGCACCGGCCCGCCGAGCTCGTCGAGATCGCGGTGGACGGCATCCGCGGGTTCGCGGACTCGCGCGGGATCGGCATCGAGTCGCTCGTGGACGCCGACGTGCCGGACGTGCGCGCGGACTTCGATCGGATGGTCCAGGTGGTGACGAACCTGCTCTCCAACGCCATCAAGTTCTCCCCGGAGAAGGGGCGGATCACGGTGGGCGCCCGGCGGGCGGGCGCCGAGGTGGAGGTCTGGGTGACGGACCGTGGTCCCGGGATCGCGCCGGAGGACGTCGGGCGGCTGTTTCGCAAGTTCCAGCAGCTCGACGGGAGCAACGTCCGCGCGGTGGGCGGGACCGGCCTCGGCCTCGCCATCTGCCGCGGCATCGTGGAGGAGCACGGGGGGCGGATCTCGGTCGACAGCCGACCCGGCGCGGGCGCCACCTTCACGGTGCGCCTGCCGGTGCCGGGAGCGGCGGCGGCCCTCGCGGGCGCGGCGCCGCCCGCCGAGCGGGCCGACGAAGCGCCCCTGGTGCTGGTGGTGGACGACGAGGCCGAGGTGCGCGCGCTGCTGCGGGACGTGCTCGAGCTGGCGGGGCTTCGCGTGCTCGAGGCGGGCCGGGTGCTGGAAGGGGTGGAGATGGCGCGCGAGCGGAGGCCCGACGTGATCACCATGGACCTCATGCTTCCGGACCTGGACGGATTCGAGGCCATCCGCCTCCTCCGCGAGCAACCGGAGACGAGGGACACCCCGGTGGTGGTCCTGAGCGCCATCGAGGTGGAGCCCGGCGATCCGCGCGCGCCCGGGGCGACCGTCTGCCTGGTCAAGCCCTTCACCTCGGACGAGCTGCTCAACGCCATCCGCGCGCGGCTGGGGCTCCGCAAGGGGGCCGGTCCATGAGCGCCGCCCGCATCCTGGTCGTGGACGACGAGGCCGACATCAACACGATCCTGTCGGTGACGCTGCGCCGGGCGGGCTACGAGGTCACGAGCGCGGCCGACGGCCTCGAAGCGCTCGAGGCGATCCACCGCCAGGCTCCCGACCTGATCCTGCTCGACGTGATGATGCCCCGCGCGGATGGGTTCGAGACCCTGCGGCAGATCCGGGAGCACGGCCCCACCACGCAGGTGCCGGTCATCATGCTCACGGCCCGGGCCGCGCTGACCGACAAGATGAAGGGCTTCGAGCGGGGCGCCGACGACTACGTGGCCAAGCCCTTCGAGCCGGCGGAGGTCGTGGCGCGCGTGCAGGCGCTGCTCCGGCGCACCGTCCAGTCGCGCGCGGTCAAGCCGCTCCTCAGCGTCCTGGGGGACTGGTTCACCACGGAGCACATGGCCCAGTTCGGCCGCGACCTGGAGGCGGCGCGCGACATCCAGCAGCGCCTCCTGCCGCCGGTGCCGGCGACCCTGGCGGGACTCGACGCGGGCGCGGTGCTGCGCTCGTCCACCATCGTGGGCGGCGACTTCTTCGACGTCGTTCCGATGGGCGAGCGGATCGCGGTGGCGGTCGGCGACGTGTCCGGCAAGGGGATCCCGGCCGCGCTCCTGATGGTGATGGTGCGGACGCTGCTGCGCGAGATCGCCCGGAGCCTCGTGGAGCCCGACGAGGTGCTCACCTGGCTCAACGCCTCGCTCTGCCGGGACATGCCGCCGTCCATGTTCGTGACCCTGGTCCTGGCGGTGCTCGATCCCACCGAGCCCGGGCGCGTGGTGCTAGCCGGCGGAGGGCATCCGGACCCGGTCGTGCTGCGCGCGGACGGCCGGGCCGCGGTGGCCCGGCTGGCCGGTGACGCGGGCGGCTGTGTCCTCGGCGCCTTCGAGGACTCGCTCTTCGCGCGGACCACGCTGACGCTGGCTCCGGGCGATACCCTGCTCCTCCTCACCGACGGCATCGTGGAGGCGAAGGAGGCGGGAGGGCGGCGTCCCGGGATCGGGCCCCTGCTGCCGTGGCTCGAGGGCCAGCGCGGGCTTCGACCCCAGGGGCTGGCGGAGGCGCTGTGCGAGGACATCCTGCGTCGCGGCGGCTCCAGTATCCAGGACGACATGACCATCTTCGCGCTCGCGAGGCCCGCGAAGAACCGCTAGCCGGCTACCGCGTCGGGGCGGCGGGGGCCTTCGCGCGGATGGCCCGCGCCTGCGCTTCCAGCTCGCCGGCCTCCGCCTCGCGATTGATCTGCTTGAGGAGCGCCGCGTACTCGTCGAGGCTCAGGGCGACCTCGGGATGGTCGGGCCCGAGCGCCTTGCGCTGCAGCGTCAGCGCCCATTGGTAGAGCGGCTCGGCCTGCGCGAAGCGGCTCTGCGCGCGGTAGAGCGACGCGAGATCGACGATCGTCGCCGCCACCTGCGGATGCTCGGGTCCCAGCGCCTTCTCGCCGACGGCCTGGGCGCGCCGATAGAGCGGCTCGGCCTGCGCGTACCGGCGCTGGGCGCGGTAGAGGGTCGCCAGGCTGCCGAGATCGAGCGCGACGCGGGGCGACTCCGGACCGAGGCGCTTCTCGTCGATGGTCAGCGCGCGCTGATAGGAGGGCTCGGCTTCCGCGTACTTGCTCTGGAGCTGCTGGGCCCACCCGAGCGCGCGGAGGCTGCGCGCCAGATCGGGATGCTCGGGCCCGAGCGCCTTCTCCTGGATGGCGAGCGCGCGGCGGGCCAGCGGCTCGGCCTGCCCGGCGTTCTGCCGGAGGATGGCCAGCTCGGCGAGGCCGATGAGGGCCGTCGCCACGTCCGGATGGTCGCCCCCGAGGGCGGCTTCGCGGACGGTCAGGGCGCGGCGGCCGAGCGCCTCCGCCTCCGCGTAGCGCCCGCGGATACGAGCCAGCCCGGCCACCAGGTCGAGCGCGGCGCCGGTCTCGGGGTGCGCGAGGCCCAGGGCCTTCTCGGCGACCGCGAGGGCCCGGCGGGCCAGCGGGTCGGCCAGGGCGAAGCGGCCCTGCTCGGCGTACAGCTCGCCGAGTGTGAGGAGCGGCGCGATCATCTCGGGGTGCTCGGCCCCGAGGGCCTTCTCGCGAATGGCGAGCCCGCGCTGGGCGAGCTGCTCGGTCTCGACGTAGCGGCTCTGGATCAGGTAGAGCGCGGCCAGTCCGGTGAGACTCGCGGCCACGTCGGCGTGCTCGGGCCCCAGCGCCTTCTCGCGGATCGCCAGCGCCCGTCGGCTGCGCAGCTCCGCGTCGCCGTAGCGGCCCTGCCGGCGATCGAGCGCGGCGAGCGTGGCCAGGGTCACCGCGACCTCGGGATGCTCGGGCCCCAGCACCCGCTCGTCGATGGCGAGGGCGCGCTTGAGCAGCGGCTCGGCCTGACCGTAGCGGCCACGGGCGGCGCCGAGGCCGCCCAGCGCGGTGAGGGTGGCGGCCACCTCCGGATGGTCGGGTCCCAGCGCGCCCTCGGCGATCGCCAGCGCCCGTTGGAGCAGCGGATCCGCCTGACCGTACTGCCCCTCGGCCCGGTAGGCGGCGGCGAGCAGGCCCAGGCTCAACGCGACCCGCGGGTCCTGGGGACCGAGGCGCTCGGCGCGCTCGAGCGCGGCCGCGAAGAAGCGCTCGGCCTCGGCGTAGTGGCCGAGCTGGAAGGCGCGGTCGCCCGCGGTCATGGGCGTCTCCCAGCTCTGGCCGTCGGCCGCGGGCTGGGCAGAGGCCTCGGTCGCGCCCAGGAGGAGCGCGAGCGCGGCGAGCAGGCGGCGCCCCCGGCTAATTGCGCTTCCCGGTGCGGGTGAGCGGCAGCACGCCTTCCAGCTCGCCCTTCAGCATGGGGTGCTGGTTGCCGCCCACCTGGCGCGACTTGCGGCTCACTTCCTGGGCGAGGTACTCGTAGAGCTCCTGCAGCGAGACGATGCCGTCGCGGTTGTTGTCCGCGTAGCCCTGCAGGCCGCGCACGAGATAGTAGGTGAAGATGCCGTGGCCCAGCTCGGCCAGCTCGATGGAGAGCTCGGACGGCCGCGACGCGGTGACGATGGCGCGGCCCTTGGCGCGCGTGAGCCGGTCGAGGAAGATCTCGTCCACGTTGACGGTGCGCGTCTTGGTGGAGGCGAAGGTGCGCCCGCCCGCCGCGCCGCTGTAGCAGGCGTCGAGGAACACGGTGACCCGCTCCGCCTCGATCCGGGCCAGGACGTTCTGCATCTCGTCCATCGGCAGCGCGGTCGAATAGAGATCGTCGGGGTCGGCGTCCACCGGCACCAGGTACTTGGAGAGGCCGTCGCGCTCGATGCCGCGCTGGTCCACCTCGGAGGCCCCGTGGCCCGCGAAGTAGATCATGACCAGGTCGTCCTTGTGGGCCGAGCGGGCGAGGAACGTGCCGAGCGCCCACTTGATATTGCGCAGGGTGGGCTTGCGCTCGGTCTTATCGGTCAAGAGGAGGATGTTCTCCTTCTTGAAGCCGGCGGTGAGCAGGGTCTGGTAGACCGCGTCGGCGTCCGCCACCGCGTAGCGCAGCCGGGGCACCGACGAGCTCTCGTAGCCGCCCACCCCGATGACGACCGCCCACTGCGTGGAGGGCGGCGGGGGCGGCGGGGAGGGAGCCGGAGCCGCGACGGCGGCCGCGGGCTTCGCCCGCTCCAGGATCACGGTGCGCACCTCCTGTCGGGTCGCGCCGTCGATCTCGCGCGCGGTGATCACGATCGCGTTCGCGCCCTCGCGCAGCGTGAGGGGGGCGCTCACCGCCATCGACTTCTGCGGGCTCCGTTCCTCCTGCTGGTGTACCTCCGCGCCGTTGAGCGTGACCGTGATGCGGCTGATGCCCTTGCTGGACCGCGCCACCGCCGCCACCACGCTTGCCTCGTCGGCCACGCGCGAGCGGTCCTCCGGATAGCGCACGTCCACCGCGAGGGGCACCCGCTTCTCGTGGTGGATCGTCCGCATCTCCTGGTGCATGGTGCCGTCGGTCTCGGCCGCGGTCACCACCAGCGTGTTCTGGCCTTCCGCGAGCTTGACCGGGAGGTTTACCGCCATGGACGGCTGCTGCGATCGGTTCTCCTGCCGCCATAGCTCCACGCCGTTGGCGGTGATGAGCACCTGGCGGACCCCGGTCCCGCCGTGCACGACGGCCGCGAACGTGAGCGTCTCCTGCTCCACCCGCGCCTGGTTCGCCGGCGTCGAGATCGTGATCCGGAATGTGGCCGCCGGCCTCGGCGTTGTTTCGGGTGGCAGG
>JBBDXN010000155.1:0-66055 GCA_040902305.1 Candidatus Rokuibacteriota bacterium | reverse complement strand
CATCATCACCTATTTCGCCAAGGACGCCGCGAGGCTCATCGAGCAGGGCCGCGCGTGAGGATCTCGGCCAAGGGGGAGTACGCCATCAAGGCGATGGTGGATCTCGCCCTGCACGACGGCCAGGATCTGCAGCCGATCCAGGACATCGCGGCCCGCCAGTCGATCCCCCAGCGCTACCTGGAGCAGGTGCTGCTGCAGCTCAAGCGCTCCGGGTTCCTCTACGCGCGGCGCGGATCGTCGGGCGGCTACCGCCTGAGCCGGCCCGCGGATCAGGTCACGGTGGGCGCGCTGCTGCGCGCGGTCGACGGCCCGCCGACGGGGCCCGACTCGGCGCGGCGCGGTGGCCGCGGAGAAGACGCGGCGGGACTCCACGAGTTGTGGCAGGAGATCGCGGAAGCGGTCGCCTCGGTCGTGGACCGGACCACCCTCGAGGATCTGCGCGGGCGGGCCCTGGAGCGCCGCCGCTCGGCGCGCCCGATGTACCACATCTGAGCACTCGACAGGATTCGACCATGACGACGACCAAGAGAGCGGCCGCGCCGCCCCGTCCGAAGACGGCGGGTTCGGTGCTGGAGCTGGTGGGGGGCACGCCCCTGGTGCGCCTGAACCGCATTCCGAAGTCGGGGGGCGCCACCGTGCTGGCCAAGCTCGAATCGCTCAACCCGGGCGGCAGCGTCAAGGACCGCATCGCGCTGGCCATGGTGGAGGACGCGGAGCGCCGCGGGATGATCAAGGCCGGCGCGACGCTGGTGGAGCCGACCAGCGGCAATACCGGTATCGGCCTCGCGATGGTCTGCGCGGTGCGCGGCTATCGCCTGATCCTCACCATGCCCGACGACATGAGCGTGGAGCGGCAGCGCCTGCTCGCGCGCTACGGAGCCGAGATCCACTTGACCCCCGCGATGGAGGGCATGACCGGAGCGGTCTTCGCGGCGCAGGAGATCTGCCGCGAGCATCCCGACTACTTCATGCCCTTGCAGTTCGAGAACCCGGCGAATCCGGAGGTCCACCGCCGCACCACCGCGCTCGAGATCCTGGACGCGACGGACGAGCGCCTCCATGTTTTCGTCGCGGCCGTCGGCACCGGCGGCACCGTGACCGGGGTCGGCGAGGTGCTGAAGGAGCGGCTTCCCGCGGTGCGGGTGGTCGGGGTGGAGCCGGCCCGCTCGCCGGTGCTCTCGGGGGGCCGCTTCCGGCCGCACGGCATCCAGGGCATCGGCGCGTCGTTCGTGCCGGGCATCCTGAATCGTTCCGTGCTCGACGACATCGTACAGGTGCGCGACGAGGACGCGACGACGATGGCCCGGCGGCTCGCCCGCGAGGAGGGGCTCCTGGTGGGCATCTCGTCCGGCGCCAACGTGTGGGCGGCCTGCCAGGTCGCGGAGACGCTGCCCGCGGACCAGGTGGTGGTCACGGTGCTATGCGATACTGGGGAGCGCTATCTGAGCGTCACCTTCTAGGAGAGCGGCCATGAGTGTTCAGGTCTACATCCCGACGCCGTTCCGCCGCGCGACCAAGAACGCGGATCGCGTCGCCGTCGAGGCGCCCGACGTGAAGGGCATGCTCGACGAGCTGGAAGATCAGTTCGGCGCGCTGAAGGGGCTGGTGCGCAACGACCAGGGCGAGGTGCACCACCACGTCAACATCTACGTGAACAACGAGGCCATCGAGGCGCTGCAGGGGCTCGAGACCACGCTCAAGGACGGCGACGAGGTCTCGATCATTCCAGCCCTCGCGGGCGGCGGGCCAGCCCTCGCGGGCGGCGGGCCAGCCCTCGCGGGCGGCCGAAGATGATCGCGGCAGGATGATCCTGACCGCCGAGGAGCTCGACCGCGTGCACGCGCAGGCCGAGGCCGAGTATCCGTCGGAGTGCTGCGGGGTGCTGCTGGCCCGCGGCACGTCCGGGCCCGACCGCTTCCTGATGCCGTGCCGGAACATCCAGGACGAGCTCCACGCCAAGGACCGCGAGCGGCACCCGCGCGATTCCCGTACCGCCTACTTCATCGATCCGAAAGATCTCCTCGCGATCGGCCGGCGCGAGGCCGAGGGCTACCGGGTCGCCACCATCTATCACTCGCACGTGGACACCGGCGCGTACTTCTCCGCCACCGACCGGCAGAACGCGCTGATCAACGGCGAGCCCGCGTATCCGGACGCGGTCTACGTGGTGCTGTCGGTGGTCCAGGGGCGCGTCGCCGATGCGGCGGCCTTCGTGTGGGACGCCTCCGTCCGCGATTTCGTGCCCACCGAGCTCACGAAGCGTTGACCGCGTGACCTCATCCGACGCGCTCTTCGAGGCCGCGCGGCGCCTCATGCCCGGGGGCGTCAACAGCCCCGTCCGCGCGTTCCGCGGCGTGGGCGGCACGCCCTTCTTCGTGGCGTACGCCGAGGGCGCGCGGCTCGTGGACGTGGACGGCCGCTCCTACCTCGACTTCCTGGGCTCGTGGGGACCGCTGATCCTGGGCCACGCCGCGGCCCCGGTGGTCGAGGCGGTGACCCTGGCCGTCCGACGGGGCACCAGCTACGGCGCGCCCACCGCGGGCGAGGTGGAGATGGCCGAGCTGATCGTCCGCGCGGTGCCCAGCATGGAGATGGTGCGGCTGGTGTCCTCGGGGACGGAAGCGGCCATGAGCGCGCTGCGGGCGGCCCGCGGCGCGACCGGGCGCGACTTCCTCATCAAGTTCGACGGCTGTTATCACGGCCACGCGGACAGTCTCCTCGTGAAGGCGGGCTCGGGCGGCGCCACCTTCGGCGTGCCCGACAGCCTGGGCGTGCCGCCCGCGCTCGCCGCGCTGACCCTCACGGTGCCGTTCAACGATCTGGGCGCGGTGCGCGGTCAGCTCGAGGCGCACGTCGGCCAGGTCGCCGCGGTGATCGTGGAGCCGGTGGCCGGCAACATGGGCGTGGTGCCGCCGGCGCCGGGCTTCCTCGCCGGACTGCGCGACCTCACCACGCGCCACGGCAGCCTCCTGATCTTCGACGAGGTCATCACCGGGTTCCGGGTGGCGCGGGGCGGGGCGCAGGCCCTCTACGGGGTGCGGCCGGATCTCACGTGTCTCGGCAAGATCATCGGCGGAGGCCTGCCGGTCGGAGCCTACGGCGGATCGCGTGCCCTGATGGAGGGCGTGTCGCCGCTCGGGGGCATCTACCAGGCCGGCACCCTCTCCGGCAATCCGCTCGCGGTGGCCGCGGGCCTCGCCACGCTCCGCGCGCTCGAGCGCCCGGGCGTGTACGAGCGGCTCGAGGCGCTGGGCGCGCGGGTGGAGCGCGACGTGACCGAGGCCGCGGCTGCGGCGGGAGTGCCGGTGCGGGTGAACCGGGTCGGCTCGATGCTCACCGTCTTCTTCACGGACGGCCCCGTCACCGACTACGCCTCCGCGAAGCGCGCCGACACCGCGCGCTATGCCCGGTACTTTCATGCGATGCGGGAGGGCGGGGTGTTCCTGGCTCCCTCCCAGTTCGAGGCGGCCTTCGTCTCGCTGGCGCACTCCGACGAGGACCTTGCCGCTGCGGCGGGCGCCTGCCGGAGCGCGATGGAGAAGGCGCGCTAGGCGGGTTGGCGGAGATCTACGACGGCGATGGCCCGCGTGGGCTGTCTGCCCTGAGCTTCTGTTCTCGTATTCGCTCGGCTCGCCTTCGGCTGCACCTCGCCAAGCGTAAGCTTATTGACACCCGGTTTTTCCACGTGATAGGGTTCACAAGGCTGGAGCCCGGAAACACGCGGCACGCCCCGGTCTTCATCCACA
Source organism: Candidatus Rokuibacteriota bacterium (assembly GCA_040902305.1). GTDB lineage: Bacteria > Methylomirabilota > Methylomirabilia > Rokubacteriales > CSP1-6 > CAMLFJ01. The sequence goes on along the minus strand of JBBDXN010000155.1, from coordinate 62,309 downwards.
GCACGCCTCGTTGAAGGAGCACGTCCGGCTGAGCTGCGGCGCCTGCCACCGAGTAGGGCGGAGGAGTGGATGAGCGTGATGGATCGCCGGTCGTTCTTCAAGGTCGTGGCCACCACGGGCGCCGCCGCGGCCGCCGGCGGCTGCGGCCAGTCGGCCGAGCTGCTCATCCCGTACGTCATCCCGCCGGACAATATCGTGCCGGGCATTCCGGCGTACTTCTCCAGCGTCTGCCGGGAGTGCCCGTCCGGCTGCGGGGTCATCGCCAAGAACCGCGACGGGCGCGTCATCAAGCTCGAGGGCAATCCCGATCACCCGTCCAACGCCGGCGCGCTCTGCGTGCTCGGGCACGCGGGCCTGCAGGCGCTCTACCACCCCGATCGCTTCCGCGAGCCCGTGAACGGCGGCAAGCCGGTCGCCTGGGCCGACGCGGAGAAGCAGCTCACCGACAAGCTCGGCGCGCTCGTCAAGGGCCGGCAGGGCGCGCGCATCGCGGTGGTGAGCGGGCTCGAGACCGGCAGCCTGGCCCGCCTGATGGACGAGTGGGTGCGGCTGCTCGGGGCCCGGCCGCGCATCGCGTACGAGCCTCTCGGCTACGAAGCCCTGCGCGCCTCGAATCGCGTGGCCTTCGGCCGCGACGCGATCCCGGACTACGCGATCGGGGAGGCCACCTACGTCGTCTCCTTCGGCGCGGATTTCCTCGAGACGTGGCTCAACCGCGAAGGCTATACCGCGGACTTCGCCCGGATGCACGCCTTCTTCCAGGGCAAGCAGGGGACCTTCGTGCACGTCGAGCCGCGGATGTCGCTGACCGCGGCCAACGCCGACGAGTGGCTGCGCAACGCGCCCGGCACCGAGGGCGCGCTGGCTCTCGCGATGTTGAAGGTGATCCTCGACGAGGGGCTGCAGGCCCCCGGCGCCGATCTCGCCACGCTGCGGGCCGCGACCCGCGCCGCCGACGTGGAGGCGGCCGCGTCGGCCTCCGGCATCCCCGCGGACACGATCAAGCACGTCGCGCGGGATCTCGGCCGGTCGAAGGCCGGTTTGGTGCTGGGCGGTGGCATGGCGGCTACCTCGGGCACCGCGGTGGAGGCGCTCGTCGCGGTCAACCTGCTCAACGCGGCCATCGGAGCGGTGGGCACCCGGGTGCGCTTCGGCAGCGCCTCGCCCTTCAGCCGGGTGAGCCCGTACTCCGACATGGTGGCGCTGACCCAGGCGATGGCGGGCGGCCAGATCGAGGTGCTGGTGCTCGTGGACGTCAACCCGGTCTACGCGATGCCGCCCAAGTCGGGCTTCGCGGAGGCGCTCGGCAAGGTCCCGCTGGTCGTCTCCCTCGCGAGCCGCCCGAACGAGACCACCGCGCGCGCGCACCTGGTGCTGCCGACGCTGCACGCGCTGGAGTCCTGGGGCGACTACGCTTCCCAGGATGGCGTGCTGGGGCTGATGCAGCCCACGATGGGACCCGTGCAGATCGACGGCAAGCCGGTCGCCGCCAGGGCCACCGGCGACGTCTTCCTGAGCGTGGGCCGGCAGGCGCTGGGACTCGAGGAAGGCAAGGCCCCGCTCAAGTGGGGTAGCTTCGAGGAATTTCTCAAGGAAGAGTGGCAAAAGACCGCCAAGGATCATGGAAGCACAGTCCCATTCTCCGAGTTCTGGGAAGCGGTCCTCCGGCGTGGAGGGGTGTGGCGCACGGCCGCGGCGGCGGCCGTCTCCCTCCGTCCGGAGGCCGGGCGCATCTCGGCCGGGCCCCCCAGGCTCGAAGGGGATGGCTCGCACGCGCTGGTGGTCTATCCATCCGGCCGCTTCTACGACGGCCGCGGCGCCGATCGGCCCTGGCTGCACGAGGTCCCGGACACCATCACCCAGGTGGCGTGGGACTCGTGGCTCGAGATTCCCGCCGAGACCGCGCAGAAGATGGGCATCGCGCGCGGCGACCTCGTCAAGGTCACCTCTCCGCATGGCGCGATCGAGCTGCCCGCGTATCCGACCGAGCTCGTCCATCCGGGCGTGGTGGCGGTGGCGATGGGGCAGGGGCACAAGTATGCCGGCACTTTCGCCCAGCAGGGCAACGCGGCTCCCGGCACCGCCAGCCAGGCGGGCTTCCTGAACGTGGGCGTCAATCCGATCGAGCTGCTGCCCTCCGCGCCGGATCCGGCCTCGGGCGGCCTGCCGCTGCTGTCGGTGAAGATCTCCCTCGCCAAGACGGGCGGGCGGCGGCCGCTGGCCATCCCGCAGGCGCAGTTCGATCAGGACGATCGCGAGATCGCGCAGTACGTGGGATTGGGCGCGGCGCGGGAGCTCGAGCTGCGCGGCAAGCCGCCCGAGCACGCGAGCCATCCGACCATGTACCCGGCGGTGAAGTATCCCGAGTATCGCTGGGGCATGGCGGTGGACGTCGACCGGTGCACCGGCTGCCAGGCCTGCGTGGTGGCCTGCCAGAGCGAGAACAACGTGCCGACGGTTGGAAAGGCGCAGGTGGCCTACGGCCGCATCCAGCACTGGCTGCGGGTCGAGCGCTGGCAGGAGGGGACGGCGGCCAAGCCGGTCAACATGTTCCTGCCGATGTTCTGCCAGCATTGTGAAGTCGCGCCGTGCGAGCCGGTCTGCCCGGTCTACGCCGCGTATCACACCCGGGAGGGACTCAACGGGCAGGTCTACAACCGCTGCGTGGGCACGCGCTACTGCGGCAACAACTGCCCGTACCACGTGCGGAAGTTCAACTGGTTCAACTACACGTGGCCGGCTCCGCTCGATCTGCAGCTCAACCCCGACGTCACGGTGCGCCAGCTCGGGGTGATGGAGAAGTGCACCATGTGCGTGCAGCGCATCGAGGCCGCGAAGGGCACGGCCCGCGAGGCGGGGCGATCGGTGCGGGACGGGGACATGCAGACGGCCTGCCAGCAGACCTGCCCGACCCACGCCATCACCTTCGGCAACCGCAAGGACGGCGACGCCCTCGTCTCCAAGCTCTCGCACTCGATCCGCGGCTACCACGTGCTCCACGAGCTGGGGACGCTGCCCGCGGTGACCTATCTGAAGAAGGTCGTCCGCGCCGAGCCCGCGGGCCACCGGAAGGCGGGGCACTAGCCGTGAGCGCGCCGCCCGCGCAGAGCGCGCCCGCCCAGCCCACCTGGGCCGACGTCAACCGCGACGTCATCCGCACGATCGGCATGCCGGGCGAGAAGTACTTCGCCTGGCTCTGCCTGGTGGCCCTCATCCTGACCGCGGGCGCCGCCGCCTGGGCCTGGCAGATCTGGGTCGGCATCGGGGCGGCGGGCAAGCGCACGCCCCAGATGTGGGCGATGTACATCACCACCTTCGTGTTCTGGATCGGCATCGGTCACGCGGGGACCCTGATCTCCGCGGTCCTCTACCTGTTCCGGGCGAGGTGGCGGACGTCGATCTACCGCGGGGCGGAGGCGATGACCGTCTTCGCGGTCATGACCGCGGGCCTCTTCCCGCTGATCCACGCCGGCCGCATGTGGTTCGCGTACTGGCTGATGCCGTACCCCAACCAGCGCTACCTCTGGCCCAACTTCAAGTCGCCGCTGGTGTGGGACGTGTTCGCGATCTCGACCTACCTGACCATCAGCGTGGTCTTCTTCATCGTGGGCCTGGTGCCGGACATCGCGGCCCTCCGCGACAACGCGACCGGCTACAAGCGGAAGATCTACGCGGTGCTCTCGCTCGGGTGGGAGGGCTCCGACCACCAGTGGCGGCACTATCGCCGGGGCTACGGGCTGCTCGCGGCCCTGGCCACCCCGCTCGTGCTCTCGGTGCACAGCGTGGTGTCGTTCGACTTCGCGATGGCCCTGGTGCCCGGCTGGCACTCGACGCTGTTCGCCCCGTTCTTCGTCGACGGGGCGATCTTCTCCGGGTTCGCCATGGTGCTGGTGCTGATCCTGCCCATGCGGTACCTGTTCAACTGGTACCCGTACATCACGGACAAGCACCTGGACGCGATGGCCAAGCTGATCCTGGTGACGAGTCTGGTGCTGACTTACTTCTACCTATGCGAGGTGTTCACCGCCTGGTACTCCGGCGACCACTTCGAGCGCGCGAGCCTGTTCGCCAAGGCGTCCAAGCAGTACGCGTGGGCCTACTGGCTCATGTACTTCTGCAACAGCGTGGTGCCGCTCGTCCTCCTGATCAAGAGGCTCCGGACCCACGTGGTCACCCTGTACGTCATCTCGATCCTCGTGCTCATCGGCATGTGGTTCGAGCGCTTCAACATCATCGTGCCCGGCCTCGCCCACGGCTTCTATCCGTACACGTGGGGCACCTACTACCCGACGGTGACCGACTCGGCCATCATCGTCGGCTCCTTCGCCTGGTTCTTCCTCCTCTTCCTGGGCTTCATCCGCGTGATGCCGTCGCTCTCGATCGTGGAGGTCAAGGAAGTGCTGCCGCATCCTTTCAAGCACGCGAGGCCCGGGGGCCACCACTGAGATGACGACGACCGCCAGCGTGCTGGGAGTCTTCGCCCACGTGGACACCACGCTGCAGGCCATCCGCGACCTGCGGGCCAAGGGCTTCTCGGAGCTCACCGTCTACACCCCGGTCCCGGTGGAGGAGATCGAGCACGAGATCGACCGGGTCGAGCCACTGTCGAAGGTGCGCCTCTTCACGGTGGTCGGGGCCCTGACCGGTACCGCCACCGGCTTCTTCCTCACCATCTGGACGTCGCTCAAGTGGGAGCTGGTGACCGGCGGCAAGGCACCGGTGTCCATTCCGCCCTTCGTCATCATCGCGTTCGAGCTGACCATCCTCCTGGGCGGGCTCGCCACCGCGCTCGCGGTGCTGATCCTGGGCCAGTTGCCCAAGCTCAAGCCGTCACCCACCTATGATCCGCGCTTCAGCGTGGATCGCTTCGGCGTCGCGGTGGCGTGTCCGCCCGACAAGGTCGACTCGGTGCAGGCGATGCTGTCGGCGGCGGGGGCGGAAGAGGTGCGGCGATGATGAAGTGGGTCTTCCTCCTCGTCCTCCTGCTGCTGGGGGCGGTGGGCGCGGTGCTGGCCGGCGTGGTCGGCTTCCGCTGGCTGAACAACATGACCGCCACCCAGCGCGTGATGCCCGGCGAGTACAATTTCTCGATGCCAACCGGGAGCCTGCCGCGCAGCGGCGGCGAGCTCTACCACTCGCCGGCCGAGCGCGAGGCCGCCGCGACCCGACGCAATCCGGTGCCCGCCTCCATCGACTCGGTGCGCCGAGGCGGGGAGCTGTTCACGATCTACTGCACACCATGCCACGGCGACTCCGGGCGGGGGGACGGGCCGGTCTCCACCAAGTTCGTGCCGCCCGCCGATCTCACCAATCCGGAGCTGCACAAGGTGCGGACGGACGGATACTGGCAGAGCTATCTCTCGGCGGGCGGCGCGGTCATGCCGTCCTACGCGGAGGCCCTCAGCTCCGACGAGCGGTGGCACGTGGTCAACTACCTCCGGACCCTGGCCAAGAAATGAGCGCGCTGGGCGCCTCTCCGGCCGTGTCGGCCCGTCGCGCGCACCCGCTGCTGGTGCTGCTGGCCATCCTCGGGATCGTGGCCTTCCTGTACGGGGTCTCGCAGGGGTCGGCCCCGCGGGCCTGGGGCATCTACCTCGTGAACCTGCTGTTCTGGTCGAGCCTCGCCATCACCGGTCCCGCGGTGGCCGCGATGATCCAGGTGACGGAGGGCCGGTGGTCGCCGAGCGTCAAGCGGATCGCGCTCACCACCGCGGGTTTCCTGCCCGTCTCCTTCCTGCTCTTCCTGGTGCTCTTCTGCGGGCGCGCGACGCTCTATCCCTGGGTGACCGAGCCGCTGGCCAACAAGGCGGCGTGGCTCAACGTGCCGTTCATGTCGCTGCGCATCGGCCTCGGCGTGCTGCTGCTGTACTGGGTCGCGATGCGCCTCGTGAAGGCGATCCTCGCCGAGGACCAGCCGGGCGGGGACAGCGCGGCGGCGGTGAACCGGCGCAACCGGCTCGCCGGCTGGCTGCTCGCGCTCTACGTGGTGGTGCTCTCGCTGTGGGGCTTCGACCTCCTGATGTCGCTCGATCCCCGCTGGTACAGCGGCCTCTTCGGCGGTTACTACGTGGTCACCTCGATGTACACCGGCTTCGGGCTCGTCACGTACCTCACCATCCGCTCCAACGAGCGGGGGATGAGTCACGTGGCGCCGGTTGCCATCCAGGACGTGGCCAAGCTGACCTTCGCGCTGAGCGTGTTCTGGATGTACTTCTTCTTCTCGCAGTACCTGGTGATCTGGTACGGCAACGTGCCCGCGGAGACCCGCTACGTGGTGCGGCGCTTCTTCGTCCAGCCCTGGGCCACCCTCGCGTGGGCCATCTTCATCATCGGCTGGCTGATCCCGTTCTCGTATCTGCTCAAGCGGCTCACCGGACGCCCCCCCGAGCGGCACCGGGTGTTCAAGGTCATCCTTTTCTTCGGGTGGATCGCCATCTTCTTCGAGCGGATGCTGCTGGTGTTCCCCTCGCTGCTCCGGGACAACACGGTGCCGATCGGTCCGGTGGAGATCCTGGTGACGCTCGGCTTCTTCGCGCTGTTCGTGCTCAGCCGCAGCTGGTTCTTCGCTCGCTACAAGCCGGTCCTCAGCCTGCCCAAGTAGCCCCCGCCTCCCGCGCGCCCCGCGGTAGAATACCGGGGTGATTTCCGTCGAGGAAGCGCTCGACCGCATCCTGTCCCGGGTGGCCGCGCTGGGAGATGAGCGCGTGCCGCTTACCGAGGTGCTCCACCGCGTGCTCGCGGAGGACGTGGACAGCCCACGCGACATGCCACCCTGGCCGGCCTCCTCGATGGACGGCTACGCGCTGCGGAGCGCCGACGTTGGCGCCGCCTCCGCCGAGGCGCCCGCTCGGCTCGCGGTCGTCGCGCACGTGGCGGCCGGGGCGACCGCGGAGCGCCCGCTCCGCGCCGGCGAGGCCTTCCGGATCTTCACCGGCGCGCCGATCCCCGAGGGGGCCGACTCGGTCATTCCTCAGGAGGACGTCAGGGCGGAGGGGGACACGCTGCTGGTCCCCGCGCGCCTCGAAGCCGGCGCCTTCGTGAGGCCGCGAGGCGAGGACATGAAGCGGGCCGACCGCGTCCTGGACCGCAGTCGGGTGCTGAGCGCGGCCGACATCGGGCTGCTCGCGACGGTCGGGCGCGCCATGGTGAGCGTGATCCGCCGGCCGCGCGTGGGCATCCTCTCGACCGGTGACGAGCTGGTGGACCTGGGCGGCCGGATCGGCCCCGGCCAGATCCCGAACTCCAACAGCTATTCCCTCATCGCCCAGGTGATCGAGGCCGGGGCTCAGCCGGTGAGCCTCGGCATCGCGCGAGACCGGCGGGAAGACATCGAGGCGCGCCTGCGATGGGGGCTCGGCTGCGATCTCATCATGTCCTCCGCGGGCGTTTCGGTGGGGGAGCACGACTTCGTCAAGGACGCGCTCGCCCGGCTCGGGGCGGAGCAGCATCTGTGGCTCGTGGACATGCGCCCCGGGAAGCCGATCGCGTTCTCGACGATCCCGCAGGAGGGCAAGGGCGCCCTTGCCCTCTTTGCGCTGCCCGGCAACCCCGTCTCGGCCATGGTCACCTTCGAGCTCTTCGTCCGCCCCGCCATCCTCCGCATGGCCGGGCACACCCGTCTCCATCGGCCCACCCTCACCGCGCGCGCCCTCGCCCCCATCAAGAACGGAGACAACCGCCGCGGCTACCTCCGCATCACATTGACCCCAGACGGAGAAGGCCACGGCGCGCGCCTGACCGGCACGCAGAGCTCCGGCGTCCTGCGGTCGATGGTGACCGCCGATGGACTCGCCGTGGTTCCGGGCGGCACGACGATCCAGCCCGGCGAACCCGTGAAGGTGATCGTCCTCCGCCCCGCCCTGTAGAACGAACCAATCGAGCGGAAGACCGGGCGGGCAGCGCCGCCGGGGGGTGGCGGGTGGGGCGGGTGACCCGTTCCCGCCGACGGAAGCCAGAAGCCGCTCCCTCCCGGATTGGGAACCGCTCACGCGCGAGACGAGAAAGCGCGTCGTGGTCAGAGCCCCACCCGCCACCCCCCGGCGGCGCTGCCCGCCCGATTCGCGCGCTCGACTCAGGACTTTCGGACGAACAAGAACCAGATCGTCGCGTAAGCTCCTGCGCACATCGACGCGAACGTGAGCAGGCTGCCGAGGGCGAGGGTGGCGGAGTTTGTCAGCCCTTGGTTGATGTTGCAGCCCTCGGCGACGAGCGCGGCCGCGCCCATCAGGAGGCCGCCCGAGAAGATCTTCACCAGGCTTGCTGCCGCCGGCAGCTTCCAGTTGAACTGGTTCGTGGTCCAGGCCGCGACGAAGGCGCCGAGGGGGACGCCGAGGGCCATCAGCATGCTCCACGTCACGCGGTTGGGATAGCCGACCATCGGGTAGGTGAGCAGGTGGCCGGTATTGGCCGCGAAGGTGATGCCGACGGGGCGGTCGCCGGAGGAGGAAGCCCACCAGCCCACCGCGATCATCACCCCGACGGCGGCGCCGCTGACGGGCCAGGGCCACTTGCCGTGCTCGGGCTCCCGGGGGCCGCGCATCAGCCAGATGCCGACGCCCACCGCGAGCACGACGATGACGATCCAAGGCGAGAGCCCCACGATATTGGCGAGCGTCGGGGCCGCGCCGTCCCCGATCGTGACCGCGGGCTTCTGGAGCTGAGTGCGGAGCGGGGCCAGGAGCCCGACGCCCGCGGTGGTGGCGCCGATGGCGAAGCCCAGCAGGACGACGCAGGCACCCAGGGCGCCTTCGCCGACGCGATACCAGGTGCTGCCCGAGCAGCCGCCGGAGAGGATCATCCCCACCCCGAACAGAAGCCCGCCCACGATGTTCGACAGCCAGCGCAGCGGGCGCAGGGGAATGTCCACGAGCCCCAGCGCGTCGATCATCTGCACGCCGACCATCGCCACGAGCAGGGCGAGGAGATAGGCGCGCAGGATGTTGCCGTCCCGCATGAGCACCGCGTTGGAGAGCGCCCGGGTGAGGCAGAAGCCGCCGCGCTGGATCGCGTAGCCGAAGACGAGGCCGGTACCGAGCGCGGAGAGCGCGAGTATCCAGGGCAACTCGTCCATGGCCCAGCCATGCTAGCGAAAAGCCGAATGTCAGTCAAAGGCTCGTGAAAATTAGCTTTTCGAATGGACAGGTGCTACGGTCGAGCCCATGGTGACCTGGCTCCAGGAACGCATCGTGCGTAGCGGGCCCGTCGTCGGGCTCGCCCTGCTGGCCGCGACCGCGCCCGGCTGCGGCACTGGAGAGAAGGCGCGTCGCGAGGCCGAGATGGCCGCGCTGGTGAAGCAGGTCGAGGAGCTCCGGAAGGGGCAGGACCAGATGGCCAAGGACGTGGGGAAGCTGGCCGGCGAGATGAGGGCGCTCGATGCGCAGGCGGCCTTCCTGGTCGGCGAGACGAAGGCCTCGGCCACCGAGCGCGAGCAGGTCAAGCAGGCCATCCAGCAGCAGGACGGCGCTCTCCGCGGACTGCGCTCCGCGCTCGACGAGACGAACCAGAAGGTGGCCACGCTCAGCGTGCCGCCACCGGCTTCGCCGGCCGCGAAGCCGCTGGTGCCGCCGCCCGGTCGCGAGGTGTCGGCCGAGAAGCTCTACGCGACCGCCATGACCAGCTTCCGGGCGGACGAGCACGGGCAGGCGGTGCTCGAGTTCACGGAGCTGATCGACCGGTTTCCCCGGCACAACCTGGCCGCGAGCGCCCAGTACTGGATCGGCGAGGCCTACTATCGCCAGCGCGACTTCAACCAGGCGGCGACCGAGTTCCAGAAGGTGCCCGATCTCTACCCGCAGAGCCAGCCGGTCGCCGAGTCGCTGCTCAAGCTCGGCATGTGCTACCGCGCGCTGCACGACCTTCCGCGCGCGCGCGAGACGTGGGCGCGGGTGGTCAAATCGCATCCCCGCACGGAGGCGGCCACCCAGGCGCGCGCGCTCCTCGCGTCGCTCGATTCTCCCGGTCGCGCGCCGCGGTGATCGGCCGCGCCGCGCCCGCGCCCGGTTTTGACCGAGTTTGACCGTCCGGTATACTGAAACGCACTGTTCGACCCTAGGATCTCGATCGGCGAGGTGAGTGACGCACGTGATACATGACCGTATCGACGCGGAGACGGCGCGACAGCCCGAGGTGATCCCGCGCGCGCTCGCGCGCGGCGGCGCCGAGTACCCGGCGCTGCTCCGGGACGTGCCCAGCGCGCCCGAGACGCTCCACGTGCAAGGCCGGCTCGTGGACGCGGACGTGGTCGCGGTGGCCATCGTGGGCTCGCGCCGGGCCACCTCCTACGGGCTCCACGTGGCCGAGCTGCTCGCGGCAGACCTGGCCGCGCGCGGCGTCACGATCGTGAGCGGGCTCGCGCGCGGCATCGACAGCGCCGCGCATCGCGGCGCGCTGCGCGTGGGCGGCCGCACCATCGCGGTGCTGGGGTCGGGCGTCGACGTGATCTACCCGCCGGAGAATCGCCGGCTGGCCGCGGAGATCGTGGAACGCGGCGCGCTGGTCTCCCAGTTCGCGCTCGGCACGCCGCCGCTGCCCCAGAACTTCCCGGCCCGCAACCAGGTGATCGCGGCGATGTCGCTGGCGGTGGTGGTCGTGGAGGCGGCGGAGCGGAGCGGCTCGCTGATCACCGCGCGCCTGGCCGCCGAGCTGGGCCGCGAGGTGCTGGCGGTTCCCGGCCGAATCACCACGCCGGAGAGCCGCGGCGCGAACCGTCTCATCCAGGACGGCGCCGCGGTCGCGATGGGTTGGGAGGACGTGGTCGCGGTCCTGCCGGCGCGCTGGAAAGGCTGCATCGACACCGCCGAAAGAACGGGAACGACAGGAGGCGCTGTCGAAGGCGAGCCGGCAGTGGCAGGGCGAGGTGAAGCCGAAGGCGAGCCGGCAGTGGCAGGGCGAGGTGAAGCCGAAGGCGAGCCGAGCGAATACCAAAGACAAGTCACGGTTGCGACACGCAAGATCCTCTCGCTCCTGGGTGAGGATCCGGTCGACATCGACCACGTGATCGAGCGGAGCGGCCTCGGAGCCGGGCGGGTCTCGGCCGCGCTGCTGGATCTGGAGCTGGAGGGGCGCGTGAGGCAGATCGAAGGCAAGCGGTTCGTCCGAGTCGGACGGGCGTAGGAGGGCACCGGGTGGCGAAGCGGGGATTGGGATTGGTTGTGGTGGAGTCGCCCACCAAGGTCAAGACGATCCAGAAGTACCTGGAGTCGAAGTACGTCGTCAAGGCCTCGATGGGCCACATCCGCGATCTGCCCAAGTCCAAGCTCGGCGTGGACGAGAAGAAGGGTTTCAAGCCGGAGTACAAGGTGCTTCCGGCCAAGAAGAAGGTGCTCGACGAGCTGAAGAAGGCGGCCGAGAAGGCGGACTCGCTGTACATCGCGACCGACCCGGACCGCGAAGGGGAGGCCATCGGCTGGCACCTGGCCCAGGAGCTCGGGATCAGCAAGGCCAAGACGCACCGGATCATGTTCAACGAGATCACCGAGCGGGCGGTCAAGGCCGCGTTCCTGCACCCGGGCAAGATCGACTCCAACAAGGTCAACGCCCAGCAGGCTCGGCGGGTGCTGGACCGGCTGGTGGGCTACAAGCTCTCGCCGCTGCTGTGGGAGAAGATCCGCCGCGGGCTCTCGGCCGGGCGCGTGCAGTCGGTGGCGGTGCGCCTCATCACCGAGCGCGAGCGCGAGGTCGCCGCCTTCGTGCCGGTGGAGTACTGGTCCCTGCACGCCAAGCTCAAGGGCAAGAACCCGCCCGACTTCACGGCCACGCTGAAGGAGGTGCGGAGCGAGAAGACGGACCTGCCCGACGAGGCCGCCACCATGGCGGTGATGACCTCGCTGCACGGCAGCGTCTGGACGGTGAAGTCGGTCACCCGCGGGGAGCGGCGCCGCAACCCCGCCCCGCCCTTCATCACCTCGACGTTGCAGCAGGACGCGAGCCGCAAGCTCCACTTCACCGCCAAGAAGACGATGATGCTGGCCCAGCAGCTCTACGAGGGCGTCGAGCTCGGCGACGAAGGCGCGGTCGGCCTCATCACGTACATGCGCACCGACGCGGTGCGGGTGGCCGCGGAGGCCCAGGACGAGGCGCGACAGTGGGTGACCGGGCGCCTGGGGCGGGAGTACCTGCCCGACGCGCCGCCCACCTACAAGGCCAAGAAGAGCGCGCAGGAAGCGCACGAAGCGGTGCGCCCGAGCTCGGTGGCGCGCGAGCCCAAGGCGGTGGCGCGATTCCTGTCCAAGGACCAGCTCGCGCTGTACCGGCTCGTCTGGGAGCGCTTCCTCGCGAGCCAGATGCTGCCGGCGGTGTACGACACGGTGGCGGCGGACGTCACCGCGGGAGACTGCCTCTTCCGGGCCCAGGGCTCGACGATGAAGTTCCCCGGCTTCACCGCGGTGTACGTGGAGTCGCGCGAGGCCACCGACGAGACTCCGGAGGAGGAGGCGGAGGCGGTGATGCCCCCGCTCACCGTCGGCGAGACGCTCAAGCTCCTGGCCCTCGACCCCAAGCAGCACTTCACCCAGCCGCCGCCCCGCTTCACGGAGGCCTCGCTGGTCAAGACGCTCGAGGATCGGGGGATCGGCCGGCCGTCCACCTACGCCCAGATCCTCGGCACCATCCAGGATCGGGGCTACGTTCGGCGCGACCGCGGTACCCTGTTCCCGACCGATCTCGGCATGCAGGTCACCGACATGCTGGTGCCCCACTTCCCCGAGGTCATGGACGTCGAGTTCACCGCCCAGCTCGAGGAGTCGCTGGACAAGATCGAGGAAGGCGACGCCGACTGGGTGAAGACGGTGGAGACCTTCTACAAGCAGTTCTCGCGCGACCTCAAGGCGGCCGGGAAGAAGATGGACAACGTCAAGGTCGGCGTCGACGCCGGACAGGAGTGCCCCGATTGCGGCAAGCCGCTGCTCGAGAAGTGGGGACGCTTCGGGAAGTTCCTGGCCTGCTCCGCCTATCCCGACTGCAAGTACACCAAGGATATGAGCGGTGGGCGCGAGCGGCCCGCGGATGAGCCCACCGACGAGATCTGCCCGACCTGCGGCAAGCCGATGGTCATCAAGCACGGCCGCTTCGGCAAGTTCATCGCCTGCTCGGGCTACCCGGAGTGCAAGACCACCAAGCCGGTAACCCTCGGGATCACGTGCCCCGAGCCGAACTGCGGGGGCCAGCTCACCGAGAAGCGCACCCGCAAGGGTAAGACCTTCTACGCGTGCACGAACTACCCCACCTGCAAGTTCGCCCTGTGGACGCGGCCGGTGGCGGAGCCGTGCCCCAAGTGCGCGGCGCCGTTCCTGACCGAGCGGTATGCCCGGGGCGGCAAGGTCACGCGGCAGTGCTTCCGGGAGGATTGCGGTTACCGGCAGGAAGTGGCTCCCACGGTCGCGTGAGAAGCGCCCCGGCTCATCTACCATGGACGCGGCGGTCGGGTCCTTCCTCGAGTACCAGAGCGTCGAGCGCGGCGCGTCCCCTCACACCCTCCGGAGCTACGCGGCCGACCTGATCGAGTTCAGCGGCTTCCTCGCGGAGGAGAAGATCGCGGGGTGGGAGGCGGCGGACACGCGCGTGGTTCGCGCCTTCCTGGCGCGGCTGCACAAGCGACGGCTGGCCAAGGCCACCATCGCCCGCAAGCTCGCCGCGGTGCGGAGCTGCTTCCGCTTCCTCGCGCGGCGCGGGGTCCTCGAGGTGAACCCGGCGCGGCAGGTGCGCAGCCCCCGCCTCGGCCGCCGGCTCCCGTCGTTCCTGCCGGTCGACGAGGCCGCCGTCCTGTTGAACGCCGCGCCCGAGGTCACCGCGGCGGGGGCCCGCGACCGGGCCCTGCTGGAGCTGCTCTACGCGAGCGGGCTGCGGGTGGCCGAGGGCTGCGGCCTCGACGTGGACGACCTCGACGAGGCCCGACATACCGTGCGGGTCCTCGGCAAGGGCGAGAAGGAGCGCGTGGTGCCGGTCGGCGAGACCGCGCTGGAAGCCCTCGCGGCCTACCTGGCCATGCGCGGGCGCCGGCGCGGGCCACTCTTCCTCAACGCGCGGGGTGGGCGGCTGACGCCGCGCAGCGCGCATCGCATCGTGCGGGCCCGCGCCCGCCGGGCCGGCATCGGGCAGCGGGTGACGCCTCACACCCTGCGCCACAGCTTCGCCACCCACATGCTGGGCGCCGGCGCGGATCTCCGCCTGATCCAGGAGCTGCTGGGCCACAGCCGCCTCTCCACGACCCAGCGCTACACCCACGTGAGCCCCGAGCACCTGATGCGGGTATACGACGCTGCGCATCCGCGCGCGACCTGAGAGGCTCCCCGCCGCGATGACGCCGCCCAGCCCCGCCCAGATCCACGCCACCACCGTGGTCTGCGTCCGGCATCGGGGCCAGGTCGCGGTGGCGGGAGATGGGCAGGTCTCCTTCGGCCAGACGATCATGAAGGCGGGCGCGCGCAAGGTGCGCAAGATGCACCACGACCGGGTGCTCGCCGGCTTCGCGGGGGCCGCCGCCGACGCCTTCACGCTCTTCGCGCGGTTCGAGGCGAAGCTCGAGGAGCACCGGGGCAACCTGGCGCGCGCGGCGGTCGAGCTGGCCAAGGAGTGGCGCATGGACCGGGTGCTGCGCCGGCTGGAGGCGCTGCTCGCGGTAGCCGACGCGGAGGTCACCTTCATCATATCCGGCACCGGCGACGTCATCGAGCCCGACGACGGCCTGGTCGGCATCGGATCCGGAGGACCCTATGCCCTGGCCGCGGCCCGGGCCCTCTGCGCGCACTCCGCGCTCGAAGCGCCCCAGATCGCGGAGCAGTCGCTCCGCGTCGCGGCCGGCATCTGCGTGTACACCAATGACCAGATCACGGTGCTGACCCTGTGATGACCGGCCTGACTCCGGCTCAGATCACCTCCGAGCTCGACCGGTACATCGTCGGCCAGCACAAGGCCAAGCGGGCGGTGGCCATCGCGTTGCGCAACCGGTGGCGGCGGCAGAACCTGCCCGCGGAACTGAGGGACGAGGTCGCCCCCAAGAACATCATCATGATCGGGCCCACCGGAGTCGGGAAGACCGAGATCGCCCGGCGCCTCGCCAAGCTCGCCCAGGCCCCGTTCCTCAAGGTGGAGGCGTCCAAGTACACCGAGGTCGGCTATGTGGGGCGGGACGTGGAGTCCATGATCCGCGACCTGACCGACCTGGGCGTGAACATGGTCAAGGCGGAGATGGCGGCGGCGGTGCGGGAGCGGGCGGAAGGGCTGGCGGAAGATCGGCTGCTGGACCTGCTGCTGCCCCGGCGCCCCGGCGAGGCCTTCGTGAGCGGCACGCTCGAGGAGGTGTCGCCCGACGCCTCCCGCGACGCCACGCGGGACAAGCTCCGCGCCCAGCTCCGCACCGGGAAGCTCGATGACCGCCTCATCGAGATGGACGTGCAGCAGGCCGGTCCCATGCTGGAGCTCATGCCGGGCCAGGGAATGGAGGAGATCGGGATCAACCTGAAGGACATGCTCTCGAACCTCATGCCCGGGCGCACGCGGCGGCGGAGGGTCAAGGTGGGCGAGGCCCGCCGTCTCCTGGCCCAGGAGGAGGCCCAGAAGCTGGTGGACGTGGACGAGGCGGTCGGTCAGGCCATCCGCCGGGTGGAGGACTCCGGCATCATCTTCCTGGACGAGCTGGACAAGGTCGCGGGCCGGGAAGGCGGCCGCGGGCCCGACGTCTCCCGGGAAGGCGTGCAGCGGGACCTCCTGCCGATCGTCGAAGGCTCAACCGTCACCACCAAGTATGGGATGGTCCGGACCGACCACATCCTGTTCATCGCGGCGGGCGCCTTCCACGTGGCCAAGCCCGCCGACCTGATCCCGGAGCTGCAGGGCCGCTTCCCGATCCGGGTCGAGCTGGAGCCCTTGACGCGGCCGGATTTTGTCCGCATTCTGAGCGAACCTCAGAACGCCCTGATCCGGCAGTACGTTGAGCTGCTGAGGACGGAAGGGGTCGCGCTGCACTTCTCCGCCGACGCGGTGGAGGCCATCGCGGAGATCGCGTTCATGGTGAACCAGCGGGCCGAGAACATCGGCGCCCGGCGGCTGTACACGGTGATGGAACGGCTGCTGGAGGACGTCTCCTTCGACGCCCCGAACATGGTGGGGCAGGAGCTCGTGATCGACGCGGAGTACGTGCACGCGCACCTGGCCGACGTGGCGAAGGACGAGGATCTCTCCCGCTACATCTTATAGAGGTGGACGAGCGCATCATGCCGATCCCGGAGCTGGTTCAGCGCGCCGAGCTGCTCATCGAGGCGCTGCCCTATATCCGCGCCTTCCAGGGCAAGACCCTCGTGATCAAGTACGGGGGCGCCGCCATGGACCAGGCCGATCTCAAGGAGCAGTTCGCCAAGGACGTGCTGCTCCTGCGGCTGGTCGGCATCCGGCCGGTCATCGTCCACGGCGGCGGGCCGCAGATCGGCGCGCTGATGAAGCGGCTCGGCAAGGACTCCACGTTCGTGGGTGGGATGCGGGTCACCGATGAGGAGACCGTGCAGATCGTCGAGATGGTCCTGGTCGGCAAGATCAACAAGGAGATCGTGGGCCTCATCAACCTCCACGGGGGCCGCGCGGTGGGGCTCTCGGGCAAGGACGCCACCCTGCTGCGCGCCCGCAAGCGCCTGCACCGGATGCCCGACGGGAGCATGGTGGACATCGGCCTGGTGGGCGAGGTGGAGGCGGTCAATCCGGAGCCGATCCGGCTCCTCGAGGAGAGCGGGTTCATCCCGGTGATCGCGCCGGTCGGGGTGGGGGTGGGGGGCGAGACCTACAACATCAACGCGGACCTGGTGGCGGGCGACGTGGCCGCGGCCCTGGCCGCGGAGAAGCTGATCCATCTCACCGACGTGACCGGCATCAACGGCGAGGACGGCCGCCTGGTCTCGACGCTCACCAAGCGCGACGCGGAGCGGCTGATCAAGGCGGGGGTGATCGACGGGGGTATGTTGCCCAAGGTGGAGTCCTCGCTGCGGGCCCTCACCGGCGGCGCCCAGAAGGCGCATATCATCGACGGCCGCGTACCCCACGCGATCCTCCTGGAGGTCCTCACCAAAGAGGGTATCGGCACCGAGATAGTCTTGTGAGGCGCCGCCGAAGGCGAGCCGAACGGATCAAAGAGGGGCCACGGTGGCGAGGCGCTCACGTTAGGGATACAGCGGGTCGAGGCCCGTGGCCGGGCGAGGTGAGCCGTGGCCGGGCGAGGTGAGCCGTGGCCGGGCGAGGTGAGCCGAAGGCGAGCCGAGCGAATATGAGGAATCGAGCCGAGCGAATGAGGGAGACATGACCGACACGAAGACGCTCATCGAGTGGGCGGACAAGCACCTGATGACCACCGCGAAGCGCAACCCGGTCGCGCTGGTGAGAGGCGACGGGGTGCGGGTGTGGGATAGCGACGGCAAGGAGTACCTCGACTTCACCGGCGGCATCGCGGTGACCGCACTGGGACACTCTCATCCCAAGGTGGTGGGGACCATGCGCGAGCAGGCGGCCACGCTGCTCCACGTGTCCAACCTCTTCTACATCCCGCAGCAGACCCAGCTCGCCAAGCTGCTGTGCGACTACTCGTTCGCCGACCGCGTGTTCTTCTCCAACTCGGGCGCGGAGGCCAACGAGAGCGCGATCAAACTCGCGCGCAAGTGGGCCAAGGAGCACGGGGCCAGCGACCGCGGGGACATCATCACGATGCGGGGCGGCTTCCATGGCCGCACCCTCGCGACCGTGACCGCCACCGCCCAGGAGAAGTACCACCACGGCTTCGAGCCGCTGCCCGGCGGGTTCAAGTACGTGCCGTTCAACGATTTGCGCGCGGTAGAGCGTGCGATCGACAGCCACACCGCCGCGGTCATGGTCGAGCCCATCCAGGGCGAGGGCGGCATCAATATCCCGGACGACGGCTACCTCCCCGGGCTGCGCAAGCTCTGCGACGAGGCGGGGATCCTGCTGGTGCTGGACGAGATCCAGACCGGCATGGGGCGCACCGGCCGGCTCTGGGGGTACGAGCACTCGGGGATCGAGCCCGACATCATGACCCTGGCCAAGGCCCTCGCCAACGGCGTGCCGATCGGGGCCACCCTGGCCACGGAGAGCGTGGCGTCCGCCTTCACGCCGGGTACTCACGGCTCGACCTTCGGCGGCAATCCGTTCGCCACCGCGGTGGGCCTGACCGTCTTCACCACCTTGATGGAGGAGCGGCTGCCCGAGCGCGCGGCCACCATCGGCCGGCTGCTCCGCGACCAGCTCGAGGCGCTGCGTGGCCGCCATCCGAAGGCGGCCACCGCGGTGCGGGGCCGCGGCCTCCTGGTCGGCATGGACCTGGTGCCGCCGGTGGGTGACATGGTGACGGCCTGCCGGGAGCGCGGCCTGCTGGTGCTCACCGCGGGCGACAATACGTTGCGGCTGGCGCCGCCCCTCATCGTGGACGAGGTGTCGGTGCGCCGGGCGGTCGAGATCATCGATCAGGCGCTGACCGGCATCGGGAAGTGAACCACTTCCTGTCCATCCGTGACCTGGCCCGGGAAGATCTCCCGCGGCTCTTCGTCCTCATGGCCGAGCTGAAGGCGAAGCAGAAGGCCCGCGACCGGACCACTCCGCTGCCCGGGCGCACGATGGCCCTGATCTTCGAGAAGCCTTCGCTGCGGACGCGGGTGACGTTCGAGGTCGCGATGGTGCAGCTGGGCGGGGCCGCGGTGTACCTCGCGGCCCAGGAGATCGGGATGGGCAAGCGCGAGTCGGTGCCGGACGTCGCCCGCAATCTCTCGCGCTGGGTGGACGTGGTGGCGGCCCGGGTCTTCTCGCACCGGACCCTCGAGCAGCTTGCGGCGAACGCCTCGATCCCGGTGATCAACGGGCTGTCGGATCTCGAGCACCCGTGCCAGGCCATGGCGGACTTCTTCACGCTCTGGGAGCGGGGGCTCGATCTGGCGAAGCTGCGGCTGGCCTGGGTCGGCGACGGCAACAACGTCTGCAACTCGCTCTTGCTGCTGGGTTCCATGCTCGGCACCGCGGCGGTGGTGGCGTGTCCGCCCGGCTACGAGCCGGACCCCACCGTGCTGGAGGCCTGCCGCGCCCTGGGCGGGCGCGTCCAGGTGACCACGGAGGCGCGCGACGCGCTGGAGGCCGCCGACGTGGTCTACACCGACACCTGGATCAGCATGGGCCAGGAGGGCGACCGCGAGGAGCGCCTGGAGGCCTTTCAGCGCTACCAGGTCAACGACCGCCTCCTGAACTTCGCGCGTGGCGACGCGCTCGTCATGCACTGTCTGCCCGCGCACCGCGGCGAGGAGATCACCGACGCGGTGCTCGACGGGCCGCGGAGCCTGATCCTGGATCAGGCCGAGAACCGTCTGCACGCGCAGAAGGCCATCATTCTCAACCTGCTCGGTGGGGCCTAGCCGTGATCAGGACGGCCAAGAAGGTCGTGCTCGCATACTCGGGAGGCCTCGATACCTCCGTCATCCTGCGCTGGCTCATCGAGACCTACCGCTGCGAGGTCGTCGCCTACTGCGCCGACCTGGGGCAGGGAGAGGAGCTGATCCCGGTGAGGGAGAAGGCCTTCCGCACCGGCGCCTCCTCCGTCCATATCGTGGATCTGCGGGAAGAGTTCGTCCGCGACTTCGTGTTCCCGATGCTCCGGGCCAATGCGGTCTACGAGGGGTCCTATCTCATGGGCACCTCGATCGCGCGGCCGCTCATCGCCAAGGCGCAGGTCGAGGTGGCGCGCCGCGAAGGCGCGGACGCGGTCAGCCACGGGGCCACCGGCAAGGGCAATGACCAGGTCCGCTTCGAGCTGACCTACGCGGCGCTGGGGCCCGACCTGACCGTCATCGCGCCGTGGCGGGAATGGGATCTCGACTCCCGCACCGCGCTGATGGACTTCGCGCGGCGGCACGACATTCCGGTGCCGGTCACCGCGGATCGGCCGTACTCCACCGACCGCAACCTCTTCCACATCTCGTTCGAGGGCGGGATCCTGGAGGATCCGTGGAACGAGCCGCCCCCCAAGATGTTCCTGCTCACCAACTCCCCGGAGTCGGCGCCGGACGTGCCGGTGTACGTGGAGATCGAGTACGAAGCGGGCAACCCGGTGGCGGTGGACGGCCGGCCGCTCTCGCCCGCCGCGCTCCTGGAAGCGGTCAACCGGCTGGGGGGCGAGCACGGCATCGGGCGGGTGGACCTGGTGGAGAACCGCTTCGTGGGCATGAAGTCGCGCGGGGTCTACGAGACCCCCGGCGGCACCATCCTGCACGCCGCGCACCGAGCGCTCGAATCGATCACCCTGGACCGGGAGGTGCTCCACCTGCGCGACTCGCTCGTGCCGCGCTACGCCGAGATGATCTACTACGGCTTCTGGTTCAGCCCCGAGCGCGAGGCGCTGCAGGGGCTGGTGGACCAGGTGCAGCGGGACGTGACCGGCACGGCGCGGCTCAAGCTCTACAAGGGCACCGTGATGGTGGCGGGGCGCAAGTCGCCCCGTTCGCTCTACCGTACCGACTTCGTGACCTTCGAGGCCGATCAGGTGTACCGCCAGCGCGACGCGGAGGGCTTCATCAATCTCAACGCGCTCCGGCTCCGGATCCGCGCCCTCCGGGACCGAGCGCGGTAGGCGGCCGGCCCACCCGGAGATGCGGCTGCACGTGGCGCTGACCCCCGCCGACTTCGCCGACCTGCCCCTCGCCGGCCGCACCGCGCTGGCGGTGGACGTGCTGCGGGCCACCACCGCGGCGGTCGCCGCGTGCGAGGCGGGCTGCCGCCGCGTCGTGCCGGTTCCGGACCAGGCCGCCGCCGAATCGCGGGCGGCCCGCGACGGCGCGGATACGATCCTGGCCGGCGAGCGGGGCGGGGAGGCCATCGCGGGATTCCACCTCGGCAACTCCCCGGACGACTTCACGCGGGAGCGGGTCGCCGGGCGCACCGTGGTCCTTACCACCACCAACGGCACCGCCGCGATGCTGACCGCGTCGGCGGCCACGTCGGCGGGGCTCGCCGCGCTCACGAACGTGACCGCGGCGGCCGGCTGGGCGCTCGGCGAGGGGCGCGACGTCTCGATCCTGTGCGCGGGCGACAACGGGGCGTTCTCCCTGGAAGACGCGGTCTGCGCGGGGCTGCTGGTCGCCCGCCTCGCCGAGGCCGCTCCCGGAACGACGCTCTGGGGAGGCGCGGCGGCCGCGCTGGGCCTGGCCCGGCACTACGGTCCGCAGCTCGGGCGGATCGCGGAGGACTCCTCCTGGGCCCGCAAGCTCCGACGCCTGGGGCGCGGCGCCGACGTGGCGTGCTGCCTGCGCGCCGACACGAGCCGCGTCGTCCCGGTATTCGCGGCGGGCGGGTTCGAGCCGCGGCGATCCGCGGAGGCCGGCGCGTGAACCTCCCGATCGCCCTGACCCTGTTCCGCATCGTGCTGGTGCCGCCGATCATGGTCTTCCTCATCTCGTCCTCGCGCGTGAGCGTGCTGATCGCCGCGGTCATCTTCGTGACCGCGTCGATCACGGACTGGCTCGACGGCCGGATGGCCCGGCGCTGGAACCAGGTGACCAAGCTCGGCACGCTGCTCGACCCGGTGGCCGACAAGCTCCTGGTGGCCGCGGCGCTGGTGTCGCTCGTCCACGTGGACATGATCTCGGCGTGGATGGCGGTGGTGATCATCGGCCGCGAGATAGCGGTGACCGGGCTCCGGGGAGTCGCGCTCTCCATGGGAGCGGTGGTGCCGGCTTCCTCGCTCGGGAAGGCCAAGACGGTGTCCCAGTACGTCGCGCTCACCCTGCTCATTCTCGAGAAAGGGGTTTCGCCGGAGCTGGCCCTCTTCCACCTGGTGTCGCGCACCGCCCTCTGGATCGCGCTGGCCCTCACCGCCGTATCGGGGGCCGACTACTTCTACCGCTTCTTTCTCCACACCAACCCGAAGGACCTCGTGCGGGACCGCGAGCGTTGGCCCTGAGCGCGCTCGGGCTGCTGGCCGCCTACCTGATCGGCGCGATCCCGGTCGGCTTCCTGGTGGCGCGCGCCGCGGGCGGGACCGACATCCGCCGCGCGGGCAGCGGCAATATCGGCGCCACCAACATCCTGCGCACGCTCGGCACCGGCCCGGCGGTGTTCACGCTGATGGGGGACATCGTCAAGGGTTACGTGGCGGTGCGGGCCGCGCGCGCCATTGGACCGGAGGCGTGGGCCGCGGCGGGAGGCGCGGTGGCCGCCATCGTCGGCAACTGCTGGCCGGTCTTCCTCGGCTTCCGGGGCGGTAAGGGCGTGGCCACCGGCCTCGGCGCCTTCCTCGCGCTCATCCCGTGGGCGGTGGCCCCCGCCGCGCTGCTCTGGCTGGCCGTGACCGCGGTCTCGCGCTACATCTCGATGGCGTCGGTCGTCGCCTGCCTCGGCCTCCCGGTGGGGGCGCTGTTGCTCGGCTATCCGCTCCACTCGGTCGTCGCGGCGGCGGCGGCCGCGCTCATCATCGCGTGGCGGCACCGGGAGAACATGGCGCGCCTGGCCAGCGGCACCGAGCGCCGGCTCGGCGATCGCACCCGGGCCGCGTGAGCCGTCCCGCGAACCCGCGCGATGCCGGGCGCGCCCCGGTGGCGGTGCTCGGCGCCGGGAGCTGGGGCACCGCGCTCGCGATGCACCTCGGCCGCGGAGGTGTCCCGGTGCGGCTCTGGGCGCGCGATGCCGGGCTCGCCGCGTCCATGGGCGCCGGGCGGGAGAACCCGCGCTATCTTCCCGGCGTGGCGCTGCCGGACGGCGTGCGGGTGACCGCGAACGCGGCGGAGGCCCTCGCGGACACCGGCACGGTGCTGGTGGCGGTGCCGTCGCACTTCGTCGACTCGGTGCTCGCCTCGGTGGGCGACCGCGTGCCGGGCGGCGCGGTCCTGGTGTCGGCGACGAAGGGGCTCGAGCCTCGGCAGGGGCTCCGCATGTCGGAGGTGCTGGCCCGGCGGTTGCCCGGCCGGCCGGTGGCGGTGCTCTCCGGTCCGTCGTTCGCGCGCGAGGTCGCGCAGGGCCGGCCGACCGCCCTGGTGATCGCCTCGGCCGACGAGGAGGTCGCGGCCGATCTCCAGCGACGCCTGGCCGGGCCCGCGTTGCGGCTGTACACGAATCGCGACGTGGTGGGGGTCGAGCTGGGCGGGGCCTTGAAGAACGTGATGGCGATCGCGACCGGGCTGGTGGACGGACTCGGGCTGGGCGAGAACGCGCGGGCGGCCCTGATCACGCGGGGCCTGGCCGAGATCGTGCGGCTCGGTACCGCCGCCGGGGCGCAGCCCGCCACCTTCGCGGGGCTCGCCGGGCTGGGCGACCTGGTCCTGACCTGCACGGGTGCGCAGAGCCGGAACCGCGCGCTCGGCGGCGAGATCGCGCGCGGGCGGCAACTGGGTGACGTGGAGGCGGCAACGCCGATGGTGGCGGAGGGCGTGCGCACCGTGTCCTCCGTGCTGCGGATGGCGCGAGAGCGGGGCGTGACCATGCCGATCTGCGAAGAAGTGGCCGCCGTGCTCTTCGAGGGCAAGCCGGCGGCGGAGTCGCTGGCCTCGCTGCTGGCCCGCGAGCCACGCCCGGAGGAGGAGGGGGTGTCGCGTGCCTGAGCTGCGCCGGGATCCCATCGTGGGCCGCTGGGTGATCATCGCCACCGAGCGCGCCCGGCGGCCGTCCGACTTTCCCGCGGTCGCGCGCCAGCGCAGGGGCGGCCCCTGCGTGTTCTGCGGCGGCCAGGAGCACCGCACCCCCGAGGAAGTCTGGGCGCTGCGTCCAGGCCAGGGCGAGCCCAATGCGCCGGGCTGGCTCCTGCGCGTGGTGCCCAACAAGTTTCCGGCGCTGCGCATCGAGGGAGAGCTGGAGTCGGCGGGGGAAGGCCTCTACGACCGGATGAACGGCGTGGGCGCGCACGAGGTGGTGATCGAGTCGCCCGATCACGATGCGGTCATCGAGCGCCTGCCCGCCCCGCACCTGGCCGAGGTGTTCCGCGCCTACCGGGACCGGATCGTGGATCTGGCCAAGGACCCGCGGCTGGAATACGTGATGGTATTCAAGAATCACGGCGACCCGGCCGGCGCCTCCCTCGAGCACACCCACTCCCAGCTCATCGCCACGCCGGTCGTGCCCAGCATGGTGGAGGAGGAGCTGGCGGGGGCGCTCCAGCACCTGCGGATCAAGCAGCGCTGTATCTGGTGCGACATCATTCGCCAGGAGCGGCAGGGGGGAGGGCGGATCATCCTCGATGAGGGCGGCTTCGTGGCGCTGGCCCCGTTCGCACCCCGGTTTCCGTTCGAGACCTGGATCCTGCCCGCGGCACACCGGTCGCGTTACGAAGATACGCCGCCCGCCGACTTCGCCGGGCTGGCCGCCGCGGTCGGGCAGGTGCTCCGGCGAATGGGGCGGTTCCTCGACGACCCCCCGTACAACCTCATGCTCCACAGCGCGCCCCTCCGGGCCCCGGCGCTCGACCACTTCCACTGGCACCTGGAGATCATCCCGAAGCTGACCCGGGTGGCCGGATTCGAGTGGGGAACCGGATTTTTCATCAATCCGACCCCGCCGGAGGAGGCTGCGAAATATCTGCGGGGTGAGACCCCCGGAACGGCCGTAAATTGACACCACTCAAGGCGTTTGTTAAAATTCGACGCGGTTCTGTGACAGGGGTATTTCGCGGGAATAGCTCAGTGGTAGAGCACAACCTTGCCAAGGTTGGGGTCGCGGGTTCGAATCCCGTTTCCCGCTCCATATAGGTAACGGTGAAAGGGCGGCGTAGCCAAGTGGCTAAGGCGGAGGTCTGCAAAACCTCTATTCAGCGGTTCGAATCCGCTCGCCGCCTCCAATATCCGGGGGCGGTCCAGCGGTGGGTGGGGCCGGGGTGGCGGAACTGGGAGACGCAGCGGGCTTAAAACCCGCTGGTCCGTAAGGGCCGTGGGGGTTCGATTCCCTCCCTCGGCACCAGAAGTCGAAGCGCACCCATTCAGGGAGGCAATCAAGGTGGAAACCTTGAAGGTAGTCCGGAAGACCTTCACGATGTTGAGCGAGAAGCGGACCCAGGTCCTGGACATCACCAAGCAGATCCGGGACATCGTGCTGGGCGCCGACATCAAGGAGGGCATTATTCTGGTCAACTCCCTCCACACCACGTGCGCCCTCTTCGTCAACGAGTTCCAGGGGGCGCTGGTCGACGACCTCAAGACCATGATGGAACGCCTGGTCGTCGACGACGCGGGCTACAAGCACGACGATCCGCGCTTCTCCGACTGCGAGCGGGGCAATGCGACCGCGCACCTGCGGGCCGCGCTGCTCGGGCGGAGCGTGGCGGTGGGGATCAGCGGGGGCGAGCTATCGCTGGGCCGATTCCAGTCCATCCTGTTCGCCGAGCTCGACGGCCCGCGGGCGCGCAGCATCGACATCCAGATCATGGGAGTCGGGCCGGCGACGGAGAGTTGAGCGCCGGCGGGCCCGAGGGATGCTCGCTGACGAGTGTCCGCGGCCTGGGGGAGTGCGGGGGCCCTTCGAGTGTCCGCGGCCTGGGGGAGTGCGGGGGCCATTTCTGGGCCCCCGCATAAGATAGAGCTCCTAAAGACTTAGAGCGTAGACAGCCGCCTGCCGTCCAGAACGCCCCACCCGGTTCGCGTGTCGCCCCCGTGGTAGACTGGCCTCCGTATGTCCTGGAAACTCAAGAAGAAGGCGCAGGAGCTGGTCGCTTCGGAAGAGGGCGTGGTGCGCAAGGACTGGGGTGGGCGCGTCGCGATCGCCCTCGTGTACCCGAACACGTACGCGGTCGGGATGTCCAATCTGGGCTTCCAGACCATCTACGATCATCTCAACGCCCTCCCGAACGTGGTCTGCGAGCGGGTCTTCTTTCCGGATCCGGAGGACCTGGACGAGTACGGCCGCACCGGCACGCCGCCGTTCTCGCTCGAGTCCCATCGCCGGCTGAACGAGTTCGACCTCGTCGGCTTCTCGCTCACCTACGAGGGCGACTACATCAATGCGGTCCGCCTGCTGCGGATGGCGGGGATCCCGCTCCGCGCCAGCGACCGAGGGCCCGCGGATCCGGTGGTCATGATGGGCGGGGTCTGCGCCTTCTCCAACCCCGAGCCGGTCGCCGCCTTCATGGACTTCGTGGTCGTGGGCGAGGGCGAAGAGGTGGTGGGCGAGATCGTCGCCGCCTGGACGGAGAGCGCGCCGGCCGATGGCGAGCGCCGGCGGCGGTTCATCGACCGGCTCAAGCCGCTGGCGGGCATCTACGTCCCCGACGCCTACCGAGTCGGCTACGGACCCGGCTCGGTGATCGAAGGCGTCACCCCGCTCGCCGCGGACGTGCCGGCGGTGGTGGTCAAGCGCCGTTTGAAGGACGTCAACCGCTTCGAGACGCGCTCGGTGCTCAAGACGCCCAAGGCCGAGTACGGGCACATGGATCTGCTGGAGGTCGGCAAGGGCTGCGGCCGGGGGTGTCGATTCTGTCTTGAAGGTCAGGTGTACCGGCCGGTCCGGCATCGGAGCCTCGAGTCGCTGCGGGAGTCGGTGGCGAAGATCGCCCAGCAGTCCAAGCGCGTCGGTCTGGTCGGGGCCTGCGTGTCCGACTACCCGTGGATCGGCGACCTCATGCGCCTCCTCGAGGAGCACGGGGTCGAGGTGTCGATCTCCTCGCTGCGGGCCGACAGCCTCACCGAGGACCTGGTGGCCTCCTTGCAGCGGGGCGGTCACCGCACCCTCACCATGGCGCCGGAGGCGGGTACCGAACGGCTTCGACGCGTGGTCCGCAAGGCCATCACCGACGAGCAGCTCTACGAGGCCTGCCACCTCCTGCGCCGCTACGGCATTCCGAACCTCAAGTGCTACTTCATGATCGGCCTGCCCACCGAGACCCGCGAGGACGTGGAGGCGATTCCCGACCTGGCCGCGCGATTGATCGAGCGGCTCGCGGTGCTGGGCCCGGACCGCCATTCCTTCGGCAAGCTCACCCTGTCGATCTCGTCGTTCGTCCCGAAGCCGTGGACCCCGTTTCAGTGGGCTCCCTTCGACGATCCGCGCGCGCTCGAGGGCAAGCTCGACCTCATCAAGCGGGCGGCCCGGCGCCTCGACACGATCCGGGTCGTGCACGAGAACCCGCGGGAGGCGGCGCTGCAGGCTCTGCTCGCGCGGGGCGACCGGCGCGTGGCCGACTTCGTCGAGCTGGCCGCCGCGCTCGACGGCGACTGGCGCCGCGCGCTGCGCGAGTGGGGCGGCGACGCCGCGTTCTTCACCCGGCGGCCGCGCGAGACGACCGAAGTCCTGCCTTGGGACCACTTCGACGTCGGGGTGAAGAAGGCCGGGCTCGTACGGGAGTGGGAGCGCGCGCTCGAGCCCGCCGTCCCCGCCGCGGCGGTGGCGGGGTAGCCTCCATGTCCTCGATCAAGGTCGCGAAGTCCGCCGACGTGCCGGCCGGGGAGGGCCGGGTCGTGGAGGCGGGTGTGAAGAGCCTCGCGCTCTTCAACGTGGACGGCGCCTACCACGCCATCGACAACACCTGCCCCCACCGCGGCGGGCCGATGGGCGAGGGGGACCTCGAGGGCCGGGTGGCGATCTGCCCGTGGCACGGGTGGCGCTGGGACGTGACCACCGGCGCCAACGCCAACAATCCCGCGGTCAAGATCGGCTGCTTCCCGGCCACCGTCGTGGACGGCTGGGTCTACGTGGAGCTGCCGTGATCCGCGACGCGCTCGATCGCCCGCTGCGCAACCTGCGGCTCTCGGTCACCGACCGCTGCAACCTGCGCTGCCAGTACTGCATGCCCGAGGAGGAGTACGTATGGCTGCCCCGGGACGACGTGCTGACCTTCGAGGAGATGGACCGTCTCGTCGACGTCTTCGCCGATCTGGGCGTGGACAAGGTCCGCCTCACCGGCGGCGAGCCCCTGTTGCGCCGCGACCTCGACCGGCTGGTGCGGCTGCTCGCGGCCAACCCGCGGATCCGGGATCTGGCCATGACCACCAACGGGGTGCTGCTGGCCGAGCAGGCGGGTGCGCTCCGCGCGGCGGGTCTCCATCGGGTCACGGTGAGCCTCGACACGCTCCGGGAAGACCGCTTCAAGGTGCTGACCCGGCGCGACACCCACCCGCGGGTCCGGGAAGGCATCGAGGCGGTGGGGCGCGCGGGCTGGCCGGGCTTCAAGCTCGACACCGTGGTCATGCGCGGGGTCAACGACGACGAGCTGGCGGACCTGATCGAGTACGCGGGGCGCGTCGGGGCCGAGGTGCGCTTCATCGAGTACATGGACGTGGGTGGAGCCACCCACTGGAGCATGGAGCGCGTGGTACCGCGGAGCGAGATGCTGACCCGGCTCACCGAGCGCTACGGGCCGATCGAGTCCGTCGTGGAGGAGACCTCCGCGCCCGCCGACCGGTTCCGGCTGCCGGACGGCCGGGTGTTCGGCATCATCTCCTCCACCACCGAGCCCTTCTGCCGCGCGTGCGATCGGAGTCGCCTCACCGCCGATGGCCTCTGGTATCTCTGCCTCTACGCCACCCGCGGCATGGACCTGCGCAAGCCGCTGCGCGCGGGAGCCTCGCGCGAGGAGCTGCTGGCCCTCATCCGTTCCACCTGGCAGGGCCGGCGGGACCGCGGCGCGGAGGAACGGCTGGCCCTGCCCAACCGGCGGCCGCTCGTGCAGATCGGCGAGCTCAAGCGCGACCCGCACCTCGAGATGCACACGCGGGGAGGGTAGGGCGGTGGACGGCTCCGGCGCTGACGTCCGGGAGAAGGGGGCCGGCCCGCAGGTCTCCGAGCGCCGGCTGTTCATGCAGTTCCAGGTGTGGAGCGGCTGCTCGGACGGCAAGCCGCTGGTCGCGGCGGTGGAGCGGAGCCGGATCGAGGGCGTGCTCTACCACGACGTCAACGACCCGGTCGGCGTCGCGCTGCTCGCCTTCCACGAGGACCCCGCGTTCTTCGCGACCACGCTTCGCGAGCTGCTGCACGCCGAGCCCTTCGCCTCGCTCCGGCACCGCCCCGAGCTGACCATGCTCGGCCGCACCTACGCCTCCGGCTTCGAGCCGGATCTCGAGGACTGGCTGCTCGGGCGCCCGCGGCGGACCGTGCTGAATCCGGCCTGGCCCTGGGGCATCTGGTATCCGCTGCGCCGGGCGGGGGCGTTCGCCCGGCTCACCCCGCCGGAGCAGAGCGCTATTCTGAGAGAGCACGGCACCCTGGGCCGCGCCTACGGCGACGCGGATCTCGCCCACGACGTCCGGCTCGCCTGCCACGGCCTCGACACGCACGATAACGACTTCGTGATCGGGCTCCTGGGGCGCGAGCTCCATCCCCTCTCGCATCTGGTGCAGGCCATGCGCCGGACCGCGCAGACCTCGCAGTATCTACAGAGCCTCGGGCCGTTCTTCGTGGGCCACGTGCGGTGGCAGAGCCCGCTCCGGTGAGGCCGGCGCGGCGGGGGGCCCGCCGGACCGGCCGCGCGCTGGGCGCGGCGCTCCTCGTGGGGATCGCGCTCGCGACCGCCGGCTGCGTGTCGCTGCCGCCGGCGCGCGCGGTCACCGACATCAACCTGATCGCGGGCCGCTGGCGGGGGCAGATCGTCTTCGGCCGGGGCTCGTACCAGCTCTTCTATCTCACGATCAATCCCGACGGCACCCTCGTGGCCGCCTGGGACGGCGTGACCCGGTGGGGCAAGGTCACGCTCGAGGCGGGCCGGCCGCGCTTCAACTTCTACATCTGGAGCGGCAACCTCGACTACCTCGAAGGCGGGGGCGAGCGCGTCATCCTCCTCAAGGAAGATTTCTCCCACTGGGACGCGGTCGTCCGCCCGCTCAGCTAGGGTGGCCGGCGGCCTCCCACGCGGCCAGGTTGGCCTCGATCTGCCTGGCGTGGATCTCCAGATGCTCGGCGTAGATGGTGAGCCAGTCCACCGCGCGGTATCGACCCGAGGCGCTGTGCCGGCCCTCACGGGTCCAGGCCTCCTCCGGCAAGTTCCGGAGGACCGCCGCGGTATTGGCGCGCACCGCCCGCACGGTGGCCAGCGCGGTATCGAGCGGATGGCGGTGATAGTCCAGCGCGACCGCCCAGACGTTCTCGTCGTAGCCCAGGACCAGCGGATCGGTCTCGCAGACGAGGTAGCGGATGCGGGCGGCCGCGTTGGTCTCCGAGTCTGCGCAGTGGCAGGCCACCTCGTGGGCGGACCATTCTCCGGGCGCCGGCCGCCACTTCCGCGCCTCGGGCGCGACCCCGGCCAGGGCGGCCTCGAGCCGCGCGGGGCCGTCGGCGTACTGCTGGACCAGACGCTCTCGCTCGGTTCGGGTGAGGCTCATCGATCATCCTCTCTGCGGGCCGGCTGGTCATCCTCTCTGCGGGCCGGCTGGTGATCCTCTCTCCGGGCCGGCCGGTGATGGGGTACGCGCTGGCCGCCGCCCTGGTGGGCCTCGCGCTCCTGGCGTCCGCCGCCCACGCCCAGCCCGAGCGCGCGGGGACACGCCTCGACCCCGAAGGTCTGCGGACCTTGCTGGCGACGCTCGGCTACCAGCCGCGCGAGGCGCGCAACGAATCGGGACCCGAGTTCGAGATCATCCTGCGCCCGCCGGGCGGCCTCGCGGTCTCGACCCGCGTGACCCTGTCCAAGGACGGCAGCCTCGTCTGGCTCGTGGCCTGGCTCAAGAAGGTGCCGCCCGGCCGGACGATCAGCGGCAACGCGATCCTCGACATGCTCGCCGAGAACGACGCCATCGGGCCCAGCCACTTCTCCTACACCGAAAGCCGCCGCTGGTTCTTCCTCAACCGGCCGGTTCCGAACCAGAGCCTGACCGCGGACCGGCTGCAGGCCGAGCTGCAACAGCTCGGGGCGACGGTCGCGAGGACCGAGGCCCTCTGGGATTTCAACCGCTGGAAGTGAGGAGCGCGCTCACGCCAGGGGCGCCGGGAGGTCCGAGCGGCCCATGAGATAGCGGTCGACACCCCGGGCGGCGCTGCGCCCCTCCGCGATGGCCCACACGATCAGCGACTGGCCGCGCTGCATGTCTCCCGCCGTGAACACGCCCGGCACGCTCGTCATCCAGCTCTCGTCGCGCCGCACATTGCCGCGCTCGGTGAGCGCGACCCCGAGCTGATCGAGAAGCCCCGGACGCTCGGGTCCGACGAAGCCCATCGCGAGCAGCACCAGCTCACAGGGGAGCACGAACGCGGAGTCCGGAATCTCCCGGAACGTGAGGCGCCCTCCCTCGCGCACCGGCTCCACCCGGGCGACCTCGAGCCCCTTGACGCGCCCGCGCTCGTCCCCGACCAGACGGACGGTCGACACGGAGTAGAGGCGCTCGCCCCCCTCCGCGTGCGCCGAGGAGATCCGATAGACGTTCGGCCACTGTGGCCACGGGTTGCCGGCGGCCCGCGCGTCGGGCGGGCGGGGCAGGATCTCGAGCTGGTGCACCGCGAGCGCCCCCTGCCGGTGCACCGTCCCCAGGCAGTCGGCTCCGGTGTCGCCGCCCCCGATGATGACCACGCGCCGGCCCTGGGCGCTGATGAAGTCCCCGTCGGGAACCGCGTCGCCCTCGCAGCGCCGGTTCTGGAGCCGGAGGTAGTCCATCGCGAAGTGCACGCCGCCCAGCTCTCGCCCGGGAATCGGCAGGTCGCGGGGGGCGCCGGCGCCGCCGCACAGCACGAGCGCGTCGAAGTCGTCGCGCAGCCCCGCCACCGGGCGATCCCCGCCGACGTGGGCATCGACCACGAAGCGCACGCCCTCGGCCTCCATCTGGGCCAGCCGGCGATCGAGCACGCGCTTCTCCATCTTGAACTCGGGGATTCCGTAGCGGAGCAGCCCCCCGATCCGATCGTCGCGCTCGAAGACCGTCACCTGATGGCCGGCCCGGGCGAGCTGCTGGGCGGCGGCGAGCCCGGCGGGGCCGGAGCCCACCACCGCCACCGTCTTGCCGGTGCGCAGCGCGGGGGGGTGCGGGACGATCCAGCCCTCCTCGAAGGCGCGGTCGATGATCGCGAGCTCCACCGCCTTGATCGTGACCGGATCGTCGTTGATACCGAGCACGCAGGAGCCTTCGCAGGGCGCGGGACAGAGCGTCCCGGTGAACTCCGGGAAGTTGTTGGTGGCGTGCAGGCGGTCGATGGCCTCGCGCCACCGGTCCCGGTAGACCAGGTCGTTCCAGTCCGGGATCAGGTTGCCGAGCGGGCAGCCCTGATGGCAGAAGGGGATGCCACAGTCCATGCAGCGCGCGCCCTGCTTGCGGAGGCTCTCTCCCGGCCACGGGAGCATGACCTGCCGCCAGTCGCGCGTCCGCTCCTCGACCGGCCGGTACGGCTGCTTGTCCCGCTTCCACTCGATGAACCCCGTAATCTTCCCCAAATCGACCCACCTCTCCTAGATCGAACGACCGATCGCGCCTTCATCACCGCGTTCGAGCGCCGGCTCCGCCGGCGCAATCCCCGCTTCTCCGGGGGGAGGCATCGGAAGGGGGGCGAAGCCCCCCCTCCGAGTCAATTGTGCGCGCTCGCCATCACCGCGTCGTCCACCGACATGCCGGTCTCCTGCGCCTTCTTGATGGCGGCCATCACCCGCTTGTAGTCCTGCGGGATCACCTTCACGAACTGCGCCCGGCTGCGGTCCCAGTCCACCAGCAGGCGGGCCGCCACCGGGCTCTGGGTGAAGCGAATGTGCCGCGCCAGGAGATCCTTGACGAGCTCCACGTCCTCGCTGTCCACGAGCGGCTCGAGATCCACCATGCCACGGTTGCAGCGCGCCTTGAAGTCGCCGGCCTCGTCGAGCACGAACGCGAGACCACCCGACATGCCGGCCGCGAAGTTCCGGCCGGTCTTGCCGATGACCACCACGCGCCCGCCCGTCATGTACTCGCAGCCGTGATCGCCCACGCCCTCCACCACGGTGAGGGCCCCGCTGTTGCGGACCGCGAACCGCTCGCCCGCGACTCCGCGGAAATAGGCTTCGCCGCCGGTCGCCCCGTAGAGCACCACGTTGCCGACCAGGATGTTCTCCTCGGCCACGAAGGTGGACTCGCGCGGCGGGTACACGATGAGCTTGCCGCCCGAGAGGCCCTTGCCGATGTAGTCGTTGGCGTCGCCCTCGAGCGTGAGGGTCACCCCGCGGGGCAGGAACGCCCCGAAGCTCTGCCCGGCCGAGCCCGAGAAGTGGATGCGGATGGTGTCGTCGCGCAGCCCCTCCGCGCCGTAGCGCGTGGTGATCTCCGCGCCCAGGATGGTCCCCACCGTCCGGTGGACGTTCTGGATCGGCAACCGGATGTCGACGTGCTCCTGCCGCTCGAGCGCGGGCCGGCACATCGGCAGCAGCGTGGTCATGTCGAGCGACCGGTCGAGGCCGTGGTCCTGCTCGACCACCTTCCGCACCGCGACCTCGGGGCCGACCGGCGGGCGGTACAGGATGGCGGAGAAGTCGAGGCCGCGCGCCTTCCAGTGGTCCACCGCGGGGGCGACGTCGAGGCGGTCCACGCGGCCGATCATCTCGTCCATGGTACGGAAGCCGAGGCGCGCCATGTACTCGCGTACCTCCTCCGCGATGTACCGGAAGAAGTTCTCCACGAACTCGGGGCGCCCGGCGAACTTCTCTCGCAGGCGCGGGTCCTGCGTCGCGATGCCGACCGGGCAGGTGTTGAGATGGCAGACCCGCATCATGATGCAGCCCATGACCACGAGCGGCCCGGTGGAGAACCCGAACTCCTCCGCCCCCATGAGGGCGCCGATCACCACGTCGCGGCCCGTCTTCATCTGGCCGTCCACCTGGACGATGATCCGGTCCCGCAGCTTGTTCATCACCAGCACCTGCTGGGTCTCCGCGAGGCCGAGCTCCCACGGGGTGCCCCCGTGCTTGATCGAGGTGAGCGGGGCCGCGCCGGTACCCCCGTCGTGCCCGGAGATGAGCACCGCGTCGGAGTGGGCCTTGGCCACCCCGGCGGCCACCGTGCCCACCCCCACCTCGGAGACGAGCTTGACGCTGATGCGCGCCTTCGGGTTGCTGTTCTTCAGATCGTGGATGAGCTGGGCCAGGTCCTCGATGGAGTAGATGTCGTGGTGCGGGGGCGGGGAGATGAGCCCCACGCCCGGGATCGAGTGCCGCACCTTGGCGATCCACGGGTAGACCTTGTGCCCGGGGAGCTGGCCGCCTTCGCCCGGCTTGGCGCCCTGGGCCATCTTGATCTGCAGATCCTCCGCGTTGACCAGGTACTCGCTGGTCACGCCGAAGCGGCCGGAGGCGATCTGCTTGATCGCGCTGCGCCGCCAGTCGCCGTTCGGCTCGCGGCGGTAGCGCGCGGAGTCCTCGCCGCCCTCGCCGGTATTGGACTTGCCGCCGAGGCGGTTCATCGCGATCGCGAGGGTCTGGTGCGCTTCGAGGCTGATCGAACCGTAGGACATGGCCCCGGTGGCGAACCGCTTCAAGATCGTCTCGACCGGCTCGACCTCTTCGAGAGGGATCGGCACCGTCGCGTCGCGCAGCTCGAAGAGGCCGCGAAGCGTCGCGTGGTTGCGGTTCTGATTGTCGACGAGCGCGGTGTACTCCTTGAAGATCTTGTACTGGCCGCTCTGGGTGGCGTGCTGCAGCCGGAACACGGTCTCCGGGTTGAACAGGTGGTACTCGCCGTCGCGACGCCACTGATACTCGCCGCCCCCGGACAGCTCGGGGGCGCCCACCGGCCGTTCGGGGTACGCGTGCCGGTGCCGGGCCAGCGCCTCCTCGGCGACGATGTCGAGGCCGACCCCGCTGATGCGGGAGGCGGTCCAGGTGAAGTACCGGTCGATGAGCGGCCGGCCGAGGCCGATGGCCTCGAAGATCTGGGCGCCGCGGTAGGAATGGATGGTGGAGATCCCCATCTTGGAGATCACCTTGAGGACACCCTTGTTCAGGGACTTGATGTAGTTCTTGACCGCGCTCTTCTGATCGAGCCCGGGCAGGAGGCCTTGCCGGATCATGTCGTCGAGGCTCTCGAAGGCGAGATACGGGTTGATCGCGCCCGCTCCGTAGCCCAGCAAGAGGGCCATGTGATGGACCTCGCGGGCCTCGCCGGTCTCGATGACGAACCCCACCTTGCAGCGGGTGCCCTCCCGGATCAGGTGATGGTGGACGCCGGAGGTGGCCAGGAGCGCGGGGATCGGAGCGTGGGCCGCGTCCACCCCGCGATCGGAGAGGATCAGGAACGTGTAGCCCTCCGCGACCGCGCGGCTGACCTGCGCGCACAGCTCGTCCATCGCCCGCTCCAGGCCCGGGCGGCCCTCCGCGGCCGGGAACAGCATGGACACGGTGGCGGCCTTGAACCCGGGCAGGGTCACGTGACGGATACGCGCCAGCTCGTCGTTGGTCAGGATGGGGGTCTTGAGCTTGATCTGCCGGCACGCTTCGGGCACCGGCTCGAGCAGATTGCCTTCGGGGCCGATGCTGGTGGCGATCTGGGTGACCAGCTCCTCGCGGATGCCGTCGAGCGGGGGATTGGTCACCTGGGCGAAGAGCTGCTTGAAGTAGTCGTAGAGCAGGCGGGGCCGGTCCGAGAGCACAGCCAGGGAGGTGTCCGTCCCCATCGAGCCCACCGGCTCCTCGCCCGCGGTGGCCATGGGGCCCAGGAGCAGGCGCAGATCCTCCTGGGTGTAGCCGAAGACCTGCTGCCGCGCCAGCACCGTCTGGTGGTCCGGCTCCGGCACGTGGGGCGGCTCGGGCAGGCTCTCGACCGGCGTGAGATACGCCTTGAGCCATTCCCCGTAGGGATGCTCGGCGGCGTAGGTGCGCTTGAGCTCCGCGTCGTCGATGATCCGGCCCTGGGCGGTGTCGACCAGGAAGACGCGGCCCGGGTGGAGCCGCTCCTTCAAGAGCACGCGCTCGGGCGGGATGTCGAGCACGCCGACCTCGGAGGCCATCACCACCATGCCGTCCTTGGTGACGTAGTAGCGCGACGGGCGCAGGCCGTTGCGGTCGAGCACCGCGCCGATCACGGTGCCGTCGGTGAAGGCGATGGAAGCCGGCCCGTCCCACGGCTCCATCAGGCAGCCGTGGTACTCGTAGAACGCCTTGCGCTCCTCGCTCATGGACTCGTGCCCGCTCCAGGCCTCCGGGATCATCATGAGCACGGCCAGGGGCAGGGGGCGGCCCGCCATCACCAGGAACTCGAGCACGTTGTCGAAGACCGCGGAGTCGCTGCCGCCCTCCACCACGATCGGCACGATCTTCCGGAGGTCGTCGCCGAGGAGCTGAGAATGGCAGAGCGCCTCGCGCGCCCGCATCCAGTTGATGTTGCCCCGGAGCGTATTGATCTCGCCGTTGTGGGCGATGAAGCGATACGGGTGGGCGAGGGGCCACGACGGGAAGGTGTTGGTGGAGAACCGCTGGTGCACGAGGGCCAGGGCCGACTCCACCAGCGGGTCCGTGACGTCGGGGAACATGCCCTCGATCTGGTCCGCCGAGAGCATCCCTTTGTAGATGAGGGTGTTGGCGGAGAGGCTCGGGAGATAGAAGTATTTCTGCTCCCGCAGCCCGCTGTTCCGCACCGCGTGCTCGGCCCGCTTGCGGATGACGTAGAGCTTGCGCTCGAAGGCGGCCCGGTCGGGCACGCCGGCTCCCCGGCCGATGAAGATCTGCTCGAACACCGGCTCGACCGAGCGGGCGGTGGGGCCGATCGGCGAGGCGTCGGTCGGAACCGGGCGCCAGCCGAGGGGCTCCTGGCCCTCCTCGCGCGCGACGCCCTCGAGGATCGTCCGGCACGCGGCGCGGTCGGCGGGGTCGCGGGGCAGGAAGACCAGGCCCGCCCCGTAATGACCTGAGCCGGGGAGGGCGATGCCCAGCGCCGCGCACTCCCGATCGAGGAAGGCATGCGGCATCTGGATGAGGATGCCCGCGCCGTCGCCGGTATTGACCTCGCAGCCGCAGGCGCCGCGGTGCAGGAGGTTCTTGAGCACCGTGAGGGCCTGGTCGACGATCGCGTGGGACCTGCGCCCCTTGATGTCCACCACGAAGCCGACCCCGCAGGCGTCGTGCTCGTGCGCCGGGTCGTAGAGGCCCTGCGCCGGGGGCAGCCCCGGATTCCTCACCGCCGACATCCCGTTCTCGTCCGTCACCGTCTTCTCTCTCCACCCCGCGTCGGGAGTCCCGAGCGGTGAGATCGCACCGCCCACGTCGTTCCGTGGAGACTACACGGAACGGAAGCATTAGCCAAGGGCGAAATGAAAAAACACGGCATTAGA
Source organism: Candidatus Rokuibacteriota bacterium (assembly GCA_040902305.1). GTDB lineage: Bacteria > Methylomirabilota > Methylomirabilia > Rokubacteriales > CSP1-6 > CAMLFJ01. The sequence goes on along the minus strand of JBBDXN010000155.1, from coordinate 25,169 downwards.
GATGCTAATACTGTTAGAGTGGCGGGCGTGAACCTCGACACGCTCAAGCTCTACTGCGACGTGGTCCGCCTCCGGAGCTTCTCGCGCGGCGCGGCCGCCAACGCGGTGTCCCAGTCGGCGGCGAGCCAGGCCATCCAGCAGCTCGAGGCCGAGCTGGACGCGGCCCTGCTCGACCGCTCGCGCCGGCCGCTCCTGCCCACCGAGCAGGGCCAGGCCTTCTACGAGGCCTGCCGCGCGCTCCTCCAGGGCTTCGAGAAGGCGCGCGCGGACCTGGCGGCGGCGCGCGAGCGCGTCGAAGGCACGGTGCGGGTTGCCGCCATCTACTCGGTCGGTCTTCACGACATGAGCCGCCACATGCAGCCCTTCATGTCGGACTACCCGCAGGCCCGCGTCCTGCTGGAGTGCCTGCATCCTCACAAGGTGGTGGAGGCCGTCCTCAACGACGAGGCCGACCTCGGGATCCTGTCCTACCCCGTGGCCACCCGCGCCCTCACCGTGCTGCCGCTACGCGCCGAGCCCATGGTGCTGGTGGCGCATCCGGCTCATCGCCTGGCCCGCCGGCGCTCGGTGGCCCCCGGGGACCTGCAGGGCGAGAAGTTCGTGGCCTTCGACCGGGACCTCGCGGTGCGCAAGGCCATCGATCGCGCGCTCAAGCAGCACGACGTCAAGGTCGAGGTGGTCATGGAGTTCGACAACGTGGAGACCATCAAGCAGGCCATCGGGATCAACGCCGGCATCAGCATCCTCCCTCGCCCCACCGTGCTGAACGAGTCGGGGATGCGCACCCTCGCGGTCACGCCGCTCGCGCTGCCCGGATTGGTGCGGCCCATCGGGATCATTCACCGTCGCGGCCGGCGACTCACCCCGGTGGTCGCGCGGTTCATCGCGCAGCTCCAGAAGCCGGTCGACGCGCCCTCGTGATACCGTGAGGGCGCGAAAGGAGCGTGGCATGACCGATTCCCCCGCGTCCCTGATCATCGCGGCCAGCGAGGCCGACTCGAACCTCTACTACGCTTGCCGCTTTCTCGCGCCGGACCCCTTCGTCTTCCTGCAGGTGAACGGGCGGAAGATCCTGCTCATGTCCGACCTGGAGGTGGACCGGGCCCGCGCCCAGGCGCGCGTGGACGAGGTACTCTCGCTGTCGGCCTGGGATGGCAAGGCCCGCCAGCGCTGGCCCCAGCCCAAGCTCACCGACACCGTGAGCCTGCTGCTCGAGGACCACGGCGTCAAGGCGGTCGAGGTGCCGGGCGACTTCCCGCTCGAGCTGGCCGATCGGCTGCGCGAGCGGGGGATCACCGTCACCCCGCGGCCGAGCCCGTTCCTGCCCGAGCGGGTCGTGAAGACCGCCGAGGAGGTGGCGGCCATCGAGGAGGCCCAGCGCCACACCGAGACCGCGCTGGAGGCCGCGCTCCAGGTGCTGCGCGAGAGCGCGGTCCGCGGGGACGAGGTGCACTACCGGGGCCGCGCACTCACGTCGGAGGACCTCAAGAAGACGGTCAACGTCTCCCTGATGGAGAACGACTGCATCGCCGAGCACACCATCATCGCCTGCGGCGAGCAGGGGGTGGACCCGCACAACCAGGGCGCGGGGCCGATCCGGCCCAACCAGGGCATCATCTTCGACATCTTCCCCCGCTCGTCCCGGAGCCGGTACTACGCCGATATGACCCGCACCGTGGTCAAGGGCAAGGCCCCGGACGAGCTGCGGCGGCTCTACGACGCAGTCCTGGCCAGTCAGCTTCGCGGCATCGAGCTGATCCGGGATGGCGCCTCCGGCGGCGCGGTCCATACCGAGGTGAACCGGACGCTCGAGGGCCGGGGCTACCTGACCGGCGTGGTCAACGGCCGCAACCAGGGCTTCTTCCACGGTACCGGCCACGGGGTCGGGCTGGACATCCACGAGCTGCCGCGGATCAGCCGGCTGGACTACGAGCTCAAGACCGGGCAGGTCGTCACCGTGGAACCCGGGCTCTACTACCCGGGGAAGGGGGCCGTGCGCATCGAGGACATGGTCCTGGTGGAGCCCGGCGGGTGCCGGAACCTCACCCGGTCGCCGAAGATGGAGCTGCTCGAGCTCTAGGGAGCGCGCGGGGTCTCCCGAGCGGGACTGGTCTGGCGGTCCGACCGAAGTCAACCTTGCTTCTATTCAGACGTTTGGGTAGCATGGCCTTGGACCGTCACGCCCTGATCGTGGTCCCAAGAATGGCCAGAGCCAAGCCTCTCCGCCTGGAATCTACCGTTGACAGGGGCACGCCCCTGGACGGAAAGGACATCGACCGATGAGTGAGAGCGTCACCACGACACCGGCGGCGCAGAAGCCCCGCCGCACGCTCACGCGCGCCGTGATCCGCTTCGCGGGAGACTCCGGCGATGGGATGCAGGTGACGGGTGAGCAGTTCACGAGCGAGGCGGCGTGGGCCGGCAACGACATTTCCACGCTCCCCAACTTCCCGGCCGAGATCCGCGCCCCCGCGGGCACCCTGTTCGGGGTGTCGAGCTTCCAGCTCCAGTTCGGTAGCCAGCGCGTCTACACGCCGGGGGATCAGCTCGACGCGCTGGTCGTGATGAACCCGGCCGCCTTCAAGGTGCACCTGGCCGATCTCAAGCCGGGCGGCATCCTGATCGTGAACCCCTCCGCGTTCGACAAGCGGAACCTCGACAAGGCAGCCTACGCCAGCAACCCGCTCGATGACCCGACGCTGGGCGAGAAGTACCGCCTGCACCAGGTCGACATGGAGGGGCTCACCAAGAAGGCGCTCGAGGACATGCCGCTGAACGCGAAGGAGAAGGACCGCTGCAAGAACTTCTTCGCGCTCGGTCTCGTGTCGTGGGTGTACACGCGGCCGCTCGACCCGACCCTGGACGCGATCAAGAAGCGCTTCGCCAAGCGGCCCGAGTTCGTCGAGGCCAATATCCGCGCCCTCAAGGCGGGCCACGCCTTCGGCGAGACCGCGGAGATGTTCGCCGAGCACTACGGCGTCGAGGCGGCCGAGATGCCGCCGGGCGTCTACCGCAGCATGACCGGCAACCGCGCGCTGGCCTGGGGGCTGCTCGCCGCCGCCGAGCGCACGAAGATCCCGGTGGTGTTCGGCGCGTATCCGATCACGCCCGCGAGCGACATCCTGCACGAGCTGGCGTTGCACAAGCGCTTCCGGGTCCGCACCTTCCAGGCCGAGGACGAGATCGCGGCGGCCACCGCGGCGATCGGCGCCTCCTTCGGCGGCTGCATCGGGGTCACCGCCTCCAGCGGTCCGGGCATCGCGCTCAAGGGCGAGGCCATCGGGCTCGCGGTCACCGCGGAGCTGCCGCTCGTCATCTTCGACATCCAGCGCGGGGGGCCGAGCACCGGCCTGCCCACCAAGACCGAGCAGGCCGATCTGATGCAGGCGCTCTACGGGCGCAACAGCGAGTCGCCCGTCGTGGTCATCGCGCCCGCGACGCCGGGGGACTGCTTCTACATCGCCTACGAGGCGGTGCGGCTGGCCATCAAGTACATGGTGCCGGTGATGGTGCTCTCGGACGGCTATCTGGCCAACGGCTCGGAGCCGTGGCTGATCCCCGATCTGAAGGCGCTGCCCGAGATCGTCGTCGGCTTCCGCACCGAAGCCGAGGGGTTCTTCCCCTATCTGCGCGACCCGGCGACACTGGCGCGCCCGTGGGTCCGCCCGGGAACGCCCGGCCTCGAGCACCGGATCGGCGGCATCGAGAAACAGGACGTGACCGGCAATATCTCGTACGACCCGGAGAACCACGACCACATGGTGCGCACGCGCGCGGAGAAGGTGCGGCGGGTGGCCCAGGAGATCCCGCCCACCACGATCAACGGCCCGCCGGAGGGCGACGTGCTGGTGGTGGGCTGGGGCGGAACGTACGGCGCGATCACCGCCGCGGTCGAGGAGGCGCAGACCGATGGCAAGGCGGTCTCCGCGGTGCATCTGCGGCATCTCAACCCGCTGCCCCCCGACCTCGGGTATATCCTCCGCCAGTACCGGCGGGTGCTGGTGCCGGAGATCAACAGCGGGCAGCTGGTGCGGATCCTGAGGGCGGAGTACCTCGTCGACGCGGTGGGCTTCAACCGCGTGCGCGGGCTGCCGTTGGCGAGCCAAGAAATCTACGAGGCCATCAATCAACTCTTGGAGGCAACGCGGTGAGTTCCGTCACGGGAGTGCCCGGAGCGACCCCGAAGTACACGAAGAAGGATTTCGAGTCGGACCAGGACGTGCGCTGGTGCCCCGGCTGCGGGGATTACGCGATCCTGAGCGCGGTGCAGAAGATGATGCCCGACCTCGGCATTCCGAGAGAGGACATCGTGTTCATCTCGGGCATCGGCTGCTCGAGCCGGTTCCCGTACTACATGAACACCTATGGGTTCCACACGATCCACGGGCGCGCGCCCGCTCTCGCCACCGGACTCAAGCTGGCGCGGCCCGAGCTGAAGGTGTTCGTCATCACCGGTGACGGGGACGGGCTCAGCATCGGCGGCAATCACTTGCTGCACGTGCTCCGGCGCAACGTGGACGTGACGATCCTGCTCTTCAACAACCGCATCTACGGCCTCACCAAGGGCCAGTACTCCCCGACCAGCGAGCTGGGCAAGGTGACCAAGTCCACCCCGGCGGGGTCGGCGGACCGGCCGGTGAGCCCCTGCGCGTTCGCGCTCGCCGCCGGCGCCACCTTCGTCGCCCGGACGGTGGACCGCAGCATCGGCCACATGGAGGAGACGCTCAAGCGCGCGTCCGCCCACAAGGGCGCCGCCTTCGTCGAGATCCTCCAGAACTGCAACGTGTACAACGACATGGCCTGGGGCGTGCTCTACGATCGTGAGTCCAAGGTTCTCCACGAGCTCCGTCTCGAGCACGGCAAGCCGCTTCTGTTCGGCCCGCTCGACGATCGGCGCGGCCTCGTGCTCGAGGGCGTCAAGCCGAAGGTGGTGCACGTGAAGGACGTGCCGGAGAGCGCGCTGTGGGTCCACGACGAGACCGACGGGGGCACCGCCTTGGTGCTGGCCCAGCTCTGGGCGCCCGACTATCCGATCCCTCTCGGGGTGCTCGCCAGCAAGCCCGGCGACACCACCTACGAGGAGATCCTCGTCCAGCAGGAGCAGAAGGCGGTATCCGAGCGGGGCCCCGGCGATATCGCCAAGCTGCTCATGTCGGGCGACACCTGGAAGATCGGCTGAGCCCTCGCACCCAGCGAGGCATCCGCCCGTGACCCTGCTGCGAATCGCCGGCCTCCTTCGGGGGGCCGGTGCTATTTTCTCGGCCTGAGGCTCCCGCATGGCTCTCGGTCCCCAGATCCTTCGCGCGCTCGAGGACATCGTCGGTCCCGCCGGGCTGGTCGTCTCCCTCGAAGGCCGGCTCACCTATGAGTGCGACATGCACACCTTCTACAAGGGGGCGCCGGACGCGGTCACGCTGCCCGAGTCGGCGGAGCAGGTGGCGGCGATCGTCCGCCTCTGCCGGCGCGAGCGCGTGCCGATCGTGCCGCGCGGATCGGGCACCGGCCTCATCGGGGGGGCGATGGCGCCCGAAGGCGGGGTCATGGTCGCGATGACCCGGATGACCCGCATCCTGGAGCTGGACTTCCCGAACCGCTGCGCCACCGTGCAGCCGGGCCTCATCAATCTGTGGCTGAGCCAGGCCACTCGCGACCGGGGCTACTTCTTCGCCCCGGACCCCTCCAGCCAGATGGTCTCTTCGATCGGGGGCAACGCGGCGACCAACGCGGGGGGCCCGCACTGCCTCAAGTACGGGATCACCGTGAACCATATCCTCGGGTTGGAGGTCGTCACCGGGGCCGGTGAGCTGGTCCGGCTCGGCGGCAAGGCCCACGAGCGGCCGGGCTATGACCTCACCGGCGTCATGGTGGGGTCGGAGGGGACCCTGGGACTGGTCACCGGCGTGATCGTGCGGCTCACCCACCTGCCGGAAGGCGTGAAGACGATCCTGGCCTCCTTCCCGACCATCGAGGACGCGTCGGAGACCGTGTCCGCCATCATCCGGGCCGGTATCGTCCCGGCCGCGCTCGAGATGCTCGACGAGGTCGTGATCCGGGCCATCGAGGAGGGTATCGGCGCGGGCTATCCCAAGGGCGCGGGGGCGGTGCTGCTGATCGAGCTGGACGGCCCCACCGCGGAGATCGAGGCGCAGTCCGGCCCGATCGAGGCCATCTGCCGCGAGCACCTGGCGCTCGAGATCCGCGTGGCGCAGAGCGAGGCGGAGCGGGCGCTGCTCTGGAAGGGGCGCAAGGAGGCGGCGGGCGTCTTCGGCCGTCTCACCCCGAACTGGCTCCTCCAGGACGCGGTCGTCCCGCGGTCGAAGCTGCCCCAGATCATGAAGGAGGTGGCGGCCATCGGGGCCCGGCATCGCCTCGTCATCGCCAACGTGTTCCACGCGGGCGACGGCAATCTCCACCCGCTGATCTGCTACGACGACCGGGTTCCCGGCGAGCTCGAGCGCGCCAAGCAGGCGAACGAGGAGCTGCTGGGCGCGTGCCTGCGCCTGGGCGGCAGCGTGACCGGCGAGCACGGGGTGGGGCTCGACAAGCGCGCGAGCTTGCCGATGCAGTTCGCCGACGCGGATCTCGGCTTCATGGCGCGGCTGCGGCGCGTGTTCGATCCCGACTCCATCATGAATCCCGGCAAGCTGCTGCCCTCGCATCCGGCCTGCGGCGAGGGGTTCCGGCCCGCGGCGCGCCCGCTGCCCGCCGGCACCTGGATCTGAGCGTGGCGGTCTCCGCGCTGGCGATCCACGAGGCGCTGGCCGACGTCGTCGGGCACGAGCAATGCCTCGTGGCGGCGCCCGACCTCGCGGCCCATGCAGTGGATGGCATGGTCCCGGCCGCGGTGGTGCGCCCCGGGAGCATCGAAGAGGTGAGCCGCGTCGTCGCCCGGTGCGCGGCGGAGCGGCTCGCGGTGGGGCCCCGCGGCGCCGGCACGAGCCTCGCGCTCGGCAATCCGCCCCGCCGGCTCGACGTGGTGCGCGAGCTGAGCCGGCTCGGGGCGGTCCGGGAGTACGTGCCGGAGGACATGGTGGCCACGGTGGAAGCGGGCGCGACCCTCGCCGCCCTCGCCGCGCATTTTGGCCCGCACCGTCAGATGCTGACGCTCGATCCGCCGGGCGGGGGTGCGCGCAGCGTCGGCGGCGTGCTGGCCACGCACGCCAGCGGCCCACTCCGCTTCCGCTACGGCACCGGGCGCGACCTCCTGCTGGGCGCGCGCTTCGTCCAGGCCGATGGCACGCTGACGTGGGGCGGCGCCAAGGTCGTGAAGTCGGTGACGGGCTACGACGTCCCGAAGCTCCTGGTCGGCTCGCTCGGCACGCTCGGCGTGCTCGTGGAGGCCACCCTGCGCCTGCAGCCGATACCGCCCGCGTCCCGCTCCTGGCGGCTGGGCTTTCCCTCCCGGGAGGCGGCTGCGGCTTTCCTCGCCGCGCTCCTCGACTCGCCGCTCCAGCCCGATCGCGCGGCCCTGCTCGACGCCGCGGCCCTGCGCCGCACCGGCCTCACCGTCGATCCGATCGCGCTGCTGCTGTCCATCGGCAGCGCGGCCGACGCGGTGGAGCACCAGGGCCAGGCGTTGGGGCGGCTCGCGGGCGAGCATGGGGGGCGCAGCGAGCCGCTCGCCGACACCGCGTGGGCCGGCCTGGGCGAGGCACTGGACGGGCCGATCGTCCTCCGGGCCGCCGGTGAGCCGCGCCGCCTGCTGGACTGGGTGGGAGAGGCGCAGGCGGCCGCCACGCGGGCCGGGGCCGAGGCGGCGGTGGTCGCGCAACCGGGGCACGGCGTCCTGCAGGTCGCGGTCCGGGAAGGTCCCGATGCCGGGCGGCTGGCCCGTGATCTGGTGCGGCCGCTCCGACAGGCGCTCGAGGCCGAGGGCGGCAGCCTGGTGGTCGAGCGGGCTCCGGTTGAGCTTAAGCGTGAGTGTGATGTCTGGGGTTATATCGAATTAGAAACATTGGCTATCATGAAGCGCCTCAAGTCCGAGTTCGACCCGGATGGCCTGCTGAACCCAGGCCGCTTCGTCGGGGGGCTATGAGCCAGCCGCGCTCAGGGCCGGTGGCAGCCCACGCGGGTCTGGGGGCATTCGATGCCCAGGATCCGCCGTCCATGGATGGCCTCCGGGCCTGCGTGCATTGCGGGATCTGCCTGCCGCAGTGCCCCACGTATCGCGTGCTCGGCGAGGAAATGGATTCGCCCCGCGGCCGCGTCTATCTCATGCGCGCGGCGGCCGAGGATCGGATCGGGCTCACCCCGACCATGGCGCGGCATCTCGACCTCTGCCTCGGCTGCCGGGCTTGCGAAACGGCCTGTCCCTCCGGCGTGCCCTTCGGGCGGCTGCTGGAGGCGACGCGGGGCCAGCTCGATCGCCGCGGGGTGAGCGCGCCCACGCGTGACGGGACCTTGCTCCGCTTCATCTTGGACGTCTTCCCTCATCCCGGCCGCCTCGGCCCGATGCTGCACGCGCTGCGAATCTACCAGTGGTCCGGCGCGCAGAGGCTCGTGCGAGGGCTCGGCCTGCTGGCCCCGTTCAGGAAGCTCCAGGCGATGGAAGCGCTGCTGCCGCGGCTGCCCGCCGCCCCGCCGCGGCTGCCCGAGCTGATCCCGGCGCGCGGCCCGAAGCGCGGCCGCGCCGGCGTCTTGCTCGGCTGCGCGCAGCGCTTCTTCTACCCCGACGTCAATGCCGACACCACGCGGCTGCTCGCCGCGGCGGGCTACGACGTCGTGGTGCCGCGGGGCCAGGAGTGCTGCGGCGCCCTGCACCTGCACTCCGGACGGATCGACGAGTTCCGCGCGATGGCCCGTCGCCTGATGCCCGCCTTCGCGGACGTGGATCTGGTGGTGGTGAACGCGGCCGGATGCGGCTCGGCGCTCAAGGAGTACGCCCACTGGCTGCCCGACGAGGAGGCCCGGCTCTTCTCCGAGCGCGTGCGCGACGTCTCGGAGGTGCTGGCCGGCTGCGAGCTGCCGCTCCGCCCGCTCCACGAGACGGTGACGTATCACGACGCCTGCCATCTCGCCCATGGCCAGAAGATCCGCGCGCAGCCCCGCGAGCTGCTCCGCCGGATCCCCGGCCTGACCCTGGTGGACCTGCCGGACTCCGAGCTCTGCTGCGGCAGCGCGGGGGTCTACAATCTGCTCGAGCCCGCCATGGCCGGCGAGCTGGGCCGCCTCAAGGCGGCCCGCATCCGGGAGACGGGGGCGCGAATCGTGACCGCGGGCAATCCGGGCTGTCTCATGCAGATTCGCCAGCACTGCCAGGCGGCGGGGCTGTCCGTGGAGGTCGCGCACCCGGTGACGCTCCTGGCCCGGGCGCTGGAGGAGCGATGAAAATTCGCGTGCGGGATCACGTGAAGGTCGCGGCGGACAAGATGGCCAAGATCGGCCTCTCCACCACCGCCCGCACCCAGCTCGATCTCTACTGCGTGGCGCCGGGCCAGTCGCAGGCGCCCCACCGCCACGACGGCGAGGACAAGATCTACTACGTGCTGGAAGGCGCCGGGCGCTTCTCGGTGGATGGCTCCGAGGAGCGGCTCGCGGCCGGTGAGGCGGTGGTGGCGGAGGCGGGCGTCGAGCACGGGCTCGTCAACGACTCCGGCGATCTGCTCCTGGTGCTGGTGATCGTGGCGCCGCCTCCAGGTCACTTGAAGCGCTAGCCCGGACTATGCGTGAACACGGGCGCCACCCTCACCCCGACCCTCTCCCTCGCCGAGGGAGAGGGGGCCGTTTCGATCCCCTCGCCCCCGGAGGGGGAGAGGGGCCGGGTGAGGGGGCTGGTGGAGGGGGCGGGCCGGACGCGGGACACGCATTCGTGAATAGCGCGGGCTAGAGGGTTCATGGCGGCCGCGGTCCGCGCCTCGCTGATGATCACCTGCCTGGGTGACGTGTTTTTCCCCGAGGTCGGGGTCGCGATGGTGCGTCTCCTGCGGCGGCTCGGCGTCGAGGTGGACTTTCCCGAGGGCCAGACCTGCTGCGGCCTGCCGCTCTTCAACTCGGGCTATCATCACGACGCGGCCCGGGTGGCGGCGCGCACCGTGAAGCTCTTCGAGCGCGCGGAGCACGTGGTGGTGCCGTCGGGCTCCTGCGCCTGGATGGTGAAGATCGAGTACCCGGGCCTGCTCAAGCACGATCCGGCGCTGCACGCCGTCGCGGAGTCGCTGGCCCGGCGCACGCGCGAGCTGTCGCAGTTCATCGTCGAGGTGCTCGGAATCGCCAAGATCGAGTCGTCGTTCGAGGGCAAGGTGACCTACCACGACTCCTGCCATCTCCTGCGGGGGCTGGGCGAGTCCGCCTCCCCGCGCACGCTGCTGCGCGGCGTCGCGGGCGTCGAGCTGGTCGAGCTGCCGGGCGCGGACGAGTGCTGCGGCTTCGGCGGCTCCTTCTCGGTGCGGCTCCCGGAGGTGTCGACGTCCATCCTCGACAAGAAGCTGGCCAACGTGGAGTCCACCGGCGCGCGCTGCCTGGTGGCGTGCGACGCGGGCTGCCTCATGCAGATGGGGGGCGGGCTCACCCGTCGCGGGTCCACGGTGAAGGCGGTGCACCTGGCCCAGGTGCTGGCCGGGGAGGTCGAGGGGTGAGCGACGCCGCGCTGCGGACGCCGTTTCCCCAACGGGCGGGTGCGGCCTTGAAGGATGCGTTCCTTCAGGAAGCGCTCACGATCGCCACCACCAAGTTCATCGACCTCCGCAAGGAGGCGTTCGCCGGATTCCCGCAGGGCGAGGCGCTGCGAGACCGGGCGCGCGCCATCAAGGAGGCCACGCTCCAGCACCTCCACGTCCACCTGGAGCGCCTCGCCGACAACGTCGAGCGGCTGGGCGGCCACGTGCACTGGGCCACCACCGCGGAAGAGGCGCGCGAGATGGTCCTGCGCATCTGCCGGGACCGCGGGGTGCGGATGGCGGTGAAGTCCAAATCGATGGCCACCGAGGAGATCGATCTCAACGAGGCGCTCGAGCACGCGGGCGTCGTTCCGGTGGAGACCGATCTGGGCGAGTACATCATCCAGCTCGCCCGCGAGAAGCCGTCGCACATCATCGCTCCCGCCATCCACAAGACCAAGGGGCAGGTGGCCGAGCTGTTCTCGCGGGAGCTCGGTGGGGAGTTTCCTGCCGATCCGGAAGTCCTCACCGCGGTGGCGCGCCGGGCCCTGCGCGAGAAGTTCCTGCAGGCCGACATGGGCATCACCGGGGCCAACTTCGCGGTGGCGGACACCGGCACCGTGGTGCTCGTCACCAACGAGGGCAATGGCCGGATGGTGACCTCGCTGCCGCGCATCCACGTGGCCCTGATGGGCGTCGAGAAGGTGATCCCGTCGATGAGCGACCTCGTGGTGTTCCTGGCCATCCTGGCCCGGAGCGCGACGGGACAGAAGCTGTCCTCGTATACGACGCTGGTGCGGGGACCGCGGCGGGCGGGGGAGCTGGAAGGGCCGGAGGAGTTCCACCTGATCTTGCTCGACAACGGCCGCTCGCGCCAGATCGCCTCGACGCTCCGGGAGGCGCTCTACTGCCTCCGGTGCGGAGCCTGCCTCAACGTGTGTCCGGTCTATCGCCAGATCGGCGGGCACGCCTACGGCTACACGTATCCGGGGCCCATCGGCATCCTCCTCACCGCCATGCTCAAGGGCAATGAATCGGTGCGCGATCTGGCGCACGCCTCGTCGCTCTGCGGAGCGTGCAAGGACGTCTGCCCGGTGCGCATCGACATCCCGCGGATGCTGGTCGAGCTGCGCGAGCACCTCGACCGGGAGAAGATCGCGCCGTGGACCGAGCGGGTGGCCTTCAAGACCTTGGGGCGCCTGCTCCGCTCGCCGGCCGCCTTCCGGCTCTCCGCCGCGGCCGCCCGGTGGCTGCAGAAGCCGTTCGTCCGCGAGGGCCGGCTGCGGGCCCTGCCGCTGGTCTTCGGGAAGTGGACGCGGACCCGCGATCTGCCGCCGGTGGCCGCCCGGACGTTCCGGGAGCGGTGGGAGGAGCTAAGGTGACCGGCCGCGCCGAGTTTCTCGAGCGGATCCGCCGCGAGGTCTCGAAGACCCCGGGTCTCTTCGGAGCCTCGCCCGCGCCGCGGCCCGCCGACCCCGCGACCGCCGCGGAGACGGTGCGCCGCGAGCTGGCCGAGCGCTGGCCGGCGGCGCTCGAGCGGTTCCGGATCGAGTTCGAGCGCGTCTCGGGGGTCTTCCATCGCGTGCCGAGCCTCGACGCGGTCCCCGCCGTCATCGGCGCCATCGCCCGGGAGCGCGGCGCCCTTCGCGCAGTCACGTGGGACCCGGCCGCGCTCGGCTTCGACGCGGCACCCGCGCTGATCCGCGACGGCCTGGAGGTCGTCGCGGCCCGGGCGGGGGAGGAGGACGAGGCCGCCCGGCTGCGCCATCGGGCCCAGGCCGCGGGCGCCCAGCTCGGCGTCACCGGAGCCGACTTCGTGCTGGCCGAGACCGGGACCCTGATCCTGCTCTCGGGATCCGGCCGGCCGGGCTCGACGTCCCTGCTGCCCGACGTCCACGTGGCGGTGTTCGGTCGCGACCGGCTGGTGGAGACCCTCGAGCAGGTGGGGGTGATGCTGGAGGCGCTCCATGTCGATCCCGACCGCGCGATGTCGGGCGCGATGATCAACTTCATCACCGGGCCGTCCCGGACCGCGGACATCGAGCTCACCCTGACCCGCGGCGTGCACGGGCCCAAGGAAGTGCACGCGGTCTTCGTGGAGGCCCCGTGAGCGAGCGCCTCTTCACCCCGGACGAGGTCAACCGGCTGATCCCGCGGCTCACCGAGCTGATCGAGGCCGCGGTGGAGCGCCATGGCCAGGCGCTGGCGCTGCAGGAGCGGCTACAGGAGGATCGAGCGCGGGTGGCCGCCTCCGGCGGCGAGCGGATCGACTCCATGGAATGGAAAGCGCGCGCGGAGCGCCTGGACGGCCTGGGCATCGAGGTGCGCCAGATCCTGCAGCAGCTGCTCGACCTGGGCGGCGTCGTCAAGGATCTCGAGATGGGCCTGGTGGATTTTCCCGGGCGCGGGCCCGCCGAGCTCGGCGGGCAAGTGGTGAATCTCTGCTGGAAGCTCGGGGAGGACGCGGTGCGGTTCTGGCACGGCATGGACGAGGGCTACGCCAAGCGGAAGCCGCTCCCGTGACGTACCAGGCCGTCCTCTTCGATCTCTTCGACACGCTGGTGCTCTTCCACCGGGAGCGCCTGCCCGAAGTCCAGGTCAACGGCCGCAAGATCCGGAGCACCGCCGGGCACCTGCACGCCGCGTTCCGGCCGTTCGCCCCGCAGGTGGAGCTGCCCGCCTTCGTGGAGGCGCTATTCTGGAGCTGGCAGGAGGCCGAGCGCATCCGGAGCGAGGCCCATCGCGAGGTCGGCGCTCCGGAGCGCTTCGGCATGCTGTTCGGACGCCTCGGGCTCGAGCCGTCCGCGGAAGCGCGCGATCTGCTGCTCACCACCCATATGCGGGAGCTGTCCAAGGTGGTCGAGTGCCCCGGCCACCACGCCCCCCTGCTCGAGCGCCTCCGGGAGCGGTACCGGCTCGCGGTGGTGTCGAACTTCGACTACTCGCCGACCTGTCTAGCGATTCTCGAGCGGGAGGGTATCGCCCACCTCTTCGAGACCATCGTCATCTCGGACGAAGTCGGCTGGCGCAAGCCCAAGCCGGTCATCTTCGAGACCGCGCTCGGCCGGATGAAGTCGTTGCGCCCGGCCGAGGCCCTGTTCGTGGGGGACCGGGCCGACATCGACGTGATCGGCGCCCGGGCGGTGGGCATGCCGACCGCGTGGATCAACCGGCAGGCCGCCCGCCTCCCCGCCGACATGAAGCCGCCCGACTTCGAGATCCGGGACCTGGCGGAGCTCCGGGCGATTCTCCGCATCCGGTAGTCCGTTCCGCGCATCCTAACGAGGCGAGAGACGAACGAGGAGGACGACGTGGCCACGACACGCAAGGTCATCATCATCGGATCGGGACCGGCCGGCTACACCGCGGCCATCTACGCGGCCCGGGCCAACCTGTCCCCGGTGATGTTCACCGGGATCCAGCCCGGAGGGCAGCTCATGCTGACCACCCTCGTCGAGAACTATCCGGGGTTCGTCGAGGGCATCGACGGGCCGCCCCTGATGGAAACCTTCCAGAAGCAGGCCGAGCGCTTCGGCACCGAGATGATCGCCGACGACGTGACCGCGGTGGATTTTAGCCGCCGGCCCTTCAAGGTCACCGGCGGGGACGTCACCATGGAGGCGCACACCGTCATCATCGCCACCGGGGCCTCCGCCAAGCTCCTGGGCCTGCCCAACGAGACCACGCTCATGGGGCGCGGGGTCTCCACCTGCGCCACCTGCGACGGGTTCTTCTTCAAGGACCAGAGCATCATGGTGGTGGGTGGCGGCGACACCGCTCTCGAGGAAGCGCTGTACCTCTCCCGCCTCGGCCGCAAGGTCGACGTCGTGCACCGGCGCGACAGCCTGCGCGGCTCCAAGATCATGCAGGAGCGCGCCTTCAAGAACCCGAAGATCTCCTTCCTCTGGGACACGGTGGTGGAGGACGTGCTGGACCCCGCGGCGGGCAAGGTCACCACGGTCCGGCTCAAGAACCTCAAGACCGGCACCCGGTCGGACGCCCAGGTGGACGGCCTCTTCGTGGCGATCGGCCATCAGCCCAACACCGCGCTGGTCAAGGGGCAGATGGATCTGCACCCGAACGAGTACATCAAGGTGAAGCCGGGGACGACCCAGACCTCGGTGCCGGGCGTGTTCGCGGCGGGCGACGTCCAGGACTTCACCTACCGCCAGGCGGTCACCGCCGCCGGCACCGGCTGCATGGCGGCCCTGGAGGCCGAGCGGTACCTGGAGGCGGAGGGGCTCGAATAGCAGAGCGAGGCGCAGCCGACAGGCGAGCCTCATTTGCCCGCCGTGGCTTCCGGGACGGCCTCCGGAAGCCGCGGCCCGTTCAATCCGGCTGCCTCGAGGCACCGGAGCACGCGGTCGCGCTCGTTCAGCGCGATGTACGTGAAGCGGATGCGCCCGTCGGTGTCCACGCGGTCGAGCTTGACGTCGCGCAGACCCTCGGCGCACTGGCGCCACCGCCGGTTGGCCAGCTCCTGTTCCGGGGTATCGCGGAAATACTCGCAGCCCGTCCCGACCACCGCCAGCGCCACGAGCGCGCCGGCCGGGCCGAGCCGCGGGGCCCGTCTCACCGCCGCTGAAGGAGATCGCGGATCTCGCCCAGCAGGCGCACCTCGGCGGTGGGCGGGGGAGGCGGCGCCGGGACGGCCGCCTCCTGCCGGCGCAGCCGATTCATCCCCTTGACCACGAAGAAGAGGGCGAGGGACACGATCAGGAAGGCGATGATCGCGTTCAGGAAGAGCCCGTAGGCCAGGACCGCGGCGCCCGCCTCGCGGGCGGCGGTGACCGACGTGAAGGCGGCTCCGGTCGGATTGCGCAGGACGAGGAAGAGGTTGCTGAAGTCGGGGGTGCCGATGACGCCCGAGATCAGGGGCATCAGCAGGTCGTTCACGAGCGACGTGATCAGGGTCCCGAACGCCGCGCCGATGATGATACCGACGGCGAGGTCCAGCATATTGCCCTTGATCGCGAATTCCTTGAACTCCTTCAGCATGGATTTCCTCCTCTGGCCGAACGTTGACTTGAGTCCGGAGACTCAGTTGCCGACCTGGACCGCGGCTCCCATCTCCCGCAGCATCGCGATCGCGGACAGGTAGGAGAGCCGCCCCGTCCGCGGATTCTCCGACGGCACGTTCTCGACCTCGATACGCAGGGTGCCGAACTCGCCCTCCACCGTGATGCGGTGCTGGTTCCGGACCTGCCCGGGCACGGCGTAGAGCTTGATGCGCGTGCGCTCGGGGCCGATGCCGGCGAGGGACAGCGCGGCCACCACGTTGACGTTGGCCGGGAAGGCCTTGACCGCGAGGGCGGCCGACCCCTCAAAGATCAAGGTGTCCGTCTTGATCGCGTCGAGATCGATGCCCTGCTGCTCGATGTAGGGCGCGCCCGCGAGCCCGCGCGGCGGTTTCCGGGTCTCCATGGTGACGGCGGTGATCGCGCCTTCGCGCGCGCCCTTGACGCCGTCGAGGCCGGCGATGGCGCCGGACGGAATGAGAATGCGGCAGCCGTGCTTCTCGGCCAGCCGCGCCCAGTCGTCGAGCACGCCCACCAGGGCGCCGACCGAGAGGACCATCAGGTGCTTGCCCGCCGCGAGCACCGCGGGGCCGAACTCGCGGAGCGCGGCCTGGGTGGCAGCCTCCACGATCAGGTCCGAGCGCTCGATGAGGGTATCCAGCGGCAACGCGGCGAAGGCGGCCGCGGTGGCGGGCTTCCGCACGCTGACGCCCACCAGCGCGGTGCCCGGGATGCCGCGGGTCAACGCCTCCGCGACGCGGTGACCGATGACGCCCATCCCGACGATCCCGACCTTGAGCATGGCGGGGCTTCCTTTCCGCGCGGAGAGTGCGGCGATGATAGCAGCGGCCCCCCGGCCCCACAAGGGACCGTGCTAGAATCGGCGGCGGATGCGTTCATCGCCCCGGCTCCAGGAGCCGCTCGAGCGGCTCTACCGCGAGTTCGACTGGGCCGCCCGTGCCGACCTGGACGCCATTCGTTTCCCGATGCGCTACGGCGACCCGGCCGACCGCGAGGTGGTCGCGCTGCTGTCCGCCTGCATGGCCTATGGCCGGGTGGACCTGTTCGGCCCCTGGATCGACTGGACCCTCGCCCGCATGGGCGACTCGCCCGCGCGCTTCATCCTGGGCTTCGATCCGGCCAAGCACGCCGCGCGCTTCGAGGGCTTCCGCTACCGGTTCAATCGCCCCCGCGATCTCGCCGCGTTCTGTCTCGCCACCCAGCGCATCGTGATCCGTCACGGCTCCCTCGGCGCCTGCTTCCGCGCCGGCTTCTCCGCGGAGGATCCGCACGTGGGCCCGGCCCTCGAGCGGTTCGTCGGCGAGTTTCTCAGCCAGGATCTCTCCGCGGTGTTCCCGCGCAACCGGCTCTCCTACGGCTATCGGCACTGGTTCCCCCGGCCGTCGACCGGCGGGCCGTGCAAGCGCCTGCACCTCTTCCTGCGCTGGATGGTCCGCCGGGAGCCACCCGACTTCGGCCTCTGGACGGACATCCCGCCGGCCGCGCTGCTGATCCCGGTGGACACGCACATCGAGAACATGGCCCGCGCGGTGGGGCTCACGCGCCGCCGCAGCCGGAACTGGAAGATGGCCGAGGAGATCACCGCGAAGCTGCGCTTGCTCGATCCGCTCGACCCGGTGAAGTACGACTTCTCGCTCTGCCACACGCGGATGTCGGGCCAGTGCCTCGACCGGCGCGACGAAGCGGTGTGCGCGCCCTGCCGGCTCCGGCCGGTGTGCCGCCACTGGCGGGGCCGGAGGGGAAGCCGCGCATGACCGCGGCGTGGCTGTGGGTGGTCGTCGTCGCGCTCGCGCTGCTGGTCGGGCTCACCGCGGTCGCCCTGTGGCGGGCGGTGGCGCGGCTCGGCGCCCTCGAGGCGGCCCGCCAGCAGCCGGACCAGGCGCTCCTGCTCCTGCAGCGTGATATCCACACCGCGCGCACCGAGGCCCATCAAGCCCGGAGCGAGACGCTGGCCACCGTGAAGGAGGAGCTGCACCAGTTCGCGAGCCGGATGACCGCGCAGATGGGGCAGGTGGGCAGCGGGGTCCAGCAGCAGCTCCAGCACGTGGGCCAGGTGGTGGGCGAGGTGCAGGGCAGCCTCGGCAAGCTCGGCGAGGTGACCCAGCGCGTCTTCGACGTGGGGCGCGACATCGCGGGTCTCGAGCAGCTCCTCAAGTCCCCGAAGATCCGGGGGGGCGTGGGCGAGACGCTGCTGGAGAACCTGCTGGCCCAGATGCTGCCGCGCGATCAGTACACGCTCCAGCACGCGTTCGCGACCGGGGACCGCGTGGACGCGACCATCCGCCTCGGCGAGCGGCTCGTGCCGGTGGACGCCAAGTTCCCGCTCGAGGGATTCCGCCGGATCCTGGACGAGACGGATGAGGAGCGGCGTCCCGCCCTGCGCCGCGCGTTTCTCCGGGACGTCAAGAACCGGGTGGACGAGATCGCCAAGAAGTACATCCTGCCCGACGAAGGCACCTTCGACTTCGCTCTGATGTACATCCCGGCCGAGAACATCTACTACGAGATCATCGTCAAGGAAGACAGCGAGGAGGAGCCGCCCGCCGCCTACGCCCTGGGGCGCCGGGTGGTGCCGGTCTCGCCGAACACCTTCTACGCCTACCTGCGGGTCATCGTGCTGGGCCTGCGCGGCCTCCGGATCGAGCGGGATGCCCAGGAGATCCAGGCCCGGCTCGGCCGGCTACGGGGGGATCTCGACAAGTTCCGGGAGGCCTTCGACGTGGTGGGCCGGCACCTGACCAATGCCCGGAACAAGTACGACGACGCGGCTTCCGGGCTCGGGCGGCTCGAGGGCAAGCTGGAGGGCATCGAGGGCCACGACGGGCAGGGGGCGCTTCCCGGAATCGGCGCCTGATCAAGCACTTGCCGCATCCGCGCCGGGCCCCCGGTCACGATCCAGCGCTTGTGGTAGTATCGAAGAAATCCACCATCAGAGGGACCCATGCCTGATATCCAGTTCCAGGTGTACGGCATCAACCTTCTCGTGCGGCTCATGGCCGAGCCGCCCGCCGATGTGCGCGTGCACTGCCCGAAGGGCTCGCCGATCCGCTACGGCGAGGTGGTGGGCCGCGGCGACGGATTCGACGAGGGGGCCAATGCCTTCCGGGACATGCCGCCGCTCCGTTCCGTGGTGGCCTTCGAGGAGAACCCCGAGGAAGTGGAGGGGCACTACTTCTACATCGCCGGGGAAGAGCATCGCGTGATCCGGCTCGACGCGATCATCCTGTCGTTCCCGCTGGAATAGCCGCCCCGCTCCCGCTGTGACCGCGCTGTCGCAGGTCCTCCGCAAGATCGACGCGGACGAGGTCGTCGAGCTGACTCGTGCGCTCGTCCGCATTCCCAGCGTCTACCGCCCCGGCGACCTGGAGGCCACCGAAGCCCGGGTCGCCGCTTTCGTCGAGGGCTGGCTCCGGCGCGAGGGCTTCGAGGTGGAGGTGCAGGAGGTCGCGCCCGGCCGGCCCAACGTCATCGGCTGGCTCGGCGAGAAGCGTCCGGGTCGGAAGAGCCTGCTGCTCGAAGGCCACACGGACGTCGTGACCGAGGGCGATCCGGCCGAGTGGTCGCATCCGCCCTTCGGGGCCGACATGGTGGACGGGCGCATCTACGGCCGGGGCACCGCCGACATGAAGAGCGGCCTGGCTGCCGCCATGGTGGCCGCCGCCGCGTTCAAGCGGGCCGGCGTCGCGCTACGGGGCAAGCTGGTGGTCGGCGCGCTCGTGGACGAGGAAGACGGCATGATCGGCGTGCGGCACCTGTGCGGCACGCCGGTGGGCCGCGAGCTGGACGCCGCCATCATCTGCGAGCCGGAGGAGAACGAGCTGTGCCTCGAGCAGCGCGGCGTGGTCTGGGCGCGCTTCCGCGTTCGCGGCAAGATGGCCCACGGGGCGATGCCGGAGGCGGGCGTCAACCCGATCGCCTGTCTCGGCCGGCTGCTGGCCGCGGCGCCCGGCCTCGAGCGGCGGCTCCGGAAGGCCTGCGAGAAGAGCCGCTATCTGCGGCCTCCGACGGTGACCCCGACCATCATCCAGGGGCCACCCCCCGGGGTCGGCGTGCCGCAATCGAACGTGATCCCGGCGCTGGCCGAGACCACGTTCGACATCCGGCTCACCCCGGGGATCGGGGCCGACGGTGTCCGCACCGAGCTTGAGGCGATCTGCCGGGACGCGGCCGCCGCCCAGCCCGGGATCAAGGTGGAGTGGGAGCCGGTCAACGCCTTCCGGCTCGCCACCAAGGTCGACCGCTCCGAGGCCCTGGTGGAGGCGATGATCCGCGGGGTCAAGCAGGCGACCCGGCGGGCGCCGAAGTACGGCGGCGTCCCGGGCTCGACCGATGGCACCATCCTCCGGATGGAGCTCGGCATCCCGATCGTCACCTGCGGGCCCGGGGATCGCCTGATTCCGCACCAGGTCGACGAGTTCGTCAGAGTGGAGCAAGTCGTCGAGGCAGCGAAGATTTACGTCGCATCGGCTCTGAACTACCTCGAAGCTGAGTGACCCACGCCGGCAACCCGCGGCTCCGGGCGCTGGAGGCCTTTCCGGTCGAGCACGAAGGGCAGCGGTGCGTGGCCCTGCGCGACCCCGCCGGCTTCACCGATCAGATCGCGGTGCTCCCCGGGCCTCTGCTGGACCTGGTCTCGCTCTTCGACGGCGATCACTCGGTCGAGGGCATCCGCGAGATTCTCACGCACCGCCACGGCGAGGCTCCGACGCTCGAGCAGATCACCGACGTCATCGAGCGCTTCGACCACGCCGGGTTCCTCGACAGCGAGCGATTCCGGGAGCGCCGGCGCACGATCGAGGACGCCTTCCGTCAGAGCCCGGTGCGGCCGGCCGCCCACGCGGGCGGGGCCTACGCCGGGGACGGCGTGTCGCTGGCGCAGCAGATCGACGGGTTTTTTTCCGGCCCTGACGGGCCGGATGGTGCGGTCAACGGTAGCTTTTCTGTCAACGGTAGCTTCTCTACTGATCCGGTCGCCTCGCCTTCGGCTGCGGCTCCCAAAGCGATCCTCGCCTCGCCTTCGGCTGCGGCTCCCAAAGCCATCATCGCCCCGCATATCGACTTCCACCGGGGCGGCTCCACCTACGCCTGGGCCTACCAGGAAGTCCTCGACCGCTCCGACGCCGACCTCTACGTGGTGCTCGGCACCTGCCACGCGGGCATGGCCGATCCGTTCGCGGTCACGCTCAAGCCGTACGACACGCCGCTCGGCGCGGTCCCGGTGGATCGCGACTTCTACGACGCGCTCAGCCGACGGGCCGGTCAGGACCTGCTGGCCTCCGAGCCGGCGCACCGCGCGGAGCACTCGATCGAGTTCCAGGCGGTGATGCTCCAGCACGTCGTGGGCCGGCACCGGCCCTTCGCAATCTTGCCCGTGCTCGCCTCGTACCTGCACGAGGCGCTGTGGACCGGCGGCGATCCCGAGACCGACCCGCGCGTCCCGCGGTTCGTGGACGCGCTGCGCGAGACCATGGCCGCGTCCTCCCGCCGCGTCTGTCTGGTCGCGGGCGTGGATCTTGCCCACGTCGGGCCGCGCTTCGGCGATCCGGAGGCCAATACCACCGCGTCGCTGACGCAGGTCGAGCGGGCGGATCGCGCCATGCTCGAGGCGGTGACGGCGGCCGACGCGCGCGGCTTCTACGCCGGGGTCGCTGCCGATCACGACGCGCGCCGCATCTGCGGCCTCTCGCCGATCTATACGCTGCTGCGGCTCCTGCCGGAGGCGTGCGGCCGCCTGCTACGCTATGCCCAGTGGCCGGATCCGGAAGGCGCGGTGACGTTCTGCGCGGTGACCTTCCGGTGACTCCCACGCCCGATCCCTCGACCTGGACCCTGCCGAAGCTGCGCATCGATCGGGACGGCGCCTGGTTCCACGACGACGCCGAGGTCACCCACGCGGGCATCGTCTCCAACCTCCGCGACAACCTCCAGGTGGACGAGCGCGGGCACTTCCTGCAGGTCGGGCCCGCGCGGGTGCCGGTGGAAGTGGAGGACGCGCCGTTCGTGGTGGAGCGCGTGGAAGGCGAGGGAGACGGGCTCGTCGCCACCCTCAACGATCTGACCCGGGAGCGGGTGCCGCTCGACACCCTCCGCGTGGACGAGCGCGGCGTCCCGCGCTGCCGCGTGAAGGCGGGCCGATTCGACGCGCGACTGAGCCGGGCGGCGACCTACCAGCTCCTCCAGCACGTGCAGCCCGACGAGCCGGGTGGCCGCGCCGTTCTCGTGCTGGGCGGGCGGCGCCACCCGGTGCCGGGCCTCTAGCCCGGCTCGGGATCGCGCGGGTAGGCGGAGAGCCCGCGCAGCCCGCTTCGTCGCCCGCCCGGATCAGCCGGTGAAGTGCGCGCAGCCGCGCTGCCGGCCGAAGCGCTCGTTGACCTCCCGGGTGAAGCCGCGCGAGATGGAGAGCCCGACGAGCTGCCGCAGCGGCGGCAGGGCCTCGGGACAGATCGTGTAGGGATGCGACGCCATCTGGCTCCGCGCCTCGGTGATGGCCAGATCGGGGTGGCACACCCGCAGGCCGAGCCGCATGTCGTGGATCACCCGGGGCGGCTCGGCGCCGAACCAGCGGGGGCTGTCGCGGGGCCGCTCGCCCACCAGGGTCGCGGTGATCTCGATCTCGTGCTCTCCCGCCCGCGCGACCTCGACGCGGATCGTCCTCACCTGCACCGGCTGCGCGCTCGTCTCCTCGGTCATTGCGGGGCCGTGACCTCCTTGAGGGCCAGGATCAGGTCGGAATGGATGGAGCCGTTGGAGGCGGCGACGGTCGGCACCGCGAGATCGAGCGGCCCGCCGTGGACGGCGGTCACGGTGCCGCCCGCCTCCCGGATCAGGAGCGCGCCCGCGGCCACGTCCCAGGCGCCCAGCCGCTGCTCCCAGTACCCGTCGAGCCGCCCGGCCGCGACGGAGGCCAGGCCGAGCGCGGCGGAACCCAGGCTGCGCACGCTGCGACAGCGCTGGAGGAGGGCGGCGTGCTCGGCGAGGTTGTTGCGCGGGGCCGCCCGCAGGTCGTTCGGATAGCTCGTGCCGAGCAGGCTCTCGCCGAGGGCCGCCGTCCGCGAGACGCGCAGCCGCGCGCCGTTCAGGGTGGCCCCGCCGCCTCGCTCGGCCACGAAGCACTCGTCGCGGCTGGGATCGTAGAGGACGCCGACCGCGAGGACCCCGTCCACCTCGAGCGCGATCGACACGCAGTAGATCGGCAGGCCGTGCGCGTAGTTCGTGGTGCCGTCGAGCGGATCGACGATCCAGCGGCACGGCTCGGTGCCAGTCCGCGCGCCGCTCTCCTCGGCCAGGACGCCGTGGGCGGGGAACCGGGCGAGGATCGCGTCGAGGATGATCGTCTCCGCGCCCCGGTCCATCTCGGTCACGAGATCGGTCGGGCTGCCCTTGTAGCTGATACGGTGCGGCTCGCCGAAGCGAGATCGGAGGAAGGCGCCGGCCTGCCGCGCCGCCTCCACCGCGACCTCGCGGAAAGATTCACTCACGGAGACCGAGGGTATCACGAGGCCGCTTGACAACCCGGCGCCCCTCTCGCAGCATGGCGCGCATGCGGATCGTGGTGATGGGTTCGGGCGGGACCGGCGGTTACTTCGGGGCCAAGCTGGCGCGCGCGGGCGAGGACGTCACCTTCGTGGCCCGCGGCGCGCATCTGGCCGCGCTGCGCGCGGAAGGCCTTCGGATCAAGTCGGCCATCGAGGGCGAATGGAGCGTGCGCGCTCCCGCGGTGGAGCGGCTGGAAGGAGCGCCCCCGGCGGATCTCGTCCTGTTCTGCGTGAAGTCCTTCGACACCGAGGAGGCGGCCGCGCTGATCCGGCCGGTGGTGGGACCCGACACCGGGGTGCTGTCGATCCAGAACGGCGTGGACAACGAGGAGAAGCTCGAGCGCGTGCTCGGGGCCGGCCACGTGCTGGGCGGCGCGGTGCGGGTCTTCGCCACCATCGAGGCCCCCGGCGTCATCACCCACACCTTCGGGGGCCACCTGACCTTCGGCGAGATGGACGGGCGCGAGACCGCGCGGGCCCTCGCCCTGCTCTCCGCCTGCCGGAAGGCGTCCATCCCGGCCGAGCTCGTCTCCGACGTCACCCGGGCTCTCTGGGAGAAGTACGTGTTCCTCACCACGCACGCCGGGATGACCGCGCTGACGCGCTGTCCGGCCGGAATCTTGCGAACGGTGCCGGAGGTGCGGGAGGTCTACCGGCGCACCGTCACCTAGATTCTCTCGATCGGACGGGCCGCCGGGGTGAAGCTCGACGACGGCATGCTGGAGCAGGGGTTCAAGTTCCTCGACGCGGTGGCGCCGAACGCGTTCTCGTCGCTTCACCACGATCTGACCCACGGCAAGCCGCTCGAGCTGGAGGCCCTCCACGGCCACGCGGTGCGGCTGGCGGAGCGTCACCGCGTGGCCGCGCCCACCGTCTTCGCGGTCTACGCGGCGCTGCTCCCGTATCGGGACGGGGCGCCGGCGGCTCCCGCTCGCTAGCCGGCCTCTCACCGCCGCGGCGGGATTACCGCGTCTATACTGGTCGAGTGTCGGCGCTCAGACGTCTCCTGCCGTATCTCGACCGCTACCGCCTCCGCTACCTCGGGGGCGCGGCGTGCCTCCTCCTCGCCACCACGTTCTCGCTGAGCATCCCCTGGATGGTGAAGAGCGCGGTGGACACCCTCGAGCGCGACGGGTCCGGGGCCCGGATCGTTCCGTATGTCCTCGTGATCCTGGCGCTGGCGGTGGCGCACGGCGCGGCCCGGCTCGCCTCGCGCTTCGCGATGATCGGCGCCGGGCAGTGGGTGGAGCACGATATCCGCGCGGACCTCTACACGCGCCTGCTCACCCTTCCGCCCGCCTTCTATCACCGCCACCGGACCGGCGACCTGATGTCGCGGGTATCCAACGACATCTCCACCCTGCGGATGCTGGCCGGCTTCGGGACGGTGATGCTGATCGGCACCGCGCTCGCGTTCGGGGGCGCCCTGGGCGCCATGTGGCTCATCGATCCGTGGCTCACCCTGTTCGCGATGGCGCCGTTCCCCGCGCTGGTCGTCATCGCCAAGCGGTTCCACCACGACGTGGAGACGCGCTCCACCGCGGTGCAGGAGCAGCTCGGCGTCCTGTCGGCGAAGGTGCAGGAGAACCTGACCGGGATGCCGGTGGTGCGGGCCTACACCATGGAGGCGCGCGAGATCGACGAGTTCCGGACGCTCAACCGGGAGTACCTCGGGCGCAACATGGCCCTGGCGCGGACCCAGGCGGTGTCGTGGCCACTCATGGGGCTGGTCTCGGGCGTGGGCGTGCTCATCGTGCTCTGGCTGGGCGGCAAGGCGGTGGTGGACGGCCGGATCTCCCTCGGGGCCTTCGTGGCCTTCAACGGCTATCTGACCCTGCTCGCCTGGCCCACGATCGCGCTCGGCTGGACCCTGGCGAACATCCAGCGGGGCCTGGCCGCGATGACGCGGGTGATCGAGGTACTGGATGACCCGGGAGATAAGCCGGGATGGGCGAGGGAGCAGAAACGGTTATCTGCTGGCGGGGGGAGTGGGGGGGGGG
>JBBDXN010000154.1:0-12377 GCA_040902305.1 Candidatus Rokuibacteriota bacterium | reverse complement strand
GAGGGTGCCCGACTCCCCTCTCCCCTCTGGGGAGAGGGTAGGGTGAGGGGGTCTGCCGGAGGACACCAATGACCACCGAGACGTACGACTGGGACGCGATCGTCAACGGCCTCAACCAGCACCTGCGGCTCCGCTCCATCCCGATCGGCATGAAGCTCTTCGAGACTGTGGAGGAGATGGAGGCCATCCCGAAGATCCGGCGGCCGAAGGCCAAGCACACCACCGACCAGATCGTGGCGCAGGCGCGCCAGCTCGGTTGGACGGTGGGCATCACGATGGCGGATCTGGTAGGCGCCCAGTGCGGCGCGGTCATCGGGCTGCATCCCCAGGACGCCGAGTGGCTGTCCGGCAAGCGCATGGCCGGCGTCTGGTTCAAGAGCCAGGAGGACGCGAGCCTGCATCAGCACGCGATGGACTGCGTGCCTCACGGCCGCTACCGCGCGATGGCGGTGGCCCCGCTCACCTCGGGCCGCCTCGATCCGCCGGACATCTGCCTGATCTACGGGACCCCGGGCCAGATGATCTTCTTCATCAACGGGCTGCAGTGGATCGGATATAAGAAGATGTCGTTCACCTCGGTGGGCGAATCGGCGTGCGCGGACTCGTGGGGCAAGGCGCTCAAGACCGGTGAGCCCGCGCTCACCATCCCCTGCTACGCGGAGCGCCGTTACGGCGGCGTCGCCGACGACGAGCTGCTCATGGCCATCCCGCCGCGCTTCCTGCCCAAGGTCATCGACGGCCTGGCGGCGCTCTCCAAGAACGGGCTGCGCTATCCGATCCCGCCCTTCGGCATCCAGAGCGACGCGGCGGCCGGGCTGGCGGTGAGCTACCCGGCCGCGGCGGCCGGATCGGGCAGCCGCTGATCGCCGCGCCGACCGATCAGAGCCCGAGGGCCTCGGCCACCAGCCGGGCCAGCTGTCCGCGCAGGTCGTCCCGCTCCCGCGCGCGGGCCGGATCGTCGATCAGGTTGCGCAGCTCGTAGGGATCGGCGGCGAGGTCGTAGAGCTCGTCCACCCCGTCGCGATTGACCCAGTGGATCAGCTTGGCGCGCTCCGTGCGCACCGCCTTGTAGGTCATGCCCACCAGCCAGGGCATCGCGTTCTCGCTCCAGTACTCGATGAGGAACGAGGTCCGCCAGTCGGGCGGGCGGTGACCGCCGAGCAGCGGGACCAGCGAGCGGCCCTGCACCTGCGGGCCCGGCGTCCCGCCCGCCAGCGCGACCATGGTCGGCGCGATGTCGAGCGCGAGCACCAGCGCGTCGGGCCGGCTGCCCGCGGCCACCAGCGGCGGGTAGCGCACGAGGAACGGGGAGCGGATCCCTTCCTCGTAGGCGAAGCGCCGCTCCGGCCCGAGCGCGTGCTCGCCGAAGAAGTAGCCGTTGTCGCCCAGGAAGAGGATGCAGGTGCGGTCGAGCTGCCCGGTGCGCTCGAGCGCGTCGAGCAGCATCCCCACCCCCTCGTCGACCGAGGCCATCATGGCCGCGCGCAGGCGGATCTCCTCCTGCGTCCCCGCGTGGATCGTGGCCAGCACCGCCTGCGCGCGCTCCGTCGCCTTGAGCCGGAAGGCCTCCGCCCAGGCCGGCTTCGCCCGCACGACCTCCTCGGGCGGCAGCACGTTCGGCCGCGGCGGGAACACGCACCCCCGGTAGAGGTCCCGGTGGCGCTCGGCCGGCTTGTAGCCGCCGCGGCGGGTGAGGTCGAGGGTGCCGTCGGCGGCCTGGTGGGCGTCCGGATGGACCGCCTTGTGGGCCAGGAAGAGGCTCCAGGGTTTGGTCCGCCGCCGCTCGACGAAGGCCACCGCCTCGGCGTTCAGCAGGTCGGTGATGTAGCCGGGAGCGGCGCGCCGCGCGCCGTCGACGTGAAGCTCCGGATCGAACAGCTTGCCGTGGCCGTCGAAGCTCACCCAGCGGTCGTAGCCGGGGCGCGGCGAGCCGTCGTTACCCATGTGCCACTTACCCACGTGAGCGGTCTCGTAGCCGAGCCGCTGCAGCTCCAGGTGGTAGTTCGGCAGGCGGTGGCTGGCCGCGTCGCGCGCCACGTTGTCGATGATGCCGTGGCGGCTCGCGTACTGGCCGGTCACGATGCACGCGCGGTTGGGCGAGCAGAGCGGGGTGGTGTGAAAGGCGTTGAGGCACATCGCGCCCTCGCGGGCGAGCCGGTCCGCGTGGGGGGTCTGCATGTACGGATGCCCGCCCGCCCCGAACTCGTCGAAGCGCAGGTCGTCGATCAGGATCACCAGCAGGTTGGGGCGGGCGGCCGCCCGGGGCGAAGACACCCCGGCAGCCTAGCACGGCCAGCCCGCCGGTCGGCGGGCGACTAGTCCTTGCCTGCCCCTTGCATGTCGCATACCCCTAGATTTGCCCGCCACCACCCACCGCCGCGGGCACATTCGTCAGCTTCGCTGAACACGAGAGGTGTTGCCGATGAACCACAGCCTGCCAGCAGCGCCGCCGCAACCACGATGCCGAAGGACCGTCGCCATATGGGACTCATGCGTCCAGGATACGACGGCACGCAACCGGCCCTGGCCCTCTGATGCACCCGACGTTACTTCCCCGCTATCTCAGGACTTGCCCTCCCGGACGTAGCCCTGCTCCTCCAGCTTGCTCTTGCATGCTCCATAGTTGGTCGAACCCGACCACCAGAACAACCCCATCGTATTCTCGCACCGCCGCACGTCCCCAGTCTGCGGATGGCGATACACGGCCACGTCGAACGCGCCCGAGTTATCAGCGCCGTAGTTCGTAGGCGTCGCGCCGGGGAGGGACTCGCTGTTGGCGCAGCCAGCCACGAGAGTCATCAGACCCACGGACAGCATCGTCTTCAGCATGGGATGTGTCCTCCTGCCTCCCAGAAGCATGCCCCGGGCCAGCGGATCAGCCCTCGCTCATAGGTAACGCGTCACCTGGGACAGGGCCCGATCACCTTGGCCTGCAGGTGATCGACGATCCTCGTCGCGATCTCGTCGGAGAATGGCGCCGTGTAGTGCACGGAGTCCACGTACAGGTTCTCCTTGCGACCCTCCTGGATGCCGTCGAGCCAAAGGACCCCCGGATCCAATCCGAGCGTCCGACGAAGCCTCGCCATGAGCGCATAGCCGTAGCGGGAGCGTTGGTGCCCTCCGAAATAGCCGAGCTCGCCGCCGGCCAGTACGTGCTGGCTGAGGTCGTACCGGTAGGTCGGGACCGGCTGCCAGACGAACACCGTTCGGATGCCGATAGTGCGCGCGATCGCCTCATTCAGGCGCTTGTTGGTAGCCCACCGCGCGATCGCCTGATGGAGCGTTGGGACGTCATCGTAGGCCGGTCGTCCCTTGTCCGCGTCGGTCCCATCCCGCGCGCGGCCCGCGCCGACGCGGGCGAGGGTCGCGGCGGCGCGGCCCAGCGGCAACCGTCGCGCCAGATCGACCGTGGCCGTCCACAACCCCCCGCGCCCGTTAGCGTGCTCGACCATGCCGCGGATGGCGTCCGTCCAGTGCGGGACGCCCCTCCAGTGGTAGAAGTCGTTCAGGCCGTCGAGAAAGATCGCGACCTTCGGGACGAAACCCGCGGCGATCAGCTGCTGGAACAGCACCCGCTCCTGGGTGCTGAAGTATTGGGGGCGGCCGAAATTGTAGACGGCGACGGGTCCGCAGCCACGGGCCTCGAGGTGCGTGTGGACGCGAGATGGGATGGTCTGCGCATCGGAGACTCCCGCCCCGAAGGTGGTCGACCCCCCGAAGACGAAGACGCTCAGGGCGTCTGGCGCGGGGGGCCAGGGCCGCTGTCGCTCGACCTGCCGGAACCCATCGGTGGTGATGTTCACGAAGCGCCCGGTCCTCGGCTTCGGCCTGAACTCCGTGTACGACTCGTACTCGCTGACCGTGTCGTCCTCCAGGAGGAACTCGGTCAGGGTCTCACGGGTCCAGCCGGGGTAGGCCCGCAGGAGCCGATCGGCTCCGTACTGGGCCAGCTTCTGGGATCGGGGCGTCCGATCGCGCAGGGTCCAGAGCCCCCATAGGAGAAGATTCAGCGCCACGAACACCAGGAAGGTGTTGAAGCAGGCGATGGCGACGCTCGCATACCGGGAGGTGGACGGTCCCCGGTCAGTCGAGCGCGAAGGCCCTCTTGTAGCCACGTTTCAGCCGGGGATCCCAAATGGCAGTTGCCGATGGCCAGGCCTTGATCTCGGTGCCCACATCCCCGGCGCTCTTCGAAGCGGCTCAGGAGGGCGGCGCTCTCTCATCCAGCTCGCACCACTCGGCTGAATCCTCCCGTAGGATGGATGGGGCGAAGGGACGGAACGACTCGCGATACTTCACCTTGAGATTCAGGACGACTGCATGGTCGGCGAGCGGGCGCCTCCGAGGATGGAGCGCGCCCCGAGGGCTCGCGGCCCGAACTCCATACGGCCCTGGAACCAAACCCACCACTTAGCCGGCGATGAGCCCCTGGACCGTCTCCTCAATCAGGTCCCGGAAGACATCAGGAGACCGGCGAAGAACATAGGACGGCCTGGGGGCCTTGTCAAGGAGGCGGGAACGCCCTCCCGCGGAGGTCGCCCAGTCCGCGCGGGCGCGGCTCAACCGTCGCCGTACTCCTTGCGCAGGAGCCGGGCCGCGGCGACCATGGCCGCCAGCTTGCCGGCGGCGACGTCGCGCGGGAGGTACTTCATGCCGCAGTCCGGGGCGAGGACGACCTGCTGCGGCGGTATGTGAGCCAGCGCGCGCGTGACCCGGGCGACGACCGTCTCCGGCGTCTCGACCGCCATGTCGTTCAGGTCGAGGCAACCCACCATGATGGTCTTGCCCGGCAGGGTGGCCAGGACCGAGCAGTCGAGCCCCGACTGCGCCGTCTCGATGGAGACCTGCTGGACCGGGCAGTCGGCCAGCTCGGGCAGGAAGGAGTAGCCCGATGGCCGCTGGTGGATGATCGCGGCGTAGCCGAAGCAGATGTGCACCGCGGTCGTGCCGGTCACGCCCTCCAGCGCCCGGTTCAGCGCGCGCAGCCCGAACTGCCGGGCCTTGTCCGGCCGCGCCTGCATGTAGGGCTCGTCGATCTGCACGATGTCGGCGCCGGCCGCGAAGAGGTCGCGGATCTCCGCGTTCACCGCGACGGCGTAGTCCAGCGCCGCCGCCTCCTCGCTCGGATAGTGGTCGTTCTGCGCCTGCTGAGACATGGTGAACGGCCCCGGCACCGTCATCTTGATGGACCGGCTGGTATGGGCGCGCAGGAACCGTACGTCGTCCACCTCGACCGGCTGCCGGCGGCGCACCGGTCCCACGATGCGAGGGACCGGGTTGGGGTGGCCCGAGCGGTCCAGCGCGCTACCGGGGTGATCGATGTCCACGCCGTCCAGCGCGGTGGCGAAGCGGTTGGAGTAGCTCTCGCGCCGGGTCTCGCCGTCGGTGACGATGTCGAGCCCGGCCTGCTCCTGAGCCCGGATGGCCAGGAGCGTGGCGTCGTCCTGGGCCTGGGCCAGCCACGGTTCGGCCACGCGCCACAGCTCGCGCGCCCGCACGCGAGGCGGGAAGCGACCGGCCAGCCGCGGGCGATCGATGAGCCAGTCGGGTTGCGGGTAGCTGCCGACGAGCGTGGTCGGAAAGAGCATCGCGGGGTCCTCCTCGGGCGGTAGCTCGATGAACGGGAGTCTGCTGGATCGGCCCTACGAGCGGGCCTCCGGCGAGACCGGATCCACGAGCGGCGCCCGGTCCGGGTGGACGTGCCCGCAGCCGGCGCACGTGCGCAGCGGGAGATCGGCGTCGAAGTGCTCGATGGCCGACTTGAGCTCCCGCTCGATGTCGGCCACGTGCATCGTCACCTGATGGAGGAGCCGATCGCACCGCTCGCAGAACCAGAGGAGGGACTCGGTCTGCTCGGGCCCGCGCTTGACCTCGACCACCAGACCCCAGGTACCGTCCGGGCGGTGGGGCGAGTGCGGGACCAGCGCCGGCACCAGGCACATCTCGCCCTCGCGGATGATCTGCTCGTGCCGGCGGCCGTCCGTCATGCACTCGAGGCGCATCGCGCCTCTCAGCATGTAGAAGATCTCGTCGGAGGGATCCACGTGAAAGTCGCGCCGGGCGTTCGGCCCGCGGACGACCATCGCGGTGAACTGCGAGTCCTCCCAGATCACCTTGTTGCCGACCGGGGGCTCGAACGTGGCCCGGTTCTCTTCGATCCACTGCCACAGGTTGAAGGCGACGAGGGCTCGCACGCGGCTCACCTCCGCAGGTAGATCACCAGCGAGACGAGGCTCATCACCACCTCCCCGCGCTGGTTGCTGACCCGGCTCTCGATCTTCACGGTACCCCGGTCGGGCCGGCTCCGGGACTCGATCTTCTCGCGGATCTCCGACTCCACCGAAAGCACGTCACCGGGCCGCACCGGCCGGAGCCACTTGAGATCGTCGAAGCCCATGGCCCCGGAGGTGGCGTGCACCGGCGTCATGTGCTCGGCCACCATCCGCATGAACATGGCCCCGGTGTGCCAGCCGCTCGCGATGAGCCCGCCGAACATGCTGGCCCGCGCCGCCTCCTCGTCGAGGTGAAAGGGCTGCGGGTCGAACTGCCGGGCGTACTCGACGATCTCCTCCCGGGTGACTTCATAGCGCCCGAAGTGCATGAGGTCGCCGACCTGCACGTCCTCGAAGTGCTTCACCCCGCGGCCCCCGGCCGCCGCTGATACATCGTGATCCCCACCACGCTGACCACCACCTCCCCGTGCTGGTTCACCATCTCGTTCCGGCGGCGGATGAAGCCGATCGGCTTGCTCCGCGAGGGCCACGTCTCGAGAACCTCGGTGCGGCCGGTCAGCACATCGCCCGGCCGCACCGGCTTGAGCCAGCGGCAGGAGTCGAGGCCGGGCGAGCCGGTGCCCGCGGCGTCTTCTCGACGATTCGTCTCGACCGCCAGCCGCATCAGCAGCGCGCAGGTGTGCCAGCCGCTCGCGATGAGCCCGCCGTAGATGCTCCGCCGCGCCGCCTCCGGATCGGTGTGAAACGGCTGCGGATCGTACTTCCGGGCGAACGCGAGCACCTCCGCCTCGGTGATCGCGCAGGAGCCGAGCTCGATGCTCTCCCCGACCTTGAAGTCTTCCCAGTATTTCATCCGAGGGTCCTTTCCCGCGTCAGCGCGCGCCGCAACCCGACCAGGATAAGGCCGACCGCCAGGGCAGGCAGCCAGATCCAGCGCAGCTCCGAGCCCAGGACGGCCAGGCCGCGCGCGGAGAGAAAGCGGCCGAGCGAGATCGGCGAGACCTCGACCACCCGCAGCGCGTCGGGCGCCCAGTAGCGCTCGCCCGACCAGGGCCAAAGGAACGCCACGCCGAGCCCGCCGTTGGTGAAGGCGTCCAGCACGCCGTGGGAGGCGGTGGCCGCGAAGAGGAAGAGAAAGGCCCGCGCGAAGCCGGCCCCGAGCGCGCGGTGGCCGGCCGCCCCGGCGAGCCCCACCAGGGCGGCGAACGCCAGGGAGTGGCTCACGCCACGGTGACCCAGGTCGGCCGCGTAGGAGACCCCGAGGTGAAAGGTGACCACGTCGAGATCGGGCAGCATCGCGGCCGCCACGCCGGCCACCAGCAGCCGGTGCGGGACGATCCCCCGCCCGAGCCCCAGTCCGAGGGCCAGCGGGGCCGCCGCGTGCGAGAAGATCGTCGGCACGCGGGCTACTGGAGCTCGAACTCGAAGGTGCTGACCACCCGGATGCGCTTCATCGGGGTGCTCGTCGGGCTGAACGGCGCCGACTCGTCACCGCCGTCGAGCCCGAAGATCTGGATCGAGCCCTGGTTGGCGGAGCGGATGACGCCCACCTGGGCCCCCGAGTCGGCGGCGAACTGCTGCGCGGTGGCGCGCGCGTTCCTGGTGGCGTCGGCCAGGAGCTGGGGGCGCAGGTCGTTGAACTTGGAGACCACGTAACGCGGGTTGGCCGCGCCCTCGCGCTCGCCGTCCAGGACCACGCCCGACTTGAGCAGCTCCTCGGTGGCGCCGAGCGCGGTCCGCACCAGGTCCACGTTGGGGGTCCGGACGATCACCGAGGTCGTCACCACGTAGCGGAACCGGTCGGCAGCCTGCGGCTGGCCGTACTCCCGGGCGAGCTTGTCCACCGTGCGCGTGGGCTGGCG
Organism: Candidatus Rokuibacteriota bacterium; assembly: GCA_040902305.1. Classification (GTDB taxonomy): domain Bacteria; phylum Methylomirabilota; class Methylomirabilia; order Rokubacteriales; family CSP1-6; genus CAMLFJ01. The sequence goes on along the minus strand of JBBDXN010000154.1, from coordinate 4,282 downwards.
CTCGACCTCCGCGTCCGCGAAGCCCCGCTTGCGCAGGAAGGCCACCGCGGCGTCGCGGTCCGCGCCGAGGCGGGCGTGCGCGTCCTGGAGGCTCTCGCTGGCCCGCCGCAGGCCGAGCGTCCAGACCGCCTGATCCGCCTTGACCTCGCGCTCCACCAGGCCCTTGACCGTGACTATTCGAACGTCTGATCTGAAGCGCGTGGCGCCCTTGCCGACGAAGTAGCCCGCGAGCGCGAGACCCAGCAGCAGGCAGATCCCCACGATCACCGCGGGGAGCACCGCCGACCGATTGTCCATGGATGCCATACGCTCCTCCCGGGCGGGGTAGCCGCGACGGCGGCCCCCGCGCAGTATCATCAAGGTCACGACTCCCGCCACCAATCCCCAGAACGCCGACCCCACGCCCGCGAGGGGCACCCGGACGCGGTCACCAGGAACGTGACGAGCTCGGCCACTATAGCAACCCGTCAATGGTCCCGCCGGGCGCAGGTGGGGATCGGGTACACTCCCGGCGTGCGCGCCTACCTTCTGTCGCGGATCGGACAGACCGTGCTGGTCGTGTTCCTCTCGCTCACCGCCGTCTTCTTCCTCGTGCGGCTGGGCGGCGACCCGGTCCTGCTGTTCCTGCCGATGGACATCCAGGCCAAGGACCTCGACGAGTTCCGCGAGCGCCTGGGCTTCAACGATCCGCTCGCGGTGCAGTACGGCCGCTTCGTCGGGCGCGCGATGCGCGGCGATTTCGGCGAATCGCTGCGCTACCAGCAGGACGCCCTCGGCCTCGTCCTGGAGCGGCTGCCCGCCACGCTCCACCTGGCCGCCGCCGCGCTCCTGCTCACCTTCCTGGTCGCGGTGCCGATCGGCGTGCTCTCGGCGGTGCGCCGCGGCTCGCTCTTCGATTTCTTCGGGATGGGTGCCGCGGTGCTCGGCCAGGCCGTCCCCGGCTTCTGGCTGGGGCTCATGTTGATCTACCTCTTCTCGGTGAAGCTGGGCTGGCTGCCCACCGGCGGCACCGGCGGCGTCCTCCACTTCGTGATGCCGTGCGTGGTGCTCGCCTCGTTCTACGCCGCGCGCATGGCGCGGCTCACCCGCTCCTCCGTGCTCGACACGCTCAACGAGGAGTTCGTGCTCACCGCGAGAGCCAAGGGCCTGGCGGAGCGGATCGTCATCGCCAAGCACACCCTGAAGAACTCGGCCATCCCCATCGTGACCCTGGCCGGGCTGGACACCGGCCAGCTCCTGGGCGGCGCGGTGATCACCGAGACGATCTTCGCCTGGCCCGGCCTCGGGCGGCTGACCGCGCAGGCCCTCCTCAACCGCGACTTCCCGGTGGTGCTGGCCGCGGTATTCATCTTCTCGGTCACCTACACCCTCATCAACTTCGGGGTGGACCTGCTCTACGGCTGGCTCGATCCGCGCACGCGGCGGCAGCGGGTCCGCGCATGAGCCGGTTCGTCGGCCGCCACGGCCGCGGGGTGCTCGGGCTCTTCATCGCCTCTCTGGTGGTGGTGGCCGCGGGCGCGGCCCCGCTGCTGGCGGCGCACGATCCGCTGCGGAGCGACTTCGCGGTGGGGCTCCAGCCGCCCGGCACCCCGGGGCATCCGCTCGGCACCGACCAGCTCGGGCGCGACCTGCTGGCCCGCGTGCTCTACGGGGCCCGGGTGGCGCTCTTCATCGGCCTCTGCTGCGTGCTGCTCACCGCGGTGGTGGGCGGGCTCCTGGGACTGCTCGCGGGCTACTTCGAGGGCTGGCTCGGCGCGGTGCTCATGCGGGTGGCCGACGTGCAGCTCTCCTTCCCGTTCATCCTGCTCGCGCTCACGATCAACGCGATCGTCGGGCTTGGATTGCGCAACATCATCGTCAGCCTGTCCGTCGCGGGCTGGGTCGTGTATGCTCGCGTGGTCCGTGGGGAGGTGCTGTCGGTGAAGGAGCGCGAGTTCGTGCACGCGGCCCAGGCCCTGGGGCTCGGGCGCGCGCGCCTGCTCTTCCGGCACATCCTGCCGAACGTGGCGCCGTCCATCATCATCGTGGCCAGTCTCCAGTTCGCCCAGTTCATCGTGGCCGAGGCCGCCATCTCCTTCCTGGGCTTCGGGGTGCAGCCGCCCACCCCCGCCTGGGGCAGCATGCTCTCGGAGAGCCGCGACTATCTCTACGTGGCCTGGTGGCTGGCCGCCTTCCCGGGCGCCGCCCTCGCGCTGACCGCGCTCGGCGTCAATCTGGTGGGCGACTGGCTGCGCGACGTGCTCGATCCCAGGTTCCGCGTCTGATGAGCGTCACGATCCGGCCCTGCCGCCCCGAGGAGAGCGCCGCGCTGCTGGACCTGTGGCATCACGCCGACGCCGGGCCGAGCCCCACCGACACCCCGGAGCTGGTCGGCCAGGTCGTCGAGGATGCCGCGGCCGCGGTGCTGGTGGCGGTGGACGGCGACCTGCTGGTGGGCTCGATCATCGGCGGCTGGGACGGCTGGCGCGGCAACCTCTACCGGCTCGCCGTCCTGCCCTCGTACCGGCGCCGGGGAGTCGCGCGGGCGCTCGTGGCCGAGGCGGAGCGGGCCCTGACCGAGCGCGGGGCCGTCCGCATCTCGGCCCTGGTCGAGCACGATCACCCCTGGGCGGTGGGCTTCTGGGATTCGCTCTACGCGCCCGATCCGCGAATGATCCGCTACGTCAAACCCGTGGAATCAACGAGGAGGCTTTCATGACTCGATTCACGAGACTACTGGCCGCGCTCGCGGTGCTGCTCGGCCTCGCCGCCTCCGGCGAAGCGCAGGACCGGGCCCGGGCCAAGGAGGTCGTGGTGGCCGTCGCGGCCGAGCCGCGGACCCTGCTGCCCGACACCATCGTGGACTGGACCACCAACAACATGGTCGAGCACATGTACGACCGGCTGGTGGACCGCGATCCCAAGACCTACAAGCCGTCGCCCATGCTGGCCACCGGCTGGAAGGTGGTCAACGACACCACCTGGGAGTTCACGCTGCGCCAGAAGGTCAAGTTCCACAACGGCGAGCCCTTCAACGCCCAGAGCGTGAAGGCCACCATGGACTACATCAAGGACCCCGCGAACAAGACGCACTACCTGTCGCGCTGGGCCCTCGTGAAGGAAGTCCAGATCGTCAACGACTACACCGTCCGCTTCGTCACCGAGAAGCCGTGGCCCGGCCTCATCGACCGCATCGCGGGCAGCGACTTCCTCCCGATGCCCCCCAAGGCCCTCAAGGAGCAGGGCGTGCCGGCCCTGGCCGCCAAGCCCATCGGCACCGGGGCCTTCCGCTTCGTGCAGTGGGTGCGCGACGAGAAGCTGGTGGTGGAGCGCAACCCGGACTACTGGCAGACTCCCGCCGAGGCGAGCCGGGTGACCTTCCGCTTCATTCCCGAGTTCAGCGCCCGCCTCGCCGCGCTCCTTGCGGGCGAGATCGACATCATGAAGGACGTGCCGCCCCAGAACGTGGAGATGCTCGAGAAGAGCGGCCGGGCGCGCCTGCGCGCCACCGTCTCCTCCCGCATCAACTACCTGGCGCTGGTAAACCTCAAGCCGGGGCCGATGCAGGATCTCCGCGTGCGCAAGGCTATCCACCACGCGGTCAACGTGGACGAGCTGGTCCAGCAGGTGCTCAAGGGCCGCGCCACCAAGATGTGCGGGCCGCTCTCCCCGATCAACGTGGACTACTCCACGAAGCCCCAGTGCTGGAAGCACGATCCGGCCCTGGCGCTGGCCCTCTTCAAGGAGGCGGGCGTCGATCCGACCAAGCTCCAGCTCACTCTCGACACGCCCTCCGGCCGCTACCCGCTCGACAAGGACATCTCGCTCGCCATCGCCGCGCAGCTCCAGCGCGTCGGCATCAAGACCAACGTGGTGGTGAACGAGTGGGGCACGCACCTGGACAAGATCAAGAACCGCGCCACCGGCGACATGTTCTTCCTGGGCTGGGGCCCCGCGCTGGACGCCCAGAACACGATCGAGCAGCTCTTCCTCGGCAAGCAGACCTACTCCTCGTACGGCAACAACGCGGCGCTCGAGGCCAGGATCAACCAGGCGGTGACGATCGTCGATCCGAAGAAGCGCGTCGAGGCCTGGGCCGAGATCCAGCAGATGGTGCGGGACGAAGTGCCGTGGGTCTTCCTCTGGCAGCAGCACGACCTCTACGGCGTCGCGAACTGGATCGAGTGGACGCCGCGCGCCGACGAGCGGATCTGGATGTACGAGGCCAAGCTGGCCCGGTAGCCCGAACTATTCACGAACGCGTGAGGCGGCCGGGTCCTGTCGCCGGGGGTGGCTCCCGCGC
>JBBDXN010000153.1:6295-12398 GCA_040902305.1 Candidatus Rokuibacteriota bacterium | reverse complement strand
GGAGGAAGCGTCGGCATCGCTCCCGGCCGCGGCCCGGCTCGACGCGAGAGTGCCGCTGCTGATCGGCGCGCGCCTCGCGCCCGAGGCGCGCGAGCACTTCAACGGCAAGATCGAGGATCCCGTGCTGCTCGCCGCGGCGGCGTCCGCGCCGCAGGCGCTGGTGCTCGATCCCCTGCTCCCGCCCGACGGGCTGATCGCGGGCTGGGACTTCTCCCAGGGCATCGACGGGCTCGACGTCACCGACGTGGGGCCGCACCGCCTGGGCGGAACGCTCGTGAACCTGCCCACCCGCGCGGTGACCGGCGCGCGCTGGACCGGGCGCGAGATGTGCTGGCGGCACGCCCCGCGCGAGTACGCGGCCATCTCCTTCCACGATGACGACATCCACGACGCGGGCTGGGCCACCGATTTCGAGTTCCTGGTACCGGACGACCTGCCGAGCGGCGCCTACCTCATGCGCCTGGCCGCGGAGGGCCACGCCGACGAGCTGCCCTTCTACGTGCGGCCGCCGCGCGGCCGGCCCCGCGCGGACGTGCTCTTCATCGCGTCCACCTATACCTACCAGGCCTACGCGAACCACGCGCGCGGCTCCACCGACGCCGCCTACCGGGAGCGGGTCGCCGCGTGGGGCGCCTATCCCCACACCCCGGACGACCATCCGGGTTACGGCCGCTCGACCTACAACCGGCACCGCGACGGCAGCGGGATCTGCTACTCCTCGCGCCTCCGCCCCGTGCTGACGTTCCGGCCGCGCTTTCTCACCTTCCTCGACGCGCGCGGCTCAGGACTGCGTCACTACCCGGCGGACACCCACCTGCTCGACTGGCTCGAGACCCAGGGTATCCAATACGACGTCGTCACCGACGAGGACGTGGACGCCGGGGGCGCGGCCCTCCTCGCCCCGTACGCGACGGTGCTGACCGGCTCGCACCCCGAGTACCACACCGCGCGCACCCTCGACGCCCACGCGGGCTATCTGGCCGGCGGCGGCAAGCTCGTCTATCTGGGCGGCAACGGCTTCTACTGGCGCATCGCCACCAGCCCGGCGGTGCCCGGCGTGATCGAGGTGCGGCGCGCCGAGGGTGGCATCCGGGCCTGGGACGCCCAGGTCGGCGAGTACTACCACGCGCTCGACGGTGCCTACGGTGGGCTGTGGCGCCGCAACGGGCGCCCGCCCCAGCGGATCGGGGGCGTCGGCTTCTCGGCGCAGGGGCTCTTCGAGGGCTCATACTATCGCCGCCAGCCCGGCGCGGACGACCCGCGGGCGGCCTGGATCCTGGAGGGCGTGAAGGACGCGGTGATCGGCGACTTCGGCCTCTCGGGTGGCGGCGCGGCCGGCTTCGAGCTGGACCGCGCCGACCCCGCGCTCGGCACGCCCGCGGGCGCCATCGTGGTGGCCAGCTCCGAGGGCCACGGCCCGAGCTTCATCGTGGTGCCCGAGGAGCTGCTCTCCCACCTGGCCACGGTCAGCGGTGAGAAGCCGGCGCGGCTGCTGCGGGCTGACATGACCTATGCCGAGCTGCCGGGCGGCGGCGCGGTCTTCGCGGTGGGCTCCATCACCTTCTGCGGCAGTCTGTCGCACAACCGCTACGACAACAACGTCTCCCGTATCCTGCGCAATGTCCTGGACCGCTTCCGCGCGCGTCGATGACGCTGGCGGACGCGCTTCGGATGACGGCCGACGAGGTCGTCGCGCTGGTCGGCGGAGGCGGGAAGACCACCGCCATGTTCCGCCTGGCGCGCGAGGTGGCGGACCGCGGCGGGCGCGCGATCGCCACCACGACCACGCGCATCTTCGGCGCGCAGATCGCGCTGGCGCCCGTCCACGTCCCCGCCGCCGACGCGACCCGGGAGCGCGTCGCGGCCGCGCTGGCGCTGCACCGCCACGTGCTCGTGATCGGCCCGACCGAGGCGGGCAGCGGCAAGGCCGAAGGCGTCTCCCTCGATCTCTTCCGGCGCCTGCGCGCCTGGGTCCCGGACGCGTGCCTCCTGAACGAGGCCGACGGCTCACGCATGCGCCCCTTCAAGGCCCCGGCCGACTACGAGCCGGTGATCCCGGCGGAGACGACGCTGGTCGTTCCCGTGGTCGGCGCGGACGTCTTCGGCACGCCCCTGGACGCGGAGCACGTCCACCGCCCGGAGCTCGTCGGCGCGCTGAGCGGGGCGCCGATGGGGACGCCGATCACCCCGGCCATGGTGGCCCGGGTCCTGGCCCATCCCCGCGGAGGGCGGAAGGGCGTGCCGGCCGGCGCGCGGGTCGTCGTCCTGATCAACAAGGTGGAAGCGCTCTCGGAGCGGGGCCCGGCGCGCGAGACGGCCGAGTGCCTCCTGCGCGAGCCGGCGATCCACTCCGTCGTCCTGGCCAACCTGCGTGGGGAGGTGCCCGTGCTGGAGGTCTGCGCGCGGTGACGCTCGACGTCGCACGTCTCCGAGCGGACACCCCGGGCGTCGCCAACGTCCTGCACTTCAACAACGCGGGCTCCGCCCTGCCCCCGCGCCCGGTGCTCGACGCGCTGATCGGCCACCTGCAGCGCGAGGCGGCCATCGGCGGCTACGAGGCCGCCGCGGAGGCCGCGGATCGCATCGCCGACGTCTACGACGCCGTCGCCGCGCTGATCGGCGCGGGCCCGGACGAGATCGCGTTCGTGGAGAACGCGACCCGTGCCTGGGACATGGCCTTCTACGCGATCCCCTTCCGCGCCGGGGACCGCATCGTCACCGCGCGGGCCGAGTACGCGTCCAACTACCTCGCGTTCCTCCAGATGAAGCGGCGCGCGGGCGTCGAGATCGACGTGGTGGGCGACGACGCCTCCGGGCAGCTCGACGTGGCCGCGCTCGAGCGCGCGATCCGCCCCCGGACCCGGCTCATCGCGATCACCCACGTCCCCACCCAGGGCGGGCTCGTGAACCCGGCCGCGGAGGTGGGCCGGGTGGCCGCGCGCCACGGTCTCCTCTACCTGCTCGACGCCTGCCAGTCGGTCGGCCAGCTCGCGGTGGACGTCCGCCGCATCGGCTGCCACATGCTCTCGGCCACCGGGCGCAAGTACTTGCGCGGCCCGCGCGGCACCGGCTTCCTCTACGTGCGGCGCGACACCATCGGCGCGCTGGAGCCACCCTTCATCGATCTCGAGGCCGCCGCGTGGATCGACGCCGACACCTACACGCTCCGCGCCGACGCCCGCCGCTTCGAGAACTGGGAGCGGTTCGTGGCCGGCCAGATCGGCCTCGGGGTGGCCGCGCGCTACGCCCTGGCCCTGGGCATCGAGGCCATCGAGGTTCGGGTCAAGGCGCTCGCGTCGCGGCTGCGCTGGGAGCTGGCCAAGCGGCCGGGCGTGACCGTCCACGACCTGGGCGCCGAGCAGTGCGGGATCGTGACCTTTCTCAAGGCGGGTGAGGCGCCGGAGGCGACCCGCGAGCGCCTCCGGGCCATGAACATCAACGTCACCCACATCCAGGACCGCTCCTCGCGGCTCGACCTGCCCGCGCGCGGCCTGGACGCCCTCGTCCGCGCCAGCGTCCACTACTACAACGACGAGGCCGAGGTCGAGCGCTTCGTGCGTTCGGTCGCGGGATAGGAGAATCAAGATGACCACGGTGGAGACAGCCCTCGGGCCGGTGGCCACGGCCGAGCTCGGCGCCACGCTGATGCACGAGCACATCGTCACCCGCTCCCCGGGCGTCCAGGAGAACTGGCCGCACCTCTGGGACCGGGCGGCCATTCTCACGATGGCAGAGCGGAAGATGGCCGATCTCCACGCCCGCGGCATCCACACGATCGTGGATCTGACCACCGTGGACCTCGGCCGGGACATCGGCCTGATCCTGGACGTGGCGCGGCGCTCCCGCGTGCAGGTGATCGTGGCCACCGGCGTCTGGTGGATGCCCCAGCGCTACTTCAGCGCCCACGGCGTGGACGCGGTGGCCGATCTCTTCGTCCGCGACATCACCCGGGGCATCGGGGAGAGCGGGGTCAAGGCCGCCATCATCAAGTGCGCCACCGACACCGCCGGCGTGACTCCGGTCATCGAGAACGTCCTGCGCGCGTCCGCGCGGGCCCAGAAGGCGACCGGGGTGCCGATCTCGACCCACACCTGGGCCGCGGGCCGGACCGGGGAGGCGCAGCAGGCGATCTTCGCCCAGGAGGGCGTGGACCTCCAACGCGTCGTCATCGGGCACAGCGGCGACAGCGAGGACCTGGGCTACCTCCGGGGGCTCATGGACCGCGGCAGCACGATCGGCATGGATCGCTTCGGCCTCGAGCACTTCCTTCCCACCCCCAAGCGGGTCGAGGTCCTCGCCCGCCTGTGCGCGGAAGGCTACGCGGGGCGGATGGTCCTCTCGCACGACGCCAATTGCTGGTCCGACATGCTCTCCGAGGACGACAAGCGCCGGACCCGGCCGCTCTGGCACTACAACCACATCCCCGACGACATCCTCCCCGCGCTCCGCAAGGCGGGGGTCACGGAGGATCAGATCGACCAGATGCTCGTGCGCAATCCGCGGGCGATCTTCGAGGCGCGCCGGCCGTGACCCCGGTGATCCTGGGCACCGGCGCCTATCGCTACCGGGTCGTGGACGACTGGGCCAAGCTGCCGCCGGGCCAGCAGTTCAACGCCGACGTGGCCGCGGTCGGCGTGGACGGGCAGGACCGGGTGTATGCCTTCAATCGCGGGGCACACCCGATGGTCGTGCTCGACCGCGAGGGCAACTTCCTGCGCTCCTGGGGCGAAGGCGTCTTTCATCGCGCGCACGGCGTCCACGTGGCGCCCGACGACACCCTGTGGCTGACCGACGACGGCGACCACACCGTGCGCCACTGCACGCTCGACGGCAAGGTCCTCCTGACCATCGGGATCCCCGGCGCGCCCAGACCCTACATGAGCGGCGAGCCGTTCCACCGCTGCACGCACACCGCGCTGTCGCCCCGGGGCGATCTCTATGTCTCGGACGGCTACGGCAACGCGCGCGTCCACAAGTTCGCCCCGGACGGCACCCTGCTCCGCTCGTGGGGTGGGCCGGGCACCGATCCGGGGCAGTTCAATATCCCGCACAACATCTGCTGTGATTCCGACGGCTGGGTCTACGTGGCCGACCGCGAGAACCATCGCGTCCAGGTCTTCGACGGCGCCGGCCGGTTCGAGACGCAGTGGCACGACATGCACCGCCCCTCGGGCCTCTTCATGGAGCGCGGCGGCCCGGGCCGCTTCTACGTGGGCGAGATCGGCGGCGCCCTGGCGATCAACTACGACATGCCCAATATCGGGCCGCGAGTCAGCGTCTACAGCCACCGGGGCGAGCTGCTCGCGCGGCTGGGCGACCGGCCGGCCGGGCTCGAGCCGGGTCAGTTCGTCTCCCCGCACGGCCTCGCGGTCGATTCGCGCGGCGACATCTACGTCGGAGAGGTGTCGTACACTAACTGGGGCAATCGCTACAAGGGCCAGCCCTTCCCGCCCGGCCTGCGAAGCCTGCAAAAGCTCGTCAAGGAGGCGACATGACCAAGCCCATCACGCTGCAGGTCTTCTCCGACTACGTCTGACCCTGGTGCTATCTCAGTACCGTGCGTATTGAGAAGCTCCAGACGGAGCACAACGTGAAGGTCGAGTGGGTGCACTTCCCGCTGCACCCGGAGACCCCGGCGGTAGGCCAGTCGCTCGAGGAGCTCTTCCGGGGCCGCAACGTGGACCGCAAGGCCATGCACGCGCAGATGAAGTCCCGCATGGATGCGGAAGGCCTCCCCTACGGCGAGCGCACCATGACCTACAACAGCCGCCTGGCCCAGGAGCTGGGCAAGTGGGCCGACACGCAGCCGGGCGGCGAGGCGTTCCACGACGCGATGTTCCGCGCCTACTTCGTGGAGGCGCGCGACATCTCCCGGCCCGAGGTGCTGCTCGAGATTGCGGAGCGGGTGGGGTTGCCTCGCGCCGGCGCCTCCGAAGTCCTGGAGAAGCGCACGTTCAAGGAGGCGGTGGACCGGGACTGGGAGCTCTCCCGCCGATACGGCATCACCGGGGTGCCGACCTTCGTGGTCGGCGACAGTGGCGTCGTCGGGGCGCAGCCCTACGAGGTGCTGGAGCGGCTCGTCCGGCAGGCCGCGTCCGGGAAA
>JBBDXN010000153.1:0-6285 GCA_040902305.1 Candidatus Rokuibacteriota bacterium | reverse complement strand
CCCCGCCGCGCGCGCGCGCCCGCCGGCTGGCCGGCGGGCGCGCGGCTGGGCGCCTCGATGGCCAGCGGGAGGCCGGCCGGGAGCGCCGCCACCAGCTCCCGGAGCGGCAGGACACCCTCACCGGGCAGCAGCCGGCCGGTGCGGGCCTCGCGGATGAGGTTGGGCGTGTCATGCGGCTCGGGCACATCCGCGGAGGCATCACAGATCTGCCCGTACCGGAACAGCGATGGATCAACGCATCCAATATCCGCGGGCACGCCGCCCGATCGGCTGAAGTGTAGCGCGTCCACCACGACCGACACGTTCGCTCGCTTCGACCGGGCCACCATCTGCGCCGCGTGGGCGAGCGTGCGGACCCCCGTGTAGACCGCGAACTCCAGGCCGACGTGCAGGCCGTACCGAGCCGCGCGGTCGCAGAGCTCCCCGAAGCGCTCGATCGTGCGCGTCTCGTCGGGCTCCGCGCTCATGACCAGCACGTGCTTCGCGCCGAGCCGCGCCGACACCTCGAGGAAGCCTTCCGGGATGCCGACCGGGTGCTCGGGCTCGAAGCGGAGGAACTCGGTGTCGAGCACCGAGACGCCGGTATCCGCCATGCGCAGCAGGGTCTCGCGCAGCATCGGCCCTTCGGGCAGGATGTCGTAGGGCGGCACGCCCACGCTCGGGGTGGCGGTGAGCCGGATGCCGACCGTGCGGAAGCCCGCGGCCGCCGCCACCGTGACCAGCTCCGGCGGCGTCGTGTCGAGCACCGTCAGGTGAGCGAGCGAGATCGGCCGAAGGATCGCGGGCATGACGGAGATACTACCTCAGCGCCCGGCGGGGGCGGCCGTCGATGAGCTCCGCCGCGGAAGTCCGAGCGAGACGAGGATGCCGAGGGCATTGCCGCCCGCTGCGATGAGGACCGCGGTGCCGTAGCCCTGCGTGAGATCGAACAGGCGGCCCGCGACGACGGGCAAGATGATGGCGGCGGCGCACCACGCCATGTAGATCCGGCTGGCCATCCGCCCGTACAGCGCGCGCCGCCAGTACACGGCGACCGCCGCCGCGGTGACCCCGGAAATCAGGCCGTAGCCGAGCCCCACCAGCGCCAGCGCCAGGACGGACATCCCGGGGCCGGGCCAGAGGGTCAGCGCCACGCTCCCGGTGAGGGCGATGGCGTGGGCGCCGGCCGCGACCGTGGGGATGGCGAGCCAGTCGACCATCCACCCGCCGCCCAGGCGCGCGGCCGCGATGGTGGCAGTGATGAACGTCGTGCCGTACACCGCGAGCGCGGCCGCGCCGCCGTACGCGCTGATGATGCCGGCGGCCTGGCTGAGCACCATGAGCCCGGCGGAGGCGGCCAGGAAGAAGACCAGCCACAGCCGCCAGAAAACCGGCCGCCGGCGCTCGTGCGCACCCAGCGCCACGTCCTCGGCGGCCGCGACGAGGGTGACCCCGGAGCGCGCGGTGAGCCACGCGCTGACCAGGCCCGTGACCGCCAGGACCGCGGCGAACGCCCCGAGCGTGGCGCGCACGCCGATCTCCGGGATGGCCCAGCCGAAGAGCGGCGCCGCGATCATGGCGCCGGCCGGATACAGGCTGACCACGTAGCCGTTCACCAGGCCGTGGCGGGCCGTCACCGCCAGGTTCACGATCTGCTGGACGAGGATGTAGGCGGCCCCACCCCCGACCCCGAACAGCACCCCGTAGCCGACGGCGAGCTGGATCAGGTCGCCCGCGGAGGCGGCGAGCGCGATGCCGAGCGTGCTCACTGCCGCGCAGGCCAGCACCAGCAACCGGGTCGAGGCGACGCGGTACAGGACCGGCGCCAGGTTCATGCCGACGCCGAACCCGGCCGCCGCGATGGCGAACACGAGGGCGAGATCGGCCCGGGTCAGGCCGAGGAGCGCCTCCAGGGGCCGCAGGAACACGCTGAAGGCGTAGAGCGAGCCGAGCGGGGCGTTGAGCGCGGTCGCCGCCGCGATCGCGCGCCACGGGCTCGGGCCGACGGGAGCGGGCACGGGCGGAAAGCCGCCTCAGCTCTCCGGAGCGAGCTGGCGGATCATCTGGAGCAGCTCGCGCGGGCTGTAGGGCTTCGCCAGATAGGCGTCGGCGCCCGCCTCGCGCGCCTTCTCCTCGTCCCCGCCGAGCGCAAACGAGGTGATGACGATGATGGGAATGGCCGCGGTCGCCGGGTCGGCGCGGAGCTGTCGGGTGGCCTCGAGCCCGGACAGCTTCGGGAGCTGGATGTCCATGATGACCAGGTCGGGCACCGCCTCGCGCGTGGTCGTCACCCCCGCCTCCCCGTCCACCGCCTCGATCAGGCGATAGGAGGTGCGGCTCAGCAGCTGCCGGACGATCTTGCGGTTGAACTCGTTGTCCTCGACGTAGAGGACCGTCTTCACGCGGCCGCCTCCCTCGCCACCCGCACCGGGATCGAGAAGAAGAACGTCGATCCCTTGCCGGCCTGGCTCTCGACCCAGATCCGTCCCCCGTGCAACTCGACCAGCTTCCTCGTGATCGAGAGGCCGAGCCCGGTGCCGCCGAAATCCCGGCTAACGGTGGCGTCCGCCTGCCGGAACTCCTCGAAGATGTTCTCGACCTGGTCGGCAGGGATGCCGATCCCGGTGTCGGACACCGCAAAGCGCAGGGTCTCTCCCTCGATCTCGACTCCGATCTCCACGCGCCCCTCCCGGGTGAACTTGAGCGCGTTGCCGGCCAGGTTCATCAGGCACTGAATGATCCGCTTGCCGTCGCCGAGGCTGAGCGGCAAATCGGGCGGCACGGTCGTGACGAACTCCAGCCCCTTGGTCGCGGCCAGCGAGCGCAACGAAAGCTTGACGGTGTTCACCACGTCCTCGACCACGTACTCGCCGAGGGCCAGCTCCATGTGGCCGGCCTCGATCTTGGAGAGGTCGAGCACGTTGTTGATGAGACCGAGGAGCTGCTTGCCGCAGGTGTGGATGTCCGACACCGGATCCTGGATCTCGGGCGGGACCTCTCCGTACAGCCCGTCGCGGATCATCTCGGTGAAACCGAGGATCGCGTTCATCGGCGTGCGGAGCTCGTGGCTCATGCTGGCGAGGAAGTTGGACTTGGCCCGGCTCGCCTGCTCGAGCTCCGCGTTGAGCACCTGGAGCTGATGGGCCGCGCGCCGCTGGTCGTCGTAGAGCTGGTGCAGCTCGCGGCTCATCTCGTTCATCTGGCGGGCCAGGGCTCCGAACTCGTCGCGGTTCGGCACGTCGATGGTGGCGCTGAAGTCTCCCTTGGCGATCTGGCCGAGGAACCCCTCCGCTTGGCGGACCGGGAGGATGAAGGACCAGGAGATGACGAAGCCGAGACCCAAGGCAAGCACGATCGACGCGGCCGCGAAGCCGCCGGTGAGCAGGAGAGCCCGACGATAGGTGGTCTCGACGCCCTCCCGGAGCTGCCCCATGCCCGCCTCCTCGTTCCTGACAGCCCGGGTGACGAGCGTCGCGATCTCCCGGTACAGGGGATAGCCTTCGCTCAGGTGGAGATCCATCGCCTCGTCGGCCTTGTCCTCGCGGATCAGGGCCGCGATGCGAGCCACCGTGGCCATGACCTTGTCCTGCGTGTTGCGAAGGCGCTGGATCGTCTCGCGCTGGTCGGGCGGAGCGGCCGCCTCGAGGCGGTCGAAGGTGTCGCGGAAGCGATTGTTCTCCCGGAAGATGCTCTCGATGGTGGCGTCGTCCCGCACCAGCAACGCGTTCCGCGTGAAGGTCATCTGCAGGCCCAGAGCGTGCTCGATCTGGCGGGAGGCGTCGACCCGCTCGCGGGCCTGATCCAGCAAACGGCTCTGCCGGGCCACGCTCGCGATCGACTGGAGGCTCATGGCGCCCAGCGCGATCAGGAGCAGCGCGATCAGCAGGAACGCCCCGAGCAGCTTCGAGTGGACCGACGTGGGAAGGCGGGCGACCCAGCGGACGAGAGGGCCCAGAGGCCAGTAGGCCAGCAGGAGGCGCGGGATCCGCTCGCCCAGGCCCGGCGTCGTTTCCGGGACCGGACCGGTGGACCCGACGGGGCGGTCTCGCTCGTTTGGGCACATGCGGCGCGCTTCTACGACCCGGCGGGATGCTAGCAGGGCGAACCCCGGCGGGTCAATGCGAATGCCTCGCCGGGTTCCTTGACAGGCTGTCCGTCGAAGCCGATAATCCGCCCGTCCTCGCCCATCCGAACGTTTCCGACCCCGCTCGCTCCCGAGCAAGGGAGAACATGCATGACGACCGACGCCAGCGCGGGCGCACCCAGCGTCACGTCGCGACGCGGGCTCTTCAAGGCCGCCGCGGTTGCGGGGGGAACCGCCGCCCTGGGATTCCCGGCGGTCGTCCGGGCCCAGACTCCGGTCAAGTGGCGCATCCAGACCGCCTGGCCGGCGGGGACGGCGGGCTACCGGCAGTTCCAGAAGTTCTGCGCGAACGTGAAGGAGCTCTCGGAGGGGAAGCTGCAGTTCCAGCCCTTTCCGGAGAAGGGGATCGTCGGGACCTTCGAGATGTTCAATGCGGTGAAGGCGGGCCAGCTGGACGCCATGCACTGCTTCTCCAACTACTGGCCGGGGAACATGCCGGTCTCCGCCTTCCTCTCCTCGTATCCGCTGGGGCTGGATCGGCCGGACCAGTGGGAGACGTGGTACTACGAGCTCGGGGGACTGCAGATCGCGCGGAAGGCGTACCGAACCCACAACATGTTCTTCGTGGGACCGATCCAGCACGACCTGAACCTGATCCACTCCAAGGTTCCCATCCGCTCCTTCGAGGACTTCAAGGGCAAGAAGATCCGCTATCCGGGCGGGATGATCTCCGAGATCTTCTCCCAGGCCGGCGTCTCCACCGTGATCCTGCCCGGCGGCGAGATCTTCCAGGCGCTGGACCGGGGGCTCCTCGACGCTTCGGACTACACCGGGCCCGCGGTGAACTACGACCTCGGCTTCGGGGACGTCACCAAGTACATCATCATGGGGCCGCCCTCGACGCCGTGCCTCCACCAGCCGGTGGACCTCATGGACCTCACGGTGAACATGCCAAAGTGGACCGCGCTGTCGAAGCACCAGCAGGAGCTCGTGATCGCCGCGACCCGGCAGCATTCGTGGGACCAGTACGCGTACATCCAGAAGGAGAACATCGCGGCCTGGGACAAGTTCAAGGCCCAGGGAGTCCAGGTCATCCGGCTCTCGGAGGACGACGTCCAGAAGTTCCGCCGGCACGCCATCCCGATGTGGTTCAGGTGGGCCAAGCGGGATCCGCTCGCCAAGGAGGCGTTCGCCTCCCAGCTCGCCTTCATGAGGTCGATCAACGTCGGGTACATCCCGGACTCGATGCTCGTCGACACGGACGGGAAGACGAAGCTCTCCCTCTGACCTGGGACCGGCCGCCTTCGCCGGGGAGGGGCCGGCCGCTCCGCGATCACCATGGTCGACTAGCCTCAGCCACCGTCGTTTCACGCGCGGCCAGTGGATGCAAGACGTCGATCGCCCAGCCCACGTCCAGGCGCTCCCCGAGCCAGCCGGGGCCCGCCGTCCGCGCGTGGAGCTGGAGTCCCTGCGCCGCATGGAGGGTCCGGAGCGCTCCGACGGGATCGGCCGGCACGGCCGGCGGCTGCGGCACCTCGGGTATCGGCTGGCCGCCCGGCCGCCGGAACCGCAGGGCCCCATCCGCCCCCCGCGCGACCTGGTAGCCCTCCTCGTGCACCGCCCGGTGATGCCGCCGACAGAGCAGCGCCAGGTTCGACAGCGTCGTCGGGCCGCCCTGGGCCCAGTGGCGCAGGTGATGCCCCTGCCCGAACCGCACGTGGCAGCCCGGGAAGCGGCAGCCCCGGTCCCGATGCTGGAGCGCCCGCCGGAGCGCGGGAGGAATCGTCCGCGTCCGGGCGCCGATCTCCATCACCTGCCCCTCCGCGTCGTGCCGCATCACGACGCGGCTCGCGTCGCACGCGAGGCGGCGGGACGTCTCCGCGGAAACGTGGCTCCCTTCCTCCAGCACGGATTGGCCGGGTTGCTCGGGGTCCGCGAGGACCGCGGCGTCGACGTGGACCACCACCTGGTAGCGCTCCCCCGGAGCGCCAGGGTCGAGCGCGTGATGCAGCGCCGTCTCCGCCAGCAGAGCCAGGGCATCCGCCTGCTGCTGGGCCCGACTGGGGGTGTCGGCGGGCGGAATGATCACGCCCGTCGCGTCGGCCGAGGGCCGGGGCGCCGCGTCGCGACGGGCCCGCTGATAGAGCGTCTCGCGCGCCGCGGCCAGCGCCTGCAGGAGCAGCGCGCCCACCTCCGGATCGAGTCGCCCCCGCACGACCACC
>JBBDXN010000152.1:53606-67958 GCA_040902305.1 Candidatus Rokuibacteriota bacterium | reverse complement strand
CGATGGTGAGGGGGTCCGATGGTGAGGGGGTCCGATGGTGAGGGGGTCCGATGGTGAGGGAGTCCGATGGTGAGGGAGTCCGATGGTGAGGGGGCGCGGATGACGTTCGCGCGCGAGTACCCGGATGCGCCCCGCGTGGGCGTGGGCGCGGTGATCCTGGACGGCGAGCGCGTGCTGCTGGTCAAGCGCGGGCAGCCGCCGTCCAAGGGCAAGTGGAGCATTCCCGGTGGCCTCGTCCATCTGGGCGAGCGCATCGAGGATGCGGTGCGTCGCGAGGTGCGGGAGGAATGCGGCGTCGGCGTGCGCCTGCTCGGCCTCTGCGGCGTGATCGACCGCGTGCGGCTCGCGCCGGGTAACGGGTCGGAGCCCGCCCGCGTGCACTATCACTACGTGATCATCGACTACGTCGCCGCCATCGAGGGCGGGGTGCCGCGGGCGGGTAGCGACGCCGCCGAGGTGCGGTGGGTGCCGATCGCGGAGCTCAACGGCTACGACACGACCGACGGGCTCGCGGACATGGTGCACCGTGCCGTGGGCCTCGGCCAGGCGCGGACCCTGGCCCAGGGAGGATGACGCGAATGGAGCTGGCCCTCGAGACCCGGAGCCCATCGGAAGCGCGCGCGGACGTGCTGGTGCTGGGGCAGTACGGCGAGAACGCGCGCCCGGCGCCCGAGATCACCGCGCTGGACAAGACGCTCGGCGGCCTGCTCTCCCGCGTGCTCAAGAGCGAGAAATTCGAGGGCAAGCCGGGGCAGATCTCATACTTCCACTCGGGCGGGGCGGTGCCCGCCGAGCGCATCCTGGTGGTGGGACTCGGCCCGCTCAAGCGGGGGGCCCGGGCCCGCGATGCCGAGCCCGTCCGCCGGGCCACCGCCGCCGCGGTGCGGCGCGCGCGCGACCTCGGCGCCGCCACCGTCGCGGTGTTCATGCCCGCGGCTGCGCTGCCCGCCCGCGAGCGGGCCCAGGCCGTCGTGGAAGGCGCGCTGCTCGGCACCTATCGGTTCGACAAGTACCTGAAGGAGAAGAGCGGCAAGGTGGTACTGGCCCTGACCGTGCTCGATCCCGACCGGCGCAGCGCGGCCGCCGCGCGCGACGGCCTGCGCCTCGGCCGGGTCTCGGCGGAGGCCACGTGCCTCGCCCGCGACCTGATCAACGAGCCCGCCAACGTGGTGACGCCCACGTTCCTGGCGCGACGCGCGGCCGAGATCGCCGAGGAGGGCGGGCTCACCCTGCGCGTGCTGGATCGCGCCGAGTGCGCCAAGATGGGCATGGGCGCCTACGTGGGCGTCGCGCAGGGCAGCGAGGAGCCGCCCAAGTTCATCCACCTCACGTATGCGCCCAAGGGGCGCGCGCGCCGGCGGATCGTGGTGATCGGCAAGGGCATCACCTTCGACTCGGGCGGGCTCGATCTGAAGACCGCCGACGGCATGCTACGGATGAAGGACGACATGTCGGGCGCCGCCGCGGTGCTCGGCCTCTTCCAGGCCCTGCCGCGGCTCAAGCCTCCCGTCGAGGTGCACGGGCTGATCGCGGCCACCGAGAACATGCCTTCGGGCACCGCCCAGCGCCCCGGCGACGTCGTGCGCGCCATGAACGGCCTCACCATCGAGATCGGCAACACCGATGCGGAGGGCCGGCTCACCCTGGCCGACGCGCTCGCCTACGCGGTCAAGCACATCGAGCCCGACGAGATGATCGACATGGCCACCCTGACCGGCGCGGTGGTCATCGCGCTCGGCCAGGGCGTCTCCGGCGTGATGGCGAGCGACGAGGGCCTCGCCTCGCGGGTGCTGGCCGCGGCGGACGGGGCGGGGGAGCGCATGTGGCGCCTGCCGCTGCACGAGGAGTACAAGGAAGGGCTCAAGAGCGACGTGGCCGACCTGAACAACATCTCGAGCCAGCGCGGCGCCGGGGCCATCGTGGCGGGCCTCTTCATGCGCGAGTTCACCTCGGGGGTGCCGTGGGCCCATCTCGACATCGCGGGCACCGCCTTCACGGAGCGCGAGCTGCCCCTCGGACCCAAGGGCGCGACCGGGGTGGGCGTGCGGACCTTGCTCGCGTACCTCTCGAACGGGCGACGCTAGGCGCGCGCGAAGCCACATGGCCGGCGGCGTCGATCTCCACACCCACACCGTCGCCTCCGACGGCACGCTCCGGCCGCGCGAGCTGGTGGCCGAGGCGGCCCGGCGCGGGATCCGCGTGCTCGCGATCACCGACCACGACTCGACCGAGGGTCTCGCGGAGGCGATCGAGGAAGCGCGGCGATACCCGCCGCTCACCATCGTGCCCGGCATCGAGATCAACTGCGACGTCGACGGCGCCGAGATCCACATCCTCGGCTACTGCATGGAGTATGAAGTCCCGTGGTTCCAGGACTTCTGCCGGGCCCAGCGGGAGGAGCGCCGCGCGCGCGTGCACCGCATGGCCGATCGGCTCGCCCTACTGGGCATGCCCATCGACGCCGAGCGCGTGTTCGCCCTCGTGCAGGAGGGCTCGGCCGGGCGGCCCCACGTGGCCCGCGTGATGGTCGAGCGCGGCTACGTCAAGACGGTGCGCGAGGCCTTCGACAAGTACCTGGCCGCGGGCAAGCCCGCGCACGTGCAGCGCAAGAAGCTCACGCCCGAGGACGCGGTGCGCCTCTTGCGCCGGGCCGGCGGCGTGCCCGTCTTCGCCCACCCGGGACTGTCGGACCGCGACGCGATGATCCCATCCCTGATCGCGGCCGGCCTCATGGGCATCGAATGCTTCTACAACGAGCACTCCGCGGCGCAGCGCGGGGCGTACGTGGACCTGTGCCGGCAATATGGCCTGGTCGCCACCGGCGGCTCCGACTTCCACGGGCCTCCGGTGCGCGCGGCGGTGCTGGGTAATCCCACCGTGCCCCTGGCGGTGTGGGAGGCGGTGCAGGCGAAGGTGGCGGAAGCGCGGGCGTCTCGGCCCGCCTGAGAGGAGGAGCGCCATGCCGAAATCCAAGTCGAAGAGAAGCGCCCAGCGGAGTCTCGCCGCGACGAAGCGCCCGAAGGAGCCGCCGCGGGGCCTCGTCCACCGCCGGACGACCGCCCGGCAGAAGAACAAGCTGCGCGGGACCTGAGATCAGCGCCTCCGCCCGGCGTCTTCGTGCGCGTCTAGCTGGGCGTCCGACTGATCGTCGTCACCACGTGGGAGCCACCCTGATTCTCGTACCGGGCCTTGATTCGGGCTCCCACCGTGAGAGTGTTCTGGTCCACGCTCAGCGTTGGAGGCAGCACCAGGATCAACCCGCTGTCCAGGGTGAGCTTCCGGCCGTCGATGGCGGTGATGGCTCCCGAGACGGTCTTCCCGCGCCGGCCTTCGTCGGCGTTCCCCGTGTCCGTCTTCTTGCCTCCCGGAGCGGCCGGTGCCTTGCTCTTGTCGATCGGATCGTACCCGCCGTGGTAGCCCTGGACCGGCCCTTCCGATTTCGGGGCGGGCGCCGGCTTCGGGCTCTGCGCCTCTCCCCAGCCGATGAAGACCGGGAACGTGACGACCACGGCCACCGCGAGGCGCGCGAGCTGGTGGCCCATGCTAGCCTCCCAGCAGGCCGGCCAGCCGGCCCTGCGTCCCTCGCGCCATCGATTCCTTGGCCGTCGCCAGCTCGCCGCCCAGGCGGAGCAACTCCTCCCGATCCATCAGCTTGCGGGCTCGTGGGAACATCTCCTTCTCTTCCTCCTCGGCGTGATGCTCCACCAGGTCCTTGAGGACCTTGGCCTTGGCCGCGAACTGCTCGGAGTCGACCCCGGTGCCCTTGATCTCGGGCATGACCAGGCCGACCACGTGGTGCTCCTCGAGGGCCTCGTAGTAGAGCTTGGCGTCGTCCTTCTTCCGGGCCGCGTCGCGAAACGCGGGATAAAAAATCTCTTCCTCGATCCGGGTGTGGATCGCCAGCTCCTGCTCGATGGCGGCCAGAAGCTTCTCGCGCTTGCCCACCGCCTTGTCCGTCGTCTCTTCCAGCTCGCCGAGCAGGTCGCGGACCTTCTCGTGATCTTCCTTGAGGAGCGCGATCGCGTCCTTCTCGGTGCTGCGTCCCCGGGTCTTCGATGACCGCATCGTGGTCTTTCTCCTTCGCGTTCGGTCGGCGCCTCGTGCCGTCTACGCAAGCAACTAGCGGACCACGCCGCCAGCTCGGGGAAACGATCAGAAGGAGATGGGACCGGGGTGATCGGGATCGACGAAGGGCGGAGCCTCCGGTAAGACCCACCCGGCAGGAGTTACCGACTTCCCTCGTCCTGATAGTTCGGGAACATCCGTTCGAAGACTTCGGGATCGGTGCGGGAGCGGAAGAAAGCCATCTGACGGCTCGAATAGTCGGCGCCGGCGCGGTAGACGATGACCGCGGTAGCCAGCGGGGTGCCGTCGGCGTCGAGCAGGGCCGAGCGGGTGCGCTAGAAGGCGCGGCGGCGGTCCACCGGGGTCACGTCGGCGAAGCGGCCCAGCGCGGTGACCGGGCCCGGCACGATCGCGTCCGGGAGCAGCAGGGTGAGGCTGATCCGGTTGGTGAGGCCGCCTTCCTTCGTGACCAGGGCGCCGAGCCACCACGCCACCTCGTCGAGCACCACCGCGGGCAGGGCGGGGTCGAGGCGACCGCCGGGGCGCCGCCAGGGCTCGCGCGGCAGGAAGCGGGCCCAGACGCCCTCGGGGTCGAAGCGCAGGCCGAGCTGCAGGCCGAGTGGATTCTGCGCGCCGCAGGCCAGGCACTGATCGGACAGCGGCATCGGCCAGCCCTCACGCTCGCTCACCGACCAGCCGGGATCGAGCGCCGGCTCCTCGACGACGCCGGTGGTGATGGTGGCCGACGTCAGCGGCTGGCCGCGATCGAGGATGGTGACGGTGGCGCCGCCGTCCTCCCGGCGGCCCTCCAGGTCGAGCGGCGCCTCGATCGGTACCGAGGAGGTGAGGCGGCCCTCGATGCGCCGCGGCCCATGGTCCCGGCCGAGCGCGACCGCGGCCGAGTCCAGCAGCGCGACCAGACCGCCGCCGTGCACGATGCCGGGCCAGCTCTGCAGGAGCGGTGACGCGAGGAAGCGGCCGCGGCCGTCGGGCTCGAGCCGCGCGGCGGCCGCCATGACGTCGGCGACCGTTTCCGCCACCGGGCGCGCGCGAACCCGCATGTTATACTCGCGTGGATTCATGCCGCCGGTCATTCTACTGTCGCGGTCGCTCCCCCCGCAACGCGTGTGAGCAGTCCCGCTCTCGATCTGCTGAGCCATGGCCCGTTCGCGCGGATCATGCTCACGAACTTCTTCTTCTTCGGCGCGCTGAACGGGTTTCTGCTGCTCCCGCTCTACATCCAGGGCCTCGGCGGGGACGAGGCGGACATCGGGCTCGTGCAGGGACTCTATAGCGCGGCCGGGATCGTCTGCCAGCCGGTGGTGGGCGCCCTCATCGACTACCTCGGCCGCCGCTTCTTCATGCGACTCGGCGCCGGCCTGCTCGTCGTCTCCTGCGCGCTCTTCGTGGTGTCGAGCCCGTTGCCGCTGCTGGGCGCGCTGCGCGTGCTGCAGGGCCTGGCCTTCTCCGCCTTCTTCGTCGCCAACTACGTCCACGTGGTCGAGATGGTGCCGGTGGAGCGGCGCGGCTGGGCCCTCGGCATCTTCGGGCTGTCGGGCCTCGTCTCCACGTCGCTGGCCCCGTTGTTCGGCGAGCTGGTGATCCGCCGCTTCGGCTTCGCCTCGTTTTTCACCGTCTTCACCGTGATCGCGGGGGTGGCCGCGGTGGTGGGCTGGCGGGTGAAGGACGTGCGCGCGGCCGCGCTGGGCGCGCGCCCGGGCCTGCACGTCATCCGGGAAGGGCTGCGCGAGCTGCGGCACATGCACATGCTGATCGGGTTGTTCTTCGGGCTGGGCACCGGCACCATCTTCACGTTTCTCCCGACGTTCGGCGAGGACCTCGGCATCACGAGCGTCGGCCTCTTCTACACCGCGTACGCGGTGGCCGCCATGCTGGTGCGGGTGGTGGGCGGCGACCTGATCGACGTCCGGGGGCGCCGCGCGGTGATCATCCCATGCCTGTTCGTCCAGGCCGCCGCGACCTGCATTCTCGCCCTCGTCGCGCTGCTGTTCTGGCCCTCGCTGCGCCTGCCGGTGCTGCCGTTCATCTTCCTGGCCGGCTTTCTGGCCGGCGCCGCCCACGGCTTCCTCTATCCCGCCATGTCGGCGCTGCTGATGGACGTGACGCCCGCGCGGCGCCGGGGCAGCGCGGTGGGCATCTTCAGCTCGGTCATCCTCGGGGGGAACACGATCGGCGCGATGGCCTTCGGATACGTCGCGCACGGTCTCGGCTATGCGGTGATGTGGAGCGCGCTCACCGTCTTGTTGATCGTCGGCTCCCTCCTGAGCGTGCGGCTGCGGGTGGGGTACGCGAAGCCGGTGCCCGCGTCGGCGTCCTGAGCGCGCCGCCCGGTTGACTTGCCCGGGGCCCAGGGCCGATACTGGCCCGCACGACGCAGCGTGGGAGGTCTTGTCGAACATGTTGAGACTCCGCCGGTATCCGCGTCTGGTGCTGCTCCTCGCGCTGGGTGTTCTGCTCGCAGGTTCGCGCGATCCGGGGGAGACGCCCGTCCCGCCCGCGGCCGCCCAGCAGGAGGTCACGGTGGTCGGGGTGTTCAGCGACCCCCGCGGCCAGCACGGGGTCCTGCTCGAGGGCAAGCGCGACAAGCGGCGGTTCCTGATGGTGATCGGGACCGCGGAGGCCACCGCCATCGCGGTGCCGCTCGAGAACATCACCCCGCCGCGCCCGCTCACGCACGATCTCTTCCTCACCTTGTTCGGGCGCCTCAAGGTCACGGTCACCAAGGTGGTGATCACCGACCTGCGCAGCAACACCTACTTCGCGACCGTGTACCTGACCGCGGGCGGGACCGCGATGGAGCTCGACTCGCGCCCCTCCGACGCGATCGCCCTCGCGATCCGCGCGAAGGTGCCGGTCCTGGTGGAGGAGCGGGTGTTCGAGAAGTCCGAGCGCGTGCCCGGCAGCCCGGGTGGCCCCGGAGAGCGGATCTAGCCGCCATGTCCTCCGAGACCTCCCGCGAGAGCGCCCCGGCCCTGCCGCCGCCCAGCGCGGAAGGGCAGCAGTGGGCGATCGAGCGGCGCCTGGGTGAGATCTTCAGCAAGCTCGGAGAGAAGCTCGCCGAGCTGACCGGCCGGGTGGAGGTGCAGGTGAAGCCCGATACCTCCTTCACCGACATCGGGGGCCTCGCGGAGGCCAAGGGTATCGTGCGGAGCTTCGTGACCGCGCTGACCGACCCCGAGCTCTACCGCAAGTGGGGCATCACGCCTCCGAAGGGCATGCTGATCTACGGCCCGCCGGGCACCGGCAAGACCCTGCTGGCCCGCGCGCTCGCCACCGAGGCGGGCGCCGTCTTCTACCACCTGAAGATCGGCACGCTCACGTCCAAGTTCGGGCCCAATACCGGCGAGCTGCTGCAGGAGATCCTCGGGCTGGCCAAGGAGCAGGGCAAGGGCGTGGTGTTTCTGGACCAGGCCGACGCGCTCGCGCTCGAGCATCTGCTGCCTCCGGCTCAGGCCCGCGAGGCGGGCGCGCGCATCGCGGCCGCGCTGTGCGAGAAGCTCGACACCTTGGAAGATTTCTCTCGGATAGTCGTGGTGGCCGCCACCAGCCGCACCGACGCGGTGGATTCCTCCCTGGTGGCCCCGGGGCGCCTCGATCGCCTGATCGAGGTGCCGCTGCCGGACGCGGCCGCGCAGCAGCAGATCCTCGATCTGAGCCGGGCGCGGGCGGAGCAGGCCGCCGATCGGCGACTGGTGGCCGACCTCGACTACCGCTCGCTGCTGCCGCCGATGGGCGGCATGAGCGGGGGCGAGATCCGCGATCTGCTGCGTCGCGCCCTGGAGGAGAAGGTCCACGCGGCCGGGCAGGGCCAGGACGCGGGGTTCGTCACCACCGGAGACCTGCTGCGCCAGGTGGACGTCTATCGGCGCATCCGGGCCGTCGTCGAGAAGATCCGGTACGGGCAGTATCTCTAGCCCAGAAGCGAGGAGACTCATGCGGGCCTGTTCGCTGGTCGTCGCGGCGCTGCTCTTCCTGCCGGCGAGCTGCGCCGAGGCGCAGTGGGACAAGCTGCTGAAGGGGCTCGGGGGGCAGGGGAGCCAGGGCGCCGGGCTGTCGGACGCCCGGATCGGCGCGGGGCTGAAGGAAGCGCTCCAGGTCGCCACCGAGAAGACGGTGAGCCTCACCGGGAAGACCGACGGGTACTTCGCCAACCAGGCGATCAAGATCCTGATGCCGGAGCGGCTGCGGAGCTTCGAGAGCGGGCTGCGCGCGGTGGGGTACGGGGGGCAGATCGACGAGCTGGTGCTCGGCATGAACCGGGCCGCGGAGCGGGCGGCGCCGCAGGCCAAGCAGATCTTCTTGGACGCGATCGGGGACATGAGCTTCGACGACGCCCGCAAGCTCCTGAACGGCGGGGACACCGCGGCCACCGAGTACTTCAAGAGCAAGACCACGCCGCGCCTGACCACCGCGTTCCGGCCGGTGGTCGAGCAGTCGATGGGCCAGGTGGGAGTGAGCCGACAGTACAAGGACCTGGTCTCGCGCTTCGACTCGATTCCGTTCGCCAAGTCCCAGGCGTTCGACCTCGACGGCTATGTCGTCGAGAAGGGGCTGGGCGGGCTCTTCACGGTCCTGGGCGAGCAGGAGAAGCAGATCCGCACCAACCCCACGGCCCGCGCCACCGACCTCCTCCGCGAGGTCTTCAAGTAGGGGTCAGGTCTTACATTCCGACATTTCCACGGCCGGACGGCGGGCGAACCGTCGGCAAATGTCGGAATGTAAGACCTGACCCCCAGGTGGTACCATGACGCCGCGTCTCGATGGCATCGATCACCCACGTGCGCGTCCGCTACAAGGACACCGACACTATGTCGGTCGTCTACTATGGCAACTACCTCACCTACTTCGAGGTGGGGCGCGTGGAGTACCTGCGCGAGTACGGCTGGCCCATGTCCACCGTGAACGAGCGCGTGCACCTGCCGGTGGTGGAAGCTTTCGTGAAGTACGTGAAGCCGGCGCGTCTGGACGAGCTCCTCGAAGTTACCTCGCGAGTGAGCGAGCGCAAGCGGGCCAGCTTCCGGTTCAGCTACGAGATCCGCAACGAGGCCAAGGAGCTGGTGGCCACCGGCCATACCGTGCACGCGTGCTGGAACCCGGCCACCGCCAAGATGATTGCCGTTCCCGACTGGCTGAAGGAGATCATGCCCGATGCCGACCTCGACCCCGTCACGCCCCGACGCTGACCGGAAGCCCCGGCCGATCTCGGAGATCGCGCGCGATCTCGGCCTCGGCGCCGACGAGTGGATCCCCTACGGTCACACCAAGGCCAAGGTGCGCGTCTCCGCGCTGACCGCGCGTCGAGACCGGCCCGACGGCAAGCTGGTGGTGGTGTCGTCCATCACGCCGACGCCCGCCGGCGACGGGAAGACGACCATGACCATCGGGATCGGGCAGGCGCTGCACCGGATCGGCGCGCGGCCGGTCATCGCGCTCCGCGAGCCGTCCATCGGGCCGACGCTCGGCATGAAGGGCGGCGGCACCGGGGGCGGCCGGGCGCAGGTGGTGCCGATGGACGAGATCAACCTGCACTTCACCGGTGACTTCCACGCCATCACCTCGGCGCACAACCTGCTGGCCGCGGCGATCGACAACCACCTGCATCACGGCAACCCGCTCGGCATCGATGTGCGCCAGGTGGCGTGGAAGCGAATCCTCGACGTCAACGACCGCGCCCTGCGCCAGGTCGTGGTGGGTCTCGGGGGGCGCCTGGACGGCGTGCCGCGCGAGGCCGGCTTCCTCATCACCTCGGCTTCCGAGATCATGGCCGCGCTCTGCCTCGCCGAGGATCTGATGGATCTCAAGCAGCGCCTCGGGCGGATGCTAGTCGCGCTCACCGCCGACGGCAAGCCGGTGACCGCCGATGCGATCGGCGTGACCGGCGCGATGGCCGCGCTGCTGCGCGACGCCATCCACCCGAACCTGGTGCAGACCATGGAGGGCACCCCCGCGCTCGTGCACGGCGGGCCGTTCGCCAACATCGCCCACGGGTGCAACTCGGTGCTGGCCACCCGGCTGGCCCTCAAGCTCGGCGACATCTGCCTCACCGAGGCGGGTTTTGCCACCGACCTGGGCGCCGAGAAGTTCTTCGACATCAAGTGCCGGGTGGCCGGGCTCAGGCCCGACGCGGCCATGATCGTGGCCACCGCGCGGGCGCTCAAGTACCACGGCGGCGTGCCGGTGCCCGAGCTGGACCGGGAGAACGTGGCCGCCCTCACGACCGGGCTCGACAACCTGGAGGCGCACGTGGAGGCGGTGCGTCAGTTCAAGGTGCCCGTCCTCATCGGCATGAACCGCTATCCGTCGGACACCGAGCGCGAGTACGCGGCGGTCCGGGAGCGGTGCGCCCGCCTCGGGGTGGCGGTGCACGTGGCCGACGTGTTCGGCCGCGGCGGCGAGGGCGGGGAGGACCTGGCCCGGGGCCTGCTCGCGCTCCTGGCCAGCGAGCGCTCGGCCTTCGCGCCGCTCTACTCGCTCGACGATCCGATCACCGTGAAGCTCGACACCATCGCGCGGCGGATCTACGGCGCCGACGGCGTCGAATACCCCAAGCGCGTCGAGCGTCAGATCGCGCAGGCCGAGGCGCTGGGCTACGGGAGGCTGCCGATCTGTGTCGCGAAGACTCAACGCTCTCTGTCCGACGATCCGACCCGGCTCAACCGGCCGCGCGGGTTCAAGATCACGGTCAACGAGATACGGATCTCGGGGGGCGCCGGCTTCCTGGTGGCCATCACCGGTGACATCACCACCATGCCGGGGTTGCCGCGCCGCCCCAACGCGGAGAGGGTGGACGTCACCGCGGACGGTGTCATCACGGGGCTCTTCTAGGCCTGTGCTATACTTTGCGACGGTCCTCGCGGGTTTCGGGCCGCACGTATGATCCAAGTCGACAATCTCACCAAACGTTACGGGCCGGTCGAGGCGATCCACGACGTGTCGTTCCGCGTGGACGAGGGCCGCATCGTGGGGTTTCTGGGCCCCAACGGGGCCGGCAAGTCCACGACCATGAAGATCCTGGCCTGCTTCATGCCGGCCAGCGGCGGCTCCGCGCGGGTGGCGGGCTACGACGTCTTCTCCCAGTCGCTGGAGGTGCGCCGGCGCATCGGCTATCTTCCGGAGAATGCCCCGCTCTACCCCGAGCTCTCCGTGGCGTCGTACCTGGACTTCGTGGCCGAGATCAAGGGCGTGGGGCGGGCGGCGCGGCGGGGCCGGGTGGCCGACGTCATGGATCGTTGTTTCGTCGGCGACATGCAGAACCGGCTGATCGGCAAGCTCTCCAAGGGCTACCGGCAGCGGGTGGGGCTCGCGCAGGCCCTGCTGGGTGATCCGGAAGTGCTGATCCTCGACGAGCCCACCATCGGGCTCGATCCGCGGCAGATCGCGGAGATCCGCACGCTGATCCGGTCCCTCGCCGGGCAGCACACCGTGATCCTCTCCACTCATATCCTGCCCGAGGTCTCGATGGTGTGCGACGGGGTGATCATCATCAATCGGGGCCGCATCGTGGCCCAGGGCACGGAGTCCGAGCTGGTCCAGCAGGCCTTCCCGTCGACCCGCATCGAGCTGCGCGTCGCGGGGGCCACCGACGACGTGGCCGGCGCGGTGGCGGCGATTCCGGGCGTGACGGGCGTGCAGCCGATCGCGGCCCGCGACGGTAGCGTCGGGGTTCTGGTGGAGGCGGCGCGCGAGCGCGACGTGCGGCCCGAGCTGGTCCGCCTCGTCGCGGGCAAGGGCTGGACGCTCCAGGAGATGCACCAGGTCGGCATGAGCCTCGAGGAGGTGTTCATGCGCGCGGTGGCGGGGGAGCAGGAGCCGCTCGAGGCGGTCCCGGCGGCGGAGGAGGCGCGCTGATGCGCTGGCGGCCCGTGTTCAAGAAGGAGATGCGGCTCTACTTCGGCTCGCCGGTGGCCTACGTGGTCTTCACCTTCTTCCTGCTGATCTCCGGCTGGTTCTTCAGCCAGATCTTCCTCTTCTACAGCGACGCCTCCATGCGGTCGTTCATGCAGCCGCAGATGGGCCAGAACCTCAACGTGGTGGACAACGTCATGCGCCCGCTCTTCACCAACATGAGCGTGGTGCTGCTGTTCTTCATCCCGATGCTGACCATGCGGCTGTTCGCGGAGGAGAAGAAGGCGGGCACCATGGAGCTGCTGCTGACCTACCCGATCCGCGACGGCGAGGTGCTCGCCGGCAAGTACCTCGCCGCCCTCGCCCTCTACCTGATCCTGCTCGCGCTGACCCTGCTCTACCCGGGCCTCGTCGCGTACTTCACCCGGGTGGAATGGGGCCCGATCCTGACCGGCTACCTGGGCCTGGTCCTGACCGGCGCGGTCTTCCTCGCGGTGGGCGTGCTCATCTCCTCGTTGACCGAGAACCAGATCGTGGCCGGCTTCGGCACCTTCGGGGTGCTGATCGGGTTCTGGGTCATCGGCTGGGGCGCGGAGTTCGCGGGCGGCAACCTGCGCGGGGTGCTGCAGTATCTCTCGATCGGGGACCACCTCGACGGCTTCACGCGCGGCCTCATCGACACCAAGGACCTCGTCTATTACGTGACCGGGGTGGCCCTGGCCTTGTTCCTCACGCTGCGGTCGCTCGATTCCAAGCGGTGGAAGGGCTAGCCCGATGAGGTTGCTCAAGCGCCACACCGTGACCGCGGCGGTGATCTGCCTCCTGGCCTCGGTCGCCCTCTGGCTGTTCTACCCGGGGGTGCCGGCCCGCTGGCTCTTCCTCGGCCTGGGCGGCGCCCTGCTGCTCCTCTCGCTCGTCCTGAACGCGGCCGAGGCGCGCTCGGCGATGGGCACCCGCACCGCGCGCTACGGCGCGGGCGCCGCCCTGATGGCGCTGCTCGCCCTGGGCATCGTGGTGGCCGCCAACGCGATCTCGATGAAGCACCACGTCCGCTGGGACTTCACCGAGAACAAGCGCAACAGCGTCTCGCCCCAGACGGTCCAGGTGCTCCGGACCCTCAAGGCCCCGGTCAACGCGATCGCCTTCTTCCGCTCGGATACGCCGGGCAAGAAGACCGCGGAGGATCTCCTCACCCAGTACGCGACCTACTCGGGGGGCAAGTTCACGTGGCGGCTGGAAGACACCGACCGCGCGCCGGCCCTGGCCCGGCAGTACGGCGTGGAGAGCTACGGGACGGTGGTGCTCGAAGGCGGTCCCGCCGGGCAGACCCGCACCGAGAAGGTGCAGGACGCCGAGGAGGAGAAGCTCACCAACGCCATCGTCAAGATCACGCGCGCGGGCAAGCGGGTGGTCTACGTGATGAGGGGACACGGCGAGCGCGAGATCGGGAGCACCGATCGCGCCGGCTTCAGCCAGGCCAAGGAGCAGCTGGAGAAGGCCAACTACGAGGTCAAGGAGCTGTTCCTGGCTCGTGATCCCAAGATCCCCGACGACGCGGCGATCGTGATGGTGCCGAGCCCGAAGACGGATCTCTTCCCGCAGGAGCTCGCCGCGCTCGACGGCTACATCGCGCGGGCGGGCAAGGTCTTCTTCATGGCCGCGCCCTTCCAGGCGGCCACGACCGTGAAGTACCTGGTCAAGTACGGGATCGCGGTGGAGGAAGACGTGGTGATCGAGCTGAACCCGATCGGCCAGCTCTTCGGGGTGGGCCCGCTCGTGCCGGTGGTGGGCGAGTACGAGCCGCATCCGATCACCAAGGACATGGGTGGGATCATGACCCTGTTCCCGCTCACCCGCTCGGTGGCGCCGGCCAAGGCCTTGCCGAAAGGCGTCCAGGCCTCGTCCCTCGCCCAGACCAGCCGCCAGTCGTGGGGCGAGACCGACCGGAACGTCTTCCAGACCGGCAAGGCCACGCCGGAACCGAACGAGAAGACGGGCCCCCTGACGGTGGCGGTGGTGGCCACGGTGGACGCGCAGCCCGATCCCAAGGTGGAGGGCGACGCGGCCAAGAAGGCGCCGAAGGCCCGGCTCGTGGTCGTGGGCACCGCCGACTTCGCCTCCAATCAGTTCCTGGGCGCCCAGGGCAATCGCGATTTCTTCCTCAACGCGGTGTCCTGGCTCGCGGAGGAGGAGGATCTCATCTCCATCCGCGCCAAGGACCCGAAGCAGAACCCGGTGGTGCTGACCTCCGGCCAGTCCAACCTGGTGCTGGGTCTGCCCCTCCTGGTGCTGCCGGGCGCGGTCCTGCTCTGCGGCATCGTGGTGATCATGCAGCGGCGCCGCGCGCGTTAGGAATCTGTCTTGGCAACACTGGCCGACGCACGGGCAGGCAAGCGGGTCCACTTCCAGGGGGGGGGGGGG
>JBBDXN010000152.1:14912-53596 GCA_040902305.1 Candidatus Rokuibacteriota bacterium | reverse complement strand
GCGATTCGTTGTTTGGGGGGAGGGGCGGAGGGAGGCGTAGCCCCCCTCCGAGTTCCCTAGCCCCATGGCGCGCGGCAAGACCCTCGTCGTCCTCCTCCTGCTGGCCGCCGGTCTCGGTGGCTTCTTCTACTACGACGCCTACTGGCTCAACCCCAAGCGCGAGAAGGCGGAGTCCGCGAAGGGACGCATCTGGACCGTCGAGCCCAAGGATGTCCTGAGCGTCACGATCACCCGCAAGAACGAGACGCTGCATCTCAAGCGCACCGCGGACGGCTGGGAGATGCTCGAGCCGCTCAAGGTGCGGGCCGACCGCGCCGCGGTGGACGACATGGTGACCGGGCTTGCCACCGCGCGGATGGATCGGGAGATCGATCCGAACCCGGCCAAGCCCGCCGAGTTCGGCCTCGATCCTCCGGAGGCGGAAGTGCGCCTCGAGGTGCAGGGACGCGCGGCGCCGCTCGTGCTGCGCGTGGGCGGCAAGAACCCGACCGGGGTCTGGGTCTACGCGCGCGAGGGCGACAAGCCCGCGGTGATCACGATGTCGGAGGGCATCGCGCGCGACACCGCCCGGCCGGTGGCCGATTTCCGGGACCGCAGCGTGATCGCCTTCGACCGGAAGGCTCTCACCGGGCTGGACCTGGACGTGGCGGGCGATCACATCGGTCTGGCCGCCGACGAGCCCGGCAAGTGGCGGATCGTGAAGCCGCGCGCGCTCCCCGCCGACGCGGAGATGGTGGCCGAGTTCCTCGAGAAGCTCGAGGGAGCCAAGGCCATCGAGTTCGTGGACGACGCGCCGAAATCCCTGGCCCCCTATGGGCTCGACAAGCCCTCGCGCGTGACGGTGTGGCTCGGCCGGGACAAGGACCGCTCGTCCCGGACCCTGCTGGTGGGGCGCCCGGAGCCGGAGAAGAAGGGCGTCTACGTGAAGCGCGACGGCGAGCCGGGCGTCATGCTGACCGCGGAGACGCTGTGGACGACGTTTCCGAAGACGGTGGCGGGGCTCCGCGACAAGACCGTCGTCGCCTATGCCTACGACAAGGTCGTCAAGGTCGAGCTCGCCCACGGGCGCGAGGCCGTCACGCTCGAGAAGGACGGCACCGGCTGGAAGCTCACCGCGCCGGAGGCGCTCAAGGCCGACCCGGCCGCGGTGACCGGGCTCCTGTGGAAGATCCGCGACCTTCGCGCGCTCGGCTTCCTCGCCGAGACGCCCGCGGAGGCGGCGCGCTTTCTGACCCGGCCCGAGGTCACCGTCAAGCTCTGGGAGGAGGGCGCCAAGGCGCCGAAGACGCTCCTGCTCCAGTCCTCGTCCGAGCGCCGCGGCGGGCAGCCCGCGGCGCTGGCCGCGGTGCAGGGCGAGGGCCCGGTGGTCCTGGTCGAGGGCAAGATGCTCGCCGATCTCGCCCCGGGCGTCGCGGAGCTGCGAGACCGGACGTTGCTCCCCGCGTTCGACCCGGGCGACATCAAGAAGGCGCGTCTGGCCGGCGCGGACAAGCCCCTGGTCGTGGAGAAGAGCGGCGAGACGGAGTGGAAGGTGGTGGAGCCGGTCCCCGGCGGCACCAAGGCCGGCCGGGTGGCGGGCCTGCTGCTCGGGCTGAAGGCGCTCAAGTGGAAGGAGATCGCGGCCAAGGGTCCGGAGGACGCCGCCAAGTTCGGGCTCGACAAGCCGGAGATGGCCGTGACCCTGTTCAAGAGCGGGGACGCCGAGCTGGCCACGCTCCAGGTGGGGCGCACCGACGGCGCCGTCACCTACGTGAAGCTGGGGGCGCAACCCGGCATCTTCGCGGTGTCCAGCACGGATCTCGACGACCTGCGCAAGGCGAGGACCGAGATCCCGTCGTCCTGACCGACTTCCACTTCCCCGGGCTGACCCGGCTTCCCCGGCCGGGGAGACGGTGGCAGAATACCGCCATCGGACCGGCCGTCGGAGGAGACATGAGAACCGTCGCCGTCATCGCAAGCTTTGCGCTGCTGATCCTGGGGGGCTCGCTCGACCCGGCGACCGCCGGTGGGCTGCGCCCGACCGTGCTCGCGCCCAATCCCTTCGCGATGACGCCACCTCCCGCGCCGCTCGAGCCCCGCCCCGCGCCCCACGCGCCCGCGAAGCCGCCCCACGGGCATCCCGGCCGCCCGCCCGTCGTCTCGCACCCCCCGGTCGTGTCCTACCCGTGCTGCGCGGGGTACTGGGCCT
Organism: Candidatus Rokuibacteriota bacterium; assembly: GCA_040902305.1. Taxonomy (GTDB): domain Bacteria; phylum Methylomirabilota; class Methylomirabilia; order Rokubacteriales; family CSP1-6; genus CAMLFJ01. Next base: position 51,408 of record JBBDXN010000152.1, on the reverse strand, counting down.
ATCAGTGGGTGCCGACCGCGTACACGACGTATGTCTGGGTTCCGGGCTACGTCACGACGGAGGGCGCGCTGGTGGGCGGCGGGTACCAGCCACGGATCGTGAGCGGCGGCTACTACCAGCGGGTGTGGGTGAACGGATACTGATGGCGCAGCCGCTCTACCTGAAGCAGATCGAGCTGGGACCGATGCAGAACTTCGTCTATCTCATCGGCGACCAGGCCAGCCGGGAGTGCGTGGTGGTGGACCCGGCCTGGGAGATCGACGGCATCGCGGACCTCGCGGCCGCCGACGACATGCGGCTCACCGGCGCGCTGGTCACCCACACGCACCAGGATCACGTGGGCGGTCACCTCTTCGGCCACGACATCCCCGGGGTCGAGGAGCTGCTCGCCAAGCACCCCATGAAGGTCTACGTGCACAAGGACGAGCGCGAGTTCCTGAAGGGCTTCGGCTCCGATCTGGTCCAGGTGCAGGGGGGCGACACCCTGCAGGTGGGGAAGGTGCCGCTGACCTTCATCCACACGCCGGGCCACACCCCGGGCTCACAGTGCTTCCTGGTGAACGGCTGCCTGATCTCCGGGGACACGCTCTTCATCCGCTCGTGCGGTCGCACGGACCTGCCCGGAAGCGACCCGAAGGAGATGTACACCTCGCTCACGCAGCGCCTGGGCGCGCTGCCCGAGGAGACGGTGGTGCTGCCCGGCCACAACTACGGCGGCTCGCAGACCACCATCGGCGCCGAGAAGCGCGAGAACCCGATGATGCGCTTCCCGTCCATGAGCGAGTTCTTGCGCGCCATGGGCGGCGGCCGCGTCGGCCGCACATAGCCGCGCCGGCCCTCCTCGTCGTCAACCCGGCGGCCCGCCGGCTATACGACCGACGTTCCCCCGTCGACGAAGAGCACCTGCCCGGTCACGTAATCGGAGCACGTCGCGAAGAAACGGACCGCCTGTGCCACGTCGGCGGGCCGCCCGTGCCGGCCCATCGGGATGCGCGCGGCGAGCCGGCGCCCCGATTCGCGAGGGAAGCCCTCGGGCAGGAGCACGACCCCCGGCGCCACCGCGTTCACCTGGATGCGAGGGGCGAGCGCGGCGGCGAGCCCGCGGGTGAGCATCACCACGCCGGCCTTGGAGATGCCGTAGGGCACGTAGCCCGGCCAGGCGCGGACCGCGCCGACGTCCGCGATGTTGACGATGCGCCCGCCGCGGCGGCCCATGGCCCGGGCCGCCGCCTGGCTGCAGAAGAACGGCGCGCGCAGGTTGACGGCCATGAGCCGATCGAACTGCGCGGGCGTGGTGGTCAGGACGGGCGTGCGGAGAAAGAGCGCCGCGTTGTTGACGAGGATGTCGAGGCGGCCGAGGTGCTTCACCGCGCTCGCCACGAGGGCGCGCGCCTCGCGCGGCCGGCTCACGTCGGCCCGCAGCGCCACCGCCCGCACCCCACGGGCTTGCAGCTCCCGCACCGCCGCGCGCGCTTCCGCGGCCGAGCGTCGGTAGCCGACCGCCACGTCGGCGCCCGCCTCCGCGAGCGCGCGCGCGATCTCGAGCCCGACTCGCACCGCGCCGCCGGTCACGAGCGCCGCCTTGCCGGTCAGTTCCTTGACTTGCCCTGGAGCGTATGATTTCATCGATTCGACATGTCGGGCAGTTTCCGGAATTCGATCAAGGTTCGATTCATCACCGGGCTGTTCTCCACCGTCCCCGCCATCGCCACCGCCTGGCTGCTGTGGGTGTTCTGGAACGCGATCGACGATTTCTTCTCCCCGGTGTACACCCAGATGATCGGTCGGCGCATCCCCGGCCTGGGCTTCCTCACCGCGGTCGTCATCATCTTCATCATGGGGACGATCGCGCGCAACGTGGTCGGCCGGCGGATCCTCGCCCGCATCGAGCGCCTCTTCGAGCACGTGCCGATCTTCCGCAGCATCTATCCCTCCGTGAAGCAGCTCCTGGAGTCGTTCTCGCCCCAGCAGCGGAACTCCTTCAAGGCGGTGGTGCTCGCCGAGCATCCCCGCAAGGGCGAGTACGTCTTCGGTTTCGTCACCTCCGAGCTGCTGATCGAGGGGGTCGAGGGCAAGCGGGCCATGGTCACCGTCTTCGTTCCCACCAACAACCTGTATCTGGGCGACATCATCGTGGTGGCGAAGGAGGAGACGCTCCCGACCGGCCTCACCGTGGAGGAGGGCATCCGCATCATCCTCTCCGCGGGCACCGCCACCCCGCCGCGCCTGCCACGCGAGCGGCTCTGATCACCGGCCCGGCGGGGTCCCGGCCACCCAGGCCCCGATCGCCTCGCCCAGCGGATAGAGCTTGCCGAAGAAGAAGTGGTCCGCCCCCTCGATGATGCGCTCCTCGGCCGCCGTGAGCGCGGCGAGCCGGTGGAGCCCCGCGACCGGGCAGTAGGCATCCGCCGTGCCGGCCACTAGGAGCAGGCGGCCGGCGCCCGCCTGGAGAAAGTCGAAGTCGAACATGCCGAGCGGTGGGGCGATCAGCCCGAGCGGCGCGTCGGGGACGCTCGGGCGGGTGGCGCGCGCCGCCATCGCCGCCCCGAACGAGTAGCCCAGCACGCCGACCGGGCTCCCGGCGGGCAGATGGGCCGCCATGGCCGTCATGGCTGACCGTATGTCCTCCTGCTCGCCCTGGCCCTTGTCGTGGGTCCCTTCCGAGGCGCCCACGCCACGGAAATTGAAGCGGAGCGTGGCGTAGCGGCCGGCTTGCGCGACCTCGGCGGCCCGGATCACCACGGGGTTGTCCATGTCCCCGCCATAGAGGGGGTGCGGATGGCAGACGACGAAGCCGCCCTTGGGGGTCGCGACCGGCGCCAGCCGGGCCTCGAGCGCGGGCCCGCCTGCAACGTGGACGATCAGGGGTTCTTCCATGGCGTTCCGACCTTAGGGGGTCGCCCCGGAATATTCAAGGGGCCGCCCGCGTCTCAGGGTACGAGGTATACTTTTCGATGATGCCGAGCCTCGGATGCCTCTGGAATCGCCCTCGACTCGAGCGCCTCGTCGACGCCGCGCTCGGCCCCCGGATGGGGCGCATCACCGCCGCTCACGTGGCCCGCTGCGACCGCTGTGGTGGAGAGATGGAGCGACTCCATCGGCTCCGTGCCCTGGTCCGGAGCGCCGAGCCGGCGGTGGTGGACCCCGATTGGGCCGGCTTCTGGCCCTCGGTCCGAATGCGCATCGCCCGGGAGACGCCGGGGCCCGTCCGGGAGGCCTGGTGGCTGCCGTTCTGGAAGCCGGTCTGGGGGCATCCGCGGGTGGCTCTCGGGAGCGTCATGGTCTCGAGCCTCGCGGCGGCCCTGGTGCTCTGGCCCAGCGCCCAGGTGACGGTGCCCAGGGCCCAGGCGGCGCCGGTGGTGGTGCAGGACGTCTCCTCCGCCGATCCGAACCGCAGCGTGATGGTGTACTCGAACCCGGATGACGACGTGACGGTGATCTGGGTCTTCAACCCCGCGGAGCAGGACGAGCAGTCGTAGAACCTCGTCGCATCGGCGCGTGGTCGGCGCCGCTCCCCAGCTACTCCTTCAGGCCCGCCAACCGCTCCTTCGCCAGCGGGGCCTCTTCCGACTGCGGGAAGTGCTCGACCAGATACTGGAGCCTCGCCTGCGCGAGCGCGGTTTGCTTGAGCTCCACGAGGGCGAGCGCCTCCTTGTAGAGCGCGGTCGGCACCTTGCTTCCGCGCGGATAGGCGACGACCACCTTGCGGAATTCCTGGACCGCCTGCTCGAGGTTCTCGCGCGCCTTCTCGGGCTGGCTCGCGGTGGCGCGCGCCATGCTGAAGTACGCTTCTCCGATCCAGTACTGCGAGCTGTCGGCCAGGGGCGAGTCCGGGAACCGGCGCAGGAAATCGCGGAAGCCGGACACCGCAAGGGGATAGAGCCCCTTGCTGAAGTCGAGATAGGCGGCCTGGTAGCTCTCTTCCGCACCGGCGCCGGAGCGGGCCGGTGGTGGGACCGCGGCGACCGACGGGGCCGGAGCGGGGCCGGAGCGGGAGGGTGGGGGCACCGGGGCCGCGCCGCCGGAAGGAGCCGGACGGCCGAGCGTCTCGACGCGCTGGGCCAGCTCGTCCACGCGGGCGGAGACACGCCCGACCTCGCTGGAGAGCGCGTCGAGTCTGGCGTTGAGGGTGGCGCTCTGCTTGCCGCTCTCCGCGCTCTGCTCCCGGGTGCGGCGGTCGAGCTGGCCCACGACGGTCTCGGTGTCGCCGCGGCTGCGATGCACCGCCAGGGTCAGGGAGTTGAGATCCTGCCGGAGCTGGGCCACGTCCTGCTCCAGCGCCTGTCCGGACACGTCCGCGCACCCGGCGGCTGCGGTCAGCGCGCCGGTGAGGAGGGCCCAAGCCACGAAGGGGAGCCGGGGGCTCCCCTTCGTCGTCGATCGGGACAATGGATGAGCCACGTGGGGGATGAACCCCGGGGGGCTTAGCGTGCCTTCACCAGGAAGTGCGCGCGGCGGTTCTTGGCCCAGCACTCCTCGCTGTGCTCGGTGCAGGTGGGCCGCTCCTTGCCGTAGGAGATGATCGTGATACGGCTCGCCTGGACGCCCTGGCCGACCAGGTAGTTCATCGCGGATTTCGCGCGCCGCTCACCGAGCGCCAGGTTGTACTCGTTGGTGCCGCGCTCGTCACAGTGGCCTTCGATCAGGACCAGGTCGTTGTTGGTCTTCAGCCACGCCGCGTTGGCGTCGAGGACTCTCGCATCGCCGGCGCGGACGTCGTACCGGTCGAAATCGAAGAAGACGTCCTTCAGGTTGGCGCTCTCGCGGAACTCGCTGGGCCGCGGCGGCGTCGCGGGCGCGGCGGTCGAGGGGGCCGCGCCGGACGGGCTCATCGAGGGGCCGGGCGCGGGAGTGGTGGAGGGCGCCGCGGCCGAGGGTGCCGGCGAGCCGGTCGGCGGAGGCGCGGACGCCGCCGTCGTGGCGGGGCGCTTCGGGCACCCCACGAGGAAGAGAGAGAGAACGAGCACTGGAACGGCCAGCAGCACGCTTCCCCGTCGATGCGCCATAAGTTGAATCCTCCTTGGTTTCATTCTTCGTCAGTAGTTCGTTCTTCGCACGTTATCGCTTGGAACTTTATCCCTCAGTACTTTATCACCGTGATTTTACGGAACCAAATGATCGTATCACGGCAGGCGGGGTGACCAAGCCGCACCTGTCGACTGCCCGGGGGGCCGCGTGAGCGGCTGCTGCTCGGCGCCGTCGGCCAGCATCGTGAATAACTGATAACCGCCCGCGAGCCGGTTGGACTGGAAGACGAGGTGGCGTCCGTTCGGGGCCCACGAGGCCCCCTCGTTGTTGCCGGGACCCGCGGTGAGTCGCCGCAGATTCGACCCATCGGGCCCGACGCCCCAGAGGTCGAAGTTTCCCTGCCGGGACGTGTACACGATGGTGTCGCCCTTGGGCGACCAGCGCGGCTGGGTGTTGAACCCCGCGTGGGTCAGGCGCCGGACGTTGGCGCCTTCCGCGTCCATCACGAAGATGTGGGCGCCGCCCGCGCGCTCGGAGACGAACGCGATCTCGCGCCCGGTCGGCGACCAGGTGGGCTCGGTGTCGATGCCGCTGTAGGTGGTGAGCCGCCGGAAGGCCCCGGTGGAGAGGTTGAGCAGGTAGACCTCGGGGTTGCCGTCACGGGACAGGGTCAGCGCGACGGAGCGCCCGTCCGGGCTGAAGGCGGGCGAGGTGTTGATGCCGAGGAAGCCGGCCAGTACCTGCACCGGCCGGTTCTCGAACGGGAACATCCGGTAGAGGTAAGGATAGCCCCGCATGTACGAGGTGAAGGCCAGCGAGCGGGTGTCGGGGCTCCAGACCGGCGAGAGATTGATGGAGTTGTTCGACGTCACGCGCGCGCCGCCGGCTCCGTCGTAGTCCATCATGCCGAGCTCCTTGCTGCTCCCGCCCGAGGTCACGTACGCGATCTTGGTGTCGGCCACTCCCGCCTCGCCGGTGAACTGCAGCACCACCTCGTCCGCGACCTTGTGGGCGAGGCGGCGCGCCTGGGCCGCGGGCAGCTGGATCTTCTTGGCCCCGATCAGCCGGAACTCGGGCGAGGTCAGGTCGTGCAGGCGCATCTCGATCTCGGCCCGGTCCCCGCGCAGGGTCAGGATCCCGTGCAGGCCCGCGTGCGCCCCCGCGGAGGCGAAGTTGGCGAAGGCGGCCTGGAGGGCGGCCGGATCGCCGGCCGCGATCGGCGGCACGTCGGTCACGACGCTGAAGAGGCTGGAGAACGTCAGATCCCGGGCCGTGACCTGGGACAGGGAGCGCCCGAGCCCCTGGGGATCGGCGCCGCCCACCACCGTGAAGTGCGGGATCACGATATTGAGCTTCTTGGCGCCGGTGGCCAGCACGTTGAGCAGCACGTCGGCGGCCTGGGAGCGCGCGGCGGGCGGGGAGAGCAGGGCACCGCCCAGCGCGGCGAGCAGCACCAGCCCGACGAGAAACGCGAGTGGACGTCCGGGACGCATCATCTCGTTCATGAGTCACCCATTACCTGTCAGCCACGACGAAGGTCGAAGGTGAACAGTATCCGGAGCGAAGGCTTCGTCCAGTCGTCTGGCAGTTTCGGGAAGGGGCCCGCCGCCATGACCGCGCGCAGGGCGGCGTTGTCATAGAAGGCGTTGCCCGAGCTCTTGTGGATGGCGGGCGGCTTGATCGAGCCGTCGCGCTGGATCTCGACGTAGACCTGCGGCTTCTGCTGGGGGTCGTTGGGCTGATTCTGGCGTTGCCACTCCTGCTCGACCTTCTGGAGCACCTGCCGGAGGTACCACGCGTGCGGAAAATCTCCCACGTCGAGGGTCAGCGCACCGGTGCCGGTGACCGAGCCGGTCGGCGCCCCGAGCGACGCGGTCTCCGGCGGGCGCGCCGATTCCGCGGTCTTCTCCCCGCGCGGCGTGCCGGCCGGCGGCGTCGCCAGCGGCGGCAGCTCCTTCTCGCCGGGGCGAGGCAGGGTGGCGCGCGGCGGCAGCGGCTTCGCGGCCGGGAGGGACGGAGCGGGCAGGCTCGGCGCCTCGCGGCGCGGGGCCTCGCGCGGCGGAGTGGCGGCCTTGGGCGAAGGGTCGGGCTCGGGCGCGCGCGGCGCCACCGGCGCCTGCGGGCGCGCGGGCAGGGTCGGCGCCGCGGGAGCATTGGGCGTGCCGACGGCCGCGACCATCGGGACCAGGTTGACGACCTGGATCTTCTCGGAGCGCCAGCCGCCCCACATGACGAACGCGGCCATGCCGCCGAACACCACGATGTGCCCGACGGTCGAGAAGCCGATGGCGGCCAGCGGCAGCTTCCGCCGCCGCAGCGCCGGCCCCGGTCGTCTCAGACCCGGATCGGGGAGCGGGCCCATGGAGTAGTGGCGCGCGGCCATGGTCGAGCTCATCGAGCGCGGGTCGGCTCCGTCACCATGCCGAGCTTCTCGATGCCGGCGCGGCGCACGCGATCCATCGTCTCCACCACCAGGCCGTACTGCAGCGCCTGATCGGCCCGCAGGTAGAGCGTCTTGTCCTGCCGGTTCTTGAAGAGATCGCGGAGCGTCTGCTCGAGAGCGCCCAGCGCCACCGGCTTGTCGTTGACGTAGATGGTCTGCTCCTTCGTCACGGTCAGCACCAGCCGTTCCTCGACCGCGGTGGGCTTGCCCGCCGTCTTGGGCAGATTCACGTCGATGCCCCGGTACATCAGTGGCGCGGTGAGCATGAAGATGAGGAGGAGCACCAGGATGACGTCGACCAGCGGGATGATGTTGATCTCGGCCAGCGTCCCCCCGATGCGGTAGCTGCTCCCGGTGTTGTAGTCGGGCGCGTCGACCTTAATGGCCATCTTTGGACATCCGGGCCGGCTTCTGGGCCGGTCGAGCGAAGGCGTTGAGCAAGTCCAGCGTGAAGCCTTCCATCTCCATCGCCCAGTGCTTGGTCCGGTTCACGAAGAAGTTGTAGCCCATGACCGCCGGGATGGCCGCGCCGAGACCGGCCGCGGTGGCGACGAGGGCTTCCGAGATGCCGGGGGCCACCACCGCGAGGTTGGCCGAGCCCTGCTGGCCGATGCCCTGGAAGGCGGTCATGATGCCCCACACCGTGCCGAACAGCCCGATGAACGGCGCCGAGCTGGCCACGGTGGCGAGGAAGGGCAGATAGCGTTCCATCCGGGCGACCTCGGCGGAGCCGCCGCGGCGAAGCGCGCGGCTGGCGGCGTCGAGACGATCGGCGGGCAGCCCTTCATCCGCGTCGTCCAGCACGTGGTCCACCATCTCCGCGCTGCCGTAGGCGGTGACCAGCTCCTGGCCCGCCGCGACGTAGAGCTGGGCGAGGGGGCTGTCGCGGTGCTTCTTGGCCGCCCCGTAGACCACGGAGAACCGGCGCGCTTCCCGAAAGATCTGCCGGAAGCGGAGCGATTCGCGCCGGATCTTCCGGAACTCCCACCATTTCTCGACGATCAGCGCCCAGCAGATGACCGAGAAGGTCGCGAGGAGGAGCAGGACGAACTTGGCGACGGGACCGGCGCTGAGGACGAGCTCCACAACGCCGCCGTTGACGCTTCCTTGCCCTGGCACCCGGGGGTCTCCTTGTTCGGTGAAAGGTGAACGACGCGGCGGTTTGTTTCATTCGATGATACCGGAGCTTTTTTGAGAGTGTCAACAAATTCGCCCGAAAAACCCTGAAAAGTCGCTGAATTATTGACAGTCTCGGAGTCCGGCCGTATAAGCCTTCTATGTTCCAATCGCCGGGCGCCATCGCGGTGCACGTGGGCCCCATCGCGATCCGGTGGTACGGCATCCTCATGGCCGCCGCCATGGGGCTGGGCCTCTGGCTCGCCCATCGAGACGCGCGGCGCCGGGGTCTCGATCCGGAGAGGTTGCTGAAAGCCTCCGAGCTGGCGCTGCTCGGGGGCCTCGTCGGCGCGCGGCTCTACTACGTGGCGTTCAACCTCGACTACTACAGCCAGGCTCCCGGTAAAATCTTCGCGCTCTGGGAAGGCGGACTCGCCATCCACGGCGGCGTGCTCGGCGGCGTGCTCGCAGGCGGTGTGTACGCCTGGCGGCGAAGCTTGCCACTCTGGCGGTATCTCGACGTGGCGGCGCCGAGCCTGGCGCTCGGGCAGGCGATCGGCCGATGGGGGAACTTCTTCAACGAGGAAGCCTTCGGCCGGCCGACCGACGTCCCCTGGAAGCTCTTCATCTCGCCGCCGCACCGACCACCTCAGTACGCCGAGGCCGAGTACTTCCACCCGACGTTTCTCTACGAGTCGCTGTGGGACCTCGTGGTGTTCGGGATCCTCGTCTATGTGCTCCGGGACCGTTTCACGCGGGCGCCCGGCGCGCTGTTCCTGGCCTACGTCGGGCTCTACTCGCTCGGCCGGCTGTTCACCGAGGGGCTGCGCACCGATCCGCTGATGCTCGGTTCCCTCCGCGTCGCGCAGCTCGTGAGCCTGCTCTGCATGGCCCTGGCCCTGGTGGGCGTGCCCCTGCTGCTGCGCCGCCGCGCCGCCTGACCGCGCCGGCCCCGGGACATGACGCACTACGCGAGCCGCGACGGCCGGCGGCGTCTCCTGGTCGGCGATAGCCGACGGCTGACCGGCATCGCCACCGGCAGTGTCGGCGTGATCCTGACCTCGCCGCCCTACTGGGTGCGAGGGCGCGGCCGCGCCGGGGCCGAGCGCTACGCGCGGGACCTCGCGGCCGGCTTCGGGCGCGAGTGGCGCCGGGTCCTGACCGACCACGGCGACCTCTGGCTCGTCGTCGGCGACCGGCACGACGGGCTCGAGTGGGTAGGCATGGACGAGCTGATCGCGCGCGCGCTGAGGCGCTCGGGGTGGCATCTGCAATCCAAGGGATTCTGGGCGCAGGTGCGCTCGCGCGAGCGCTGGGACAATCGGGTGAACCACGTGCTGCGCTTCCGGAAGGCGGGGCATCCGGTCCGGCCCCGCGGCGACACGCTCTGCTGGATGCTGCCCCTGCCGCGGTCCCATCCGGAGAGCCTCTGGGACGCGACGCCTGATCCGGTGATCCGTCAGGTACTGGAGCTTTCGGCCCGGCGGGGCGCGGTGCTCGATCCGTTTGCGGGGGCGGGGACGGTGGGGCGCATCGCGGTTGCGCTCGGCCGCGAGTGGATCGGCGTGGAGCGCGACCCGCACATGGCGGCGCTGACCGCGCGTCGGCTGCGGCTGCGCCCGGTCAGGGCCTGATCGGCTTCACGTCGTTCCTCCCAGCCGAGCGTGGACCAGCCGGCGCAGCGAGACCTCGTCGAAGGCGGTGGCCTGGCGGCTCGGCGCGCTCGCCTCGGTCTTGAGCCCGGTCTCGCTGAGGATCACGCAGATGGCCGCGTCGGGATCGACCGCCTTCTCGGCGAGGAGCCGGCGCAGCACCGCGAGCGCGGCCACCCCGGTGGGCCCGGCCCAGATGCCCTCGGTCCGCGCGAGCAGGGCCTGCATCTCGAGAATGTCTTCGTCCTCCGCCTCACCCGCCACGCCGCCGGTCTCGTTCAGGATGCGCAGCACCCATTCGCCTTTCCGGCCGGGATTGCCCGCGGCGAGCCCCTCGGCCACCGTGTAGCCGATCTGGACCGGCTCGAGCGGCCGCTTCCCGCGCCACGCGCGCGTGACCGCGTTGGCCCGCGCGGCCTGGGCGGCCACCATCAGGGGACGCCGCGCGATCCATCCGAGTCGCTCCAGCTCGACGAAGCCGCGATGGGTCGCGATGAAGGTCTCGCCCACCGCCACCGGGGCCACCACCACGTCGGGGACCCGCCAACCCGACTGCTCGGCGATCTCGTAGGCGAGGGTCTTCTTGCCTTCGTGCTTGTAGGCGTTGCGCGAGGCTCCGCAGTCGAAGAAGAGCCGCTCCTCGACGAGCCGGTCCCAGAGCGTGATCAGGTCGTCGTAGACGCCCTGGTAGAGGACCAGATCGGTGGCCGCGGCGGTCATGTGCAGGAGCTTGGGCGCCGAGGTCCGCGCGTAGGCGAAGATCAGCGAGCGCAGCCCCGCGCGCGCCGAGTAGGCCGCGATGGACGAGCCCGCGTTGCCGGAGCTGACCACCGAGGTGGCCCGGAAGCCGAACTGGAGCGCCGCCGCCACCGCGGTGGGGGAGGAGCGGTCCTTCACGGTGCCGGTGGGGTTCCCGCCCTCGAACTTGACCTGGAGCCGGCGCACGCCGAGCCGTCGGCCGAGCGCGGGGCAGTCGAGCAGCGGGCTCTGGCCTTCGCCGAGGGTCACGCGATGGGCGGGGTCGACGATGGGCAGGACCGGCGCGTAGCGCCAGAGCCCTCCGCCCGCGAAGACGCCCGGACCGGCGCGCCGCAGCGCCTCCCAGTCGTACGACAGCTCGAGGAGGCCGCGGCAGACCGGGCACTCGAGCCGGTAGACGAGCGGCTGCTCCGCTCCGCACTCGATACAGCGGAGCGCGGTGACGAAGGATTCGGCGGTCATTCCCCGATGGCGGCGAGCATCTGCTCGATGCGGTGCCGCAGGGTGTGCTCGGCGAGGGCCCGCTTGCGCGCCCGCTCGCCGATGTCGCGCGCCTCGTGCGGATGGGCGAGGTAGTAGTCGAGCTGGTGCCGCAGCTCGCCGAGGTCGTGGTACACCACCGCTTCCTCGCCCGGGGTGAACAGGCGGGCCAGCTCGTCCTTGGCGTCCACCACCTGGCAGGCCGCGCTCGCGGCCAGCTCGAAGGCCCGCGTGTTGACGCCGACGATGTCGTTCATCGGATGATGGTGGTTCAGGGACAGCGTCGAGCCCGAGTAGACCGCGAGCTTGGCCCGCCCCCAGACTGGCCCGCCCGCCACCATCTCGCGTACCTCGGGGGCCTCCACGCGGTCCCAGCCCGCGCCCCAGAGGCGCAGCGGGTACCCGGCGAGCTCGCGCACGAAGCGCGCCCGGTAGGGGTAGGCGCTGCCCACGAAGCTGATCGGCGTCGCGAAGCGGCGCGTCTCCTCCGGCGTGAGCTCCACCGGGTGATGCTGCTCCGGCACGCAGTACATCGCCAGGTAGTGCAGGTTGCGCAGCCCCGCCAGCTCGAGGGCCCGCAGCGCGTAGCGCTCCTTGGTGAAGAAGGCGTCGTAGGCCTCCACGCACTCGAAGGGGATCATCCACAGCGGATTGTCCGGGAAGAAATTCAGGAAGCGCGTGTCGATCCGCGCCTTGACGCGCCGGATGAGGCCGGGGGTGACCGGCCCGCCCTTGATCACGAGCACGAGATCCGGGCGCCAGGCGAGGCAGGCGCGCTCCAGCCGGCGAAGGATGAAGATCTGATAGGCGGCCTTGGTGCTGCGGTTCTTGTAGAGGGGGTTGTCGCGACGATAGGCGAAGGTCCGCACCTCGTGGCCCATGGCCACCAGCTCGTCGCGGAAGTCCATCCCCATGAGACCGGGGCGGGCGAACGGCAGCACGATCAGCCAGCGCACGGGCGAAGCGTATCACACCGACGCGCGGCGTCAGGCGAAGGCGGGGAGCACCTCTCGGGCCAGCAGCTCCAGCTCGCGCATGATGTGGCGGTGCGGCAGGCCGGGGAAGAACACGCGACAGATGAGATGGGTCATGCCGTAGTCGCGGACGAAGGGCCGGAGCGCGCGGATGACCTGCTCGGGCCCGCCGATGAGGAACCGGTCCTTCATGAGCCCGGCGAGGTCGGTGGCGATGGCGGCGTCGATGAACGGGTGCCGCCAGCCGCCCGCGTACTCCTTCCGGTACGAGATCATGATGTGCTTCTCGGCCAGCTCGCGCGCTTCCCGGTCGGTGTCGGCGATGATGACATCGCGAGTGAGCGGCCACTCGGTCACCGGCTCGGTCCGGCCCGCCGCCTTCCGGTTGGCCAGGAACTGCTGCTTGCCGGCCAGGAGCCGCGGCAGATCCGCGGTCGGGCCCGGGATCCAGTTGTCGGCCAAGGTGGCGGCCCGGCGCAGGGTGATGTCGCCCCATCCGCCGATCCACACCGGAGGATGGGGGCGGCTGATCGCCTTGGGCTCGAGCCGGCCCTCCACCCGGTAGTAGGCCCCCTGGAAGGACACCGCCTCCTGGGTCCACAGGGCCTTCATGATCGCGAGCTGCTCCTCGAAGCGCGCGCCTCGCTTCTCGAGCTCGGCCCCGTAGAGGGCGAACTCGTCGGGCTTGTAGCCGATCGCGATGCCGAGCACGAAGCGACCACCCGACATCACGTCCAGCATCGCGGCGTCCTCGGCGAGCCGGACCGGATGGTAGAACGGCGCCACCAGGATGTCGGTGCCGAGGCGCATCCGGGTGGTCCGCGTGGCGAAGCCCGCGAGTACCGGCAGCGGCGAGGGCCAGTAGTGATTGGTGACCGAGTGATGCTCCTCCATCCAGACGGACTCGAAGCCGAGCTCCTCGGCGCGCGTGACTTCCTCGAGCGCCTCGCGATAGTAGTGCCCGCCCTCGATGGGGATGAAGCCGATCTGGAGACCCGCCACCGCGTCCGCTCCCTACTTGTCGTTCGCCAGCTTGCCGTTCACGCCCCAGTTCGACTTCTCGATGTCCTGGAACACGATCTGCACCTGGTCGGCGGTGGTCTTGCCGATCTTGACCATGGCGTCGGTGATCGCGGCGGTGATCTCGCGCTTCTGCTGGTCGGTGCGGCCGGCGTACCACTGGACGGTGATATTGGGCATGGATGCCTCCTCGGTGGGCGGGGTTATTTGAGTCGCCGCAGGTCGTCGGGAAAGTTGGACGTGAACGAGTAGGACTTGACGATGCCGTCGGCGTTGAAGCGCACGATGAGGTCCTTGCTGACCGCTCCCCCGGCGTCCCGCTGGACGTACAGCCAGCGCCAGGTCGGGTCGCCGCTGTCGAGGCCGACCTGGTAGGGCTCGCCGAGCATTCGCTGGAGCGCCCATCGATCGCTCTTGCCGCCCACGATCCAGTGCGCGTCCGGCGAGGGGAAATCGCGGCCGATCTTGATCGAGACGCAGCCGGCGAGGAGAGCGAGCGCGACCAGACCGGCCAGCCAGGTGGGCGCGCGCATGACGCGAATTATTGCACCGGAGCCGGTGAGCGCGCAACCAGTCGCGGCTTGACTTGACGGAGACCGGCGCCTAGGGTCGTATCGCCGATCGTCGACGCGCGGTGCGTCGCGCGGTCCCGTCGCGCTACGCACCCCAAACCGAGGAGACGACACGATGCAACCGGAATGGCTCAGGCGCTACTTCCAGTCGCCGCACTCCGAGCAATGCGAGCACGTCGTCGATGGCGACGGCGTGTCCCGCCGCGACTTCGTCAAGACCGGTTTCGTGGCCGGGATGGCCGCCGGCATCGCCGCGGGGGCCGTCGTGGGCCAGACCGGCTCCGTTGAGGCGCAGCCCGCCAACCCGATGGGACGCGACTGGTGGCCCGGCCCGTGGGGCGCCCAGGACGAGGCCGGAGCGTGCAACCGGCTCACCCCCGCCAAGGTGCTCGAGGCCGCCAAGCTGATCAAGACCGGGAAGGTCTACCCGCTCGGCATGCTGCTCGAGAGCGACATCCCCCTCTTCGGCGCGCGCCACGTGTCGCTCACGATCCCCGGGGGGCCCACCGGCGGCCCCTTCGGCACCCACAACCTGCACTACAACGACGAGATGTTCAGCGGCGAGATCGGCCAGGTCGGCTCGCAGTTCGACGGACTCGGTCACATCGCGGCCAAGGTCGGCAACGAGATCCGGTACTACAACGGCCTCACCCAGGCGCAGGTAGGAGCGGCCTACGGGCTCCAGAAGCTCGGCATCCACAACGTCCGGCCGTTCTTCACCCGCGGGATCCTGCTCGACGTGCTCGCGCACAAGGGCGGGGATCGGCTGCCGATCGGCTACGTGATCACCATGGACGACGTCATGCAGACGCTCCGCCGGCAGGGCACGCGCGAGCCGGGCGAGGGCGACGTGGTGCTGTTCCGCACCGGGCACATCAAGCTGTGGAAGAAGGACAACGCCGAGTTCAACAAGGGCGAGCCCGGTCCCGGGCGCACGGTGGCCAACTGGCTCGTGGGCAAGAAGATCGCGTGCGTGGGCGCCGATAGCTGGGCGACCGAGGCGGTGCCGGGCGAGGACGCCAACCGGCCCTTCGAGTGCCACGTGATCTGGATGACCATGAACGGCATCTACAACATCGAGAACCAGAACCTGGAGGATCTCTCCAAGGACAAGGTGTACGAGTTCGCCTGGTCGTTCAATCCGCTGCCGCTGAAGGGCGCCACCGGATCGCCGGGCAACTCGGTCGCCATCGCCTGATCGCTCGCGACTCCACCCGGCCCGCCGGAGGGGCGGATGCCTCCCGCGGGCCGCGTGCTAGGATGACCGCCGTGGAGACCTTCACCGCCGCGGAACGGGCCGCGCTCTCCCCGTATTTCACCGAGCTCGACGGTCCCGTCTTCGCCCTCGTCAACCTCCCCGAGGTGGTCAAGGGCGCGCTGTTCGCGCGCTACTCCCGCTCCGCGAAGTCCCTCCGCCGGCTCTTCCTCGACGAGTTCCTGGAGCCGGCCGAGCGGCCCGCGCTGGCCGCCTCGATCGGGACCACCCGCGCCGACCGGCTCTACGAGCGCGTGTTCGGCGAGTACGGCGACGATTCGGTCGCCCAGCTCGGCGGCGTCCACCTGGCCTGCGAGGGCGCGTCCAATATCCTGACGAAGGTCCTCGAGTGGGGGCGGCTCATGGCCTATCTCGAGCAGTCCACGCGCTACGTGCCCTACACGGACCGGCCGGACGGCGGGTGGAAGTATCACGTGCCGGCGGAGCTCGAGGGCCATCCGCTCCGCGGCCGTTACGTCGAGGCGCTCGATCGCGCGTTCGAGACCTACGCCCGCTGGATCGATCCGATGCGGGAGTACTGGACGCGGCGCTTTCCCAAGCCGGCCGCGGACAGCGACGCGGCCTACCGCATGACGATCCGGGCCAAGGCGCTCGACAGCCTGCGCGGGCTTCTCCCCGCGGCCACCCGTTCCAATGTGGGCATCTTCGGGACCGGCCAGGGCTACGAAGCCCTCCTGCTCCGCATGCAGGCGCATCCGCTGCGCGAGGTCCGCGACTATGCCGATCTCATGCTCGCCGAGCTGCGGAAGGTCATTCCCGCCTTCCTCCGGCGCCTCGAGCGCCCGGAGCGGGGCGGAGCCTGGTCGCGCTATCTGGCCGAGACGGGTGAAGCCACCGCCGCGGTGGCGGCGCGGCTGCTGGAGGGCATCGAGCCCGAGCCCCGGTCCGAGGTCACGCTCACCGACTTCGATCCGGAGGGAGAGGTGAAGGTGGTCGCGGCCGCGCTCTACGCCACGTCAGCCCTGCCGGACGACCAGCTCCTGGCGGTGGCGCGCAAGCTCGGCCCCGAGGAGCGTCGCCAGGTCCTGGAGGCCTATGTCGGCCGCCGGGAGAACCGGCGCCACAAGCCGGGCCGGGCTTTCGAGCGCACCGTTTATCGCTTCGACGTGCTGGGCGACTACGGCGCCTTCCGCGACCTGCAGCGCCACCGGCTGCTCACGCTCGAGTGGCAGCCGCTCTCCACCCGGCACGGCTACGTGACGCCGGACGAGCTGGCGGACGCGGGCGCGCGGCCGGAGTGGACGCGCGTGATGGACGATTCCGCCGGCCTCCACGACGCGCTGGCCGCCGCGGCTCCCGCGGTGGCGCCCTACGCGGTGGCCATGGCCTACCGGGTGCGCTTCTACATGGAGCTGAACGCGCGCGAGGCCATGCACATGATCGAGCTGCGCACGGCTCCGCAGGGGCATCCGGCCTACCGGCGCATCTGCCAGGCGATGCACCGCCTCATCGCGGAGCAGGCCGGACACCGGGCCCTGGCGGCCGCCATGCGCCACGCGGATCACTCGGGAGCCGAGGGCGGGCGGCTCGATGCGGAGCGGGCCGCCGAGCGGCGGCGAGGGAAGGGCTGACCGGCGGCGGGGACCCGCTGGGACCGGCTACTGGCCGCTGATGGTCACGCGGGTAGCCGCGCCGTCCACGCGGATGGCGGCGGCGCCTGCCGCGATGGACACGGTGTTGCCGGCCGCGTTCTGGATGGCGTTGGCGATCGACACGTTGCCGGCCAGCGCCCCACCGGAGAGCCGCACCGGGATGCCGCCGATGAGGGTGCAGGGGCACAGTGCGTTGCTCACCGTGACCGTGCTCCCGGCGCCGCCGAAGGAGAGCAGCGCCCCGCTGATGTTCACCACCGAGCCGCCGGCCGCCCAGAGCAGGGTCCCGTTGGTGACCGAGAGCTGGCTGCCGTTGGCCACGCTCAGGAGGTGGCCGGTCACCCCGAGGTAACTGCCGCCCGCCACGTTGACCACCGAGGCATTGGTCACGGTGAGCCGGCTGCCGTCCAGCGCGATGACCGGCGCGGTGGCGTTCAGCTTCGCGCGCGAGGTCAGGTCGATCGTGTTGCTGGTGGTGGTGAGCCCGCTCGCCACCGCACCGTTGGCCCGCAGGCTGAGCAGCGGGGCGCTGGCCTCGAGCAGGGCCACGTCGAGGCGCACCGCGCGCTGGGTGGTCGCGGTGGCGCCGACCGCCTCGAACAGCGAGCCGGTGGCCTGGATCGGCTGCGCGGTGCCCAGGGTGAGCCCGCTGACCGGATCCACCGCGGTGGCGGTGCCGGAGCCGGACAGGCGGTAGATGTTGCCGGTGGCGCCGAACTGGTGCGTCCCGCCGGTGAGCGAGAGCAGCGGCGCGGTCGAGCCGGTCACCACGATGCGCCCGCCGCCCAGGACCCGCACGAAGTCGCGCGCCGCGCTGATGTCGGTGCCGGTAGCGTCGAGCAGGCCGCCCGCGAGCGTCGCGGTGCCGGAGGTGTTCAGGAGGAACGCGTTGGCGGGCGAGCCGAGCGTGAGCGTGCCGCCCGAGAGGCTCACCAGGCGCTGGGCGGAGGTATCCGTCAGCGCCGAACTGGACGAGACCTCGACCAGCGCGGTGCCGGTGAAGGACAGCGCGCTGCCGGTCGCGCTCAGCAGGGGGCCGGCCAGCGTGGCCTGCGACCCCGCCCCGTTCACCACGAAGAGCTGGTCGCCGCCACCGTTGCCGACGCTCAGGGTGCCGTTCGCGAGGATCAGCAGCGGGCCGGTCCCGGTGTCGGTGAGCCGCCCGCCCGCGGTGATGCTGACGAGATCGTCGGTCACGGTGAGGCTCCCGCCGGTGCGGCTGAGGGCGGGACCGTTCAGGCCGAGCCGCCCGTTGGCCGAGGAGACCGCGAGCCCGTTGCGTGCCGAGACGGTGCCGCCGGTCAGGTCCAGCAGCGCGGCGGTGCCGGTGTCGGTGAGCGATCCGGACACGGTCACGAGGTTCCCGGTGGCGGTGACGTCGGCGCCGGTGGTGCGGAGCAGGCTGCCGCCGATCGTGCTGGGACTGGTCGAGCTCACCAGGAAGCCGGCGGCCCCACCGAGGCTCAGCGCGCCGCCGGACAGGGCGGTGAGGGGCGCCGCCGAGGGCGCGATCAGCGTGGCCCCGCTCGACACCTCGACGACCGAGCCGGTCAGGGTGAACGCGGTGTTGGAGGCGTCGAGCACGGAGCCGGCCAGGGTGGCCGCCGAGCCGGCGCCCGTCACCACGAAGAGCTGATCGCTGGAAGCATTGCCGACGTTCACCGCCGCGTTCGAGAAGCCCAGCAGCGCCCCCGTCCCCGTATTCGTGAGCCGCCCGCCGCCGGAGACATTGAGCAGATCGTCGGTGGTGGCGAGCGTTCCGCCGGCCCGGCCCAGCGCGGGGCCGTTGAGCGTCAGCCGGCCGTTCGCGGTGGAGACGACCACGCCGTTGCGCGCGGACACCGCATCGCCCGTGAGATCGAGCAACGGGGCGGAGCCCGTGTCGGCGAGCGAGCCCGACACGCTGACCAGATTGCTGGTGGTGGTCACGTTCGTGTTGGCCGTGCGCAGCAGGCTGCCCGCGATCTGGCTCGCTCCGGTGGAGCTGACCGCGAAGCCGACCGCGGCGCCGAGGCTCAGCGAGCCGCCCGACAGCGCGGCGACAGGACCGGGGCCGGTCGCGGTGAGGACCGCTCCCGTCGACACGTCCAGGGCGGAGCCGGTCAGCGTGAGCGCGGTATTGGAGGCCTCCAGCAACCCGCCCGCCAGCGTCGCGGCCGAGCCGGCGCCGGTGAGCTGGAAGAGCTGGTCCCCGGTGGCGTTGCCGACGTTGACGGTGGTGTCGGTGAAGCGGACCAGGGGGGCCGCGCCGCCGGCCACCAGCCGGCCCCCTGCCGAGACGTTCAGCAGATCGTCCGTCGTCGCCAGGGTGTTGCCGGTGCCCGACCGGTCCAGGAACGCGCCGCCCAGCGTGAGGACGCCCGCGGCCGAGGAGACGACGCCCAGATTCCGCGTCCGCACGTTGCCGCCGGCCAATGAGAAGAGCGGGCTGGTCGAGGGGCTGCCGAGCGGACCCGTCACGCGCAGGAGATCGCCGGGCGAGGCGATGGCCGCATTGACGTCGGTGCCGCTCGTGTGGAGGAGGCCGCCGCCCAGGGTCGAGGCGGTCGCCGAGCTCCAGAGAAACCCGGCGGCCGAGTTCAGCACCAGCGTGCCGCCGGTCAGGCTCACGAGCGGGCTCGCTCCGGCCGTGGTGAGCGCGGCGCCCGTGGACACCTCGACCAGCGAGGTGCCGGTGAGGCTCACGGCGGACCCGCTGGCACTGAGGAGCGCGCCGGCGAGGTTGACGCGGGAGCCCACGCCCGCCAGTTCCAGCAGCCGATCGCCGGCGCCGTTGCCGACGTTGAGGGCGGTGCCGGAGAGGCTCAGGAGCGGGCCGGCCGCCGGCCCGGACAGGCCGCCGCCGCTCATGACTCGGAGGAGGTCGTCGGTGGTGCTGACCCCGCCTCCCACCGCATCGAGCAGTGCGCCGCCGGTCAGCGACAGGCTGCCGCCGCCCTGCACCAGCGCCAGCGTGCGGGACGCGAGCGTGCTCGACTGCAGCGCGAGCAGCGGCGCGGCGACCGTGGCGGTGAGCGTGCCGGTCACGTCCACGACCTCGTTGGTGACGGTGACCGTGCTACCGGTCGCGCTCGCGATCCCCGAGCCGAGACTGTCGGTGGTCGCCCCCGGCACGTTGTAGAGGTCGCCCGTCACGGTGGCGGTCTGATTGTTCCAGCTCTGGAGCGGCGGGGGCGGGGGCGCGACCGGTGTCGCGGCCGGCGCGCCCGGCGTGACCGACGGGACCACCGGGACCTGGGTCGGGCTCTGCATGCCGGGCGCGGCCTGCGCCACCGAGACTTCGGGTACCGCGAGCATGTTCACGTGATCGCCGTCACCGGTTCCACCGTCGCCGCCGATGAGGCGCGCCAGCAGCACCGCCTTGGCCTGCTCCTGCGCGACGACCTCGGCGGGCGCGCTCAGCTCCGAGACGCGCAGCCCCAGGTAGTCGGCGCTCAGGCGCTCGCGCGTGCCGGCGTCCAGGACGCGCGCGGCGCCGACCACGGCGCCCGTGACGGTGAGGCTGGCCGGGGCCTGTAGCCGCTGCCAGGCGGTGGGGTTGGCGCGGGAGGCCACGTCGAGCGTCCCGGTCAGGACGTGGAAGTGGCTGACCACACCCTGCGTCTCGACGACGATCGAGGTGCCGCGCACCGCGGCCACCGCGTTCGGCGTGTGGATGAGGACGGCCTCGCCCGGGCGCAGCCGCGGCCGCGCCACGCTGAACGCGATGCCGCCGGCCCGGAGATCCACCGTCGCCTGGGTCGCGTCTTCTGTGATGCGCAGGACCGACAACTCGCGGACCGTCAGCACCGCCTTGCGCTCGAGGAGCATGCGCACGAACGCGCGCTCCGCCGTCCGGATCGTGTCGGCGCCGAAGATGCCGTCCTTGAATCGGAGCGAAGCGGGGGCGTCGGGGGTCGCGCTCGCCGTCCGGGTGGCCTGCCCCGAGAGGGTGGTCACGACCCCGAGCGGCTCCTGAGCCAGGCCGAGACCGGGGCAGCCCAGGAGAGCCATACTCACCAGCAGGATCGAGCGCCCTAGCGTCTTCATGCCTCCTTGCTAAGGCAACCCGTGTGCCGATCCACAACTACTTTAAATCGTTTGACTTTACCACCTCGGTCCGGCCCGGGAAGCCCCGCTCGTGGGGGATGGGCCACAAAATTTGGAGGGGGCGGACTATGGTCCCGTCGCCATATTCGGGGGAGCGCCGCCAGAGAGGCACTCCCAGCATCCGGGCGAAGGTGCGGCCGGGCCCTCATGTAACCTCCTGAAAAGGCTCCGAGTCAGGCGGGCGATGTCGTCCGGGTCTCGGTGGCACCCGGGTTGCCTTGGTAGAGGGCATGGCAACCAAATGGGTCCGGTCGGTGATGGCAGGGCTGGGACTGGCACTGGTCTCGACGGGATGCGCCAGCCACGGGCCGTATCTCAGTACCGGGCAGACCCAGCTCGGCCAGTCGCCGCACCAGGTCGGGCCGGTGACGGTGGTGATCCGGCCCCAGGCGGAGGTGGAGCTGATCTGCCGGCTGCGGAGCTCGCACCGGGCGCCGGGCGGCGGGATCCACGGTTGCTACGTGCCGGCCGACCGGATGATCGTCTCGACCGCGGACCCCTACGTGCTGATGCACGAGTTCAAGCACTACTTCGAGGGGGCCTGGCACAAGTAGCTCCGCCGTCCCGCGTCGCCGCTTGACGCGCCCGCTGTCCCGTCGCATACTCCGCTCCGGATAATTGGTCGACCGACCAGTAATAATCGCCAACGACTATCGGAGGAGCGGCCTGACTCCCAGGCTCGGCGTAGCCCCCCTGCGGCGGGAGCAGATCGTCCGCGCCACCATCCGGTGCCTGGCTCGCGACGGTTACGCCGCCCTCACCATGAAGCGCGTGGCCGCCGAGGCGGGGGTGAGCCAGGGCATCCTCCACTACTACTTCCGCGACAAGGCGGCGATGCTGGCCGCCGCCGCCCTGCGCGTGACCGCCGACCTCGACCGTCGCGTGGCCACCGAGGCCCGCGGAGCGCGCGACGCGCGGGGGCGGCTCCGGGCGGTGATCCGCGCCTGCCTGCGCACCGCGGCCGACGACCGCGACTTCTGGACCGTGTTCATCGAGTTCTGGGGGGAAGCCTTCCACGACCGGCGGCTGGCCACCGTCAACCGCCGGGCCTACGCGCGCGCGCGGCGCCTGATCGGGGCGAGCCTGACCGCGGGCATCGCGCTCGGGCAGTTCCGCCCGGTGGACGTCGAGGAGGCCGCCGCGGTGACGCTGGCCCTGCTCGACGGCCTCGCGCTCCAGCTCACCTTCGACCGCGGACTGATGACGCTACCCCGCGCGGCCCGGGCCGCGGAGGGCGCGCTCTTCCGTTATCTGGCCACCGGAGGCCCGGCATGACCATGCTCCCGGAGCAGCTCCGCGCCAGGGACTACCTGCGGGAGATGGGCACGCGGGCGCCCGTCGCGCAGATCCGGGAACGGGTCGCCCAGGCCTTCGCGGCGCTGGAGACGCGGCTTCACGGCGTGACGGAGAGTCACGCCCGCCGGCGGCCGGGGGAGGGCGAGTGGAGTGTCCTCGAAGTCCTGGACCATCTGGTGCAGACGCATCCGCGGGCGCTCGAGGAGATGCGGGCGCTGCTCGAGAACCGTCACTCGCCGGTGAGCCCCATCCCGGCCGGCTTGCAGTCTTCGGACCCGTGGGCTCGGCGCTGGGACGATCTGCGCGATGCCTTACGGGGTCTGCACGCGGACGTGCTCGACGTGCTCGGGAAGGCCCCCGACCGCGCGACGGAGGCCCGCGCGCCGATCGTCATGGTGATCAACGCGCGCCAGCCCGACGGCACCGTGCGGCCGATGCACTGGATCGAGGAGTGTGACTGGAAGGCCTGCGCGATCATCTTCCGGCTGCACGAGCTCGATCACCTGAATCAGGTCCGCAAGATCCTGCGCGGGGGTTGACCGATTGAGCGGTTGACTCGGCGGCCGTCCGCGCCGGCTTCTCGACCCAGCTCGACTAGCTTCCCGCGAACTCCGCCTTCGCCTTCCGGAGCTCTCCCGGCTCGGCCAGCAGGTCGAGCGCGGTCATCGCCAGCGCCTTCGCCGCCGCCACCATGCCGGTCCGCGCCAGCGGCGACTTGGCCCACTCCGCGAACTCGCGCGAGTGCCCCGGGACGCCGTCCGGGGAGATGCGGATGTAGGGGTGGATCGTGGGCAGCGCCTGGCTCACGTTGCCGCAGTCGGTCGAGCCGTACCCGGCCTCGCCGTCGTCCGGATCCTCCGGGAAGTCGATGCGCTCGAGATTCCGGGCGAAGAGCTTGGCCATCGCGAAGTTGGCCTTGAGCGGGTCGTGGACGATGGCGTCCGCGGTGACCTGAACCGTGCAGCCGGTGGCGGTCGCCGCGCCCCCGGCGCAGCCCTCGAAGCGACGCAGCAGCTCCCGGCAATATTCCTTGGCGGGCGCCCGCAGGTAGAACTCGGCCGCGGTGTGCTCCGGGATGATGTTGGCCTGGTCGCCGCCCTTGGTGATGATGCCGTGTACCCGCGCGTCGGGGCGGAGCTGCTGGCGCATGGCGTCCAGCGAGACGAACAGCTGGATCATGGCGTTCAGCGCGTTCACCCCACGCCAGGGCCAGGAGGAGGCGTGGGACGCCTTGCCGAAGAACTCGCACTTGACCTTGATGATGCCGAGGCTCGGGCGCCAGACCTGGGTCCCGCACCGGCCGTGGATCATCATGGCCGCGTCCACGTCTCGGAACACCCCGGCGTCCATCAGCCGCACCTTGCCCGCGCCGCCCTCCTCGGCGGGCGTGCCGATCACCTGGATGCGGCCCGGGAAGGGCAGGGTGGTGAGTGCGGCCGCGATCGCGGCCCCCGCGCCGGTGCCCGCGGTCGCGATCACGTTGTGGCCGCAGGCGTGGCCGATGTTCGGGAGCGCGTCGTACTCGGCCATGATGGCGATAGTGGGGCCGGGGCCCGGGCCGGCGATGGTGGCGCGGAACGCGGTGGGCAGCCCGCCCACGCCGCGCTCGACCGCGGCGCCCTGCTTGGCGAGGAAGTCGGCGAGCCAGCCCGCCGCCTTGTGCTCCTCGAAGCACAGCTCGGGGTTGGCGTGGATCCGATGGCTGATCTGCTCGAGCTCGTCGGCCAGGCGGTCGACGGTCTCGGCGACCCGGGATTTAGCCTGCTCCAGCGCGGTCTCGGCGGCCACGGCGCCTACTTGCTCCTGGCGAACTCGTCCTTCGCGGCCTTGACGCGGGCGGGCTCGGCGAGCAGATCGAAGGTGGTGAGCGCCATCGTCTTGGCCGCCGCGACCATGCCCGCGCGGGCCAGCGGCTGCACCGCGGCCTCCGCGAACTCGCGGGTGTGGATCGCCATCCCGGTGGGCGCGATCGCCACCATCGGTTGGATCGCCGGGATCACCTGGCTCACGTTGCCGACGTCGGAGGAGCCCAGGCGGTCGGGGATCGGCGCGCCCTCGGTGAGGCCCGCCGTCTTCATGTTGGCCGCGAAGAGATCGAGCATCACCCGGCTCGACTTCATCGGCTCGTAGACGCTGTCGTGCTGGGTGACCTTGAGGGTGCAGCCGGTGGCCCGGGCCGCGCCCTCGGCGGTGGCGGTGACACGCTTGAAGAGATCCCACATCGTCTCGATCCGGGGCGCCCGCACGTAGAACACCGCGGAGGCATGCTCCGGGATGATGTTGGCCGCCGCGCCGCCGTTGGTGATGATGCCGTGGATGCGGCAGTCCGGCCGCACCTGCTGCCGCAGCATGCTGACCGCGTTGAACATCTGGATGACCGCGTCGAGGGCGTTCACGCCCTCCCACGGATCCGCCGAGGCGTGCGAGGCCTTGCCGGTGAACTCGAAGGTGCCGCGCACGATGCCGAGAAGATCCTGGTGCAGGAGCGTGCGGTCGAAGCCGTGGATCATCATCGCGCAGTCCACCTCGCGGAACACGCCGGCCTTGATCAGCTTCACCTTGCCGCCCCCGCCCTCCTCGGCGGGGGTGCCGATCACCTGGATGCGTCCCTTGGGGAGCTGGGCTCGCACCGCGGCGAGCGCGGCGCCCGCCCCCGCGCCCGACGTGGCGATCACGTTGTGCCCGCACGCGTGGCCGATGCCGGGGAGCGCGTCGTACTCGCACAGGATCGCGATGGTGGGGCCCTCGCCGGTCTCGATGGTGGCGCGGAACGCGGTGTCCACCCCGCCCACTCCCTGCTCGACCTTGTAGCCCTGCTTGGCCAGGAAGTCGCTGAGCCAGCCGCAGGCCTTCACCTCCTGGTAGGCCAGCTCCGGATGATCGTGGATCTGGCGGGAGAGGGCTTCGAGCTCGTCGCCCAGGCGGTCGACGGCCTGCGCGATGGAATCCTTGATAGCGGTCATGGGAGCCTCCACGGTGGAATCGGAACCGCCGCGAGCATACCGTCGCGGCGCCGCCTTGACAAGACGCACTCCGCGCTGATCTACCGGTCGATCGGCGCCTGGCAGATCCTGTTGCTGAACAACCGGCGTCTGCCGGAGGGATTCAAGGTGAGCAAGCTCAACACGTGGCTGCTCTGGATCACCGTCGTCACCGGCTTCGGCGGCGTCGGCATCTGGGCGGTCACGGTGCTGCCGGGCGAGATCGCCAAGCGCTTCGGCGGATAGGCCCCTTCCTCCCGGGCGGCCGCGATCCGCGCCGCCCGGGAGACTCACTCATGCTTGCCTACGTGTGGGCGGTGATGATGGTGGTCTGGCTGGGGGCGCTGCTCTTCGGTGTCTGGTGGACGTGGCCGCATTTCGAGCGCATGCGGCTCACCGGAGAGCTGGTCGCCGCGCTCTTCTGGCTGATCATGGGCGCGCTCGCGTGGATCCTCGCCCTGCGCCTGGGGATGGCCCGCTACTGGCCACGCCGGCGGTAGCGAGCCGGGCGCCGCGCCCGGGCGGCCGCGGTCAGGGGGACTGCGCGCAGAAGAGGAAGAAGAGCGGCCGGCTGGCGTCGAGTGAACCGCCGCGGCCCGGCTCGTCCACGCAGCGCACGGTCGGCGACGACGAGCCGCGCGGGGAGCTCGCGGGGGCGCAGGCCGTCAGCGTGAGGGCAACGGCGAGGGCGAGGACGGTTCGACCGAGGACGGCGGAGCGCACGGGGGAAGAGAGTATCACGGGCCCGCGGCGGCGGGCGACGAGAGCGGGGCGACTCAGCCGGACGCGGTGAGGGCGGGGTCGGCGGCCGGCACGCCGCCCGGCAGCTCGATCACGAACATCGCGCCGCCGCCGGGACGGTTCTCGGCCCAGAGGCGCCCCTCGTGCTCGGCCACCACGCTGTGGGCGACCGACAGGCCCAGGCCGCGGCCTTCACCGGGCGCCTTGGTGGTGAAGAACGGGTTGAAGACGCGGGCGAGATCGTCTGGCGCCACCCCCGGCCCGTCGTCGGCGACCTCGATCCGCACGCCGTCGCCCGCGGGCCGCACCCGGATGGCAAGGGTGCCGGCGCCGCGCGAGGCGGACATCGCCTGCTCGGCGTTCTGCACCAGGTGGAAGAGCGCCTCCTGGAGCTGGTTGCTGTCGGCCCAGATCTCGGGCACTTCCTCGAACTCGGTCCGCACCGTGATGTGGGCGCCCTCGAGCCGCGACTGGTGCAAGGAGAGCACCTTGTAGATCTGGTCGCTGACCTTGCATCGCGCGCGCCGGAGCGGCGAGCGCTCCGCGAAGAGCACCAGCTCGCGCACGATATTGGCGGCGCGCTTGGTGGCCCCGTCGATCACCTTCAGGCCGGTGAGGACCGCGTCGTGGTCCTGCGACTGCAGCAGCAGGTGCACCTGGCCCAGGATGATCATGAGCGGATTGTTGATCTCGTGGGCGACGCCGCCGGCCAGCTCCCCGACCGCGGCCAGCCGCTCCGCCCGCACCACGTCGGTGTGCGAGAGCCGGAGCTCCTCTAGCTGCAGGCGCGTCTCCGTGTACAGGCGGGCGTTGTCCAGCGCCAGCCCGATCTGGTCGGCGCTGGACTCGAGCAGGGCGATCTCCTCGCTCGAGAAGCGTTCCTCGGTCTGCCGCCCGAGCGAGAGCGTACCCAGGATGCGGTGACGCGCCCGGATGGGCACGCACAGGAAGCCGCGGATGCCATCCGCAGACACCGCGGCCCGCGCGGCGGGCAGCAGATCGGGCGCGCGCCCGGCCTCGTCCACGCGGCGCACTCGGCCCGAGGCGGCCACCCTCCCGATCAAGCCCTGACCGATCGGCAGCACCTCGTTGACCGCGCGCAGGCGATCGGACAGGCCGCGCTCCCCGCGCAGCAGCAGCATCTTGCCGTCGGAGGAGACGAGATGCAGGCTCGCGATCTCGTGGCCGGTGACGTGAGTCAGGGCACTCAGCGACTTCTGGATGACTTCAGTGAGATCGAGCGAACGGCTCACCGCCTCGGTCACCGTGCGAAGAATCTGCAGATGACGGATCAGCGACGAGGCGCCGCCTGCTCCGCGACTGTTGACTCGGGTCATTGTCAGTTCGTCCCGGCTCCTCATTGCTCGTACGCCTTGATGCGCCCTCCGCGTACCAAGCAAGCGAAGTGCCACAGGGTGTACCTGAATAATACCATGTATTCCAGCTATTTACATTGTTTCTGAACGGGCCCCGGAAAGGGGAGCGATGCTGCCCCGACACACTGTCAGGTCAGACCATGGAGAAACTGCCGGGCGAGGGCGATCCGGCGGCCGATCGAGGGATGCGAGTAGAGGAAGAATTCTTCGAGCCGATGGGGATCGCGCTCGGCCAGGTTGAGCGTGGCGAGGCGCTCCATGGAGGCGATGAAGGCCCGAGGATCCGCGATGGTCTCGAGCGCGAAACGGTCGGCCCGCCGCTCGACATGCCGCGACCAGCCGTTGGCGAGGGGCAGCGCGGCCAGGCTCACCGCCACCAGGATGAGGCCGAACAGCGGCAGCCCCGCGATGTCCGCGGGGCCGTCGAGGCCCAGCCATCGGGCGCCGAGCCGGAGAGCGCCGTCGGCGATCCAGAAGGTGACGAGGGTCAGGGCCCCCTGCACCAGCAGCCCGCGGCGGATGTCGCCGTGGATCTGATGGGCCAGTTCGTGGGCCAGCACCGCCTCGATCTCGTCCGGGGTGAACTCGTCCAGCAGCGTGTCGAAGAGCAGGATGCGCCGAGTGCGGCCCAGCCCCGTCACCGCCGCGTTGGCGGTACGGCTCTTGCGCGACTGGTCCACCACGAATACTCCGGTGACCGGCACGCCGACGCGCGCGGCGAGGGCCACCAGCCGGGTCAGGAGCTCGCCGTCGGGCAGCGGGGTGAGGCGATAGAAGAGCGGCACGAGCCAGATGGGCGCGACCAGGGCCAGGAGCGCGTAGCCCGCGAGGAACACCGCCGCGCCCCAGAGCCACCACCAGGGGGTGAGCCGGAGCAATCCGTAGACGATCTCCACGGCCAGCAGCCCGAGGATCGCGCCGAGCAGGGCCGCCTTCGCGGCGTCCCAGAGCCAGCGGCGGAACGGCTGGTGCAGCAGCCCGAAGCGGCGCGGGAGCCAGTAGCCGCCGAGCCAGGCCAGCGGCAGCGTGAGGACCCGATACCCGCCCGCGAGGACGAGCAGCACGATGCCGAGCTCGAGCCACCACGCGGGCGTCCACCGCGCGAGGTAGTCGCCGATCCGCGCCGCCGCGCGCAGCTCGATGAGGCAGGACAGGTAGGCGACCGCGAGGGCCAGGCCGAGCAGGGAGAGGAAGAGCTGCCGCCGGTGGTAGACGCGCGCGCGGGCGCCGTCTTCCCGCGCCGGTGTCGAGGCCATGACCCGAGTGTCCCACCGTCGGGGAGGGCCGCCAACCGCCGTCTCGTGCTACACTGGCCGCCAATTCACACTCAGGGAGCCGCCATGTTTCAGTCCGTCGAGGACGTCCAGCAGCAGTTCAAGAACGCTCGCTACATCGCCAACCGCCGGATCTGCACCGTCGTCTTCCTCGCCGAGCGCATGGGACGGCCGGTGCTCATCGAGGGACCGGCCGGCGTGGGCAAGACCGAGCTGGCCAAGACGCTCGCCGAGGTGACCGGGCGGCATCTCATTCGCTTGCAGTGCTACGAAGGCCTCGACGAGGGCAAGGCGCTCTACGAGTGGAAGTACGCCAAGCAGCTCCTCTACACGCAGCTCCTGCGGGAGCGTATCGGCGAGCTGATCGCGGACGCCCCGTCCCTGCCCGACGCGGTCGCGCGCATCTCCGGCCAGGACGACGCCTTCTTCTCCCACCGCTTCCTGGCGCCGCGCCCGCTGCTGCAGGCCATCGAGTCCCCGGATCCGGTGGTGCTGCTGGTGGACGAGATCGACAAGGCGGAGCCGGAGTTCGAAGCGTTCTTGCTGGAGGTCTTGTCCGACTTCCAGGTCTCGGTGCCGGAGCTGGGGACGATCCGGGCCACCCAGATCCCCCTGGTGGTGCTCACCTCCAACAACGCGCGGGAGCTCTCGGACGGCCTCAAGCGGCGGTGCCTGCACCTGTTCATCGACTTCCCGCCCCCCGACGAAGAACTGGCGATCATTCGCCTGAAGGTCCCCGAGGTCTCCGAGCGCCTCGCCCAGACCGTGGTCACCGCGGTGCAGCGCATCCGCGGGCTCGAGCTCCGCAAGGCGCCGTCGATCTCGGAGAGCCTCGACTGGGCGCGCTCGCTGGTCATCCTCAACGCGGAACAGCTCGACCGCGATCTGGTGGAATCCACCCTCACCCTGCTCGTCAAGCACGAGAAGGACCTCGAGCGGGTCAAGGGCGCCCTCGACAAGGTGCTGGCCGACCTGGGCTAGTCGCCCATGAGCGGGAGCTGGTCCGGCCCCACCGAATTCCGCGAGCTCTGGTTTCCGAGCCCCCGCATCCGGCTCGCCGAGCTGGGGCCCTCGGGTCCCGTGTTCATCGAGGGCGGGCGCTGCATCTCGGGGGCGCTCGGGGAATACACCAAGCTCTGGATCTTCGCGGCGGGGTTTTGGCACTTCTACTACATCCACCCGTCGCCCCGGGACTTCTACCGGGTCACCATGCCGGAGGCGGTGCCGCACCTCCTCCATCCGGGGGAGATGACGGTGGAGACGTTCCGCCAGGGTCCGTCCTACAAGGTCGTGCTGGGTCTCCGCTGCACCGAGGGCCCGGTGCGCGTCCTGCACCTGGTCGGCGACGTGTCCGACGTCACCCGCGCGGTCGAGCGCGACGAGGACGCGCCGGCGGGCCCACTGGGATGGAAGCTCAAGATGACGCACCTGATCGCGCAGGGCTCCTTCCACGGCCTGATCCGCCTCGAGGACGGACGCCTCCACCCGATCACCCGCGACGGTGGCGAAGACGTCTTCAAGTCCTCCTGGGTCCACTTCACGAGATGAGCGCCAAGGTGCCGAAGCGGGTCGCCCGCAGCAGCGCCGACGCGAACAGCCGCGCCGGAAGCGAGAAAGCCGGTCACGGGAGGCCCGGATGGCTTCCCGGTTGCGCGGAGGCCCCGATGAGCGCTTGCGCGAGCAGCCGTGCCGGAAGCGAAAAAGCTGGTCACCGGGGGTGCGGATGGCTTCCCGGTCGCGCGGAGGCCCCGATGAGCGCTTGCGCGAAGAGGCCAAACCGCCAAACCGACTGCATCTACATTCAAGCTAGATAAATGGACCAACGGATCCTGGAATTCATCGGAGACCTCAGGCGGGCCGAGATGCGCATCTCGCCCAGCGAGGCGCTGGACGCGCTCGCCGCCTCCACCGAGATCGGCCTCGAGGACCGCGAGACGTTCAAGAGCGCGCTCGCCACGACGCTCGTCAAGGAATCGCGCGATCTCGTCACCTTCAACCGCATCTTCGACCTCTACTTTCTCGACCTCCAGGCGCTCGGGGAAGGCCTCAAGAAGGCC
Source organism: Candidatus Rokuibacteriota bacterium (assembly GCA_040902305.1). Classification (GTDB taxonomy): domain Bacteria; phylum Methylomirabilota; class Methylomirabilia; order Rokubacteriales; family CSP1-6; genus CAMLFJ01. Next base: position 20,742 of record JBBDXN010000152.1, on the reverse strand, counting down.
CTCGGTCCCGAGGATCCGAAGATCCAGGAGATGCTCGATCGCCTGACCTCCGAATCGGGAATGGAGATGGACGAGCTCACCGAGCTCCTCCTGCAGGGCGAAGGCAGCGACATGGAGATGGCCATCCGCCAGGAGGGGCAGGGCACCGGCCTCGAGCGGCTGATGTACTTTCTGCAGGTCGGCTACTTCTCCCGGCGGATCTACGACAAGTTCGACTGGGAGGCGATCGAGCGCGACCTGAGCCGCATCATGCAGCTCCTGGAGGCCAAGGGACTCGACCCGGGGATGCTCGCGCGCATCCGGAACTATCTCGACCTCCGCCTCGAGGCCTTCCGCCGCATGATCCGCCAGCACGTCGAGCGCGAGCTCGAGCGCCGGGCGTTCCGCCAGGGCGAGAAGCTCAGCCGTGAGGTGCTGACCGACAAGCCGCTCTTCGCGCTCTCCGCCGACGAGGTCGCCCAGATGAAGGCGGTGGTGGCGCGATTGGCCCGCAAGATCAAGGACGCGCTCGCCCTCCGCCAGCGCCAGGAGGAGAAGGGGCGGCTCGACTCGCGGCGGACCATCAGACAGAGTCTCCAGTACGGCGGCGTGCCGATGGAGGTGCGCTTCCGCCGGCGCCACCGCGAGAAGCCCAAGCTGATCACCCTCTGCGACGTGTCGGACTCGGTGCGCAACGCGTCCCGCTTCATGCTGCAGCTGGTGTGGAGCCTGCAGGAGTGCTTCTCCCGCGTGCGCTCCTACGTCTTCGTGTCCGAGATCGCGGAGGTCACCCAGGCCTTCAATATCTACCCGGTGGACACCGCGATCGACTGGGCGCTCAAGTCCTCCTCGGTGGACTATCACTGCCGCTCCGACTTCGGGTACGCGTTCAGCCGCTTCGTGCGGACCGAGCTCGAGTCGCTCGACCGCAAGACCACCGTGCTGATCCTGGGTGATGCGCGCAACAACTACAACGACCCGCAGGCCTGGGCCATCCGGCAGATCCGGGAGCGGGTGAAGGGCGTCATCTGGCTGAATCCCGAGGGGCAGTGGGGCTGGGGCATCGGGGATAGCGTGATGCCGCTCTACTCGCCGGCCTGTGACATCGTGAAGGAGTGCCGCACGGTGGGGCAGCTCGTCCAGGTCGTCGACCATCTGGTTCATTCCTGGTGGCGCCGCGGCCGCTGATCGCGCTCCTGCTCCTGGTTTTCTCGCTCGGCGCCGGCCCCGGCGTCGCGTTCGCCGCGGAGTGTGTCGCCCTCGACGATTTCTCCCAGGGCTGGCTCGGCGAGTTCCCTTCGCAGTGGAAGCCGCGCAAGGAGTCGGGGCGGCCGGTGTTCTCGGTTCGCGAGGAAGGCGGGCGCCGGTTCCTCCGGGGCGTCGCCCGGCGCGTCGGGATCCAGGCCGGCCGCGAGGTGGCGTGGGACCTCGAGGCCTATCCGGTCCTGGCCTGGAAGTGGCGGCCCCTCGAGTTCCCGAAGGACTCCGACGAGCGGAAAACCTCCACCAACGACAGCGCGCTGTCCGTCTATGCCGTCTTCCCGACCTCGAAGGTGTCGGTGAAGAGCGTCAAGTACGTCTGGAGCCGGGTGGTGCCGGCGGGGACGCATCTGACCTCGAGCGCGGGGAGTACCCAGGTGCGCGTCCTGCGCAGCGGCGCGCCGGGCGGCCGCTGGGTCGAGGAGCAGGTCGACGTGCGGCGGGACTACCAGAAGTACTTTGGCGGGACGGAGGTGCCCAAGCCCGCCGGAATCGCGGTCCTCACCGACTCGGACGACACCAAGAGCAGCGCGCAGGGCGACTACGCCGACTTCCGCGTCTGCAAGCCGTGAGGCGGGCCCTCGATGGCTGACGCGGCCGATGCGTTCGAAGCCCTCTACGCCCGGGGGGTGACCGACGGGCTGCCGGTGATTCCGCCGACGCGCGAGCGGGTGGCGACCGCGATGGCCGCGACGGGCCGCCCGGGCGGCGAGGTGATCGCCCTCGTGCCGCCGAATTTCGGGCGGGCCACCGTCGAGAAGATCGCGATCAACGCGGTGATGGCGGGCTGCCGGCCCGAGTACCTGCCGGTGGTGCTCGCGGGCGTCGAGGCCATGTGCGACGAGGGCTTCGACCTGCACGGGGTCTCCGCCACCACCAACTTCCCGTCGCCGCTCTTCATCGTCAACGGCCCCGCGCGCAAGCGGCTCGACATCAACTGCGGGGCGGGCCTCTTCGGGCCGGGGTGGCGGGCCAACGCCACCATCGGCCGGGCGCTGCGCCTCATCGCGGTGAACCTCGGCGGGGCGATCCCCGGCGCGGTCAGCATGTCCACCATGGCCCACCCGGGGCGCTACACGTATTGCATCGGGGAGTCGGAGGAAGAGAACCCCTGGGACTCGCTCGCGGTCGAGCACGGCTTCTCCCCCGAGGAGAGCGTGATCGCCGCGTTCGCGGGCGAGGCCCCCCACGGCGTCTACGACCACATGAGCCGCACCGCGAAGGATCTCCTGATCACGATCGCCAGGTCGCTCGAGGTGGTCTCGCACCACAAGTCCACCCACCACGGCGACACCCTGGTAGTGCTCTCCCCCGAGCACGCTCGCACCATCGCGGGCGACGGCTGGGGCAAGGCCCGGATGCGGGAGTTCCTGTGGACCCGCCTGCGCAAGCCGGTGCGCGAGCTGATCCCGGGAGTGGACGGCGGCGAGGGGCTTCCCGCCCACGTGCTCGCCAAGTTCCCCTATCCCGAGACCGAGGACACCCTGATCGCCAAGTTCCGCGAGCCCGGCAATCTCAAGTTCGTGGTGGCGGGGGGAACGGCCGGGCGCTTCTCGGCGGTGATTCCCGGCTGGACCTTTCCCAAGAGCTCGCGCATGATCTGGAGGAAGATCCACATGCCCGAGGAGGCCCCGTGAGCGACGACGAGTTCCTGGACCCGACCGACTCCGTGGCGGTCCCGCGCCAGACCGCGCGGCGCCTCGAGAGCCTCGACGGCAAGACCATCACCCTGCTCGACATCTCGAAGGCCAAGGGCAACCACCTGCTGGACCGCGTCGAGGAGCTGCTCCGCGAGCGGGCGCACCCCAAGGCGATCGTGCGGAAGAAGAAGCCCACGTTCGCGCGCCCGGCCCCGAAGGACCTTCGCCAGGAGATCCTCAAGAACAGCGACGCGGTGATCGAGGCCCTCGCCGACTGAGGGTCCTGCACCACGTGCAGTGTGCACGACAGCGTGTTCTTCGAGGACCAGGGGATTCCCACCGCGACCATCATCTCGACCGAGTTCAAGCGGGCGGCGCGAGCCCAGGCCGACGCCCTCGGGGCGAGCGATTTCCAGACCGTGATGGTTGCGCATCCGATCCAGCCGCTCACCCGCGATGAGGTGCGGGCGCTGGCCGACAAGGCGTTCGACGAGATCGTCGCGCGCCTGACCGTCCGGGGTGGCTAGTCGGGGAACCGCCAGACGCGGCCCTCGGGCGGCTCGTCGGTCAGCGTGAACTGGGGCAGGGCGAAGTCGGCGGAGAGGTCCTGGAGCACGACGCGGACCCGCTTGCCGATCGCCACGTTCTGCTCGGGCTCGGGCCGGAAGTCGGGCGTCACCAGGTTGGCGATGACGCGGAGGGCCTCGTCGGGCGTCGGCCGGCCGCGCTGCTCGTCGAGCTCCACCAGCACCACCGCGTAGGGCGTCCACTCCTTGAAGCCGGGCTGGATCGCGTGGTGCACGACCTCGTAGGAGTAGATGTGCCCGCCGCCGCTGACCGCCTTCCATTCCCACTCGAGCGACATGCACCAGGGGCAGCCGTGGCTCGGCGGGTACCGCATGAGCCCGCAGGCCTTGCACGAGCGCAGCATCAGCCGGTGGTTCGTGCGCGCCAGCTTGAAGTGCTCGCGCCACTCCGAGTCGTTCTCCGGGATCACGAGGTTCATGCCGCGGTATTCGACGGAGGCCATCGCTAGTTCCTCATGATGAGGGCGGAGCCGGTCGGCGGCATGGCCCAGCCGAGGTTCATGGTGATGCGCGCGTCCTTCACCTGGCGGCACTTGCCCGGCGAGTAATCGTAGCTGTGCTTGCCGTCCGCCCAGCCCGGGCAGTAGTCGTCCACCTGGCCGCGGAGCTGTCGCACGTTCTCGATCACCATCGAGATGCCGTGGGTGTAGCCCTCGCAGAGGTGGCTGCCCGAGGTGTTGTTGGGCCGCTTGCCCCCCAGCTCGATGATGCCGCTCGAGACGTAGCGTCCGCCCTCTCCCTTGGGGCAGAACCCGAACTCCTCGAGCTGCAGCATGGTGGTGAACGTGAAGGCGTCGTAGGAGCCGGTCACGTTCACGTCGTCCGGCGTGATGCCGGCCTGGTCGAACACGATGTCCTTGGCGTGGTAGCCCGCTACCCGGGTGATGGGCCCGTGGGCCCAGTGGAAGTCGGTGCGCGGCTTGTTCACCCGCCCGGCCACCCCCATGACGTAGACCGGCTTGCGGCGCAGGTCGCGCGCCCGCTCCGCGCTCGTGACGATGAGGGCGGTGGCGTTGTCGGTCTCGAGGCAGCAGTCGAGCAGGTGCAGCGGCTTGCAGATCCACCGCGAGGCCAGCACCTCCGCCACCGTGACCCGGTCCTTGAGGAAGGCCTTGGGATTCTGCGAGGCGTGCTTGCTGTGGGCCACCCGCACGTGGGCCACCTGCTCGGACGTCGTCCCGTACTCGTACATGTGGCGCATGAACGTCGGGGCGAAGTTCTGGCCGGCGCTGCGCATGCCGAACGGCACCTGGGCCAGGTCGAGGCCGCGCACCGGCTGGGCCGCGCGGGCGCCGGTGCCGCCGATGCGGAAGTCCGAGTAGCCGTTCATCGAGCGGAAGATCGCCACCGTGTGGCACATGCCGGCCTCGATGGCGCCCATCGCGAGGCCGACGAGCGCCTCGGTGGAGGAGCCGCCCCCGAAGACGTCCATGTAGAAGTTGAGCCGCATCCCGAGGTCGGGCGCCACCCAGTTGGCGAAGACGGAGTCGCCGCTCTGGTAGGACATCATGCCGTCCACCCCGTCGCTCCCGAGGCCGGCGTCGAGCATCGCGTGGCGGACGGCCTCGACGGCCATCGCCCGCGTGCTGCGGGCGGACTGGCGGCTGTACTCGGTCTCTCCGACTCCGACGATGCAGTACTTGTCCTTGAGCGATGCCATGGGGCTCCTCCGCGCCGCGCCACTTTACGCGAGCGCAACCGGGGGCGTCAAGCGATGGCTTCCTCGGCGGGCGCGGGAGCCGGCGGCCGGGCGAACGCGAGCAGGAGGAGGGCGAGCGCGTTGCAGCCGGCGCTGAGCCACCACGCGAGCTGGTAGTCGCCGGCCCGGTCGTAGATGAACCCGGCCGCGAGCGGCCCCCACGCGGCCATGGAGCCGGCGAGCGCGAAGAGCAGCCCGGCGAGGCTGCCCGCCTGCTCGCGGCCGAAGAAGTCGACGACCGCGGCAGGGAACAGGGTCGAGCCGGCGCCGTAGGAGAAGCCGAAGGTCAACGATGCCGCGTAGAGCCCGGGCAGCTCGCGGGCGAGCGCGAAGCCGACGAACGCGGCGGCCTGCATCGCGAGCGCGATGGCGAGCGCGGGCCGCCGCCCGATACGGTCCGAGGCGCCTCCCATGAGCAGCCGGCCCACGAGCGCGGCGGCGCCCAGCGCGCTCACGAGCGTCGCGGCGAGCAGGGGCGAGACGCCCAGCCCCCGCGCCATCGGCACGAGGTGCACGAGCGGGATGAACACCGGGATCCAGGTCGCGCCGAAGACCGCGAAGAGGAGCCAGAACGCGCGGGTGCGCATCGCGCGGCCGGCGGTCCATCCGCCCGGCCGCGGGGGGGGGGGGGGGGGGGCGGGGGGGGGGGGGGGGGGGGGGGGGGG
>JBBDXN010000152.1:0-14902 GCA_040902305.1 Candidatus Rokuibacteriota bacterium | reverse complement strand
GCCCCCCCCCCCCCCCCCCCCCCCCCGCGGCGGTGGCCGCCGCGGGTCTCGTCGCGTCGCCGTCGGGGACGAGGCCCACCGTCTCCGGGTCGCGGCGCATGAGGGCGGCGAGCGCGTTCAGGGCGAGCAGGACCGCGGCGCCGAAGACGACGTAGGCCCAGCGCCAGCCGAGCCGGCTCACGATCCAGTGGGCGACCGGGGGCAGCGCGAAGGTGCCGAGGCTGCCGCCCGCGCTGGCCAGCCCGATCGCGAGGCCGCGGCGCCGCGTGAACCATTTCGCCACGGTGGCGTTGCAGGGTACGTAGGCGGTGGACATCCCGAGGGCGGCGACGAGGCCGTAGCACACGTAGGGTTGCCACAGCGCGCTCACCCGGCTCATCGAGATCAGTCCCAGGCCCAGCAGGACGCCGCCGATCGAGATCACCGCGCGGGGCCCCCAGCGGTCGGTCAGCCGGCCCGTCACCAGCGCGAAGCCCGCGTAGGTGAACGCGTAGAGCGAGAAGACGCCGGAGAGGCTGGCCCGGCTCCAGCCGAACTCGTCGATGAGGGCGGCGAAGAAGACCCCGAAGGCGTACTGGGTGCCGTAGGCCATGAAGAGGATCAGAAAGGCGCCCGCCACCACAATCCAACCGTAGAAGACGCGGGCGGTCCCCGGCCGGGCGCCGGGGCTAACCGCGGGCATCGTCGTCGCGCTTCTCCGCGGAGCGGTCCGTGTCCAGGATCGCCGGGAGGAAGCCGCTGGGCTCGGTGCTCTCGATGCGGACGATGCGGCTCAGGCGGGCGACCGCGTCTCGAATGCGCACCGCGGCCTTGCGGGAGGTGCGGGCCCAGTGGCCTTCCTCGCTGTCCCCGGCCAGCCGATCTTCCAGCATCTGGCTGTAGCCCATGATGATGGCGAGCGGATTGTTGATCTCGTGGGCGGCGGCCTGCGCGAGTAGATTCACCGATCGGAGAGACGCCGCCTCCCGGCGCGCCTCCTCGCCCGCGAGCCGCTCGGCCGCGTCGCGGAAGATCACGATCTCGTAGCGCCGGCTCCGGTACGCGACGATGCGGTGCGTGCAGTCCACCGCGAGCGTCCGGCCGGAGGCGGTCAGGAACGGCACGCTCAGCGCCCGCGCCACGCCGGGCGCCTCGGACGACGGCTCCTCGCGGGCGGCGAGGCTCGGCCCCGATTCGGGCCAGAACTGGCGGGAGTCGCGGCCCACCATGGCCTCCCGCGCGAAGCCGGACAGCTCGCAGTCCGCGTGGTTGCAGTCCAGAATGCGCCGGGTGTCGGCGTCGACGATGCGGATGGCGTCGGTGGCGTCGTCGAGCACCGCGCGGAAGCGCTCCCGCTCCTGCGTGAGCACCCGGCGTTCGACGATGCTCCGCAAGATCAGCGCGAGCATCGGGAGCCCCACCACGGTCAGGAGGAGATAGGAGGGCCACACGCGCGCGAACAGGGCCGAGCCGCGCGCGCCGAGCAGGCCGAAGCCGCCGAAGGTGATGAAGAACGTGGCGACCGCGAGCACGAACGCATGGCGGACCCGCACCCGCTCGGTCCCGCCCGCCCAGCGGTGCGCCAGGCCGCCCGCCACCGCCACCGCCAGGATGGTGACCACTCCCGCCGGCGCGCCGCTACCGCCCAGGTAGACGCGATAGGCCGCCGCGGCCAGACCCGCGATGAGCCCGGCTCCCCAGCCCTCGAAGAGGCCGATGAGGGCGATCGGGATCGCGCGCGCGTCGATGAAGATCCCCTCCTTGGTCTCGATGCGGGAGATCATCTGGGCCACCGCGATGGCGCCCCAGACGAGGCCCATCCCGATCACCCAGAGGGCCCGGCGCCGGGGATCGTCCGGCGCGAACCATCCGTAGGCCAGGGAGTAGAAGAGGATCCCGGCGACGACGATGCCCGCCGCCTCCAGGAGGTGGTGATAGTCCATCAGCTCCGCCCGGCCGCGGTCCGTCCGATGGGTCGAGGCAGGAGCTCGCGAAGAAACTTGCCGGTGTAGGAGGCGCCGACCTGCGCGATCTGCTCGGGGGTGCCCTCGGCCACCAGCTCGCCTCCCGCGAGGCCGCCCTCGGGGCCGAGGTCCACGACCCAGTCCGCGGTCTTGATCACGTCGAGGTGGTGCTCGACGACCAGCACCGTGTTCCCCGCGTCCACCAGCCGGTTGAGGACCACCAGTAGCTTGCGGACGTCGTCGAGATGCAGGCCGGTGGTCGGCTCGTCGAGGATGAACAGGTGGTCGGTGGTGGGCCGCGCGGAGAGCTCCGCGGCGATCTTGAGCCGCTGTGCCTCGCCGCCTGACAGTTTGGTCGCGGGCTGGCCGAGCCGGATGTAGCCGAGGCCGACCTCCTGGAGCACCTTGAGGCGCCGCTGCAGCACCGGCTCGGAGGCGAAGAAGTCCACCGCCTCGTCCACGGTCTGCTGCAGCACCTGGCTGATGTCGCGGCTCTTGTAGGTGACCTGCAGGACGTCGGCCCGGTAGCGGCGGCCCTCGCACTCCTGGCAGGTCACGTACACGTCCTCGACGAAGTACATCTCGAGCTTCTGGAAGCCGTCGCCCTCGCAGGTCTCGCAGCGGCCGCCGGGCACGTTGAAGGAGAAGGCGCCGGGACCGAGGCCGAGGGTCTGGGCCCGCGGCAGGCCCGCGAAGAGGCGCCGGATCTCGTCGAAGGCCTTCACGTAGGTGACCGGATTCGAGCGCGGCGTGCGACCGATCGGCTCCTGGTCGATGAGCCGGATGCCCTTGAGATGCTGGAGTCCCCGCAGCGCGTCGTGGGCCCCCGCGACCGCGAAGTCCACCTTGAAGTGCCGGGCCACCGCCCGGTAGAGCGTGTCGTGCACGAGGGTCGATTTCCCGGAGCCGGAGACCCCGGTCACGCAGGTCAGGGTATGCAGCGGGATCTTCACGCTGACGTCCTTCAGGTTGTGGGCGCGGGCGCCCTCGAGGACGAGGGCGCGCCGGCCCTCCCGCCGGCTGAGGGGCAACGGAATCGTGTCGCGGCCGCTCAGGTAGCGCGCGGTCAGCGAGCGCGGGTCCTTACGGAACTCGGCCTGGGTGCCCGCGAACACCATGGTGCCGCCGCGCTCGCCGGAGCCCGGGCCCATCTCGATCAGATAGTCGGCCGCCTCGATGAGCGCGCGGTCGTGCTCCACGATCACCACCGTGTTCCCGGCGGAGGCGAGCTCGCGGCAGAGCTCGGCCAGCCGGGCGGTGTCGCGCGGATGGAGCCCGATCGACGGCTCGTCGAGCACGTAGAGGGTGCCGGTGAGCTGCGCGCCGAGCTGGTTGGCCAGATTGATCCGCTGTGCCTCCCCTCCCGATAGGGTGCGGGTCTGGCGCCCGAGGGTGAGGTAGCCGAGCCCGACCCGGAGCAGGAAGGAGAGCTTGGCGCGCAGCACCTTCAGCACGTCCCGGGCCACGCCCGCCTCCCAGGTCGAGAGCGGGAGGCCGGCGAAGAGCGCGTCCAGCTCCTCGACCGTCTTCTCCCCGAGCTCGGCGACGTTCGCCCCGCCCACGCGGACCGCGAGGGCCTCGGGACGCAGCCGCCGGCCCGCGCAGCGGGGGCACCGTGACTGGCTACGGTAGCGCGAGAGGAAGACGCGGACGTGGAGCTTGTAGCGGTACGACTCGACCTCCTCGAAGAAGCCCTGGATGCCGGTGAGCCCGCCGCCGCCCTCGTAGACCCACCGCCGGTCCTCCGCGGACAGTTGAGCGTACGGGCGGCTCACGTCCACTCCGCGCTTCTTGGCCGCCTTGAGGAGCTGCTTCTGGTACCGGCGCCCCGAGGGGTGCGACCACGGCTCCACCGCGCCGTCGGCCAAGCTCTGGGTCGGATCGGGCACCACGAGGGCCTCGTCGTATCGCAGCACGTTGCCGAAGCCCTTGCACTCGGGACAGGCCCCGAGCGGGTGGTTGAAGGAGAAGAGCAGGGGCCGCGGCCGCGCCAGGGCCACGCCGCAGGCCGGGCAGTGGAAGTCGCGGCTGACCGGGACGGTACCGCGCTCGAGGAGATCCACGGTGGCCCGGGCCGCGCCCTCCGCTAGGGCCGTCTCCAGCGAGTCGGTGATGCGGCGGCGGGCGTCCGGGCCGACGACCACGCGATCCAGCACGACCGCGAGGCGCGCGGGATCGAGATCGGCGGGCGCCCCGCCCGGGCGGGCCGTCACCTCCGCCAGGTCCAGGACCGCGTCGCCCGCCTTGACCCGGGCGAAGCCGCGCTGGAGCAGGGTGGCGAAGAGGGCGCGCGGATCGCGGCCGGCCTCCGCGGGCACCGCGAAGCAGATCATGGCGCGCGCCCCCGGGTGATCCCGCAGGAGCGCGTCGGTCACCTGGTCGGCCGAGTCGCTGCGCGCCTCCGCCCCGCACGTCGGGCAGTGCACGCGCCCGATCTTGGCGAAGAGCAGCCGAAGGTAGTCGTGCAGCTCGGTCGCGGTCCCGACCGTGGAGCGCGCGGTGCGTACCGGGTTCTTCTGCTCGAGGGCGATCGCGGGCCGGATGTGCTCGATGCGGTCCACGTCGGGCCGGTCGAGGCGCTCCAGGAACATGCGGGCGTAGGTGGAGAGCGACTCGATGTAGCGCCACTGGCCCTCCGCGAACAGCGTGTCGAAGGCGAGGGAGGACTTGCCCGAGCCGGAGACCCCGGTGATCACGGTGACGCGGTCGTGGGGGATGTCGACGGAGACGTTCTTCAGGTTGTTCTGCCGGGCTCCCTCGATGCGGAGCCAGACGGGCTGGGACATTCGAGCGATCCTCCTGAGATGGAAATTCTACTCGACGGCCCGGAGGGCTTCAATAGCGCGCGGGCGCCCGGGCGCTTGACAGGCGGTCCGCGGCCCGGTACTCTCCTGATCCGTAATGAGAACCATTCCTAAAAAGAAGCCGGAGGGCGCCGAGACCGCCCTCCGGGCGCGCGGGCTCCGGCTCACGCGGCCGCGCCGGGTGATCCTCGACGTGGTGCGGGCGACCGAGTCGCATCCCACCGCGGAGTGGGTGCACCAGACGGTGCGGCGCCGGCTGCCCCGGGTGAGCCTGGGCACCGTGTACCGCAACCTGCGGCTCCTGGTGGCCCAGGGTCTGATGAAAGAGCTGCCGGGGCCGCACGCCCGCTTCGACGGCAACCTGAGCGAGCACCACCACTTCACGTGTCTCGGCTGCGGCCGCATCAGCGACGTGCAGGGCCCCGCCACCGAGCCGCACTCCCGCGCCCTGTGCGGGCGGGTGGCCGCCCAGAGCGGTTTCAGCGTCACGCATCACCGGATCGAGTTCTACGGCCGCTGTCCCGAGTGCCAGCGCCGCGCGGGGCGGAAGCCCGCGCGCGCCCGGCGCCCCGCGCCGTAGCTCGGCGGGCCGCCGCCCCCCGAGCCGTCGTCACCCTCAACCGCCGAAAACGGAGGACGTGAGCATGCCAGGGAAGAGCCTGAAGGGTTCGAAGAGCGTGGACAACTTGAAGGATGCGTTCGCGGGCGAGTCGCAGGCCAACCGCCGGTACCTGTATTTCGCCCGGGTCGCCGACATCGAAGGGTTCCCGGACATCGCGGGCCTCTTCAAGGACACCGCCGACGCCGAGACCGGCCACGCCTTCGGCCATCTCGACTTCCTCAAGGAAGTGGGCGATCCGGCCACCGGGGAGCCGATCGGCAAGACCGAGAAGAATCTCAAGGCCTCCGTCGCGGGCGAGACCTACGAGTACACGCAGATGTACCCGGGCATGGCCAAGACCGCGCGGGACGAAGGGTACCCCGAGCTGGCCGAGTGGTTCGAGACGCTCGCCAAGGCCGAGAAGTCGCACGCGGGCCGCTTCACCAAGGGGCTCAACCAGGTCGCGGGCAAGGAGCCGGCCGACGCCATCTAGTCGGGCGAGCGCGGGGCCGGGCGGCGGCATCGAGCCGTCGCCGGGCCCGCGCTCACGCCGGATCGCGCACTCGTGAGAGGACGATGACACTCGACATTCGCGTGCCGGAGTTCTGGCAGCTCGACCGCGTGGACACCGAGCTGCGGCGGGTCTACGACATCTGCGCGGGCTGCCGGCGCTGCCTGCCGCTCTGCCCCTCGTTCAAGGTCCTGTTCGGCCGGCTGGACGTGGACGCGGTGGACGGCGACGTCGAGAGGCTCCCGGCCACGGACGTCAAGGAGGTCGTCGATCTCTGCTACCAGTGCAAGCTCTGCTATAACCACTGCCCCTACACCCCGCCGCATCGCTGGGCGGTGGACTTCCCGCGCCTCATGCTGCGGGCCCGGTCCGCGGAGGCTCGGGAGCAGGGGGTGACGCTCCAGGACCGCTTCCTCGGCAACACCGAGCTGGTCGGCCGCCTCGGCAGCCTCACCGCGCCGGTCTCGAACTGGATGAACACGGTGTGGGTGAACCGCAAGTTCATGGAGATGGCGGTCGGCATCCACGCCCGGCGGAACCTGCCCGCCTTCCACCGCGAGACTTTCTCGCGCTGGTTCGACGGGCGCAAGCCGGCGCCGCGGCGGGAGCCGGCCCGCGACCGCGTCGCCCTCTTCGCCACGTGCTCGGTGGAGTACAACGACCCGGCGACCGGCAAGGCCACGGTGGCGGTGCTGGAGAAGAACGGGGTGGACGTCACGCTGCCCGCCCAGCGCTGCTGCGGCATGCCGTATCTCGACGGCGGAGCCGTCCCGGAGGCCAAGCGGCTCATCGCGGACAACGTCAAGAGCCTCGCGGAGCAGGTGCGCCAGGGGCGGCAGATCGTGGTGCCCGGGCCGACGTGCTCCTACATGCTCAAGCAGGAGTACCCCTGGCTCGACGGCTCGGAGGACGCCAACCTGGTCGCGGCGCACACGCGGGACCTCTTCGAGTACCTCGCGGCGCTGCACGAGCAAGGCCGACTGGACACGAAGTTCCCGAATGCCCCGGGCACCATCGCCTACCAGCTGCCCTGCCACCTGAAGGCCCAGAACATGGGCACCCGCTCCGCCGACGTGCTGCGTCTGACCGGGGCGCCGGTGGAGGTGATCGAGAGATGCTCGGCGGTGGACGGCACGTGGGGCATGAAGAAGGAGTACTTCGAGCTATCCATGAGGGTGGCGGAGCCGCTCTTCCGCGACATCGGGCAGGCGAAGCCGGACCGGGTGGCCACCGACTGCCCGCTCGCCGCGCTGCAGATCCACCAGGGCACCGGGCGGACCGCGCGGCACCCCATCCAGATCCTGGCCGAGGCCTACGGGCTCGACCCCGAGCGGCCCGCATGACGCGCGCCATCCGCCTGGGCGACGTGGTCAACTTCTTCGAGTACGAGAAGGTGCGCGAGGAGCGGCGCCGGCGCGTGATCGAGCTGAAGCGGAAGCGGCGGGTAGAGGTGGGGCCCTACCTCTCCTTCGTCTTCGAGAACCGGGAGACGCTGCTGTTCCAGATCCAGGAGATGTGCCGCGCGGAGCGAATCATCGACGACGCCAGGGTGCAGGAGGAGATCGACGTCTACGGCGCGCTGCTCCCCCGGGCGGGGGAGCTCTCGGCGACACTGTTCATCGAGATCGCCGACAAGGACCAGATCAAGCCGGTGCTGGACCGCTTCATGGGCATCGACACCGGCCAGCACGTCTGGCTGGAGACCGCCGGAGGCCTGCGGGTGCCCGGGGACTTCGAAGCCGGGCACTCCGACGAGGAGAAAGGCAAGCTCGCCGCCGTCCACTTCGTGCGCTTTGCCTTCGGCCCCGAGGCGATGGACGCCTTCCGCACCTCCGCGGTGGAGCTGGTGGCGGACCACCCCGCCGCGCGTGCGCGCGCCCGCCTGTCGGATGAGACCAAGACCGAGCTGCTGACCGACCTCGGCCCCTGACGGGCGCGCGCCGCGCGCGGCTACTGGGCGCGGGTCCCCATGAGGACGAAGCAGCCGTAGAAGACCACGGTCAGGACGAATCCCGACCAAAGAGTTCCCTTGACGGTGGCGAGCGGCTTCGCGGCGCCCTTGCCCGGAGTCCCAACCAGCGCGTTGATCTCGACCAGCGCCATGATCACGAGCGTGACGATCCAGAAGAGTGCACCCGAGCTCGGCATCGGCAGCCACGGCATGTGCTGCGCCGTGCCCATGAAGAAGAGCATCGGGATCGACAAGAGCACGTTGGTGCGGGAGGCCAGACCGCCCCGGGCACCCGCCGCAGCGGCCCCCGGATTGGCCGGCTTGCCCGCCGCGGTGTCGAGCGCGTTCTGGATCACGATCTTGTTCTTGGGCCAGATGATGAACCACACGTTGGCCCACATGATCGAGCCCAGCAGGCCGCCGAGAAAGATGCCCCAGGTTCCGGGAACTGCGAAGCCCACCTTCTGGATCCAGTAGCCAAGCAGGTAGAGCCACCCCGACAGGAACGTGATCATCGCGGCCCAGCGGAACCACCAGAGGGCGCGGGGCAAGAGCTTCTGCTGGGCACCGGAGCGCACCCCCGGCTCGGTCTCGGCGAAGAAGGGGACCTGGACAAAGTTGAAGTAGTACAGGAGACCGATCCAGGTGATACCCGCCAGGAAGTGAATCCAGCGCAAGAGGAACCATACCCACTCAGCCATTTGTCACCCTCCCGGGGAAGACCGCGGATCAGTCACTGCAGCGATGCCTCAACCTACACGGCGTCGTCCTTGTCCTTGTCGTCCTTGTCCTTGTCGTCCTCGTCGTCCTCGTCATCGTCGTCCAGATCGTCGTCGTCGAAGTCGTCATCGTCGTCGAAATCATCGTCCTCGTCATCGAGGTCGTCGTCCTCGTCATCGTCGTCATCGGCGGCGGGGTCCGTGTCCTCGTCGGCCTCTGCCGCGCCGGCGTCGGCCGGTCCGAGTAGCAGTCGCTCCTCTTCTTCGATCCACGGGTGATTGCCGAGGCTGGCCATGTGAAGCTCCTCCCGAGGTACGGCCTGTTACGCTGGGCGGGATTATAGCAAAGGGGTCTTGGGTGTCCACGCCAATTTGCCCTTTCCGCACCACTTATCCACTTATCCCCACTCATCCACAACACGAGAATTGCACGTCCTGATGCGCCTCCGCGGGCGACCAGACCCGGATGCGCAGCACTGACGCGTACGGTACGCGTGTCGTGTGCGTGATGACCGATCCGGCGCGGTGATTCACGCGCGGGCGCGCGTGCACCCGCATTTCCACGGGGTGTCTCCGTGCTTGACGGCGGCTCCGGCCAGCACCTAGCATTCGACGGACGCCCGCCCGCGTCCGCGAGGAGAACCGAGGAGATGCCGCTGTTCGCCGTCGAGCGTGATCTGAGTCAGGTGCCGCCCGAAAACTTCCGCGCCAGCCTGCAGGGTCTCGTGACGGCCTGCGCCAGGCTGCAGGGGCTCGGGAAAAAGGTCCGGTACATCAGCAGCGCGGTGTTCCCGGGTGAGGCCCGCGGCCTCTGTCTCTTCGGCGCGGAAGAGCCCCAATGGATCCAGGAGGTGAACGAGGCGGCGCGCCTGCCCTACTCGCGGATCTTCGCCGTCCTCGACCTCACGCCCACCGGGGTGAGGCGCGACCTCTCGCGGGGGCGCTGGCCCGCGCGGGCCGACGCGGCCGCGATGCCGACGAGCGAGGTGCCCAACGGCGGGCCGTCGCGATCCGCGGTGCGGCTGGCCGACGAGGTGACGCGGTGGTCCGACGAAGCCCGCGAGCTCATGCAGGTGCTGGGCGGATGGCTGGAGGATGCGGGCCACCTCCAGGCCGAGGTGGGAGCGCTGGAGCACGAGCGGGTCGTGCTGGCGGAGAAGGTGCGCCGGCTCGAGGAGGACAACGACGGGCTGCGCGCCGAGCGCGACGACCTGTCCGACGCCCTCCAGACGGTCGCGTCCCAGGCGACCCGCACCGTCGACGAGATCCTCGGCCGCATCAATGGCCGGCGCGAAGCGCCGGGGGATATGGCCCAGCGATGAGCGCGGACCGGCGTCGCATCCTGATCGTCGACGGCGACGAGCGCGAGTGCCGGGACACCTCGCGAGTCCTCGGCGAAGCCGGCTACACGGTCGACACCGCGGCCAGCAAGGCGGACGCCGTGATCCTGCTGAGCCAGCACGACTACGACCTGGTGCTGAGCGATCTGAAGATGCGCGAGCTCAACGGGCCCGCCCTCTACCAGCTCCTGAAGGAATGCTGCCGCGCGGCCACTCCGCCCGTGATCTTCCGACTCGAGCGCGGCTACACGCCCGAGTATGCGAACTTCCTCATGCGGGCCGCCGCGCCCGTGCTCATGAAGCCGGTGTCCGCCACCGAGCTGCGCGTGGCGGTGGCGCGCCAGCTCCCCCCGAGCCCGGCGACCCCGCAGGCCGCGTCCTCGCTCGCCTCCTGATCAGGTAGAAGGGGTACGCGGCACGATTCCGGATGCGCGGGTCGGATCGGCCGTGCTAGGATGCCGCTCTGCAACTGCGCGAAGTTCCTACCAAGGCGGCGTAGCTCAGGTGGCAGAGCAGGGGTCTCATAAGCCCCGTGTCGGAGGTTCGAGTCCTCCCGCCGCCACCATCATTTCAACTATCTCCAACACAGCACTCTGAAATTACCCCCGCGATGTGACCGAGAATGTGCCCAAACGCTTCTTGACCACGTCCTGGAGATCGGCGCGACTGAGCTGGGCGTAGAGCAGCCGTTTGGTGGCATCGTCGAGGACGCTGATGAGGGTCGGCCGCTCCTCCGGGCAGCGCCGCAGCCAGGCTTGGGGACTGCCGTCGAGGTGCAGGAGCTCGCCGAAGCAGGCGCGGGGCTCCCGGCGCCGGCGATGGCGGCCCCGCGCCCGGGCTCGGCGGACGAGGCCGGCTTCCTGGAGCGCGAGCTTGACGAAGCTATACGACAGCCTCACGGCGTGGTCGCGTCGGGCGAAGCGGTAGACGTGGCGGACGTTCCAGCCGGCGAAGCGCTCCCGGTACAGGCGCAGGATGCGCTGCACCTCGAGCGCCGGCGCCTGGCGCCGCGAGGGCCGCTGCCGCCGGCGATCATAGCGGGCCACCGGGCCGCCGGCCTCGAACCGGGCGCGCCAGCGTCGCACGCTGCGCGGCTCCAGGCCGAGGATCTCGGCGGCTTGCACCCAACTGATCCCCCCACTCAGGGCTCGCATGATGACCTGCTGCACCTTCATGGCCCGCTCCCCGGCGGCCGCGGTATAGAGCATGGTCCCCTCCCTGGACCGTGGCTCTACGCGAGACCGCCCGAAACGCGGACACTTCACTTGCTCTCGGGAGCGGACAGATCATGTGCTCCCTACACGGGTTCACTTGCCAGTTGACGGCGGCGGTGTGCCCGCCTAGCATGCCGCTCAGCCAGGCGGGCTGTCCCCGACCCGTGAGGTGGCCGCTGATGTGCGCTGTGGCATCGGTTCTTGGGGAGCTCCTGGGGGGGCGGTGTCTGAGAATGGCCGATTACGTCAGGGGGCCGGAGGCGCCCCGCGGAGCGACCGCCGCCGGAGGGGGCTAGTGTTGCCTCGAGCCCAGACGGCGTGTTGCGGCCTTGGCCAGGGGCGCCGACCGGGATCGTGACACGTCGCTCTCGACGACGCACCACCAGAACCGGACACGGGGCGGTTCGAGTCACCAGCCGATCCCCGCTCCCAAGCAGGAGCCGTTGGAGTCGCGGCGCGCCGCTCGCGCTGATCACGATCATGTCGGCGGGCCACGCGTTGGCTTCTTCGATGATCTTTCGTTCGGGGTGTCCGTCAGTGACGTGCGCGCGAACGGTCTCGACAGGAACGTTCAGCGCTTCACGGATCGCCTCCACACCCCGCCGCGCGGCTTCTTCCTCTGCTTCACGGCGGCCGGACAGGGCGGCGCCATGCGCGCGGCGCGCCCAAGGAGTCAATGAGGTGAACGCAACGCGGGAAGTTCGATAATGCTCAGCATCCGTATTGTGGAGCACCTCCCGCTTATCGCGCACCTCTGTCGTGGCCAGGGTGAGGGTTGGCCGAAGCGCGTCCCCTTCCAGCCTAGAAAGAGAACAGGCCGACGGCTCCCGGCCGACTCCCGCGGCTGAAATGAGGGTGCCTCACGAAGGTCTCGCTCACGCCCCGACCTTGGCCGACCGCTGGGTCCTGGCCCGCATGACTGCCTTGGCGATCTCGATGCTGACCATGATCGCTACGCCCAGCCCCACGATGATCGCGAGATCTCGGATCGTCGGCAGGGCGACCCCGAAGGCGTCGCGCACGGCCTGGAACTGGATCAGTACCGCGAGCAGGGCGAGCTCCCAGCCGATGGCGAGCAAGAGCCACTTGTGCGGCGGGGCCTGGACAAGGCTGAACCGCAGGGAGCGGAAGTTCATGGCGAGCATCAGCTCGATGAGCGCGAACATGAAGAACACCTGCGTTCGAGCCACTTCGAGGTTGGACAGGTTCTGGAAAAAGACCCACAGGAAGATGGGACATTCGATGAGCACGCCCATCAGGATGAGCGTCCTGACGTCCCGGGAGAACACGCTCTCCTTCGGGTCTCGAGGCGGTCGCTGCATGATGTCGGGATCCGGGGGGGCCACACCTAGCGCCAGCGCCGGGAGCCCGTCCGACGCCAGGTTGATGTAGAGGATGGCGGCCGGCAGCAACGGCAGGAACTCCGGGCCCATGGCGAGGACGACCCCGCCAAGGATCACCACCTCCGTGATGTTGGCCCGGAGCAAGTACGTGAGGTACTTCTTGATATTGTCGTAGATCCACCGCCCCAACTCGATCGCCTTGACGATCGTGGCGAAGTTATCGTCGGAAAGGACGATGTCCGCGGCCTCCTTGGCCACCTCGGTGCCCGTGATCCCCATCGCCACGCCGATGTCGGCGTGCTTCAGGGCCGGGGCATCGTTGACGCCGTCGCCGGTCATGGCGACGATCTCACCCTTCTTTTTCCACGCTCGGACGATCTTCAGCTTGTCCATGGGTGACACCCGGGCGTAGACCGTCACCTTTTCGACGATCCCCTCAAACTCCTCGTCGGAGAGCTTCCCCAACTCCTCCCCGGTCAGGACGAGATCCCCTTCCCGATGGATGTCCAACTCCCTCGCCACAGCCACCGCCGTCAGCTTGTGGTCCCCCGTGATCATCACCGGCTTGATATGTACCTGCCGACACACGCGGACCGCCCCGATCGCCTCATCTCGCGGCGGATCCATCATCCCGACGAGGCCAAGGAAGGTCATCTCGCCTTCCACCGATTCCTCGCCGTACCCGTCCAGCGGGGGCATTTCCTTGTAGGCCACTGCGAGGACGCGCAGGGCATCTCCGGCCATCTCCTCGTTGATCTCCAGAATCTTCCGGCGGTCGGCGTCCGAGAGCGGCCGCGGCAGGTCGGCGTCGAGGAACGATGCCGACCGCCCCAGGATCGTCTCCGAGGCCCCCTTCATGAAGGCCACGATCTTCCCCTCGGGAGTCCGGTGGAGGGTGGTCATCCTCATGCGCTCGGAGCTGAAGGGGAACTCCGCGATCCGCTCCCACTCAAGCCGCGTCTCCACCTGGCTCAACCCGGCCTTGGCGGCCACGACCACCAGAGAGCCCTCGGTGGGATCGCCCTTGATTCGCCAGCGCCCCTCGCTCTCGGTGAGCCTGGCGTCGTTGCAGAGGAGGCCTCCCCTGAGGAGCCACTGCGTGGCCCGGTCGGTCGGCGCCGGGCTCACGCGCCCCTCGGGCGCATAGCCCACCCCGCTCACCTCGACGATCCGCCCCGCGGCATAGAGCCGGCGCACGGTCATCTCGCCTTTCGTGAGGGTGCCGGTCTTGTCGGAGCAGATGACGGTGGTGCATCCCAGCGTCTCCACCGCCGGCATCTTCCTCACCAGCGCGTTTCGCTTCGCCATTTCGCGCATGCCGATGGCGAGGGCGCCCGTGACGATGGCCGCCAGCGCCTCGGGAACCGCCGCCACCGCCAGCGCCACGGCAAACATCACCATGGTGAGCGTGAACTCCAGCGTGATCTCTCCCCCCATGAGCTCCCTGATCATGCTGATCCCCACCACCAGGGCGCAGACGCTCAGGGCGATCACGCCGAGCAACTTGCCGATCTCGGCTGTCCGCCGCTCCAGCGGGGTCTCCTTCACCTCCACCGCCGCCACCTCTTCGGCGATCTTGCCGAACTCGGTCTTCATCCCGGTGGCGGTCACGGCGACCTTCCCGCGGCCATAGATGACGGTGGTTCCGGTGAAGACCATGTTCAGTCGGTCTCCGACCGGTGCGCCCTCGGGAAAGGCATTGAGCTTCTTGTCGACGGGAACCGACTCTCCCGTCAGGGGGGCCTCATCGCACTTGACCGAGTGGATCTCGATCAGCCGACCGTCGGCCGGGATCCTGTCGCCTGCCTCCAAGAGAACGATGTCGCCGGGGACGAGATCCCTGGAAGGGATCTCCTGTTCCACTCCTCCCCGGATCGCCGTGATGGTCGGAGTCAGCATCTTCTTCAAGGCCTCGAACGCTCGCTCCGCCCGGTACTCCTGGATGAATCCCAGCACGGTGGAGAAGACGACGATGAGCAGGATGATGCCGGCATCCACGATCTCCCCGACGAGGGCGGAAAGGACGGTGGCGACGAGAAGGATAACGATCAGGGTGTTCTTGAACTGGCTGATGAACAGCACGAAGGGGGAGGCTCGTTCCTCCTTTCTCAACTCGTTCGGGCCGAGCCGCTCCATCCGTCGCCGGCCCTCCTCCGCTGAAAGGCCCTGGTGGGGATCCGTGTCGAGCTCCTTCAGGACATGCTCGACCGCCATTGAGTGCCAGATCACGTTCGCCATAGGAACCTCGCCGCGCGGAAGGAGGAATGCACTACCAATGCCCTACCGTTGTCCCGTGGTACCCAAAGGCGGGGCGGGCGCAAGGCATCCACGCTTCCCGGCGGGCTGCCACGGCCCGTTCCCCGACGCCCCCGAGCACCCGCTCCGGCATCATGCCGTTGACCGTTTGCCGATGTAGTCCACTGGGATCTCCACCTCCGGGTGATGATCTACCGCAAGCACGTCGGCCACGAGAGTC
>JBBDXN010000151.1:1751-12865 GCA_040902305.1 Candidatus Rokuibacteriota bacterium | reverse complement strand
CTCGCCTGCGCGGGAGCCAGCCACGGCGCCACCCGTCCGGTCTCGGTCGAGGCTCATGATCGTCCGGGCTAGCGCGCGCGGGCTTCTCGGAGGAGCCGCGGCCAGTCCGCGGGCAGGCGGATCGCCTTCGTGGTGGGATAGCCCAGGATGCCGTTGTGAGCGAAGGCGTAGGCGTTGGTGCGCAGTGGATCGCCGCTCACCGCGATCATCAGGTCCTCGGCGCGACAGACGATCGGCACGAGGCGCTCCGGGTCCTCGGATGCCGCGAAGACCGCGGGGATCTGCCCCGCCTTCACCAGCGCGGTCAGCGACGGCCGCCCCGGCACCAGGTTGGTCCACTCGCCGACGTAGCGCTCGAACTGGCTGGCCGGGATGCGGACCAGCTCGAACAGGCGCTGCTTGAGCCCCGCCTTGTCGAGCCCGCTCTTGGCGAGCGTCTCGGCGAGGATCGGGCTCAGGAGGAGCAGCGGCCGCTGGCTCCCCACCCCCATGCCCACCGTGAACATGAGCTCCCAGCCAACTTTTCTCGCGATGGAGTCCGCGAGATAGGGCAGCATCCGCTCCGGGGTGCTCCCGAAGACCGATGCGATGACGCCGCCACCCGTGTAGCGCGAGATCGTGACCGCATTGGGCGCGGTCACGCCCTCGTCCTCCGCGATGGTCGTCCAGCCGATGCGGCGCAGCGCGTCCTCGTTCTCGGCCAGGACCACCCGCCAGGTATTGCCGAAGGTGCCCTTGTCGGTGCGGTGGTGCAGGAAGCCCGCGACGTTGCGGAGGTACAGGCGCCAGAATCGGCCGATGGTGGTGTTGGCCTGGATGCCGTCGCGCAGGGCCCCCTGCTCGTAGTTGAAGCCCAGCTCCTTGATGAGGGGCCCGTTCAGGATGATCAGGGTCTCGGCGCCCGGCGTGTTGCCGCTGTGCTCGACGCCGTAGCGCGAATCGGCCATGGCCTCGACCAGCGCCACCAGGATCGGCATGTACTCGGGGCGGCAGCCGGCCATCACCCCGTTCACCGCCACGTTCCAGATGGTGGCGCGGCGCCGGTCGGGCAGCAGGACGCCCAGCTCGGTCTCGCCGGGCCGGTCCGCGAAGCGCAGGAACTCGCGCACCCGGTCCGGCGTCGGCGGCACGATCGGCAGGCCGTCGCTCCAGTCGTTCTCGTAGAAGAAGCGGTTGATCTCGTCGAGATCGCCCTCGAAGACGATGTCGGCGGGCGCGGGCTCGACCACCGCGGCGCCCGCGCGCGCCGGCGCCTCGGTCAGGTTCCGGATGACCGCGTCCACCGTGACCGCGGCCACGTTACGTCGCAGCTCCTCGGCGCTCTGCACGTCGACGTGGCCGGGCACCAGGGCCGTCGGGAGGCCCGGCAGCCCGAGCCCCGCGGCGGTGGTCGCCGCCTGCCCTCGGAAACCCTCGCAGACGAGCGACGCCGTCGGTACCCCCGCCCGCTCCGCCACCGCACTGGCCCGCAACACGGCGGGCGTGCAGCTCCCTCAGCAGGCCATCCCCGAGATGACCGCGTCCACCGCGTGCCGGCTCAGCATGCCCGGCAGATCCGCGAGCACCTGCTGCTCGTTGCGGCCGTGCGTGGAGCCGAACGTGTCGTAGCGCACGAACCGGACGCCCGGGAAGCGGCGGGTCAGCTCTTCCTCGAGGATCGGGAAGATCTCGTCGCCGCGGAAGAGATCGTCCCAGAGCTGGCCGATGGTCTTGCCCTCGAGCGTCGACAGCCGCGGGGCGACGTCGGTCGCCTGCACCGTCCGGGTCCCGCGCGGCCACACCACCCGGTAGATCTCGCGTCCTTCGGATCCGTTCATGCGCCCACCTCCCCTGGGGATAGCGGAGAGGATAGCATCGAGGATCAGCATATGGGCCCGGCGGATTCCGGAGACATTGACCGGGCCGGGAGCGCGGACTAACCTCCTCGCCATGACGGACACGCTGCCGACCAAGCGCTGGACACGCGTCGAGTACGACCGGCTCATCGAGAAGGGCGTGTTCGGGCCGGCGGATCGCATCGAGCTGCTCGGCGGCGCGCTCGTGGTGCGGGAGCCACCGGGTAGCCCCCACGCGATGGGCATCCGTATGGCGGAAGAAGCGCTGCGCCGGGTGTTCGCGATGGGCTGGGACGTGAGGGGGCAGCTTCCGGTGGCGCTCGACGACGACTCCGAGCCCGAGCCCGACATCAGTGTCGTCCCGGGCAGCTTCCGCGACTACCGCCACGGGCATCCCCCGCGCGCCGCGCTGATCGTGGAGGTGGCCGAGTCGAGCTTGAGGCTCGATCGCGGTGAGAAGGGCAGTCTCTACGCGCGCGCCGGCCTCGCCGACTACTGGATCGTCAACCTGGTCGACGACGTGCTCGAAGTGTACCGGGATCTCGAGGCCGACGTCGGCGCGCCCCATGGGTGGCGCTATGCTTCGGTCGTCCCGCTCCGGGCGGGCGACGTCGTGACGCCGCTCGCCGCCCCCGGCTCCGCCGTTGCCGGCGCCGACCTGATCCCGTAGGCCGGCCTACCGGAAACGCTCGGTGGTGGTGCCCCGGTAGAGGAGCTCGCCCTGCCGCTTCATGATGGCGGCGTGCCGGGCCCGGGCGGCGGGATCGAGGTCGGCCGCGGGCGGCTCCTCGGGATCGAAGTGGTGATACGCGTCCACCCCGCGCACCAGCGTGGCGGTGTCGCGCGCGCCCGCGATCTGCCGGACGTGCGTCGGGATGTAGCGGATCGCGTAGCCGATGCGCCGATCGCCCGAGCGGTTGGGCGGCGAGTCGGCCGCGCGAGAGCAGGTTGTCGGGTGCGAAGGTGTCGCGATGCGCCACCTGCTCGACGTGGGTGCCCGGCACCATGCGCATCGCGCCGCTCTCGATGGAGCTCTCGGAGAAGGCCACCCACGCGGTCACCACGTCCGGCTCGCTGAGCCCCCAGTAGGTCGAGTCCTGGTGCCAGGACACGAAGGCCGGGTCCCGCGCTTCCTTGATGAAGAAGCTCGAGCTCCAGCAGAGGAGGTTGGGGCCGAGGAGGTCTTCCACCGCGTCGAGGATTCGCGGGTGCCGGATCAGCGCGTCGAGCCACGTGAAGAGCAGGTGGCCCTTGTGCCGCAGCTCGCCGCCGAGCGGGCCGCCGCGCTCGCCCTCGGCCGCCTCGAGGCGGGCGCGATAGCCGGCGGCCTCCTCGGGCGAGAGCACGCGGGCGGGGAAGTAGAAGCCGTCACGACGGTACTGCGCCACCGCTGCGGGGGGAAGGGCTTTCATGGCGTCAGGTCTATCTGCCGGCGCGCGAGCTGTCAAGCCTTGAGGGTCTTCCAGGGGGTGTCGGCGCGGACCACCAACATGGTCGGATCGGCGTTGATGCGGGCGATGCCGGTGAGCTGCTCCCGCGTGTAGTTCTGGGGACGGCCGAAGAGCTTGTCCACCTCGGGCAGGACGGAGACGCTGACCAGCGCCATCAGCAAGGTGTAGCCGTCGGGCTTGCTGGTCGCGGCGGTCTGGTACCCGACCGCGCCCGCCGCGCCGACCTTGTTGAGCACGGTGACCGGCTGCTTGAGGATGCGCTCGAGCGCCGCCGCCACCGGGCGCGCGGTGTTGTCGGCGATCCCGCCGGGCGGAAACGCGACCACCATGGAGACCGGCCGCGTGGGATAGGGCTCCTGGGCCCATGTCGTGCCGACGGCCATCGCGAGCATGAGACACGTCCCGGTGAGCGCTCGAATCATGGTCATCTCCTTTGATGGAGGGGCTGCGTCCGGGCCGAAGCCTAGCAGCCGGTCCCCGAGCAGGTCAAGGCGCGCTCATTGTAGACTGGCGGCCACGGAGGGAGACCCCCATGGCCGCGCTCACAGTGCTGAACCCGGTAGGCTTCGCCCCGAAGATCACTCGCAAGGAGCTGGCCCCGCGTCAGGACACGCTCGACGGCCAGACCGTCTACCTGGTGGACTGCCGCTTCGACGACTCGGACGTGTTCCTGAAGCAGATGCAGGCCTGGTTCGCCGAGCACATGCCGGCGGTGCGGACGGTCTTCAAGCCGATCTCGAGCGTGTACCTCAAGGACGACCCGGCGACGTGGGAGGAGATCCGGGCGCGGGGGCATGCGGCCATCGTCGGCGTCGGCCACTGAAGCACCTGCGCGCCGGCGGTCGCCGCGCACGCGATGACGATCGAGGCCACCTACGGAGTCCCCACCGTCGCCATGCACACCGACAAGTTCGACCGGGTGGTCCGCGCGGTCGCGGCCCAGAACGGCATGCCGGGCCTCCGCCAGGCGTTCGTGCCCCAGCCGGTCATGGGCAAGACCGCGGCGGAGCTGCGCGCCTACATCGACGGGCGCGATCCGATCAGCGGGCGGCCGGTGATGCAGGAGGTGATCGAGGGGCTGACCCGGCCGTTCACCGACGACGAGCGCGGCGCGATCGACTTCGACCGGTCCGCTCCACGGCTGGTCGAGCCAGACACCGAGGAGAACCTGCATCGCCTCTTCCTCGAGCGGGACTGGACGGACAAGCTCCCCATCGTGCTGCCCACCGAGGCGCGGGTGGCCGCGATGCTGGCCGGGACCCGGCGCCGGCCGGACGAGGTCGTCGGGCGCATGCGGCCGACCCACTTCCGGGAGGCGTGGGAGTACACGGTCGAGAAGGTCGCGGTCAACGCGGTGATGGCCGGCGCCCGGCCGGAGTACTTCCCGGTGATTCTCGCCCTGGCCGCCACCGGCGCGAGCGCGCGCGGCAGCAGCTCGAGCTCGGTGGCCGCGATGGCGGTGGTCAACGGGCCGGTGCGCCACGAGATCGGCATGAACACGGGCACCGGCGCCCTCGGGCCCCACAACCACGCCAACGCCACGATCGGCCGGGCCTACGGCCTGCTCTCGCAGAACCTGCAGGGCGGCTCCGTCCCAGGATCCACCTACATGGGCTCGATGGGCAACAACTACGCGTACAACAGCGTGACCTTCGGCGAGAACGAGGAGCGGAGCCCGTGGGAGCCCTTCCATTTCCAGCACGGCTTCCGGCCCGCCGACAGCACGGTCAGCGTGTTCACCGGCTGCCGCTCGACGTCCTTCACCCTCGGCCTGCCGAAGAAGTACTGGCGCGAGCACGTCCGGAACCTGCTGCGCGGCATGGACCCGCACACCCCGCCCACGCTGCTGCTGGACCCGATCACCGCGCGGCAGTTCGTCGACCGGGGCGGCTTCCTGAAAAAGGATGCGCTCATCGACTGGCTCTACGACAATGCGCGGATGCCGGCCGGCGAGTACTGGGACTACCAGCTCGTGCAGAACTACCTCTATCCCCGCGCGACCTTCGGCGAGGAGCCGTGGGCGTCCAGGCTCAAGGCCGCGCCCGACGAGATGATCCCGATGTTCCGGCGCGAGGACATCCACGTCGTGGTCGTGGGGGGCGAGACCAACGGCTACTGGCGCATCATGGGCTGCGCGTACCAGACCACGCTCTCCGTCGACGCGTGGCGCTAGGTCATCGGAGGGGGTCCCTTCTGTGAAACTGTCCGTCGAGTTCCCGAGCGTGTCCTACCGGGAGGGGCCGGCCGCGGTGGCCGACCTCGCCCGCGCCATCGAGCGGATCGGCTACGACCACATCGACATCTTCGACCACGTGGTCATGGGCGTGCCGATCGAGGGCCGCCCCCGCGGCCCCTACAATCCGGCGATGCCCATCCTGGAGGCGCTGATGGCGCTCTCCTACATCGCCGCCGTCACCACGCGCGTGACCCTCGGCACCGAGGTGCTCGTGCTGCCGCAGCGCCAGCCCGCGCTGGTGGCCAAGCAGGTCAGCACGCTCGACACCCTCTCGGGCGGCCGGGTGCGGCTCGGCGTGGGCGTGGGCTGGCAGGAGTCGGAGTACGAGGCGCTCGGCGAGTCGTTCCGCACGCGCGGCCAGGCGATGGACGAGGCCATCCGCCTGCTGCGCGCCTACTGGAGCGACGCGGACGTGAGCTTCGAGAGCGCCCGCTACCCCACGGTGTCCATGGCCATGGAGCCCAAGCCCCCACAGGGCGGGCGCCTGGCGATCTGGGTCGGCGGCAACTCGGAGGCCGCCTACCGTCGCGTCGGCCGGCTCGGCGACGGCTGGCTGGCGAGCCGGGTCACCGACGCGGCCGGCGCGCGGGAGGTCATCGAGGCCATCCATCGCCACGCCGAGGCGGCCGGGCGCGATCCGGGCGCCCTCGGGCTCCAGAGCATGGTGGCGCCGCCGCCCCGCGACGCGGCGGGCAAGACCTTCTACGCCGACCACGACGCGGTGGTGGCGCGCGTGGCCGCGCTGAAGACGATGGGCTTCGGCTGGGTCGCGCTAAACGCCACCGCGATCTTCCAGGCCGGCGCGCGCTCCGTCGCCGCGATGACCGAGCAGCTCGCCACGCTGCACGACCGCCTCCGCGCCGAAGTCGGCTGATCGTCGAGCGAGCCCCCGTTGCTGCCGACGCCACACGCGCTGGCGCTGTCGAGTGCCCTGTGCGCCGCAGTGGCGACCATCCTCATCCACCGCGGGCTCCGGGGCGCGAGCTTCTACGCGGGCGCCTGGATCAACGTGGTGGTCGGCGCGGTCGCCGCGTGGGCGGCCGCCGCGTGGCTCGTCCCCGTCGAGGAATTCACGTGGCAGGCGGTCCCCTACTTCGCCCTGTCGGGCCTGATCGGCACCACCGGCGGCCGGCTCTTCCGCGTGCTCGCCATCCAGAAGGTCGGCGCGCCGGTGGCGGCCGCGGTCAACAACCTGACCCCGCTGGTGGCCAGCGTGCTGGCCATCCTGCTCCTGGGGGAGCGGGTGACGGCGCCCATCGTCGGGGGCACGCTGGTCATCGTCACCGGCACCATCTTGTTGTCGCTGAGCGGGCGCTACACCGGGTTCCGCGTTCGCGATCTCGCGTATCCGTTCATCGCGGCCACGTGCTTCGGCACGGTCCAGATCCTGCGCAAGCTCGGCCTGGCCTCGGCGGGGCCGCTGCTCGGCGCCACGATCAACGTCACCGCGGCCCTGATCGCGATGACCGCGTTCGTGGTGGCCTCGGGCAACGTGGGCTCGCTGCGCTGCAGCCGGCGGAGCGCGCTCTACTTCATCGGGGGCGGTATCGCGGAGAACGGTGGCGTCTTCCTCCTGCTGCTGTCCCTGGGCTGGGGCGACGTCAGCGTGGTGATTCCCCTGGCCGGCACCGCGCCCCTCTTCGTGCTGGGGCTGGCCTACCTCTTCCCGAGCGAGCGCGCCCGCCTCGGCTGGCGCATCGTCGCGGGCATACTCCTGGTCGTCCTGGGCGTCGCCCTGCTCTCTCGATAGGGGTCAGGTCTTACATTCCGACATTTCCTCCCGCGGTGTGGCGGCATCCCGTGACGAAAATGTCGGAATGTAAGACCTGACCCCGGTCGGTGTAGGATGCCGGGCATGAGTGCGGCGCCGGTGCCCTTCGAGGCCGGCAACTTCCTGATCGAGAGGGCACCCCATGCTTCGTGACCATCCGAGCGGCGACTATCGCTACATGCCCGGCATCAGCGCGTTCTCGTGCGGCACGGTCGCCCAGCCGGGCCACGAGATCGTGCGCGTGACGCTCGCCGCGCCCCGGCCGTGGCGCGCCGGCTTCGCCCGCATCGAGCAGCACCTGCGCGAGCAGAAGCGGCCGCGGACCGCGCTCTGCGGGATCGAGCTGCGCAGCCCGGCGCCGTTCACCTTCGACGGGTTCGGCGCCTTCAACGCGGGCTATCGCACGCTGCTGGCCGAGTGGGGCATCCTGGTGGGCGAGGACAATCCAATTCCGCGGACCAACGTGGCCCCGGTGGCGGGGGCGCCGACCGAGCCGTCGCTGTACGCCTTCTCCTACACCCAGCCGGGCGCCACCCCGGCGCCCACCTTCATCGTGGCGGGCGCGGGCGAGCTGAAGGACCGCGCCCAGGGGCCCGAGGGCATCGTGCGGCATCGCGACACCTCGCCGGCGGGCATGCGCGAGAAGGCGCGGTTCGTGATGGCGACCATGCAGGACCGCCTGCGCACGCTGGGCGGCGAGTGGAGCCGCGTGACCGCGATCGACCTCTACACCGCCCAGCCGATCCACGACTTCCTCCTGGAGGAGATCCTGCGGCCGGCGGGCCCGGCGGCCATCCACGGGGTGCACTGGTACCCGAGCCGGCCGCCCATCGAGGGGCTCGAGTTCGAGATGGACATGCGCGGGGTCGCGCGCGAGCTGGCCCTCTAGATCCCCTCACCCTTGATCCCCTCACCCTGCCCTCTCCCCTGAGGGGAGAGGGTGTTCCTTCCGGTAACGGCTACGGGCCGGTCGGTAATCGGTACGTACTCGCCCGGCCGCCGATGGAGCAATCCGCGGTTAACTTCGCGCATGCGGCCGTCGAGCCCGGTGGCATGAGCGATGCAACTTCGCGATGGCCCACCCATGTTCCGTCTCGCATGCGTTTCCGTCGCCGCTCTGGCATGGCTCGTCGCCGGGAGCGGCCGCGTCGAGGCCGGCCCCGCGACCGATTCGCTCCGGGCCACGTTCACCGAGGCCAACCAGATCATCACCGACCCGGCGACGGCGGCGCGGCCCCTCGAGCGCCTTCGCGCGGTTCGCGAGCTGTTCAGCAAGGCCTTCGACTTCCGCAGCGCGGCGGAGCATGCGCTGGGCGCCCAGTGGCGGGCGCGCACCGCGATCGAGCAGACGGAGTTCACCTCCCTCTTCGCCGGCTTCGTCCAGCGCGGCTTCGTCTACTGGCTCGCGTCGGTGGCCGAGGTCGACGGCAGTGGGGGCGGCATCACGGTCTACTATCTGGGAGAAGCGGTCGATCGGGATACCGCGGTGGTGCGGATGGCCATCGGGAGGCGCGGCGGCAGACAGGTCCTCCTGGACCACGACATGATCTATCTCAGCAAGCGCTGGATGGTGCGCGACGTCACGATCGACGGCATCAGCCTCGTCACGAACTACCGGGCCCAGTTCGATCGGGTGATCCGGGGCTCGTCCTATCGCGACCTCCTCGCGCGGCTGCGGCTCAAGATCGGCAGCGAGCTGCCGCGTCCGGCCTCGGCCGGCCCGGAGACGCCCGGCGCCGACCTCGTGAAAGCGCCACCCCTCGCGCAGACCCCACCCCTCGAGCCACCCTTCGAGCCGCCCGTCGAGATGCGCTGACCATGAACACGCCCGTCGAGATCACCTTCCGCAACACCCCCCACCTCGAGGACATCGACACCCTCGTCCGCCACGAGGCGGCCAAGCTCGAGCGCTACGGCCAGACGCTGGTCTCGTGCCGCGTCGCCATCGAGCAGCCGCAGCGGCACCCGCGAGACGGTAACCGCTACCGGGTGCGCCTCTCGATCGGCGCGGGCCTCCAGAAGCCGATCGTGGTCGCGCGCGAGCCGCGGCACAGCGAGATGCACGAGGACCTGCGCACGATCATCCTCGGCGCCTTTCGCGCCGCGCGGCGTCAGCTTCAGTCGGAGACCGAGCGGCAGCGGGGCGAAACCAAGCGCCCGTCCTCGGACAGGAGCCTGTCCACCGCGCCATCGGCATCGCCGGCCGCGTCGAGGCGGATCACACCCGGCTCGTGAGCCGGGGCCTCGTAGTGGGCGCGATGCCCGGCCAGGAGCTCTTCCCGTCCGTCGGAGACCTCGTGCCGGTCCTCGCTCCGGCGCCGGAGCCGCTCCACGAGGACCTCGTCCGGGGCGTCGCACCAGAGCACGGTGAACGGAAGGCGGTGCCGGTCGGCCACCGCGCGCGCCTCGGCCCGCTCCGCGGCATGCGAGAAGCTGCCGTCCACGATCACGGGCCAGCCGGCCCGGAGCAGCTCGTCGGCCACGCGCGCGGCCTCGGCGTAGGTCCGCCGTCCCATCTCGGGGGCGTAGAGCCCTTCCCCGAAGGCCGGCGCCACCCGCTCGCGTAGCGGCACGCCGGCGAGCCGCTTTCGCACCGCGTCGGTCCGCACCACGATGGCGCCGAGCCGGGCCGCGGCGAGACGCGCGACGGTGCTCTTGCCGCTGCCCATCACCCCGGTGGTGATGACCAGGCGCGGGCGCCGGCCGGGCGCCACGAAGCGCCCGGCCAGCTCGAACAGGGCCCGGGCCTCATCCGCGCGCTCCGGGTAGTTCGCGACCTGGAACGCGGTCACCTTCGCCCGCACCCACGCCCGGTAGGCGCGGTAGAAGTCGAGCAGCGGCACGGCCTCGTAGTCGCCGTTCTCCTCGAGATAGGCGTTCAGGAAGCGGATGGCCAGGTCCGGGCGCCCCAGCCGCTCGAGATCCATGGCGAGGAAGGCGATCTCCCCGGCCACGTCGCCGAAGCGGAAGCGATGGTTGAACTCGATGCAGTCGAAGATCTGCACCGGCTCGACACAGCAGACGTGCTGGGCCTGCAGGTCGCCGTGGCAGTCGCGGCTGCGCCCGGCCGCGACCCGCGCCCCGAAGCGCGCGGCCTCGCGCTCGAGGAACGCCGCGACGTACTCGCGCACGCGTCGGCGCGTGTCCTCCGGCAGCAGCTCCGGGCCCACCGCGTCGGTCTGGGCGAAGTTCTCCTGCCAGTTCCTCCGTATCGTCTCGATCCCGCCGAGCTCGTCGATCTCGCCCCCGGTGTCGGCCGCGGCGTGGAACCGCGCCACGGTGGCCCCGATCCCGTCGAGCAGCGCGGGCGGCGCGGCGCGCTCCCGGACGAGGCGATCGAGCATGCGCTCGGCGGGGAGCCGTCGCATCACCACCGCGACCTCGATCGCGCGGCCCGGCCCCTCGAAGCGAGGCGCCCGCGCGCTGCCCTTGATCTCCACGACGCCGAGATAGATGTCGGCGGCGAGGCGCCGGTTGAGCCGCACCTCGTCGTGGCAGAAGCGCCGCCGGCGGGCGAGCGTGGTGAAGTCGAGGAAGCCGAGGTTCACCGGCTTCTTGATCTTGTACACGCGGTCCCCCGCGAGGAGGACCCAGGAGATGTGCGTCTCGACCAGCTCCACGCGGTCCGCCGGGTGCGGGTAGCGCGCGGGATCGAGGAGCCGCTCGACGAGGCGGGGCAGCCGGCTCGCGCGCCCGGTCACGGGTGGCGCTCCGGGGCGGGCGGCATCACGCTGCCGTAGCGGTGGACGACGCGCGAGACCGTCTGCTCGCGCAGGTAGCCGCGCAGCTCGAGCCGCCCGGTGGCGACGCCGGGCGCGTCG
>JBBDXN010000151.1:0-1741 GCA_040902305.1 Candidatus Rokuibacteriota bacterium | reverse complement strand
CCCCCGGGGGGGGCGCGGCCGCCCGCGCCGCGTGGGCCACCGGCACCAGGACGCGCAGGCGCTCGAAAGCCCCGGCCCCGAGCCGCGCGACCAGCTCGCCTTCGCTCTCGACCGCCGCGGGCACGTCGGCCTCGGTCGGCCACGCCCCCTCGGACAGGCTGATCGCGACCGGCACGCCGCAGGTGCGCGCGGCGAGCAGGGCCTGTGAGAGCGCGAGCCGGCCCGCCGCGGTGGCCGCCTCGCCGCGGATCAGGACGCGCCGGCAGGGGCGGTAGCGGAACAGGTTGCGCTCGCCGAGCAGCCGGATCGGCTCGTGCTCCCGCCCGAAGTGCTCCTGCCACGCGAGCGCATAGCTGGCCGCGGCCGCGCACAGCATCGCCGACGCGCCGGCGTCGCCGGCCAGCTCGACGCAGCGCTCCAGCAGCGCCGCGACCGCCGGCCCGCATTCCGCGCCCGCCGCCGGCCGGGCGATCTGGCGCCCGCGGCAGAGCTGCAGCACGTAGTTCGGGCCGCCCGCCTTGGCGCCGGGGCCGACCGAGGAGGCCTTCCAGCCGCCGAAGGGCTGGCGCCCCACGATGGCCCCGGTGATCGGGCGATTGACGTAGAGGTTGCCGGCCTCGATCCGGTCGATCCACCGCGCCACCTCGCGCTCGTCGAGCGAGTGGATCCCGCTCGTGAGCCCGAAGGGCGTGTCGTTGGCGACATCGATCGCCTCGTCCAGGTCTCCCGCGCGCATGAGGCCCAGCACGGGCCCGAAGCACTCGGTGCGGTGGAAGAAGGAACCGCGGCGCACGCCGAGCTTGATCCCCGGTGACCAGAGCGGCGCGTCCCCGCCGAGCGGCCGCGGCTCGAGCAGCCACTCCTCGCCCTCCTCCAGCGTGGTGAGCGCGCGCCTGAGCGCGGCCCCGGGCGGCTGGGTGAGCGGGGTGACGCGGCTCGCCGGATCCCAGGCGCTGCCCACCGCGAGGCTCGCCGCCGCGTCGCGCAGCTGGCGGCGGAACCCCGGGTCGTCGTGGACCTCGGCCAGGCAGATCGCGAGGCTGGCCGCCGAGCACTTCTGGCCGTTGTGGCCGAAGGCCGAGCGGACGAGATCGCGGATCGCCTGATCGCGGTCCGCGAGCGCGGTGACGATCAGCGCGTTCTTGCCGCTCGTCTCCGCGAAGAGCCGCAGATCGGGCCGCCACTCGAGGAAGCGCCGCGCCGTCTCCACCGAGCCGGTGAGGATCACCGCGTCCACCCGGGGGTCGGCGATGAGCCCGCGGCCGACCTCGTCGTCCGGACAGGGCACGAACTGGAGGAGATCGCGCGGGACGCCGGCCTCCCACAGCGCGCTCGCGAGATGCCAGCCGACCAGCACCGCCTCGGGCGCGGGCTTGAGCAGCACGGCGTTGCCGGCGGCCAGCGCGGCCAGCACGCCGCCGGCCGGAATCGAGAGCGGGAAATTCCAGGGCGGCGCCACCACGACCACGCCCAGCGGCTCGAGCCGGCAGCCGTCGAGCACGTCGCCGGCCCCGCGGGCGCGCGCGTAGTAGCGCGCGAAGTCGATCGCCTCCGAGACCTCCGGGTCCGCCTCGGTCGCGGTCTTGGCCCCGTCCACGATCATGGCGCCGACCAGCTCGCCCCGGCGCCGGGCGAGGGCGCCCGCGGCGCCTTCGAACAGCCGCCGTCGCACCGGCGCCCGCCGCCGGCGCCACGCGGCCTGCGCGGCCCGCGCGGCGTCCAGCGCGCGGCCCACCAGGCC
>JBBDXN010000150.1:0-1882 GCA_040902305.1 Candidatus Rokuibacteriota bacterium | reverse complement strand
TGGGCACGGGCTCGGGCTACCAGGCGGCGGTCCTCGCCGAGCTGGTGGCAAAGGTCTACACGATCGAGATCGTCGAGCCGCTCGGGCGGCGGGCGAAAACGCTCCTCGAGCAGCTCGGCTATCGCAACGTCGAGGTGCGCATCGGCGACGGCTACAACGGCTGGCCCCAGGCGGCGCCCTTCGATGGAATCATCGTCACCGCGGCGCCGGCGGAGATCCCGAAGCCGCTGATCGACCAGCTCAAGCCCGGCGGCCGCATGGTGATCCCCGCCGGGCCGTCCTCCGGCTCGCAGTATCTGCTGCTCGTGGACAAGCAGGCCGATGGCACCGTCACCACGAAGCGCACGCTGCCGGTGCGGTTCGTGCCCTTCACGAGAGAGCGCGGGGCGAAATAGCGGCTGCTCACGGCCGCTTGCGCGTCGGCCGCACGGGCCACGGCAGGTCGGTCAGGAAGCGGCTGACGGTCATCGTGTTGGCCCCCAGATCCTCCAGCGTGACCCGCGCGCCCGCCCGCCGGATGCGAAGGCGGTGGTCCAGGAGCCCGGCCGGGGATGCGATGGCGACGATGAGGATCTCGGAGCGCCCGGGCGCCTCCGCCAGCGACCGGCCGCGCTTCTTCCACGCCAGCGCCCGCTCCACGCCCTGCACGCTCCAGCCCTCGCTCACCACGGCGCACGCCTCGGCGCCGCCGCGGGCGGCGATCTCGAAGAGCTGGCGGATGATGGCCAGGTTCTCGGGCGAGCCCGACGGCGCCTCGAAGCGCAGCGGGGTGCCGCCCGGCAGGTAAATGCACGCGGTGACGGGGTGACTGCCCTCTTCCAGGAACGCGCGGCGGGCGCCCGCGACGAGGTCGTCGAGGCGCGCTTTCAGGGCGGACAGGCCGGGTCGTGGTCGTGTCATGCCGCCATGCTGTCAGCGGCGTGTGACAGCCACGGTCACGGCGCGGGCGCCGCTCGGGGTCAGCGCTTATGAACGGCCCCGGCCACGCGGGCCCAGGGCATCGCCATCGCCGGCGGCCTGGTGTGAGCCGTCGTGCCCGTCCTGGCGCATAACTTGATGTGTTACCATAGGCGGTAACATCACGGTATGGGCAAGATCTCACGCGGTGGGTACTTCTTCATCTCATGGAAGGGTGACCACCCGCCACGTCACGTACACGTTTATCGCAATGGGAAGCTGATCGTGAAATGGGACTTGGATAACAGGCTGCCCATGAAGGGGCAGGCGTCGAGAAAAATCGTTCAGCTCATACTCGAACTGGAGGCTGAGGGCCGGCTATGAAGATTCGATCGGTGAAGGCCAACCGGCACCGGAAAGCGGTGGAGGTGACGACGGCTCAAAAGAGGCTGCTCTTCCCATTCTCCCGGCTTCGGCCGATGCCAACGCCCGAGGACCCGATCGCGCGGATGTTTGTCGACAAGGATCTCGGTTCGGAAGGCTTCACCTACGTGCTCGCCTCCGGCCAGGAGGGCACGGCGCATATCGAACAGGTGCTCGAGTACAACCGGGATCCCGACTACCTCCGGGACGCGTTGCTCTACAAGCTGACGATCGAGGTGCAGAGGCGCGTTTCAGCCAGCTCCCTCAGTCGCCGCGAGATCATTCGGCGACTGGGGACGTCGGCCGCGCAATTCTATCGGCTCCTCGACCAGACGAACTACAGCAAATCCGTGGACCAATTGGTGTCCCTGCTGCAAGTGCTCGATTGCGAGGTCGATCTCGTGGTGCGTCGCGCCCGGAGCGCGTAGAAAGGGCGGTCACGCGGCGATCTCAAAGAGCTGGCGGATGATGGCCAGGTTCTCGGGCGAGCCCGACGGTGCCTCGAACCGCAGCGGGGTGCCGCCCGGCAGGTAGATGCACGCGGTGACGGGGTGACTGCCCT
>JBBDXN010000149.1:0-13739 GCA_040902305.1 Candidatus Rokuibacteriota bacterium | reverse complement strand
CACCGGCCCGGCTTCCGCCGCGCGGCGGCCGCCGGCCGCTTCGCGGCCCGCCTCTTCGCGGAGGGCAAGCGGGCCGGCGCGCGCCTGGCTCGCTCTACCCTAGGACACCCGGCAGGGCGCCGCGCGCACCGCTGAAGCGGGGGGCCATACCCCGCGCCTGCCTCTGCCCTTACTGGGTGGCCGTCTGGGTGGCCGGGTCGGGATGTAAGTTGCCTTCACGTTGCGACTGCGTTAGCTTGCCACCGTCCGACCCGCCCGCTCTAGGGAATGACCGCGACCTTGATCGAGTCGGATGAGCGATGCGCCTGGAAGGCGTCGTCGATACGCTCCAGCGGAAAGGTCTGGGAGAGCAACCGGTCCGTGCGCACCGCGCCGGCCTCGAGCAGGCGCATCGCTTCCGGAAACTCGTCCTGGTAGATCATCGAGCCGATGATCCGCAGCTCGCGCCGGACCACCCAGAAGAAGTTGAGCGCGGTCGCTTCGTGCGGCAGCCCGGTGAGCACCACGCGCCCCCCCGGCCGGCACAGGTTGACCGCCTGCTCGACCGCGGTCGCGGTGCCCGCGGTCTCGACTACCAGATCCACGCCCTCGCGGCCCGAGAAGGCGCGCGCCGCCGCGGTGTCGTCGTCCGCCCCCGAGAGCGCCACCGCCTCCGCGCCAAGCTCGCGCGCCAGATCAAGCCGTCTGGTAGATCGCGCCACCGCCAGTACCCGGCAGCCCCGCGCCCTGAGCACCTGCACCGCGAGCAGGCCCAGCGAGCCCACCCCGAGCACCGCCGCGGTCTCGCCGGCCTCGGGCGCGCCCCGGCCGACCGCGCGCACCACCACCGCGAGCGGCTCGGCCAGGAGCAGGCACTCGGTGGTGAGGCCGGCGGGCGCCGGCCAGCAGCAGCGGGCCGGCACCGTCGCCTCCTCGGCGAATCCGCCGTCCACGTCGATGCCCACCGCGACGCGCGAGAGGCAGAGATTGCGGTTTCCCTCGCGGCAGAGCGCGCACGCCCCGCAGGAGTAGTTGGGCTCGACCGCCACCGACTGCCCCACCGAGACATTGGTGACCGCGGCGCCGACCGCCGTGACCGTGCCGACGAACTCGTGTCCCATCACGAGCGGGTAGCGCACCGGCCGCTCGCCCGTCCAGATCCGGTAGTCGGTGCCGCAGAGCCCGGCCGCGGTCACCCGGATCACCGCGTCGGCCGGCCCCGGCGTCGGAGACGGCACCGACGCCAGCGCGAGAGCGCGAGGACCACGGAGCACGGCGGCGATCATGCCGGGACGATCATAGCATCGGGCCACCGGCACCCGCGCGCTTCCCCCGCCTGCCCATCCATAGTAGGCTGCGATCGTGGACGGCCGCGGCGCTTCCGAAACCCGGCGTCCGCCGCGCCAGCGGCGCCTCGCCGTGGTCGTGCTGCTGGCGGCGGTGGCCCTGGCGGTGGCGGCGTATCCCTTCCGCGCCCAGTGGTGGGGCGGGTTCGTCCTCGCCATCGCGGAGGCGGGTATCGTCGGCGGCCTTGCGGACTGGTTCGCGGTCACCGCGCTCTTCCGGCGCCCGCTCGGGCTGCCGATTCCCCACACCGCGATCATCCCGGCCAACTGGGAGCTGATGGCCCAGCGCGTGGGCACCATGGTCGGCGATCGCGTGCTCACCAAGGACTACGTCACTCGCGAAGTCTCCCGGTTCGACGGCGCCGAGCTGCTGGCGCGCGCCGCCGAGCGCCTCAAGCCGGCCGATCTCGAGGCCGCCGTCCGCGCCGTCGCGCGCTGGGCCGCCGACCAGGTCCGACCGACCGCGACCGGCGACGTCGCGCTCTGGCTCACGCGACTCGCGCGGGCGAACCCGATCGCGCCCCTGCTCGCCACCGGCATCGAGATCGCGCGCCGGCAGGGCTGGGACCAGCGGCTCATCGAGGCGGTGGCCGGGGCGCTAAACGACGCGCTCGAGCGCCCGGACTTCCGCGCCGCGGTCGGCGACCTGGTGGACGACGTGCTGGCCAGCTACCGCGCGCAGATGGGAGTCTATCCGCGGATCCTCCTGCGCCTCGCCAACACCTTCGGGCTCATCGATCGCGAGCAGCTCGTCGCGTCCCTGAACGAGGCGCTCCGGAGGATCGCGGACGACCCCGACGATCCCCTGCGCCGCCGGATGACCGACACGCTGGCCGCGTTGCCGGACCGGCTCCGTACCGACGCGGCGCTGGCCGCTCGCGTCGAGACCGCGAAGGAGGAGCTGCTCGCGAGCCCGGCGGTGGCGCGCCTGCTCGAGGACGCGGCGGCGGGGCTTCGCAAGGCGGTCATGGCGGACCTGGCGGCGGAGCCCTCGGAGCTGGTGGGCTGGATCACGGCTCGGCTCGACCGGGCCCGCCGGGCTCTGGCCGAGGACGCGGCGTTGCGGACATCGCTCGACCGCTGGCTCAAGCAGCGGCTCGCCGAGGCGGTGGATCGCTACCACGACCGCATCGCGCGCTTCATCGAGCGGGGCGTGCACGCCCTGGGCCCGGAAGGCGCGGTGCGGCTCATCGAGGAGCACGCGGGCGACGACCTTCAGTACATCCGGGTGAACGGGACGGTGGTGGGCGGTCTCGCGGGCGGCGGCCTCTACGCGATCCACCTCCTGCTGGAGCTGCTACTCTGACGGTCGCGACTCCCGCGGATGTCCTGATCGAGACCCGCCGGGGCCTGGTTCGCGGTGTCCGCGAGAACGGGCTCGCGGTGTTCCGCGGCCTGCCCTTCGCGCGACCCCCGATCGGCCCGCTCCGCTTCCGACCGCCCGAGCCGCCCGCGCCCTGGTCCGGGGTGCGGGAGGCGGTCCATTTCGGGACGTCGGCCGCCCAGAACGGCGCGCTGGTCGGCCCGCTGATGAGCCTCGGCATCGGCCGCACCGGGGAGGACTGCCTCTACCTCAACGTCTGGACACCACGCCCGGACCGGGCCCGCCGGCCGGTGCTGGTCTGGATCCACGGCGGCGCGTTCATCCTGGGCTCGGGCTCCCAGATGCTCTACGAGGGCTCGGCTCTGGCCCGCCGCGGCGACGTGGTCGTCGTCACCATCAACTATCGGCTGGGCGCCCTGGGCTTCCTGCGTGGGCAGGACCGCTTCGGCCAGCGATTCCCCGCCACCGGCAACGAAGGGCTGCTCGATCAGGTCGCGGCGCTCGGATGGGTGCGAGACGAGATCGAAGCGTTCGGCGGCGATCCCGACAACGTGACGATCTTCGGCGAGTCGGCGGGCGCGATGAGCTGCGCCACCCTGCTCGCGGTGCCGCGCGCCCGCGGGCTCTTCGGGCGCGCCATCCTCCAGTCCGGAGCCGCCAACTTTCTCTGGCCCCGCGAGACTGCCACGCGGCTCGCCGACCAGGTGCTCGCGGACCTCGGCGTCGGCTCGTCGGAGGAGCTCGCCGCGGCCCCGCTCGAGCGGCTCCTCGCCGCGCAGCGGCGGCTCTTCATGGATCTCATGCTGGGCGAGCAGCACGTCCTCGGCGCGCTCTCCCCCGTCGGGCAGCGGGTGGCCGGCGCGCTGTTCCTCGGGCTGTCGCTGGCGCGCCGGCGGTTCGGGAGTGTCGCGTCGCCGCTGTCGCGGAGCCTCGTGGGGGTCCTCAAGCAGCGCGCGCGGCGCCGGACCGTGCTCCCGGCGCCCGCGATGGCGGCGCTGCGCGCGCTGCGGACCCGGGGCCTCCCCTTTCAGCCCGTGATCGACGGCGACGTGATCCCGCGCGATCCGCTCGCCGCCATCCGCGACGGAGCCGCCGCCCGCGTCCCGCTGCTCATCGGCACCAACCTGGACGAGGCACGGCTCTTCGCCCCGCTGGACCCGGAAGCCGCGACCCTGGACGAGGCCGCGCTCGTGGCCCGGTGCGAGGAGGCGATTCCCGGCGGGGCGGATCCGGCGCGGGGAGCGATCGCGGTCTACCGCGCGGCCCGCGCCGCCCGCGGCGAGAGCGTCGAGGCGGGCGACCTCTGGTTCGCCATCGAGTCCGACCGGACCATGCGGCATCCGGCGATGCGCCTCGCGACGCTGCACGCCGCGCATCAGCCGGAGACCTTCGCCTATCTCTTCACGTGGCCCTCACCCGCGATGGGCGGGCTCTTCGGCGCCTGTCACGCGCTGGAGCTGCCCTTTCTCTTCGGCACGCTCGAACATCCGCTGCTCCGCCCGTTCACCGGCAAGGGCCCGGAGGCGAAGGCGCTCGCCACCCGGATCCAGGACGCGTGGATCGCCTTCGCGCGCACGGGACGCCCAGGCCACACTGGGATCGGCGACTGGCCGGCCTACGACGCGGCCGCGCGCCGCACGATGATCCTGGACCGGCGATGCCGGGTGGAGGCCGCGCCCCGTGAAGCGGAGCGCGCATTCTGGGAGCCGCTGGAGCGGGAGCCGGGCGGCTGACTCGGGCGGCTCAGCGCGGCCCGCCGGGCAGCCGGCTCGCGGGAATCTCCACGTAGACTGCGCGCGACTCCGCGGCTACCGTGCCGCCGGCCAGCCGCGCCACCGCGCGGGTGTCGAAGACGCGCCCGCGGCGGGCGATCAGCCGGGCCTCGAAGCGCACCGGTCGGCCGAGGGGAATCGGGGCGCGATAGTCCACCTCGATCCGCGCGGTCACCGCCAGGACCACGCCCCGCACCAGGGCGAGCCGATAGTGCAGGCAGTCGAAGATCGCGGCGAGCAGGCCCCCCGACATGAGACCGCGGTAGCCCTGATGAGCGGGGCCGGGCGTGAACGACGCGACGACCGCGTCGCCCCGGCGCCGGAAGCGCACCCGCAATCCGGTGGGGCTCGCGGGCCCGCAGATCACGCACCGAGCGAGCGGCTCCGGGTGCAACGCGAGCCCGGTGGGTGGGCGGGACCGCCGGCCCCGGCGGTCAGGCCGCCGAGTGGCCGCCATCGAGAAACAGGGTCTGGCCGGTCATGAAGTCGGAGGCCGCGGAGGCCAGATAGACGGCCAGCGGGCCGATCTCGTCGAGCCGGCCGGTGCGCCGCAAGGGCACGTCACGGAGCAGCCGGTCCCGGGTGCGCTCGTCCGCGAACGCTTCCGCGTTCATCTCGGTGACGAACCAGCCGGGGGCCAGCGCGTTGACCTGGATCCCGTGGCGCGCCCACTCCGCGGCCAGCGCGCGCGTGAACCCCATGACCCCGCTCTTCGAGGCCGCATACGCGCTGTAGCCGGGCAGGCCCACCTGCCCGAGCACCGACGAGATGTTGATGACCTTGCCTGCCTTCTGGGCGAGGAGGTGCGCGGCGGCGGCGCGACACCCGTTGAAGACGCCCACCAGGTTGACGTCGAGGGTGGCGCGGAAGTCCTCCGGCGACATCTCGGCCACCGGCGCCACTCGGGCGATGCCGGAGTTGTTCACCACCACGTGCAGGCCGCCCAGCTCGCCGATCGTGCGACGCACCAGCGCCTCGACCTGGGGATAGGCGGTGA
Source organism: Candidatus Rokuibacteriota bacterium (assembly GCA_040902305.1). Lineage (GTDB taxonomy): Bacteria > Methylomirabilota > Methylomirabilia > Rokubacteriales > CSP1-6 > CAMLFJ01. Next base: position 8,321 of record JBBDXN010000149.1, on the reverse strand, counting down.
CGTCGGTCTCCACCACGAGGGCGCGCCGGCCGGTGGCCGCGACCAGTCGCGCGGTCTCGTCGAGGTCCGGTCGGGCGCGCGCGGCCACCGCCACGTCGGCGCCCGCCTCCGCGAGTGCCACCGCCATGGCGCGCCCGAGACCGCGGCTGGCCCCGGTCACGATGGCAACCCGGCCGTCCAGGCGCAGGGCGGCCCCGGCGGGGCTACCGATAGAGGGAATCGAGCAGCTCCCGGTGCTTGTCCGTGATGACGCGGCGCTTGACCTTGAGGGTCGGCGTCAAGAGACCGTTCTCGATCGTGAAGTCGCTCGGCAGGATGGAGAACTTCTTGACCTTCGCGTAGGACTGCAGCTCGACGTTCCGCGCCTCCACGATGCGGGACACGCGCTCGACCACTTTCGGGTGCTTGGCGAGCGCCGCCGGCTCGGTGTTGAGGATCCCCTGCTCCTTGGCGAACTTCGCCAGCTCCTCCGGGTTCAGGGTGATGAGCGCCACCGGGTACGGCCGCTTGTCGCCGTGCACCATAGCCTGGCTGATGAACGGATCGCCCTTGAGGAGGTTTTCGACGTTCTGGGGCGCGATGTTCATCCCGCCCGCGGTCACGATGAGGTCCTTCTTGCGATCGGTGATGTAGAGGAAGCCGTCATCGTCGAGCCGTCCGATGTCGCCGGTGGCGAACCAGCCGTCGGCCAGGAACACCTCCGCGGTCGCCTCCGGCTTCTTGAAGTACCCCTTGGCGATATTGGGCCCGCGGCCCAGGATCTCGCCGTCCGGCGCGAGCTTGATCTCGATGCCGGGCTGCGCCTGCCCGACCGAGCCGAACTTGAAGTGGTTCAGCCGGTTGAAGGTGAGCGAGGGGCAGGTCTCGGTGAGCCCGTAGCCCTCGAGGATCAGGATGCCGGCGGCGTGGAAGAACTCGGCGATCTCCTTGGACAGCGGCGCGCCGCCCGAGACCGCGAAGCGCAGGCGGCCGCCCAGGGCCGCGTGGAGCTTCGAGAACACCAGCTTGTGAGCGAGGCGGTACTTGAACGCGAGCCCGCCGGGCACCGGCTGCTTGGCCTGCTTCAAGCGCGAAACCTCCCGGCCGACCCCAACCGCCCAGTTGAAGATCTTCTTCTTGACCGGCGAGCCCGCCTCCGCCTTGGCCATCACGCCCGCGTAGACCTTCTCGAACACGCGCGGCACGCTGCAGATGAAGTCGGGCTTCACCTCGGGCAGGTTGTCGCGGAGCTTGTCGATGTTCTCCGCGAAGGCGGTGGTGAGCCCGCGGTGCACGCCGATGAACGACTCGAGCCGCGCGAACGAGTGCGCCAGCGGCAGGAACAGCAGGTGGGTGTCTCCGCCGGAGATGGTCTCCATCCGGGCCGCCGACTCCAGTGTCGCCATGTGGTTGCCGTGCGACTGGATCACGCCCTTGGGCGGCCCGGTGGTCCCGGAGGTGTACACGATGGTCGCGATGTCATCGGGCCCGACCTCGGCCACCCGCCCGGCCAGCTCGCTCTTCAAGCGCTCCACGTTGTCACGCCCGAGACGGCGGAAGCCGTCCCACGTCATGATCCGCGGCGAGGCTTCGCCCTCGTAGTCCTGGATCACCACGATCTGCTCGAGCCCGTCCATCTTCCCCTGCACCTCGAGCACCTTGGCGAGCTGCGCGGGATCCTCGACGAAGAGCGTCTTCACGCCCGCGTCGTTGACGAGGTACTGGATGAGGTCGGGCGGATAGGTCGGGTAGATCGGGATCGTCCGGCATCCCGCCGAGAAGGCCGCGAAGTCGGCCTGGACCCACTCCGCGCGGCTCGCCGCGAGGATGCCGATCGCGTCACCCTTCCGGCGGCCGAGGGCGAGCAGGCCGGTGCCCAGCTCGCGCACCACGTCGCCGACCTGGCGCCAGGTCAGGGTGTGCCAGGTCCCATTGGCCTTGTACCGCTGGGCCGGGCGATCCCCGTCGCGCTCGACCCGGTTCCAGAACATGCTCGCCAGAGTGTCGTGGGCCATGGTTGCCTCCTCACACCTGTGTGCGGAGCTCTTTGCGCAGAATCTTGCCGATGGGGCTCTTGGGCAGCGAATCCACGAAGCGGATCTGCTTCGGGCACTTGAAGCGGGCCAGCCGCGTCTCGCAGAAGGCGGCGATCTCCTCCGCGGAGACGGGCGGGCCGCCCTTGACCACCACGAACGCGACGACGTCCTCGCCCATCAAAGGGTCCTTCATCCCGACCACCGCCGCCTCCGCCACCTGCGGGTGGGCGTAGAGCGCCTCCTCGACCTCGCGCGGATAGATGTTGAAGCCGCCGCGGATGATCAGGTCCTTCTTGCGCTCGACGACGAAGAGGAAGCCGTCCTCGTCGACCCGGCCCATGTCCCCGGTGTGCAGCCACCCCGAGCGGATGGTGCGCGCGGTCTCCTCCGGGTTGCGATAGTAGCCGGCCATCACGTTCGCGCCCTTGACGCAGAGCTCGCCGACCTCCCCGACCGCGAGCGCCCGATCGTCGTCGTCCTGGATCGAGACCTCTACCCCGGGAATGGCCCGGCCGACCGAGCCCACCTTGCGGGGCCCCGAGAGACGGTGCGCCGACACCACCGGCGAGGCCTCGGTCAGCCCGTAACCCTCGAGGATGCGGCCACCGAACTTCTCCTCGAAGGGCGCGACGATCTTGGTGGGCAGCGCCGACGCGCCCGAGCCCCAGACCCGCATGGACGACGTGTCGAAGCGCGACGCGTCCGGATAGTTGAGGAGATAGACGAGCATGGTGGGCACCGCCGACATCGAGACCGCCTTGAAGTCCTGGATCGTCTGCAGCACCGCCTCGGGATGGAACCAGCGCAGCAGGGCGGCCCGCGTGCCGAGAATGTGCCCCGCGTTCATGACGGTGAGACCGTAGGAATGCGACAGCGGCAGCACCGCCACCGCCCAGTCTTCGCGCCCCAGCTCGTGGAGCGAGGCGGCGGCGCGCGCATTGGACTCGAGATTGGCGTGCGACAGCGCCACCCCCTTGGGCCGGCCGGTGGTCCCGGAGGTGTAGAGGATCACCGCCAGGTCGTCGGCGGCGCGTTCCACTGCCGCGAAGGTGTCCGACTCGCCCGCGGTCTCGTCGGACAGCGACCGGGTTCGCCCGTCGCCCTGGCCGTCGGCCAGCAGCACGTGGTGCAGCGTGGGGAGGACGCCGATCTGTCCCTCCACCTTCCCCAGCATGTCGGTGGAGGTGATGACCACCCCGGCCTCGGAGTCGGCCAGGATGTGGGCCACTTCCTTGTAGCCCAGCAGGAAGATGACCGGCACGATGACCGCCCCGCACTTGAGGGTCGCCCCGTAACTCTGGATCACCTCGGGGCAGTTCGGGAGCATCACGACCACGCGATCGCCCGGGCCCACGCCCAGACGCCGCAACGCGTGGGCGAGCCGGGAAGCGGCTCGCTGCTGGTCCAGATTGGTGTACTGCCGTCCCTCGAACGCGAGGGCGACGTACTCCCCGTACTTGTCGAGGCCGTCCTCGGCCAGGTGCGCCAGAGTCATGTTTTTCGATGGGTTACGTACTGAGTTTGACTGGAGACACCCGTATACCATGGCCGGCATAACGCGTCGCAACAAAACTCTTGACCCGCATAGCGCACCGCGTTATCCTCCCTCCTGTACCCGACGACCCGACATCAAGGAGGGACAACATGACGACGAATCCGATCCAGGCCAACGAGGTCTTGTCGCAGCTGACCGGCCGCGCGGTGGAGGCCTTCTCCCTGTGGGCCGACGCGAACCAGCGAGTGCTGCGCGAGCTGGTCGAGCTCTCGGCCAGCACCGCGAAGGAGGGGGTGCGGCTCTACGCCGAGATCCAGTCCTCCGCGGTGGAAGCGATGAAGGAAGGGCAGTCGTACGTGCTCCGCCGCCAGGAGCCCGTGGAGAGCGCGCAACGGACCTTCAAGCTCCTCGAGGGTACCGCGCAGGCCGCGACGCGCTCGGCGGAGCGCCTGCAGGTGACGGCCGAGCATACCGGCAAGGAGATCCAGGCCACCTTCGCCCAGCTCGCCGGCAAGGTCCAGTCCCTCTACACCCCGCTCGCGTAGCACGGGCCCCGCCCCGGGTCGGCCCCGGCCCGCGGCGGCGGCTACTTCTCGCGCTTCTTCTCGAGCCGCTCCTCGAGCGTGCGCAGCTGCTCCCGCAGTACCGACACTTCCTCGCGCAACGCGTCGGCTTCGGCGGGCTCGGGCCGCTTCTCGGCCTTGTCGCCCTCGGGCCCCGAGGCGGCGGCCCATCCAGCCCGCGATGCCCACTCCCGCAGCACCCGGTCCGCCTCGCGCTGGCTCGTCGTGAGCCCTTCCAGACTCGACCGCAGCGACTTCTGCACGAAATCCTGCCAGGCCTCGCCGTGCTTGATGAGCTGGTGGAGGAACGCGGTCGGCAGCGTGGCGCGATGGTTGCGCTCGTTCTCGAGGATGATCTGGGCGAGCGTCACCGAGGTGAGATCCTCGCCGGTGGACACGTCCACCACCGAGATCTCCCGCCCGGCCCGGATCAGCTCCTCGAGCTCCTCGAGCGTGACGTAGCGGCTCTCTTGCGTGTCGTAGAGCTTGCGATTGGAGTACCGCTTGATGACGTACGCCATGGCAAAAATCAGTCTAGCACCGGGCCCTAGGGCCCACAAGGCGGGCGCCGGTCCGCGGGCGCACGGCCGGCAGCGACGACGCGTGCGGACTATTTCGGCAGCGAGCGCGACGGCGCGACGGGTGCGGCGGCGGCGAGCGCGGAGAGCCCGAGGATCCCCCAGATCGCGGCGCTGTGGGCCATCCAGGCCAGCGGCGGCAGGGTCCAGAGGGCCATCGCGCCCATGGCCTCCGCGGGCCGCGTGTAGCGCACCGGCGTGGGCGACGGCATCACGAGCGCCTCGCCGGTCAGGACGGCCTCCGCGCGCTGATTGGTGCACACGGTGCGGAGCCGGACGCGGTTCTTCTCGCGGTTCACCTCGACCACCTCGACGCGGGCCGAGATCGAGTCGCCCGCCTTCACCGGCTTGAGGAACGTGAGGTCCTGAGAGAGGTAGATCGCCCCCGGGCCGGGCAGCCGGATCCCGCTGACCGCCGAGATGAGCCCCGCCGTCCACATGCCCGGCGCGATCGGCTCCTTGAACACGGTGGAGGCCGCGTAGTCGCGGTCCGCGTGCACCGGATTGTAGTCGCCCACCGCGTCCACGAACCCCGCGATGTCGCCGTCCGTCACGCGGCGGGTGATGTGGGCGCTGTCCCCGACCGCCATGGCGTCGATCGTGACGCCGATCATGCGCGCTCCGGCCGCGGGCCGCCCGCGTCGTGAAGACGCCGGAGGACCCGGTCCAGCTTGTCCTCGATCGCGTCGATCTTCTCCTCGACCTGCGCCACGTGCCGGGCCAGGGCCACGACCTGCGCGCGCGAGGCAATGCCGAGCCCGGCCAGCGAGGCGTCGATCTGCTGTTCCGCCGCCTTCCGGGCGGGGCCGGAAACGTTCAGAAACCCCTCGAGCTGCTTGCCCATCACCTGGGCGAAGCGATCGGTCCCCATCGCCTGCTCGAGCACCCGGGACCACGCGGCGATCCACTGGTCGAGGAACTGCTTCCACTGGGCCATCAGGTCCGGCGAGGGCGCCGGGCCCTCGGTCATGACCTTGGACCAGGCGGCCATCCCCTGGTCCATGAACGGGCGCCAGAAGGCCTGCGGATCCATCGCAGGCGTGGGCGCGGGCGGCGGCGCCTGCGCCTGCCCCATCATGCGCAGCCACGCCTGCGTGCCTTCTTCCACCTGGCGCTTCCACATGTCGAGCAGTTGCTGACTGGGGTTGTCGGTCATGACGACGCTCCTCGCCCCGCGGCTCGGGCTACGATCGCGCGGCCAGCCAGGACGCCACCTTCGGCCAGCAGTGCACCGAGGCGCCGCGCCCGGCGATCAACGAGATGTGCCCACCCGGGAGCTCCACGTACTCCTTGTCGTGCGTGCTCACCACGTCGATCAAGGGCTTCACGCACGCGGGCGGCGCGATGTTGTCCTCCTTCGCCCCCACCGCGAGCACCGGACAGCGGATCTCGCGCAGATCCACGCGGCGGCCGCCCATCACGAGCTCGCCCTTGATCAGCTTGTTCTGCTGGTAGAAGTCCCGCACCCACCCGCGGAAGAACTCGCCCGGGAACGGCTGGTACTCGTTGGCCCACTTGTTGAGCGCGTTGAAGCCCGAGACGTAGTCCGGGTTCCAGAGGTTCCACCAGAGATTGAGGTTCGTGCTGACGTCCATGGTGGGCTTGAGCAGCTTGAAGCCCATCTTGACCATCTCGGCCGGGATGCTGCCGAGGGTGTCCACGTACTTGTCCACGTCGAACACGCCCGGGGCGAGCCACTTGCCGAAGAGGCCGACGTGGGCGAAGTCGATCGGGCCCGCCATGTCGACGTAGTTCTTGAGCGGGAAGTCCGGATGCGTGGCGACGAAGCTGGCCGAGAGCGGCGCGCCCATGCAGTAGCCGAGCACCGACATCTCGGAGGCCCCCGACGATTCGAGCGCCTTCCGGGCCAGCCGCGGCAGGATCTTGGTCACCGCGTCCTCGACGGTGAGGCCGTTGTCCTCCTCGCCGAAGACCCCCCAGTCCACCAGGTAGAAGTCGAAGCCCCGCTCCGTCATGTGCTCGACGAACGAGCCCTTCGGCATGAGATCGAAGATGTACGGGCGGCTGATGCCGAGGTTGGGCACGAAGAGCAGCGGGGTCCGGATCGTCCGCCGGGACTCGTACCGCCAGAGCGTCGACTTGTTGATGCGAAAGATCGCCTGGCGAGGGGTGGGCCCGACCTTCGGCTCCTTCGGGTTCATCACCATCTCCCCGAAGTGCTTCATGCGGAGGAGGTTGCGGTTGGCCTCCTCCTGCATGCGCGCCAAGAGCTCGGGCGGCATCGTGGGCATCTCCCCCATCATCGTGAACAGCTCGTCTCTCATGGCCCTCATCCTACTGCCGCGTGACGCTTCGCGTCAACCAGGGAGCCACGCCCCGGCCCGCTCCCTGTGCCGAGCAGGCCGGGCGGAGCGCCTAGACCTGGAACAGGCTCCCCACCTTCATGGCGAGGCCCATGTCGCCCTTGAGCTTCAGCTTGCCCGACATGAAGGCCATCTGACCGGAGAGCTTGCCCCCGGTCATGTCGAGCCAGTCCTGCGAGGACATGGTCAGCGTGAGATTCGGGCTGGTGGCGGCGCCCTGGCTCACGTTGCAGGCGCCTTCCTTGATGACGGCATTCCACGTGCCGCCCTGGTCGCCCGTGATGTCGTACTGGATGGTGGCGTTCACCCCGGCGGCCTTCTCGGCGCGGAACCGGGAGGCCATGTTGTCGAAGGTCTCCTTGACAGTCGGCATGGCGGGTCTCCTTCTCCTAGAGCGTCGACGTTAGAACGTGAAGAGGTCCATGCCCCCGGTGACGGTGAGCACGGCCCCCGTGATGTAGCGCGCGCGCTCCGAGCACAGGAACGCGATCGCGCCGGCGATGTCCTCGGGCTGCCCCTCCCGCTGCATGGCCACCCGCTTTACCATGCGCTCGTACAACGGCGATAGATTGGCGTTCGGCCCCACGATGCCGGGGGCGATCACGTTGGACGTGACATTGTACCGCGCCCCTTCGAGCGCCACCGACTTGGCGAACCCGATGACCCCCATCTTGCTCGTCGCGTAGGCGGTCTGCCCGAAGCCGCCCATCAGCCCCGCGATGGAGGCCATGCAGATGATCCGGCCCCACCGCCGCTCGCGCATGCCCGGGAAGACCGCCTTGGTGACGTTGTAGGTGCCGGTGAAGTTGATGCGGAGGTTGAGATCCCAGTCGTCGTCCGCGGTGTCCTTGAGCTGGCCCATGGTGTAGATCCACCCCGCGTTGTTCACGCAGATGTCGACCGGCCCCACCTCGCGCTCGGCCCGCCGGAGCACGTCCCCCAGCCCCGTCCGGTCGGTGATGTCGGCGGCGTAGCCGCGCGCGAAACCGCCCGCGTCGGTGATCTCCTTCGCCGTCTCCGTCGCGCCCTCCGCGTTCAGATCCAGCACGATCACCCGGCAACCCTCGGCGGCCAGGGTCAGGCAGTCCTGCTTGCCGAGGCTCCGCGCCCCGCCGGTGACCAGGGCGGTCTTGCCCGCGATGCCGAGATCCACGGCTAGCGGCCCTTGAAGTCGGCGGGGCGTTTCTGGAAGAAGGCCTGGATGCCCTCGCCCGCGTCCTCGGTGCGGAGCGACTGGAGAAAGGCGCGGACCTCGACCTCGATGGCCTGGTCGATCGGGGCGTGGATGCCATCGTCCACCGCCTCGATGATGAGGCGGGTGGCGATGGGGGGCCGCTTGGCCAGCT
>JBBDXN010000148.1:0-2020 GCA_040902305.1 Candidatus Rokuibacteriota bacterium | reverse complement strand
CCCCTGACCCCAAGACTGCCAGCCTTGTGCTCTCCCAACTGAGCTACAGCCCCACCGCGTCGCCCAGCTTACCGAGCGGGCGCACTTTTGTCAAGATTGGCTGCTACTTGCGCCGTGCTAGCCGCCGGCGGCCTGCTTGGCCGCGTTCAGCGCCGCGTCGTAGTCGGGCTCCGTGGTGAGCTCCTTCACGTACTCCGCGTGCTTGACCTTGCCGTCCTTGCCCACCACGAAGACGGCGCGCGCGGTGAGCCCGGCGAGCGGGCCGTCCTTCACGAGCACGCCGTAGCTCTGGGCGAAGGAGCGCTCGCGGAAGTCGGACAGGGTCTTGACCGCGGTGGCGCCGGCGGCCCCGCACCAGCGCTTCTGGGCGAAGGGCAGGTCCATGCTCACCGTCCACACTTCCACGTTGGCGCCGAGCTTACCCGCCTCCTGGTTGAACCTGCGCGTCTCGGTGTCGCACACCGGCGTGTCGAGGGAGGGCACCGCGCTCAGCACGATGACCTTGCCCTTGGCCTGGCTCAGCGTCACCGGCTGCAGCCCATTGTCCACCGCGGTGAAATCCGGCGCGTCGCCGCCCGGCTTGATCTCGGGGCCACTGAGCGTGATGGGATTGCCCTTGAACATCACCGCGCCTGCTCTATCGGCCATAGGTCACCTCCGGGTTGTGAGGGATGATGCGACCGTCCGCTCCCGCGGCCCACAGTATACCGAGGGGGGTTGTCGTATCATAGGCACGGGCCGGAGTGGCGAAACTGGCAAACGCGCCGCACTCAAAATGCGGTGCTCGCAAGGGCCTGCGGGTTCGAGTCCCGCCTCCGGCACCACCCTTTCCCTCGAGGTGAGCGAGCGTGACCACTGAAACGCGCAGCGCGCTGCACACGCCGCTCTGCGATCGCCTCGGCATCCGCTATCCGATCTGCCAGGCCGGCATGGCCTTCGCGGCCCGCGCCAGGACATCCTCTTCGCGACGGTACGCGCCACCGGCCGGGAGACCGAGCGGTTCACCGGCGCGGTGAAGGGCTGGATCGACGTGACGCTGGACGCGCGCGTGCCGGTGCTGATCGCGGGCCTGGGCAATCCGGGCCCAATGACCGCGGAGGCGCAGCGGCTCGGGATCACCGTGATGGCCCTCTGCGGCAACGTGAAGCAGGCGCGCGATCACGCGGCCAACGGCGTGGACGTGATCATCGCGCAGGGGCACGAGGGCGGTGGCCACACCGGGCGCGTGGGCGGCCTCGTGCTCACCCCGGCGGTGGTGGACGCGGTGGCGCCGCGCCTGGTCGTCGCGGCGGGTGGGCTCGCGGACGGGCGCGGGCTCGTGGCCGCGCTGGCCCTGGGGGCGGCGGGCGTCTGGATGGGCACGCGCTTCATCGCCACCACCGAGGCCCACGGGCACGACAACTACAAGAGCAAGATCGCGGCGATTGACGAAGAAGGTACCGTGGTCACTCGCGCGGTGTCCGGCAAGCCGAACCGCCAGATCCGCAACCGCTTCACCCACGAGTGGGAGAGCCGCCAGGCCGAGATCCAGCCCTTTCCCGTCCAGTACGAGCGCGTGGGCAAGCCGGCGTCCATCCGCGCGCGGGAGGAGGGCGACGTCGAGAACGGCAGCGCGGCGGCCGGCCAGTCGGCGGGACTCATCCGCGACGTCCGCCCGGTCGCGGACGTGATGGCGTCGATCCTGGAGGAGGCCGAGGCGATCCGGCGTCGGCTCGGGCCGTGACGCGGCCGCTCGAGGGGCGGGTCGCGGTGGTCACCGGGGGCTCCCGCGGGATCGGCCGCGGTATCGCGCTCCGCCTCGCCCGCGACGGCGCGCACTGCGCGCTGACCTATCGCCAGAACGACGCGGCGGCCGCCGAGACGGTGACCGCGCTCGAGGCGCTCGGGGTGCGCGCGGTGGCCGAGCGGCTCGATCTCGCGGACCCCGAGCAGGTCGGGCCCGCCGTCGAGCGTATCGCGGCCGTGTTCGGCCGCGTGGGCGGGGTGGTGGGCAATTCCGCGGCGCCCGCGTTGCGCCCGG
>JBBDXN010000147.1:0-2030 GCA_040902305.1 Candidatus Rokuibacteriota bacterium | reverse complement strand
AGACTGGCAGCGTACCCCATGAATTCCCTAACTGTTATAACACAGTCGTACTAGGACGGAGGCGCCTCGACGGACGCCCGCATCGTCGCGCGCCCCGCGACGCCCAGGGCGAGAAAGCCCACGACGGCCCAGGTGATCTCGCGCAGCCGCCTCACCAGCACGTAGGACAGGCCGGACGCCGCCCCGAGCCCGAAGGCCTCGAAGAAGACGACGTAGCCGCCCTCGAGCACCCCGAGCGAGGCGGGCACCATGAAGCTGGCGAACTTCACCCCGCTCGCGAACGACTCGACGATCAAGGCGATCCCCATCGGCGCGGGGGTGCCCAGCAGGCTCAGGACGAGATAGATCTCGAGGCCTCCGGTGGCCCAGGCGACCGCGTGGACGACCGCGGAGGCGAGGAGCCGGCGCCGGCGGTGCCGGTAGAGCGCGGCCAGGGCGCGGTCGAGGTCGCCCAGGTTTTGCTGGAAGCGCTCGCCGCCGCCCAGGCCCACCCGCCGGCCCAGGCGCCCGAGCAGCCGCCCCCCGCCGCCGAGCGCCCCGATAGCCTGCACGAGCGCGAAGCCGCCCACCGCGAGGATCTCCACCACCAGCAGGCCGGCCATGATCGGCAGCAGCCGGCCCGCGGGCGGGGCCACCAGGTACGCGGCCAGGAGGCCCGCGGCCAGGAAGAGCACCTGGCCGGCCACCACCGTGGTCTTGTCCGCGATCACGGACACGAAGCCGTCCAGGAGAGGCAGCGGCGGCCGCAGGAGGTAGGCCTTCAGCGGATCGCCGCCCACCGACATCGTGGGCGTGGCCAGGCTCACCGCCTCGCCGGCGAGCCGCGCGCGCAGCAGCAGGAGGAACGGCACCGGCGTGGGGAGCAGGAGCCGCCACGCCAGGGTGTCCACCGCGGCGGCGAGCGCGTACGGGAAGGCGAGCACGAGGGGCAGCCGCCAGCCGAGCGTGACGAAGGACGACCAGATCGCGGCGGGGCCGATCTGCGCGACCAGGTAGCCCACCAGCGCGAGGCCGGTGAGCACCAGGAACGGCCGGAGCCAGCGGGCCACTACGCCGAGCGTCCGCCGCCGGCCGGCTCAGCGCGGTGCCTCCAGATGCGGGCGAGGCATGCCACCCAGTAGACCTGCGAGCCCACCGCGACCACCAGCGCCACCACCAAGACGAGCGACGGCGCGAGCCAGCGCAGAGTGGCGACGGACAGCAGCAGCAGATAGAAGAGATCCCGATTGGCGTGGTTCGTGAGCACGCCGCCCACGGTGGGGCCGACCTCGATCTCGCGGGGCAGTCGGCGCGCGACGATCGCGCTCAGCGCCACGCCGGTCGCGGCGAGGAGGCCGACCGCGCTCATCAGCCACCCGCCCGCGCCGACCCCGATGCCGAGCACGATGCCCACGTGGATGATCGTGTCGATGGTCCAGTCGAGGTTGGCTCCGAGCCGCGATTCCTGGAAGGTGAGCCGCGCGATCTCACCGTCCGCGTGGTCCACGATGCAGGCGAGTGCGTAGGCCAGGACGCCGAGAAAGGCGCTCGCGACGGTGGCGTGCCAGAAGCACCAGATGGCCACGAGGCCGATGGCGAAGCTGGTGAGACTGATCTGGTTGGGCGTCACCGGCGTGCGCACCAGGAGCCGGGTGATCCAGCGCGAGCAGCGCCGGTGCAGGTGGCGGTCCATGCCCGAGTCCGCCGCGATGCCCAGGGTGGCCTCGAGCGCGGTCGTCGCGCGCGCCAGATCCGACGCCTCGGCCACCGCCAGGTAGGGGCCGGTGGCTTCGCGGAGCTCGGCCCCGGCGGTGGCGAGGTCCCGGGCGAGCGCCGCGCCCGCCGCGCGCCCCGCGATCAGGTCCCGCCACCGCGCGATGACGAGCGCCGTGGGGAGGAGCGCGACCGGCGCCGGGCCGGCGGCCGACGGGGCCAGCACCGCCCCCCGCGGCGTCGGGCGGGCCAGGAGGCCGGCGAGCGCGCTGACGTGGATCAAGGAGGACGCGGGGAGGAGGAGCCATCGGCCCGACGGCTCCGCGGGCGCGGGGGCG
>JBBDXN010000146.1:19356-73611 GCA_040902305.1 Candidatus Rokuibacteriota bacterium | reverse complement strand
CGGACCTCGAGCGGCCTGAGAGCGTAAACATGATTACCCGGACAGACTCCTAGCTGTGGACGGTTGGGCTGGCGGTGGCTGGTGGGGGCGGCAGGCCCTCCCCGGAACCGTGTCTTCTGCGCGTTGCCGAAGCCTGACGCCCCCATCTCGTGGCTCGTGAGAGAGGCCCCAAGAGCCCGCGGGTCAGCGTGTTCCGGGGAGGGCCTGCCGCCCCCACCGGCCACCCCGCGCGGCATGAACGCGGTGCGACCATCCGGGCGTGGGCGCGAGCGCGCGCGGGGAGCTAGCGGCGCCCGGGCTCGGCGAGGTCGCGCGCCTGCTCGTAGGCCTCGTCGGCCTCGCGCGGCAGCCCGGTGCGCACGTAGAGGTCGCCCAGCAGCGCGTGCAGGCTCGGCTGATCCGCGTCCGTCGCGAGCGCCGCCACCACCAGCCGACGCGCGTCGTGGAAGAACCCGCGGCTCGCCAGCACGCCCGCCTGCAGCACCGCCCGCGAGCTGGCGGGCACGTCCGGACCCAGCGCCTGCTCGACTTCGCGGAGATCCCGCCGGAGCTCATCGGCGCGTTGCCGGTCGACGACCTCGAAGCGGACCTCGTCGACCTGCGTCTGTCCCGAGAAGAGCTGCAGGCCATACGCGGTGCCGGGCACGAGCGCGGGCGCGTCCGCCGGATAGGCGAGCCGGCGGCCCGTCAGGCCGGTGCGGTCGAGCACGAGGCCGGAGGGAGCCATCACCCGGATCGTGTAGCGCCCGAACTCGTAGCCCCGCCACTCGAAGGCGAGCGCATCCGGCAGGACCGGTCCCCCGCGCGGGCTCAGGATCACGGGCGCCCGCCTCACGCTCCGCGTGGACAGCACCGGTTGCGGCGTTTCGCGCTGGCTGCTGCCGAGAAAGCCCAGGCCCCCCTCGAGGAGCTGGAACGCCTTCTGGACCTTGCTGTCCGCCGGCGCGACCGTCACCACGAACGGTGAGCGGGCCGCGTCCACCCGCACGCTGCCCCGCCGGCCGGCCAGCACCACCACCGCCGCCGCGTCCTCGGTCGCGCGCAGGTGGTCGCCCACCTTGAGCGCGTGCAGCGGCCCCGCGGGCCGCCACTCTCCCGCCGCGGGCCCGCGCACCTCGATCCGCCCGCGGCCCGCCTTGATCTCGGTGATCATGGCGCCCACGTCCCGCGTCTGCGCCGAGGCCGTCGGCCCCGCGCCCAGCATCAGGATGAATAGCCCGGCCATCACTCTGGTCATGCCCACCTCTCTCAGCCCTGGGCTAGTACGCCGGCGGCTAAGTCTTCCATCCTTCCACGGGAAGCGTAGTCGTTCCGGCGGGCTCGCGCCAGGCCTGGGTGCGGCGGCTCACCCCCCGCATCAGCGCCCAGTAGGCGAGGCGGACCGCGAGCCCGATCGCGATGATGCAGACCGACATCGCCGCGGCCTGCGCGGTGTCGCCCGCGTCGTCCATGAGCAGCACCGCCACCGCGGCCAGCTCGGTCCCGGGGGCCACCAGGAACACCACCGCGGAGAGCGTCACCATCGCGTTCAGGAAGAAGTACATGCTGATGCCCACGATGGACGGCAGGGCCATGGGCACCGTCACGCGCCAGAAGGTCCGGTAGAAGGGCACTCCCAGCGAGGCGGAGACGTTCTCGAACTCCGCGTCCATCTGCCGGAGCGCGGTGGTGGCGGTGAGAAAGCCCACCGTGAAGTAGTGGATGACGTTCGAGATGATCAGGATCGCCAGCGTGCCGTAGAGCACGTTCAGCGCGCTGCCCGCCTTGTTGAACGTGAAAATGTAGGCCAGGCCCAGCACCATGCCCGGGATGGACACCGGCAGTACCGCCAGCAGGTAGAGCGCGCCGCTCCAGCGGGTGCGGCACTTCTCGACCACGTACGCCCCCACGAAGGTGAGCACGGTGCCGACCACCGCGCTGAGGGCCGACACGTAGACGCTGTTCCACAGCGGGGTGTAGCCGCCCACCGTGTCGAACCGGTAGTGCCGCAGGGTGGGCGTGAAGTTGTACGGCCAGCGTGCCACCAGGGAGTACACCGCGATGGCCAGGTACATGCCCGCGATGGCGCCCGCGATCAGCGCGCAGTAGCCGAAGCCGCCCCAGTCCGCGAGCGGGCGGCGCGCCGGCGCCAGCGGGCGCGAGGACGAGGTGACCAGCGCGTAGCGGCGGCGCTGGACCACGCGGTCCACCTGGAAGGCGAGCACCGCCGGGATCAGCAGCACCACCGAGACGGTGGCCCCCATCGTGAAGTTCTGCTGGCCCGAGACCTGGTTGTAGATCTCGGTGGCCATCACCGAGAACTTGCCGCCGATGGCCTTGGGCGCGCCGAAGTCGGTGATGACGAGGGTGAAGACCACGAAGCAGGCGCTCACCAGGCCGAACTTCACGCCGGGCAGGGTCACGGTCAGGAAGGTCTTGAGCGGGGAGGCCCCGAGCGTCCGCGCCGCGTCGTAGAGGCGCGCGTCGGTGGCGGAGAGCGCGGCCACCAGGATGAGGAGCGCGTGCGGGAAGCAGTAGAACACCTCGGCGAGCACGATGCCCTTGGCCCCGTAGATCCCGACGTTGTAGCCGGTGGCGCGGGTGAAGATGCCGTTGTTGCCGAACACGTAGATGAAAGCCAGCGCCTGCACCAAGGAGGGCGCGAAGAGCGGCAGCATCGCCACGATCCGGAACAGGCCGCGACCCGGCATCAGGGTGCGCGTGAGCCCGTAGGCGTAGCCGAAGGACAGCGCCACCGTGATGACCATGGACACGAGGGAGACGGCGAGGCTGTTCCAGATCGACGCCGCGATGGCGGGGGTGCCGAAGTAGCGCCGGTAGTTGGCGAGCCCGACGAAGGCGCCGTCGGGACCCAGCAGGCTCCGCCAGATCACGTGCAGCAGCGGGTAGAGCACGAAGAGGTAGAGGACGATCGCGAAGAGGACGACCAGCGCGTGGCGGATGAGGTCCTCGCCGGCGAGCCGGTGACGGACGGTGCGGTCCGGGATCGCGGAGGCCGGCCCGTCCGACGCCGCGCGCGCCATCGCGCGGCTAACCCGCGGCCGGGAAGACGCGCAGGGCCTCGGGGCGGAGCGAGAGCGCCAGCTCGGACCCCTCGGCCGCGCCCAGACCGGCGAACGCGGTGGCCGCCACGTCGCATTCGAGCGCGGGGGCGCCGTCGGGGAGGGCCAGGCTCAGGCGGGTGAACGAGCCCAGGAACTGGATGGCGCGGATGCGGGTGACCAACCGGTTCTCGGCGCCCACCGCGGCGCCTACCGTGATCTCCTCCGGCCGGATCGCCAGGGTGAGCCGGGTGCCCGCGGCGATCGGCTCGGTGGCCCCGTGCCGCATCTCCACCGCGCCGAGCCGGGCCCACCCCGCCCGGTCGCCGGCGGTGGCCTCCAGGAAGTTCATCTGGCCCACGAAGCGCGCGACGAACGGCGACCGCGGGCGCATGTAGACCTCGACCGGCGCGCCCACCTGCTCCACCACCCCGTGGTTCATCACCACGATGCGGTCGGCCATGGCCAGCGCCTCCTCCTGGTCGTGCGTCACCATGATGGTGGTCACGCCGAGCCGCCGCTGCAGCGCGCGGATCTCGTGGCGGAGCGACTGGCGCACGCGCGCGTCGAGGGCGGAGAGCGGCTCGTCGAGCAGCAGCAGCGCGGGCGACGGAGCCAGGGCGCGGGCCAGCGCGATGCGCTGCTGCTCGCCGCCCGAGAGCTGGGCCGGGTACTTCTGCTTGTGGGCCGCGAGCCCCACCAGGGCCAGCAGCTCGTCGATGCGGCCCTCGATCTGCGCCTTCGCCACGCTCCGCGTCTCGAGCCCGTAGCCCACGTTGCGGGCCACCGTGAGGTTCGGGAAGAGGGCGTAGGACTGGAAGACGATGCCGTAGTTGCGCTGGCTGGGCGGCAGCGCGGAGACGTCGCGCCCACCCATCATCACCACCCCCGCGTTCTGCCGATCGAGCCCCGCGATGATCCGCAGCAGCGTGGTCTTGCCGCAGCCGCTCGGCCCCAGGAAGCAGACGAACTCGCCAGGCGAGATGGACAGCGTGATGCCGCGCAGGGCCACGAACTGGCCGAACTTCTTGGCGATGCCGTCCAGCCCCACCGCGGCCGGCCGCGCCGCGTCCGCGCTCACCCGCGACTCCCCTTCGCGGCCTCTTCCGCCACCACACGCAAGAGCCCGGCCCCGTAGCGCCCGGCCTTGTGCGGGCCGACCCCGTGGGCCAGCTGAAGGTCGGCGAGCGTCCGCGGCCTTAGCGTGGCGATGTCGCGCAGGGTGCGATCGCTCGCCACGATGAAGGGCGCCAGCCCTTCCGCCCTCGCCACCGCGAGCCGATGCCGGCGCAGCGCCTCGAAGAGCGCCAGCGCGGCCGCGTCCAGCTCGGCGGCCTCGCGCGCGGGCCGCCGCCGCGAGGGCTCGGCCGCGCCCACCGCAGCCGGCCGCTCGCCCTTCATGACCGCGCGGCCCTCGTCCGTGAGGACGACCACCGGGCGCTCGCGCCCCGAGAAGCTCACCCACCCCGCCGACACGCAGCGCCGCAGCAGGGCGAGCAGCCACGGCGCCCCATGCTCCTTGAGGTTGCCGAAGGTCGGCACCCGGGTCAGGCCGGCCCGTTCGAGGCGCTCGTCCGGCTCCCCGTGCACCAGCTTGACCACGGTCTGGAGCCCGAAGCGATCGTGGACGCGGGCGACCCCGGACAGGGCCTTACGCACGATCAGGGTCACGCGCTCCGGATCGTTCGCCTCCGGTTCGTCCGTGAGCGCCCGGCAGACGTCACAGCGCCCGCAGCCGGCCAGGGTCTCCGCTTCATCGCCGAAGTATCGAAGAATGGCGTCGTGACGGCAGCTTCCACCCTCGACCCAGCGAATCAGCTCGAGGAACATGCCCCACTTGTGCTCGACCACCGCCGGGTCCGGAGCGGCCCCGTCCGCCCCCCGCTCGAGCAGGGCGCGGCGCAGGGCCAGATCGCCCGCGCCGACCAGGAGCAGCCCCAGGGCGGGTGCGCCGTCGCGGCCCGCGCGCCCGACCTCCTGGTAGTAGGCCTCGATCGAGCCGGGCGGGCCCAGGTGAATGACCGCGCGGACGTCGGGCCGGTCGATGCCCATCCCGAAGGCATTGGTGGCCACGACGACCTCCGCGCGCCCCTCGGCGAAGGCGCGCTGCGCGATCTCGCGCGCGCGGCCGTCGAGACCCGCGTGATAGGCGACCGCCCGCCAGCCCTGCCCCGCCAGCCGCTCCGCCTCCTCCTCGGACTTCTTCCGCGTGGGCGCATAGACGATCGCGGTGCCGCCGGCGCGGCCTGGTCCGCCCAGGGCCTCGGCGAGCGCCCCGTCCACGAGGCGCCCGCGCTCGCGGCGGCCGTCGACCTCCACCGCACGCAGGGCCAGGTTCGGGCGGGCGAAGCCGCGGAGCATCTGGGGCGTGTCCGCGGGCAGGCCGAGGCGGGCCAGGATCTCGTCGCGCACGATGGGCGTCGCGGTCGCGGTGCACGCCAGCACCCGCGCGCCGGGGAAATCGCCGATCAGGGCGCCGATCCCGAGATACTCCGGCCGGAAGTCGTGTCCCCACTCGCTGATGCAGTGAGCCTCGTCCACCACGATCAGCGGGACGTTGATCTCACGGAGGAGGCCGCGAAAGCCGGGAAACGCGAGGCGCTCCGGGGCCACGTAGACCAGGGTGAAGGCGCCCGCCGCGAGCTGCGCCATGCGCCGGCGCATCTCCGCGGCGTCGAGGGTGGCCGCGAGATAGGTGGCCGGCACCCCGCGCGTGTCGAGGGCCTGCACTTGGTCGGCCATGAGGGCCACCAGCGGGGAGATGACCAGGGTGGTGCCGGGCAGCAGCGTGGCGGGCAGCTGGTAGCTCAGGCTCTTGCCGCCGCCGGTCGGCGCCACCAGCAGGAGCCGGCCTTGGGCGAGCAGGGTCTCCACCGCCTCGCGCTGGCCCGGCCGGAAGGCCGCGTAGCCGAGGCGGGCGAGGGCGGCGTCCAGGTCGGCCGTGGCTATTTCGCGTACCGCTTCTGCCACTCGGCCAGGATCCGGTCGCGATTCTTCGCGGACCAGTCGAAGTCGTTCGGGAACACAACCTTGCTGATGTCCTTGGGGAGGCCCTCCGGCACCGGGAAGCCGGCCACCGCCACCGCCGCGAAGAACTGGGCCGCGATCTTGAGCGACTCGTCGGTGATCGCCCAGTCGAGGAACTGCCGGGCCGCCGGGTTCTTGGCCCCCTTCCGGGTCAGCCCATTGGCCTCGATCTCGTAGCCCGAGCCCTCCTTCGGCAGCACCATGTCGACCGGGGCGCCCTTCTTCTTCATCTCGTGGGCCACGTACTCGAACGACACGCCGATGGCCCGCTCACCCGCCGCCGAGTCCTTGCAGGGCTTGGAGCCGGACTTGGTGTACTCGGCGATGTTCTTGTCGAGCGCGTCGAGGTACTTCCAGCCCTCCGCCTCGCCCATGCGCTGGAGAACGGACACCACCGAGAGGTACCCGGTGCCCGACGAGGCGGGGTTCGGCATCACGACGTGGCCCTTGTAGACCGGCTTGGTGAGATCGGCCCAGGACACGGGCCTGGGCAGGTTGAGCTTCTTGGCGGTTTCGGTATTGAAGCAGAAGGCGGACATATAGATGTCGAGGCCCACCCACGCGGGCGGGTCGGCCTTGTCGCGGAAGAGCGGCTGGACGCGGGCGAGGCCCTTGGGCGCGTAGGGCACCAGCAGGCCCGCGTCCTTGAACACGAGCATGTTGGTGGCGCCCACCCCCCAGATCACGTCGGCCTGCATGTTGTCCTTCTCGGCCATGAACCGGGCCGCGATGTCCCCGGTCGAGAGCCGCAGCATCTTGACCTCGACGTTGGGCAGCGACTTCTCGTAGGCCTTCTTGTACTCCACGATCTGCTCGTTCTCGATCGCGGTGTAGATGACCACCGTCTGCTTCTGAGCCGCCGCCGGGGTGACCGCGGCCGTGGCCAGCAGCACGGCGGTCGCGATCGGGGCGAGGGCGCGGCGCGCGCGGGTCAGCATGATGAACGCCTCCTTGGGGGAGCGGACGAGTGGGACAGCGTCATTCCGTCAGCGTCTTTCCGTATCGAAGCCTTACTGAGCCATGAATCCGCCGTCGACGATCATCTCCGCCCCCGTCATGAACGACGACTCGTCGGAGGCGAGGAACAGCGCGGCGTTCGCGATGTCGCGGGGCTGGCCGATCCGGCCGAGGGGGATTCCGGTCTTGAACTCCGCCCGCAGCGCGTCGTTGAGATAGGGGGCCTGCAACGGGGTCTCCACGATCCCCGGATGGATCACGTTCGAGCGGATACCGTCCTTGGCGAACTGGATGGCCAGCGACTTGTTGAGCGAAATGAGCGCGCCCTTGGCCGCGGTGTAGGCGTCCTGCGCCCGCGTGAACCCGGCGAGCGCCGAGACCGAGCCCACCAGAATGATGGATCCGCCGCCGGCGGCCTGGAGGTGCGGGATGCCGTGCTTGGTCACCCAGAACACCGACTTGAGGTTGATGGCCATCACCCGGTCCCACTGCTCGCCGTCGGTCTCGAGCACCGACCGGTCGCGGTCCTTCCACAACACGCCCGCGTTGTTATAGAGGATGTGGAGCGCCCCGAAGCGGCGCACGCCGTCCTCGACCATCCGCCGGACCTCCGCCTCGACCGCCACGTCTCCCACCACCGCCAGCGCCTCCCCGCCCGCCTTCTTCACCAGCTCCACCGTCTCCGCGGCGGCCGCGCCGTTGAGATCGCACACCACGATCCGGGCGCCCTCCTCCGCGAAGAGCACGGAGGCCTCGCGCCCCATCCCCATGCCCGCGCCGGTGATCAGCGCGACTTTGTTCCTGAGTCTTGCCATGTCGTATCGTCTCCGCGCCCCCTCACCCTGCCCTCTCCCCCTCCGGGGGCGAGGGTTCTCGGGTTCCCCCTCTCCCCTCTGGGGAGTGGGCAGGGTGAGGGGTCCTACGTTGAGGGGCCCTACGTTGAGGGGCCCGAGGGTGAGGGGCCTAGATTCGCTCGAAGTGCCTGATCAGCTCCCAGTCGGTGACGGATTGGTCGTAGTTCTGCTGCTCGAGCCGCCCGTGCTGCAGATAGTGCTCCACGACCTTCGGCCCGAAGGCCTCGCGCGCCGCCTTCGACTTCTCCAGCTCGGCCAGCCCGTCGCGCAGCGTCTTCGGCACCTGGGGCAGCCGGGTGCTGTCGTACGCGTTGCCGTCTAACATGGCGGGCGGGGTGAGCTTGTTCTCGCCCCCGCGGAGCCCCGCGGCGATGGGCGCCGCGAAGGCCAGGTACGGGTTGGCGTCCGCCCCCGGGATGCGGTTCTCCACCCGGAAACCGCCGCCCTCGCCGCAGATGCGGAAGCCGCAGGTGCGGTTGTCCCAGCCCCACGCGATGCGGGTCGGCGCGAAGGAGCCGGCCTGATAGCGCTTGTAGGCGTTCACGGTGGGCGCGTAGAAGTACGCGAACTCCCGCGCCAGCGCCATCTGGCCGGCCAGCCACTGCTGGAAGAGCGGCGTGCCCTGCCGGCCGCCGTCCTTGGCCGCGAACAGGTTGCGGCGCGCCGCCGCGTCCCACACCGAGGAGTGCAGGTGAAACGACGAGCCCGCCGCGCCCATGTCGTACTTGGCCATGAAGGTTACCGAGCAGCCCTGCTGCCAGGCGATCTCCTTCACCCCGTGCTTGTAGAGCACGTGGCGATCGGCCATCTCGAGCGCGTCGGCGTAGCGCAGGTTGATCTCCTCCTGCCCCCGCCCCCACTCGCCCTTGGAGAACTCCACCGGCACGCGCGCCGCTTCCATCCCGTTGCGGATCGCGCGAACCAGTGGCTCTTCCCTGGAGGTCTGGAGGATGTGGTAGTCCTCGCGGTAGCTCGAGACCGGGGTGAGGCCGTGGTAGCGCTTGGCCCGCGCCTCGTCGAACGACTCCTTGAAGAGGTACAGCTCGAGCTCGGACGCGGTCTTGACCCGGTAGCCGGCCTTGGTCGCGCGCTCGAGCTGGCGCCGGAGGACCCAGCGCGGCGCTTCCTCGATGGGCTCGCCCTCCTCGGTGTAGACGTCGCAGAAGACCAGCGCGGTCTTGGGTAGCCAGGGCAGGAGCCGCCAGGTGGTCAGATCCGGATGAAGCTTCATGTCGCCGTAGCCGCGCTCCCACGAGGCGAGCTTGAAGCCGGGCAGCGGCTCCATCTCCATGTCCACCGTGAAGAGGTAGATGCAGGCGTGGACGCCCTCGTGGAGCACGTGGTCGAGGAAGTAGCGGCCCACGACGCGCTTGCCCATCAGGCGGCCGGGGCCGTCGGCGAACACCGTGAGCACGGTGTCCACGAGGCCCTTCCTGATCAGCGCTTCGAGGCCCTTCGGATCTGCCCGATCTTCAGGCACGGACGTGTCTCCCCCGTGTGACAGGCGACGTGACGAGAAAGCGGCGGTGCAAAGCGCCGCAATCTTACCCGCACGAGGTCAGCTCTTGCAACACGAGTGGGGTCAGGTCTTACATTACGACATTTCTGGGCGGCGGGGTCTCAGCCGGGATACGTCGTAGTCGAAATGTCGTAATGTAAGACCTGACCCCGGCCTATCGAATCGGGACGGGCGGGATCAGCGCGATCAGCAGGAGCAGGCAGAAGAGGCCGAGCGCGTAGCGGCGACGGGAGAGCGGGGTCAGGTCGTCCAGCGGCGGGGCGTGATGGAAGCCCATGAGCAGCAGGACGAGCGCGCCGAAGACGACCCAGTTGGCCGAGCGGAACACCGCGCCGAGCGCGAGGAGACCGACGAACGTGATGATGGACACCCGGCGGTGCCAGGGCCCGACGAGGGCGTAGGCGATGCGCCCGCCGTCGAGCTGGCCCACCGGGAACAGGTTGAGCGCGGTGACGAAGAGGCCGACCCAGCCCGCGAGCGCGACCGGATGCACGTAGACGTCCATCCCCGGCGGGATGGGCCCGAAGACCATCCAGGTGAGCAGTCGCATCAGCAGCGAGTCCCCGAATGTGATCGCGCCCTGATCCGGCAGCACCATTCCCACCCGCGACCAGCTCAAGCCCAGGAGCAGCGCGGGTACCGCCACCACGAGTCCGGCGAGCGGCCCGGCCACCGCGATGTCGAAGAGCGAGTTCCGGTCGCGCGCGGGCGACCGCATGCGGATCACCGCGCCCATGGTGCCGAACAGGAAGATCGGCGGCGGCGCGGGGATGAAGAACGGCAGGCTCACCGAGGCGCCGTAGTAGCGGGCCGTGAAGTAGTGGCCGAACTCGTGGGTGCCCAGGATCGCGATCAGCGTGAAGGAGAACGGCACGCCGTCGAGCAGGCGGAGCGGCTGCAGGAACGGATTGAACGTCACGAACGGGAACGACCCGGTGATCAGGCAGCCGGCGGCCAGCGTGGAGAGCACCGTGAGCGCGAACAGCAGCAGGTTGACGCCCGATCGGGAGCGCTCCGCCACGTCGGCCAGGGGCACCGCGCGGATCCACACCAGATCGCCCTGGCGGCCCAGGAACGGGGTGTAGCCGAAGCGCTTCAGGCGCGGCTCGATCAGGGTGAGCGCGCGCGCCGGCTCCACGAGCAGCCGGCCGCCCCAGCCGAAGGTCGCCCCCCGCACTTCCTGCCGCTCCACCCGGAACACGTCCTCGATGTTGCGGCGCAGCAGATCCTCGACGACCGCGTAGCCCTCGGCGGGCGCCCCGTTCGTCTCGTGGGCGGTCGACGGGGAGAACGGCCACAGGCGCATGGAGGCAGGTTACCACACGGCCAGGAGGGCCACCGCCCGGCGGCCGGCGTCGAGGCCGCCCTCCTGATAGATCACCCCGAGCACCGCCTCCAGCGCGGTGGCGAGCACCGACTCCTTCTCGCGCCCGCCCATCTGCTCCTCCCCGCGCCCGAGTCGCAGGTGCGCGCCCAGGCCGAGCGCGCCGGCCCAGCGCGCGAGGTTCTGGCCCGAGACCAGCGCGGCCCGGCGCGGGGTCAGCACGCCCACCGGCTCCGCGGGCGCGGTCGCGAGCAAGTGCTCGGCGACGAGGAGGGCCAGGACCGCATCGCCGAGGAGGGCGAGGCGCTCGTTGTCGGGTACGCCGGGATTCTCGTTCGTGAAGGAGCGATGGGTGAGCGCCTCGCGCAGCCGCGCGGGATCACGGAAGGCGTGGCCCAGGCGCGGCCCCAGCACCTCGCCCGGATCCGACGCGGCGGTCAACGCGGCGGGTGTCCCGTCGACACCGGATGAGCCGCGACCATCGAGCCCCACTTTCCGCGCGGGCTCCGCCCTCGCTCTCTGCCGTTGGGGGAGGTTCGGAAGGGGGCGCAGCCCCCTCCGAGTCTTCTAGGCGCGATACTTCCGGAGGACGATCGTGGCGTTGGTGCCCCCGAACCCGAACGCGTTGCTGAGCGCGATCTCCACGTCCTGCTTGCGGGCCAGGTTCGGGACGTAGTCGAGGTCGCAGTCGGGGTCCGGCGTCTCGTAGTTGATGGTGGGCGGCATGATCCCGTGGTAGATCGCGAACGCGGTGGCGATGGCCTCGATCCCGCCCGCCGCCCCCAGCAGGTGGCCGGTCATGGACTTGGTGGAGGACACCGCGAGCTTGCGCGCGTGCTCGCCGAAGACCCGCTTGATGGCCTTCGTCTCCGACTTGTCGTTGTAGGGGGTGGACGTCCCGTGGGCGTTGATGTAGGTGACCGCCGACGGCTCGATGCCCGCGTCCCGGACCGCGAGCGTCATAGCCCGCGCGGCCCCGTCCGCCTCCGGGTCCGGCGCGGTCATGTGATAGGCGTCGCCGGTCATCGCGTAGCCCACCACCTCCGCGTAGATCCGCGCGTCGCGGGCCAGGGCGTGGTCCAGCGACTCCAGCACGA
Organism: Candidatus Rokuibacteriota bacterium; assembly: GCA_040902305.1. Lineage (GTDB taxonomy): Bacteria > Methylomirabilota > Methylomirabilia > Rokubacteriales > CSP1-6 > CAMLFJ01. Next base: position 61,792 of record JBBDXN010000146.1, on the reverse strand, counting down.
CCAGGCCGCCCCCTTCCCCGCACACGAAGCCGTCGCGGGAGGCGTCGAACGGGCGCGACGCGCGGCCCGGATCATCGTTCCGAGTCGACATCGCCTTCATCTGGCAGAAGCCCGCGAAGGTCAGCGGAATGATGATGGCCTCGGCCCCGCCCGCGATCATCACGTCGGCGTCGCCGCGCTGGATGATGCGCATCGCGTCGCCGATCGCGTGGTTGCCGGTCGCGCAGGCGGTGACCACCGAGGAGTTCGGTCCCTTGGCCCCGAAGCGCATCGAGATGAGCCCGGAGGCCATGTTCACGATCAGCATCGGGATGAAGAAGGGGGACACCCGGTCCGGCCCCTTCTCGAGCAGCACCTTGTGGGTCTCCAGCAGCGTCGTGAGACCGCCGATGCCGGAGCCCACCAGGACCCCGAAGCGGTCCTTGTCCACCCGCTCCAGGTCCAGTCCCGCGTCCTCCACCGCCATCACCCCGCAGGCCACCGCGTACTTGAGAAACGGGTCGAACTTGCGGTCATCCTTCTTGTCGATGTAGCGAAGCGAGTCGAAGCCCTTCACCTCGCCCGCGATCCGGGTGGGCAGGAGACTCGCGTCGAACCGGGTGATCGGCCCGATTCCCGACTTCCCCTGCGTCAGGGCGGCCCAGAACTCCTCGGCGGTGTTGCCGACCGGCGTGACCGCCCCCGCCCCGGTGATGACGACTCGACGCGCGTCCACGCGCCCCTCCCCTGGCCCGGCCCTCAGGCGTTCTCCTTGATGTAGCTGATGGCGTCCCCGACGGTGGCGATCTTCTCGGCGTCCTCGTCCGGGATCTCGAGGTCGAACTCTTCCTCGAAGGCCATCACCAGCTCGACGGTGTCCAGAGAATCGGCCCCGAGGTCCTCGATGAACTTCGCGGCCGGCAACACCTCGTCCTCTTCCACCCCGAGCTGCTCGACAATGATCTCTTTCACGCGCTCCTCAACCGGCTTCGCCATGCCCTCCCCTCCTGACTGCGATTGATAGTGAGATCCCCCTCACCCTACCCTCTCCCCCTTCGGGGCGAGGGATTTCAGTCACCCTCTCCCCTGAGGGGAGAGGGCAGGGTGAGGGGCGAGTTAGACGTAGAGGCCGCCGTTGACGTGAATCGTCTGGCCGGTGATGTAGCTCGCCCCGTCGCCGGCCAGGAACCGCACCACCTCCGCCACCTCCCGGCCCTGGCCGATGCGCTTGAGCGGCACCTGCTGGAGCATCGCCTCGCGCGCCTCCGCGGGAATCCCGGCCGCCATGTCGGTCTCGATCAACCCGGGAGCCACCGCGTTCACCAGGATGTTCCAGTGCGCCAGCTCCCGCGCCGCCGCCTTGGTGAGCCCGATCACCCCCGCCTTCGCCGCCGAGTAGTTCACCTGCCCGGGATTGCCCATCGCCCCGGCGGTGGACGCGATGTTCACGATACGCCCGCTCTTCTGCCTCATCATCACCTTGGCCGCCGCGCGGGTCATCAGAAAGACGCCGCGCAGGTTCGTGTCGAGCACCTGGTCCCAGTCGTCGTCCTTCATCCGGACCAGGAGCTGATCCCGCGTGATCCCGGCGTTGTTCACGACCACGTCGATGCGCGCGAACCGCTCCCGGGTCGCGTCGATCAAGCGATCGGTGTCCTCGCGCTTGGCCGCGTCGGCCGCCACCGCGAGCGACGGGGCGCCCAGCGATTCCAGCTCTTTCGCCGCCGCGTCGAGACGCGCCGCGTCGCGGCCCGAGACTACCACGGAGGCGCCGTCCTCTGCCAGCAACCGGGCGATCGCCAGGCCGATACCGCGGCTGCCGCCCGTGACGATCGCGACCTTCCCGGCCAGGGCCTTCGCCTCGGTCACCCCGCGCCTCCCGCGACCGCCGCGACCGCCCGGTCCAGGGACGCCGGATCCTCCACCGGGTGGCCGCGCGCGCCGTCGAGCGTGCGCTTCAGCAGCCCGGTCAGCACGCGCCCCGGCCCGACTTCCAGGAACGCGGTGGCCCCTTCGCGCTGCAGGCGCTCCGTGCATGCCGTCCAGCGCACCGGGCTCGCCACCTGCTGCACCAGGAAGGGCTTCACCTCGTCCGCGGTCCTGGTCACCCCGCCGTCGGCGTTCCTCACCACGGGAATGCGCGGGGCGCTCACCGGCACCCGCTCCAGCTCGGCGGCCAAGCGGTCCGCCGCCGGCTTCATGAGCGCGCAGTGGAAGGGCGCGCTCACCGGGAGCAGCACGCTCTTCTTGCCTCCGCGCGCCGCCGCCGCCGCGACCGCGCGCTCCACCGCGCTCCGGTGCCCCGCGATGACGATCTGGCCCGGCGAGTTGATATTGGCCACCCCGACCACCTCGCCCTGCGCGGCCTCCGCGCAGACCTGCTCGGCGGTCGCCAGCTCCACGCCCAGCAGCGCGGCCATCGCGCCGGTGCCCACCGGCACCGCCTCCTGCATGAACTCGCCGCGCCGGCGCACCAGCCGCAGCGCGTCCGCGAAGCGCAGCGCGCCCGCGACCACGAGGGCGGAGTACTCGCCGAGACTGTGGCCCGCGGCCAGCCCCGGAGTCACGCCCCGCTCGGCCAGCGCGGCGGTGGCGGCCACGCTCGTGGTGAGCACGGCGGGCTGGGTGTTCGCAGTCAGGGCGAGGTCGGCGGCGGGCCCCTCGAAGCAGAGCGTCGAGAGCGGGAAGCCGAGCGCGGCGTCCGCCTCGGCCCACACCGCCGCCGCGGCGGGCGAGCGCTCCGCGAGGGCGCGGCCCATCCCGACCTCCTGCGAGCCCTGGCCGGGAAAGAGGAAGGCGATCGCGCCCGCTACCATCGCAGCAGCGCCGCGCCCCAGGTGAAGCCGCCCCCGAAGGCGGCCATCAGCACGAGATCGCCGGTCTTGAGGCGACCGGTCGACCACGCCTCCTCGAGCGCCACGTAGACCGAGGCGGCGCCGGTATTGCCGTAGCGCTCCACGTTGAGCATCACGCGGTCCATCGGCAGCTTGAGGCGCTTGACCGCGGCCTCGATGATGCGGAGGTTCGCCTGGTGCGGCACGAAGAGGTCGAGGTCGGCGGCCGCGAAGCCATTGTTCTTCAGGATGCGCTCGGCGCAGTCGCCGAACATCCGCACCGCGACCTTGAAGACCTCGTTGCCCTTCATCTTGGCGAAGTGCAGCCCCTGGTCCACCGTCTCGTGGGTGGCGGGACGCAGCGAGCCCCCCGCGGGCTGGATCAGCAGATCGCCGTAGCGGCCGTCCGAGTAGAGATCGGTGTCGATGATGCCCGACTCGTCGGGGGAAGGGCGGAGCACCGCCGCCCCTGCCGCGTCGGCGAGCAGGATGCAGGTACCGCGGTCGGTGAAGTCGGTGATGCGGGAGAGGCAGTCGGCCCCGATGCACAGCACGGTGCGGTACTTGCCGGTCTGGACGTACTGGGCGCCGATGGACAGGCTGTAGACCGAGCCCGAGCAGGCCGCGTAGACGTCCACCGAGCCCGCGTTGCGGCAGCCCAGGCGGTGCTGGACGAGGTTGGCGGTGGTGGGGAAATGCATGTCCCCCGCGGTGGTGCCCACCACGATGAAGTCGATCTCCTCCGCGGTGACCTGGGCCCGCTCCATCGCCTGCTGGGCGGCCCGGATGGCCAGGTCCGCCGGCCCCTCGCCCTCGTCGACGATGTGGCGCTCGTGGATCCCGGTGCGCTGGACGATCCACTCGTCGGAGGTCTCGATCATCTTCTCGAGCTCCCGGTTGGTCAGGATCCGCTTCGGTGCGAACGCGCCCACGCCGATGATGCGAGCCCGGTTCATTCGCGGCCTCCCTCCCGTCCCTCGGCGAGGACGGCCTCGGCCTCGAGCGCGGTCTTGATGTGCTGGTTCACGTCGTTGCGCACCCAGTCGGCGGCCACGCGCACCGCATTCTTGATCGCCTTCACCGGCGAGGCCCCGTGGCAGATGATGGCGGCGCCGTTCATGCCGAGCAAGGGGGCCCCGCCCATCTCGGTGTAGTCCACCCGGCGCTTCAGGCGCGCGAACGCCCGCCGGGACAGGGCCGCCCCCGCCACCGAGAGGATGTCGCGCGACAGCTCCTCGCGGATCATCGCGGTGAGCATCTCGGCCAGGCTCTCGGAGACCTTGAGGCAGACGTTGCCGGTGAAGCCGTCGGTCACCACCACGTCGCAGCGCCCGTTGTAGATGTCGCGCCCCTCGATGTTGCCGATGAAGTTGAGCGACGAGCCGCGCAGGGCTTCGTAGGCCTCGCGGGTGAGCTCGTTGCCCTTGCCCTCCTCCTCCCCCACCGACAGCAGGCCGACCCGCGGATTGTCCTTGCCGACGATGTGCCGCGAGTAGACGTGCCCCATCACCGCGAACTGGAAGAGCTGGCGGGGCTTGGGATCCACGTTGGCTCCCGCGTCGATCAGCACGGTGTAGCCGGCCAGGCTCGGCAGCGGCGCCGCGATCGCGGGCCGGTCCACCCCCGGCAGCACGCCCATCACGTACATGCTGATCGCCATGGCCGCGCCGGTATTGCCCGCGGAGACGATGGCGCCGCACTCGCCTTCCTTCACCAGCTCGGCGGCCACCCGCAGCGACGAGTCGCGCTTGCGGCGGAGCGCCTGCGAGGGCGCCTCCGCCATCCCCACCACCTGCGAGGCGTGACGCACCGTGACCGGCAGGTCCTGGGCCCCGAGCCGCCCGATCTCCCGCTCGATGGCCGCCCGGTCCCCCACCAGCACCGAGGCCAGCCCGAACTCCCGGCACGCCGCCACCGCGCCCTCGACCACGACGGCCGGGCCGAAATCGCCTCCCATGGCGTCGACCGCGATCTTCATGGCGCCGATCTTATGGCACGGCCGGGCTCGGCCGGAAGCTATTCTCCTTCGACCGAGATGACTTCCCGCCCCTTGTAGAAACCGCAGTGGGGGCAGATGTGGTGGGGGGGCTTGACCTCGCGGCACTGCGGGCAGAGAGACCGCGTGGGGGCGACCATCTTGTAGTGCGTGCGCCGCTTGCGGCCGCGGGTCTTGGAGTGTCGTCGCTTGGGCAGAGGCATCGGGTCGCTCCTGTCTCCTCTATCTCGGCCGGCCGGCCCAGTCCTTGAGGGCCGTCCAGCGGGGGTCGGGCGCGCGCGTCTCGCACGCGCAGGCCGTGGCGTTGCGGTTGCCGCCGCACACGGGGCACAGCCCGCGGCAGGCTTCCCGGCACAGCGGCTTCATGGGCAGGGCCAGGGTAGTCTCGGTCTCGAGCAGGGCCGTGAGGTCGAGGCTCCCGTGCTGATAGACGTCCGTCTCGAGGTCGGCGGTGCCCAGCTCGCGCTCCTCCCCACGGGTCGCCGGAGCGGGCACGAAGCGGGCATCCACCGTCGGGTGGACGGCCACCGCGTAGGCCTCCAGGCACCGCCCGCACGTGAGCGGCACCCGGGCCGAGAGATCCCCGCGGACGAAGACCGTGTCACCGTCCTTCTCGACGGTCAGCGCGAGGTCGTCGAGGGTCCAGGCGGCATCCTGGAACGGCCGCGGGAAGTCGGCGGTTCCCTCGATACGCAGCCCGTCGGGGGGAATGTCGGCAACCTGGATGAGCACGTGAACAACCTCGCCTAACTTTCTGTCAATTAAGGAGTTTCCCTTGAGACGCGTCAGTATAAGCACGGGGGTACCCCTTGTCAACTCCAATGCCCGCTAACCTCCCCACTTGCTTGACGGTCCGGGGGTCGACTGCTAGCATTCGGTCGGGAGGATGAGCACCATGGCAAGCCTCATGAAGACCGGTGTCCTGCTGGCGGCCCTGACCATGCTGCTCGTGCTCATCGGCGGGGCGCTCGGCGGGCAAAGCGGCATGGTCATGGCCTTCGTGCTGGCCATGGTGATGAACTTCGGGAGCTACTGGTTCTCCGACCGCATCGTGCTCGCCATGTACCGGGCCCAGCCGGTGGACGAGGCGTCGGCCCCCGGGCTCTACCGCATCGTCCGGACCCTGGCGACCCGCGCGGGCATGCCGATGCCGCGGGTCTACATCATCCCGCAAGAGACCCCGAACGCCTTCGCCACCGGCCGCAACCCGCAGCACGCCGCGGTGGCGGTCACGGACGGGATCCTCCGCATCATGAGCGAGGACGAGCTGGAGGGCGTGCTGGCCCACGAGCTGTCCCACGTGCAGAACCGTGACACGCTGATCATGGCCATCGCCGCCACCCTGGCCGGGGCCATCACGTACATGGCCCAGATGGCCCAGTGGGCGATGATCTTCGGCGGCGGCCGGCGCGACAGCGACAACTCCGAGTCGGGGGGCGGCGGCCTGGTCGGCGGGCTGCTGATGATCGTGCTGGCCCCGATCGCGGCCATGCTGATCCAGCTCGCGGTCTCGCGCTCCCGGGAGTTCCAGGCCGATGCCAGCGGCGCCAAGATCGCCGGCCAGCCCTGGGGCCTGGCCAAGGCGCTCGAGAAGCTCGAGATGGCGTCCAAGGTGGCGCCGATGCACGCCACGCCCGCGACCGCGCATCTGTTCATCGTCAATCCCCTCACCGGCGGCGGCTGGACCACCCTGTTCGCGACGCACCCGCCCATCGCGGAGCGGGTGGCGCGGCTGCGCGCCATGGCCAATTCCCCGGCCAGGTAAGGCGATCGTCGGGTCCTACCCAGTCTTCGTAGCGGGTCGGGGGAGACGGGCCACCGTTTCCCCTTTTTCACGGACATGATCGCGGCGCGGGAGCTCCGGAAGACCTACGGGTCCAACAGCGTGATCGACGGCGTCTCCTTCGAGCTGGGCCCCGGCCAGTGCCTGGCCCTGCTCGGCCCCAACGGCGCCGGCAAGACCACGCTGCTTCGAATCCTCGCCACCCTGCTCCGTCCCACCGGCGGGACGCTGCGGATCGGCGGCGGCGACGCCCTCCGCGAGCCCGAGCGCGCGCGCGCGCTGATCGGCATGGTAGCCCACGGCTCCTACGTCTACGAAGACCTCACCGCGCGGGAGAACCTGCGCTTCTGGGAGACCATGCGCGGCGGCGACGCCGCGGCCGCGCGGCTCGCCGGCGCGCTCGCGCAGCTCGCGCTCGACGGCGAGGCCGCCGAGCGCGTGCGCACCTTCTCGGCCGGCATGAAGCGGCGGCTCGGGCTGGCCCGCGTGCTCCTGGCCCAGGCGCGCCTGCTCCTGCTCGACGAGCCCTTCACCGGGCTCGACCGGCGCGGGCGGAAATGGGTGAACGAGTTCCTGCTGGGCTTCAAGGCGGCCGGCGGCGCCGCGGTGATCGCCACCCACAGCTTCGGCGGCGGGCTCGGCGTGGCCGATCGCGTCGCCATCCTGGGCAGCGGCCGGCTCCTGATCGACCGGCCCGCCACAGATCTCTCACCCGAGGAGCTCCATCGCCTCTACGAGAGCCTCACCGACGGGGCCGAGGCGTGAGCGGGCGTGCAGCTCGGATGAGCGCTGGCGCGAAGGAGCCCAACCGCCGACCCGAGATCCGCGACGTTCGAGCGAGCTGGACATCCGCTTGCGCGAAGGAGCGCAGCCGCAGCGCGGTCTCGTCTTACACCAGGCGCGCTTTGATAGTGCTCTGGAAAGACCTCCTGATCGAGCGGCGGGCGAAGGAGCACGCCAACGCACTGGTGTTTTTCTGCCTGCTGCTGCTCTTCCTCTTCCAGTTCGCGCTGGGCCCGGATCGCGAGCGCCTGGCCGCCGCGGTGCCGGGCCTGCTCTGGCTCGGCTTCATCCTGGCCGGGCTGCTCGGCCTCGGCCGGAGCTTCCTCGGCGAGCGCGAGAACGACTGCTGGGAGGGCCTGCGGCTCACCCCCGGCGACAAGTCGGCCATCTATCTCGGCAAGCTCGCGGGGAACTGCGTGCTGATGACGGCCGTCCAGATCATCCTGGTGGTACTCTTCGCCGTGTTCTACAACGTGGATCTCTGGACGCCGGCCGCGCCGCTGGCCCTGGTCCTGGCGCTGGGCACCATCGGCCTCGCGGCGGTGGGCACGCTCTTCGCGGCGATGACCACCCAGATACGCGCCCGCGAGCTGCTCTTCCCGGTGCTGCTCCTGCCCGTGCAGGTGCCGATCCTGCTCGCCACCGTGAGCGCCACCCAGGCCCTGCTGCTGGGCCAGCCGCTGGCCGACGTGGCCCACTGGCTCAAGCTGCTCGCCGGCGCCGATCTCGTCTACATCACGATCGGGCTGCTCACGTTCGAGTTCGTGCTGGAAGGTTGAGATGACGCGCGCGCTCGGCTGGCTCACGGTGCTGGGACTGGTGGCGGGCCTCGCCGCCGGCTTCGGCTATGCCCCCCGCGAGGCCGTGCAGGGCAACGTGCAGCGCATCATGTATCTCCACGTGCCGGCGGTGCTCACCGCCTACCTGGCCTTCGGGCTCGTCCTGCTCGGCAGCATCGGCTACCTGGCCTCTCGCCGCGCCGGCTGGGACCGCCTGGCCGGCGCGGCCGGCGAGATCGGCGTGCTGTTCACCGGTCTCACCATCGTCTCCGGCTCGATCTGGGGCAAGCCGACCTGGGGCACCTGGTGGACCTGGGACGCGCGGCTCACCTCGACCGCAGTGCTGTTCCTGGTCTACGTGGGCTATCTCCTGCTGCGCAGCCTGATCGAGGAGCCCGACGCGCGGGCCCGCTACGCGGCGGTGGTCGGCATCCTCGGCGCGGTCAATATCCCGATCGTCCACTTCTCGGTCAAGTGGTGGCGGGCGCTGCACCAGCCCTCCACGATCCTGGGGCCCGAGCGGTCCCCCATCGATCCGGCCATCGGGCTCGCCCTGTTCGTGAACTGGGTGGCGTTCACCCTGCTGTTCGCCTACTTCCTGTCGCGGCGGATGGAGATCGCCCGCCTCGAGGAGCAGACCTGATGCCGGCCAACTGGGGCTACGTGCTCGCCGCGTACGGCATCGCCGCCGTCGCGCTCCTCGCCTACTGGCGCCACCTGGCGCGCCGGACCCGCGCGCTCGCCGCGCGCCGGCCCGCGAAACCGCGCGCGGCATGAACCGCAAGGCGAAGTTCATCGGAGGCGGCCTCGTCATCGTGGCCGCGCTCGCCTATCTCGTGTACGCGGGCGTGACCCAGTCGGTGGTGTACTTCGTCACCCCGAGCGAGCTGGGCGCAGCCGCGGTGCCCGGCAAGGCCTATCGCCTCGGCGGCATGGTCCAGCCCGGCACGCTCTCGTGGGATCCCCGGAGCCTCGACCTGCGCTTCACGCTCTCGGACGGCCAGGCCACGGTGCCGGTGCGCCATCGTGGCACGCCGCCCGATCTCTTCGCGGAGGCGCGCGGCGCCGTCGTCGAGGGCACCTGGAGCCGCGACGGCTACTTCCAGGCCGCGACCATCCTGGCCAAGCACTCGGAGGAGTACAAGGCCCCCCACGACGCGAGCCAGGCGGGCTACCAGGAATTGCTCAAGACCCTGCGCGGCGGAGACGGCAAGCCATGACGCCGGAGCTGGGCTACGCGCTGACGGTGGCGGCCCTGCTGCTGGCGGTGTACGGCGCCGGCGCGGCCGCCCTGAGCGGCTCGAGGCATCGGCCCGACCTGCGGCGCTCCTCCGAGCGCGCCGCGATCGGCGTCTGGCTGCTCATCACCGCCTGCATGCTGCTGCTGGTCTACGCCTTCCTCACCTTCGACTTCTCGGTGAAGTACGTGGCCAGCAACACGAACCGCGGCACGCCGTTCTACTACCGCATCACCGCGCTCTGGGGCGCGCTCGAGGGCTCGATCATCCTGTGGGCGTGGATGCTGTCGCTGTACACCCTGATCGTGGTGCGCCGCTATCGACGCGCGCAGCCGCAGCTCTACCCGTGGACCCTCGCGGTGATGCTCGGCGTCTCCTCGTTCTTCCTCCTCGTGATGACGATCCCGGCGCCGCCCTTCGAGCGCCTCGCGCCCATCCCCGCCGACGGCCGCGGCCTCAACCCGCTGCTCGAGGACTCCGGGATGATCACGCACCCGGTGGCGCTCTACCTGGGCTTCACCGGCTTCACGGTGCCGTTCGCCTTCGCGATGGCCGCCCTCATCGTGGGCCGCACCGGGGACGAGTGGATCACGATCACCCGCCGCTGGACCATCGTGGCCTGGTACTTCCTCTCGCTCGGCCTCCTGATCGGCGGCTGGTGGAGCTATCACGTGCTCGGCTGGGGCGGCTACTGGGCGTGGGACCCGGTGGAGAACGCGGCCTTCATGCCGTGGCTCACCGCCACCGCGTTCCTGCACTCGGCGATGATCCAGGAGCGGCGGCGCATGCTGAAGCTCTGGAACCTGACCCTGATCATCCTCACGTTCAGCCTCACGCTCTTCGGCACGTTCCTGACCCGCTCGGGCATCATCGGCTCCGTCCACGCGTTCAGCCAGGGCTCGGTCGGCCAGTTCTTCCTCGCCTTCCTGGCCCTGGTCGTGCTCGGCGCCTTCTCGATGCTCGCGTGGCGCCTGGACCGGCTGCGGGGGCAGAGCGAGCTCGACTCGATCGTCTCGCGCGAGTCCGCCTTCCTCCTGAACAACCTCTTCCTGGTGGCCGCGGCCTTCACCGTCTTCTTCGGCACCGTGTTCCCGCTGCTGTCGGAAGCGGTGAAGGGCGTGAAGGTCAGCGTGGGCGCGCCCTTCTTCAACCTGGTCAGCATCCCGATCTTCCTGGCCCTGATCTTCCTGATGGGCGTGGGCCCGCTGATCGCCTGGCGCCGCGCCTCCGCTGAGAACCTCCGGCGCAATTTCCTCAAGCCGGTCCTGGTCGGCATCGGGGGCGCCGCGCTCTGCTGGGCCCTCGGGGTGGGCAACGCCATCGTGCTGCTCTGCTTCGCCCTGGTGCTCTTCGTCGCCGCCACCATCGCGCTCGACTTCGGCCGCGCTGCCCGCGCGCGGCGGCGCACCGGCGACGGCTGGCGCGAGGCCACCTGGGGGCTCGCGCTGCGCCAGAACCGCCGCTACGGGGGCTTCGTGGTGCATCTGGGCATCCTGGTGATCGCCCTCGGCGTGGCGGGATCACAGGCCTGGTCCACCCAGCACGAGGCCACGGTCAATCGCGGGGAGAGCCTGGAGCTCGGCGGTTACACGATCCGCTTCGACGGCCTGCAGGCCTCCGAGGAGTCCAACCACTTCAAGGTCACCGGGACCTTCACGGTGACCGATCGCCGGGGCCCCTTTACCGTCCTCACGCCGGCCAAGAAGTTCTACCCGCAGGAGCAGACCCCGATCGCGGCGGTGGACTACCGGCTGGGCTTCATCGAGGATCTCTACCTGGTGCTGGGCGAGTTCGCCCGCGACGGCTCCCACGCCACCATCAAGGTGCAGATCAACCGCATGGTCTCGTGGCTCTGGATCGGCGGGCTGGTGCTGACCCTCGGCGCGGGCCAGCCCACCGCGGCATGAGCGGCCGCGCGCGCGTGCTCCGCTGGGCGATCCCGCTCGCGGTGGTGCCGGTGCTGGTGCTGCTAGCCTACGGCTTCCGCACCGACCCGCGCGTCATCCCCTCCCCGCTGGTGGGCAAGCCGGCCTCGCCGTTCGCGCTGACAACCTTCGACGGCAAGCCGATCTCGCTGGAATCGCTTCGCGGGCAGGTGGTGGTCGTCAACTTCTGGGCCTCGTGGTGCATCCCGGCCTGCTACGACGAGGCCCCGAGCCTCGAGCGGGCCTGGCAGACCTACCGGGATCGCGGCGTCGTCCTGGTCGGCGTCAACATCCAGGACAAGGAGGAGCCGGCCCGGCGCTTCCTCGACCGGTTCAAGCACACCTTCCCGAACGCGCCGGACCCCTCGGGGCGCGTCTCGGTGGACTACGGCGTCTACGGCGTCCCCGAGACGTTCTTCATCGATCGCCAGGGCCGGGTGCGCTTCAAGCAGGTCGGCGCGGTCACCGACGAGATCGTGAAGCGGCACGTCGAGACGCTGCTGGCGGAGCCGGCGTGAGCCGCGCGCTGGCGGCCGTCCTGCTCCTGATCGTGGCCCTCGGGGCCGGCTCCCCCCTCGCCGCCGCGCCGGTGAGCGAAGAGGTGGTAAATGAGGTGGCGGCCCAGCTCCGCTGCGTGGTCTGCCAGAGCCTCTCGGTGGCCGACTCGCCCTCGGAGACCGCGCATCAGATGAAGGCCATTGTCCGCGAGCGGCTCGCCGCCGGCGAGAGCCCCGAGCAGGTGAAGGCCTATTTCGTGGAGAAGTATGGTCTCTGGATCCTGCTCGCCCCGCCGCGCCAGGGCTTCAACCTGCTGGTGTGGGTGGTCCCCTTTGTGGGCCTGGCCGCCGGCCTGGTGCTGGTCGTGGTGCTGACGCGGCGCTGGAGCCGTCGCGCCGCCTCCGCCCCCGTCGTCGCGCGGCCGGACGCCGCCATGCGCGAGCGCATCCTGCGCGAGATGGCCGAGCGCGAGCCGTGACCGCGCTCCAGATCACGCTGATCGTCGCGATCGTGGTGCCCGCGCTCGCGATCGTGCTCTGGCCCCTGCTCCGCGGCCGCCCCGACGACGCGGGGCCGGCGGCCGCCGAGCGCCCCCGGGATGACCGCCGGCTCGAGCTGGAGGAGGAGAAGGCCGCGCTCTACCGCGCGCTGCGCGAGCTCGAGTTCGACCACGAGGCGGGTCATCTCTCCGACCTCGACTATCAGAGCCTGCGCGAGCGCTACGAAACGCGCGCCGCCGCGCTGATCACCGAGCTCGACGCGCTGGGCCCGGAGCCGGTGCGACTCGCGGCCGTCGAGCCCGCCCCCGCGCGGGAGGCGGCTCCGCGCGCGTCCTGGACCCGGCACCCGGCCACGTTCGCGGCCGGCGCCGTCGTGCTCCTGGTCTTCGGCGTGATCATCGGCGTCAACGCCGGCCGCTTCACCGAGCGCGACGAGACTTTCACCCCACCGGGCGCCCGCATCCCGGTGCCGGGCCCGCCACCGTCGCCGGTCGGCCCGCCCACCGTCCGCCTCGAGCCGGGCAAGCCGATCCCGCCCGAGATGCTGGCCGGCATGCTCCAGGCCGCGCGCCAGAGCCTCTTCGAGGGCCGCTACTCGGAGGCCATCGCCGCCTACCAGGCCGTGCTCAAGCGCGATGAGCGCAACGTCGACGCCATGACCCACATGGGCCTCATCGTCGCCGTCGGCGGCCACGCCGACTCCGCGCTCGAGACCTTCGACAAGGCGCTCACGATCGATCCGAGGTACGCCCCCGCCTATCTCTACCGCGGCCAGGTCCTCTACGAGCAAAAGCAAGACTACGCGGGCGCCGTGAAATCCTGGGAGCACTTCCTGACCCTGGTCCCCAAAGGCGAAGACCACGACCGCGTGGCCGCCCTGGTAGAAACCGCCCGCACCAAGCAGCGCCGCTAATCCCCTCTCCCCCGGAGGGAGAGAGGGCCAGGGTGAGGGGGCGGGTGATCTACGTCTCCAGCCGCCGCTCAACCTCCGCGATCCTCGCCAGCAGCAGCCCGACATGCTCCTTCAGCGCCGCCAGATCCCGCTCATCGCGTAGTACTCCTGCTCCAGGCGCTCCAGCCGCCGGCATATCTCGTCGAAGTGCCCGAACACCTCCCGGATGCGCCACGCGGCAGATGCGGATCGCTGGAACACCATCCCTCCCGTGTCCGCGACGAGGGAAAGACCGCCCATGGAATCCAGTCAAGCGGAACGTGTAGGCGGCCTGTGCTCGCTGCAACAATTTGGACACACGTGTCGAAATGTCCGCATGATTGACGTGCTCTCGTCGCGAACCGGATACTTCGCGCACGGTGAGAAAGGACCCACTGACCCGAAAGCCATCCGAGGGCCAGCGCCTCGGCGAGGCGCTGGTCGCCATCGGCGCGGCCGGCGCCGACGACGACCTGAAGGCAGTGGCGGCCCAGCAGGGGCTGGCGTGGATGGCCGCCGAGGAGCTGCCCTCGACGCCGCCCGCCCTCAAGGAGCTCTCGCCCAAGTACCTGCGCCAGTACGTGGCGTGCCCGATCGCCGTCGACGGCACGACGGTGACGGTCGCGACCGCGGAGCCCACGAATCCGATCTTGCTCGACGAGCTCCGGCAGAGCCTGCCCCTGACCATCAAGCTCTGTGTCGCCCCCGGCCCCGCCATCCTCGAGGCTATCGAGCGGGCCTACGGCGCCAACACGGCGCTCCAGAAGATCGTCGAGGGCATGGGCCCGGCCGGGGCCGACCGCCAGGCGGAGCCGGAGGACGACGTCGACCACCTCCGCGGCCTGGCCTTCGAGGCCCCGGTGGTCCGGCTCGTCAATCTCCTGATCGAGGAAGCGCTCGCCGCGGATGCCTCCGATATCCACATCGAGCCCTTCGAGGACAGCCTGCGGGTGCGCTACCGCATCGACGGGCTGCTCTACGACCAGGAGGCCCCGCCGCGCCGGCTGCAGGCCGCGCTGACCTCGCGGATCAAGATCATGGCCGAGATGAACATCGCCGAGCGGCGGTTGCCGCAGGACGGGCGCATCCGGGTCACCGCGCCCGGGGGCCGGCGCGTGGACATCCGCGTCTCGACGGTGCCCACGATCCACGGCGAGTCCATCGTGATGCGGCTGCTGGATCGGTCGTCGGTGTTCCTGCCCTTCGACCGGCTCGGCTTCTCGCCGGCCGCCGCCCGCGCCTTCGAGGCCCTGATCCGCCAGGCGCACGGCATCCTGCTCGTGACGGGGCCCACCGGCTCCGGCAAGACCACCACGCTCTATGCGGCGCTCGACAAGATCAACCGGCCCGATCAGAAGATCATCACCGTCGAGGACCCGGTCGAGTACCAGCTCAAGGGCGTCAACCAGATCCCGGTGCGGCCCAAGATCGGGCTGTCCTTCGCCTCCGGCCTGCGCCACATCGTGCGCCAGGACCCGGACGTCATCATGGTGGGAGAGATCCGGGATCTGGAGACGGCGGAGATCGCCATCCAGGCCGCGTTGACCGGGCACCTGGTCTTCTCCACGCTGCACACCAACGACGCGCCCGCCGCCGTCACCCGGCTGCAGGACATGGGCTGCGAGCCCTATCTGGTCTCCTCCGTGCTCAGCGGCGTGCTCGCCCAGCGGCTGGTGCGCCGCATCTGCCCGGCCTGCCGGGCGCCCGACCACCCGGACCCGGCCGAGCTGCTCGCGCTCGGCGTCACCGACGCGACCGCGGTGGAGCTGTTCCGCGGCAAGGGCTGCGACGACTGCCGGGGGACGGGCTATCGCGGGCGCACCGGCATCTACGAGCTGTTCCGGATCACCGAGGAGGCGCGGAGCCTGGTGGTGCGCAAGGCGCCCGCCGGCGAGCTCCGCCGCCACGCGCTGGCGCAGGGAATGGTCCCGCTGCGGGAGGACGCCTGGGCGAAGGCCTGCGCCGGGCTCACCACCGTCGAGGAGATCTTGCGGGTCACGCAGGAGGATGCGTGAGGCGCGCACCTTCCGGCCCCTCACCCTCGAGCCCCTCACCCTGCCCTCTCCCCAGAGGGGAGAGGGTTGTGGCGGCGCTCTCCTCAGAGGAGGTTTGGGGCTTCTCTCCCTCTCCCTTCCAGGGAGAGGGCAGGGTGAGGGTCGGTTGACAACGCCATGACCGTGTTCAGCTATCGGGCGGCCGACCGGCGGGGGCAGACCATCGACGGGGTGATGGAGGCGGCCGACGCGCGGGCCGTCGTGGAGCGCCTGCAGCGCGATGCGTATTTCCCGATCAAGGTCGACGCGCAGGATCAGCGGCGGCGGGTGCTGGGCCTCGCCTGGCCCGAGACCGGGCGCGGTCGCGTCGCGGGGCGCGATCTGGTCGCGTTCACCCAGCAGCTCGCCACGCTGATCGAGGCCGGGCTTCCCCTCGACCGGGCGCTGGCGATCCAGGCCGAGCTGGCGCCGACGCCGCGGCTGCGCGCCATCACGGGCGACGTGCTGCGGAGCGTGCAGGGCGGCAGCTCGCTGGCCGACGCGCTCGGCAAGCACCACCCGCGCCCCTTCTCGCGGCTCTACATCAACATGGTGCGCGCGGGCGAGAAGGGCGGG
Organism: Candidatus Rokuibacteriota bacterium; assembly: GCA_040902305.1. Classification (GTDB taxonomy): domain Bacteria; phylum Methylomirabilota; class Methylomirabilia; order Rokubacteriales; family CSP1-6; genus CAMLFJ01. Next base: position 45,937 of record JBBDXN010000146.1, on the reverse strand, counting down.
GTGCTCGAGACGACGCTGCGCCGGCTCGCCGGCTTCCTGGAGGAGTCGCAGGAGTTCCGCGACGCCCTGGTCTCCGCGCTCATCTATCCCGTGCTCCTCACCGGCGTGGGCGCGGCCGCGGTGGTCTTTCTCATGGCCTTCGTGATCCCGCGGTTCGCGGTGATCTTCCAGGATCTGGGCGCGACGATCCCCCTGCCCACGCTGATCCTGCTCGAGGCCAGCGGCCTGATCCACCGGTACTGGTGGCTGCTCGCCCTGCTCGCCGTGGGCGGCGCGCTGGCGAGCCGCATGGTCCTGTCGACGGCGCGCGGGCGCCTCGGCGCCGACCGGCTCCTGCTCCGACTGCCCCTCGCGGGCGAGGTCATCGTCAAGACCGAGGTGGCGCGCTTCACCCGGATCCTGGGCACGCTCCTCCGGAGCGGCGTCGCGATGATCCCGGCCCTCACCGTCGTCAAGGACATGCTGGGCAATCAGGTGCTGGCCCGCGCCGTCGAGGGCCTGGGCGACGGCGCTCGGCGGGGCGCCGGCCTCGCCCAACCTATGGCCGAGGCCGGCGCCTTCCCGCCCCTGGCCATTCACATGGTGCGGGTGGGCGAGGAGACGGGTCGGCTCGAGGAGACGCTGCTGCAGGTGGCGGCGTCGCTCGAGGCCGACACGCGCAAGCTGGTCAAGCGCCTGATCGCGCTGGCCGAGCCCTGCATCATCCTGGTCATGGGCCTGGTGGTGGGGTTCATCGTGGTCGCCATGCTCCTGGCCATTCTCTCCGTGACCGATCTGCCGCTATGAGGCGGCTCCTGCGGGACCAGCGCGGCTTCTCGCTGATCGAGCTGCTGGTCGTCATCATCATCCTCGGGCTGGTCGCGGGGCTCGTGGGGCCGCGCCTCTTCGGCCGCGTGGGGCAGAGCAAGCAGGCCACCGCCAAGGCGCAGATCGAGCTGCTCGGCGCTGCGCTCGACCAGTACCGGCTCGACGTCGGCGCCTACCCGCCGGCGGGAGCCGGATTGCAGGCGCTGGTGCAGAACCCGAACGTGACGGCGTGGAACGGGCCCTACCTGAAGAAGCCCGCGGTGCCGGCCGATCCGTGGGGCCGCGCCTACCAGTACAAGTGCTGCCCGGGCGATCACGGCGACTACGACATCTGGACCCACGGCGCCGACGGCGGGCCCGGGGGCGACGGCGAGAACGGCGACGTCACCTCGTGGGAAGCGAAGTGACGCCGCCCCCTCACCCTACCCTCTCCCCCTCCGGGGGCGAGGGTTCCCCAATCCCTCTCCCCTCTGGGGAGAGGGCAGGGTGAGGGGCCTGGTGGTGAGGGGCCTGGTGGTGAGGGGGTTTTCTCTCATGGAGCTCGTCGTGGTCCTCGCCGTGCTCGCGATCGCCGCGGCGGTCGTGGCCCCCGGCGTCGGCCGCACCGCCGACCGCGCGCGGTCCCGCGCCGAGGTGGGCGCGGTGGCCGCGTTCCTCCGCGCGGCCCGCGAGCAGGCCGTCACGCGCCAGGAGCCCCTCGAGGTGGTCGTGGACCGCGAGAGCCACGCGCTGGTCATGCGCGTGGCCGGGCGGGAGGGCGACGCCGCGGTACGCGCCCGCCGCGCCGTCTGGCCGCCGCTCCGCATCGCGGCGGACCCGCCGCCGCCCCGCGTGACGTTCCTCCCGCACGGCATGTCGAGCGGGGCGCGCTTCACCCTCGCATCACCCGGCCCCCGCGTGTACGTGATCACGGTGGACGCGCTGACCGGACGCGTGAGCACCCGGTGAGCGGGCCCATGAACCGCGGGTTCACCCTGATCGAGGTGCTGGTGGCGCTGACCATCCTGGCGGTCGCCATCGTCGCCCTGATGCAGCTCTCGTCCCAGGGCCTCCGCCTGCTCCACCTCTCCGACGACTACCAGCAGGCCGTGATCGTGGCGGACCGCGTCGCGCGCGCCACCGACGTGATCGAGGAGAGCGCGGAGGCGGGCCGGGAGGGGCGCTTTCAGTGGGAGCGGCGCGTGACGCTGGTGCCGGTGCCCGAGGAGCTGACGCCCGGCGCCGGGCCGCAGCTCCACCTCTACGCGCTCTCGGTGGCGGTGCGATGGGGGCGCAACCGCACGCTCGAGCTGGCAAGCCTGCGCGCCGTCGCGGAGGACGCGGCGCGATGAGGCGCGGGCGTGGCGCGAGGCACCCCTCACCCCAGAGGGGAGAGGGAGTAGGACGGAGAGGAACCCTCGCCCCCCCCCGGGGCGCGGGGCCGGGGGGGCGGGGGAGGGGGAGGGGGCGCGCGATCCACGGCTTCACCCTGGTCGAGCTGGTCCTCGCCCTGGGCATCGCCGCCGCGGTGCTGGTGATCGCGCTCGGCGGCCTCCGCGTGGGCCTGGCCGCCTGGAACAAAGGCGAGGAGCGCACCGCGAAGCTCGACCACGCGCGCAGCGTGGTGATCCTGCTGGAGCGCGCGCTGGACGGGGCCTTCCCGTACCGGCTCGCGCCCGAGCGGCAGCAGGAGCCGCGCATCCTCTTCGAGGGCCGGCCCGATCGGCTCACCTTCGCCACGCTCTCGCCGCCGTTCCCCGCCCTCGCCCCGATCGCGTTCACCGCGGTGAGCTTCTCCAGCGAGACGACGGGGCTGACGCTGCGCCAGCAGGTCCTGCCCGACCGGCTCGCCATGGACCGCCTCGCGCCGATCCTGGTGGACCCGGTCACGAGGGCGGTTCGCTTCCGCTATCTGGGCGAGGAGCCCGGCGCCTGGCAGGACGAGTGGGACATGCGCCGGGAAGAGACCATGCCCCGCGCCGTCGAGGTCACCCTGGCGAGCGGGCCCGGGGCCGCCGTTCCGCAGATCCTCACGTTCTCCCTGCGGGCCGCGGCACCATGACGCGCGAGCGCGGGTTCGTCCTGCTGGCGGTCCTGCTGGTGCTCACTCTGCTGGCGGTGGTGGTGACCGAACTCGCCTTCTCGGCGCGTCTCGAGGCGTCGATGGTCCGCTCCTACCGCGACGGCGTGCTGGCCCGGCACCTGGCCGAGGCCGCGGTGCACCAGGCGATGCGCGAGATCATGAACCCGTCGCAGGTGACCGCGCTCGACGAGACCGGTCAGCTCGTGTTCTATCGTGCCCTGCCCGGGCAGACGACGCCGATCCGGCTGCCCGCCCTGCCCCGCCGGCGCGTGGGGCTGGGTCCGGGTGAGTTCTCCTACCGGCTCGCCGACGAGAGCGCCCGGCTCGCCATCAACAACGTCGGCGCCGACCGTCTCGATCGCCTGCTGGCCGCGCTGCGCCTGGACCGGACGCAGCGCGACGTCATCAACGACTCGCTCCAGGACTGGCGCGATGCCAACGAGCTGCACCGCCTCCACGGGGCCGAGAGCGACTTCTATCTGCAGCTCCCGGTTCCCTACCGCGCGCGCAACGCCAACCTTCAAGACCCGGCGGAGCTGCTCCAGATCCGCGGGGTCACCCCCGAGCTATACGAGGGCGCCGGGGACCGCCCGGGGCTGGGCGCGCTGGTCACCGCGGCGGCGGTGAGCGCGGTGAACCTCAACACGGCCTCCCCGCTCGTCCTGAAGGCGTTCGGCCTCTCCGACGCCGAGATCGCGGACGTGGTCCAGGCGCGCGTGCGCGCGCCCTACCCGAGCGTGCCGGGTCGCTTCGCCGGGCGAGGCCTGGCGGTGGGCAGCAGCGTCTTCCGCATCGAGGCCGAGGGTCTGGTCGGCGCGGTACGCAGGCGTGTAATCGCCGTCGTCCAGCGCGGCCGCCGGAATGCGCCGATCGAGCCGACGATCCTGTCCTGGCGTCCGGAGCCCGGCGCATGATGCCGGCGCGGATCGGCGTCTTCGTCCGTGACGGCCGGATCACCGTCGTCGCGCTCACCGGCCGCGCCGGCCTTCAGCACTTCGTCGTCGAGGAGGCGGAGGACCTGCCCCGTACGCTCGCCGCGGAGCTCCGGACGCGCGGGCTCGCCGGCGGACGCCTCCGCGTGGGCCTCGATCGCCGGCTCGTGATCGTCAAGGCCATCGAGCTGCCGAGGGCGGACGGCGGCGACGCGGCCCGGATGATCGGGTTCGACCTCGAGCGGCACGTGCCGTTTCCGCCGGAGGACACGCGCTTCGACTGGATCGAGCTGCCGAGCGACCGCGCGGAAACGCGGCGCGTGCTGGTAATCGCGGCCGAGAGCCGCACCGTGGACCGGCCGCTGGCGCTGCTGGCCGGCGCGCAGCGCCGACCCGCCGCCCTGACCGTGGCCTGCCACGGCCTGCCCGGTCTCCTTCCCCGCGCGCTCCCGAGCCGTCGCGTGATCTGGGTGCACCGGCACGACACCGTCGCCGATCTGCTGTTCCTGGATGGTCGGACGCTGCTGACGAGTCGCCGGATCGCCGCCGCGGACGTCGCGGAGCTGGCGCGGGAGCTGCGGCGCAGCCTGCCGGTCGTTCGCTGGACCGGCAGCGATGACGTGTGGCTGACCGGCGACGAGGCCCCGGCCTGGCAGGCCGGGCTCTTCGCAGCGCTCGATATCCCGGTCTGCGCGCCGCCCTTCCCGGCCTCGGTTCTTCCCCTCATCGCCGCGCTGCCCGCGGACAACCAGGGGGCGGGCCTGCTCGCGCTGGCCGTCGCCGCGGGGCCTCGAAGCCCGGCGTTGAACCTGCTGCCCGGACCGGCGCGACCCTGGACTCCCTCGCGGGCGCAGCTCGTGACCGCGGGCATGGTCCTGGTCACCGCGCTCCTCGGCCTCGGCCTGGCCCTCGTCCACGTCGTCAAGACCGAGCGCTATCTCGAGCGCGTCAGCGACGAGATCCGCCGGCTGGAGCCCGAGGCAAAAGCCGTCGACCGCCTGGCGGAGGAGCTGGCCCGGAAGCGCCGGGTGCTGGCCGCGCTGACCGGCGTGGAGGCGGGGCGCGTGCAGGCGCTGCCGGTGCTGCGGGAGCTCACCGAGACCCTGCCCGCGGGCGCCTGGCTGCAGGCGCTCGCCATGGACCGCGGGGGCGTCGAGCTGACGGGCCAGGCCGACGGAGCGAGCGCGCTCATCCCGCTGCTCGAGGCCTCGGGCCGGCTCGAGCGGGTGGAGTTCACCTCGCCGGTGACCAAGACGCAGAGCAAGGAGCAGTTTCGCATCCGCGCCGCGTGGGAGATGCCGCAGGTCGCTCACCTTCCGGCCCCTCACCTCCCGGCCCCTCACCCTGCCCTCTCCCCAGAGGGGAGAGAATTTACCGGAGGCTTTACCCTCGCCCCCTCTGGGGGAGAGGGCAGGGTGAGGGGATCCGAGGTGAGGGGGTCCGAGGTGAGGGGGCGTTAGCGTGGCGGGGTTTAGCTTGCGGGAGCGGGTGGTGATCGGGGCCGGCGCCGGCGCCGCGCTCCTCATCGGCGGCTACCTCTTCCTCGTCGAGCCGCTCGTGATCCGCGCGCGCGCCGCGGAGGCCGCCGGGCCCGCGCGCGAGGCCACGCTCGAGCGACGGCGCCTGCTGGTGAGCCAGCGATCTCGGCTCGCCGAGGAGCTGGCCACCGTCGGCGCGCGGCTCGAGCTCGAGTCGGCGCGCTTGCTCCGCGGCCCGACCCCGCCGCTCGCCGCGTCGGAGCTGCAGAGGGTCATCAAGGATCTCCTGCCGGGCGGCGGCGTCGAGATCCGGAGCGAGCGGGTCCTGCCCCCGGCGGATCTCCATGGCTTGCAGGAAGTCGGCATCGAGCTGACCCTGATCGGCGGCATCGGGGACACGGTCACCGCGCTCGGCCGGCTGGAGCGCGCCGACCGGCTCCTCGCGCTGCGCGACATCAAGATCCGGGTGGTCGCGCCCGGGCAGCCCCGCGAGCTGCTGACCACGCTCACGGTGGCCGGCTACCTCGATCCGGCCGGCCCGTGACCAGACGGCTCCTCGTTCTCATCATCGGGCTGGGCCTGCTCGTCTGCTTCGTCGCGGCCGCGCTGACCCGTGAGCTGCTCGCGACGCATCCGCTCCCGGCCCCGCCGGCTCCGCGCGCCGCGCGCTTGGCCGCGGTCCCGGCAGCGCCCGCCTCTCCGTCGGCTCCGGCATCGTACGGCGTCATCGCGACGAAGAACCTCTTCAGCCCGAGCCGATCCGAGACCCCGGCCGGCCCCGTCGTCGCCGCGGACCCCAGGCCCCTGCTCCACGGCGTGGTCATGGACGGCGCGAAGAGCCGCGCGTACCTGGAGGACCCACAGGTCAAGCGCACGTTCGGCTACGCGGTGGGGGACCCGGTCGGCGGGGGCCGGCTAAAATCGATCGGCGCGGATCGGGTCGTGATCGAGCGGGCGGGCGGCCTCCTGGAGGTGTTGCTGAAGGATCCGGCGAAGCCGAAGGCGCCGCCACCGGCCGCGCCCACCGCGGCGACGGTGGCCCCGGCGCCCGCAGGAACGCCGGCCCCGGCCGGACCCGCGCCGGCCGCGGCCGAGGCACGACCGCCCACTGCACCGGCTCCAACGGCGCCACCATCCCGCGGGCTCACTCCCGAGCCGCGAGTGAACCAGCGATGATGAGGAGGGGGCGCCCGACGGGCTGGCTCGTGCTCACGTCACTCCTGGCCGGCTGCGCCTCCGCCGCTGCCCCGCCCAGCGCCCCGATGACCGGCGCCTCGCCCGCGGAGCCTGGTCGGCCGCGGGTCGAGATCACGACCGAGTCGGGTCCGGCGCCCGCCGCTCCAGTGCCGCCTCCTCCGACGTCGGCGGCGCCATCTCCCGCGCCCGCGACCCCGAGAGCCGCGATGCCACCGCCGCCGGACGCAGGCCCGGCCCCCTCGCCCGCTCCGGCAACGGAGAGTCCGGCGGCGGGGCCGGTGTCACGTCCGGCGGGCCGGCAGCTCGTGCTCAACTTCGACAATGCCGACGTCGAGGTGGTGATCCAGGCCGTGGCGGAGATCGCGGGCTTCAACTACGTGCTCGCGCCCACCGCCCGCGGACGGAAGATCACCGTCCAGACCGCGGGCAAGATCTCGAGCGACGAGGTCTTCGCGGTGCTGCTCACCATCCTCGACGTCAACGGCCTGGCCGCGGTGCGCTCGGGCAATCTCTATCGCATCATTCCGCGCGAGGGCGCGCCCCAGACGCCGGTGAAGACGGTGGTCGGCCGCGAGGTCGGGGCCGCGCTCCCTCCGGACGAGGTAGTGACCCAGGTCGTCCCGCTCCAGTTCATCAACGCCCAGGACGCGGTGGCGCTGCTGCGCCCGTTCGTGGCCGGGCAGGGCGCCCTCGCGGCTCATCGCGAGACCAATCTCCTGATCCTCACCGACACCGCCGCGAACATCCGCCGGCTCCTCGACGTGCTGGCCCTGGTGGACGTGGAGGTGGCGCTCAACGAGCTGCAGATCGTCCCGCTCAAGCACGCCGACGCCCAGGAGCTGGCCCAGATCCTCGCCCAGCTCTTCGCCGGCGGCCGCGTCGGCGCCGCGCCCGGCGGGCCCGGGCTGCCTCCGCCACTGCCGCCCCCGGGGCCGGCGCCTCCCCGCCCGGGACGGCCGGCCCCGGCGACCGCCCGCTCATCGTCCCGGAGCGCCGCTCCAACTCGCTGGTGATCCACGCGCGCAAGCAGGACATGGAGACCATCCGCCGCCTGGTGGCGAAGCTCGACGTGGACATCTACGGCGGCCAGCGCGTCTTCATCCACTTCGCGGAGAACACGAAGGCCCGGGATCTGGCCACCACGCTCGACGCCATCTACGGCCGCGGCGATCGCGGGCCGGCGATCACCGGCACCCAGCAGGCGCTGCGCGGGTCCAGCAGCATCTCGAGTCCCTATGCGAGCCCCGCGCCCCCGACCCTTCCGCCGCCGGTGTTGCTGCCCGCTCCCATCGCCGGCCCGGCGGCGCGGCCGCCGGGCGCGCCGGCCGCCTTCCCGGGGGTCTCCGGGGAGAGCGCGCCGCCCGGGGTGGAGATCCGCTTCGTCGCCGACGAGGTCACCAACGCGATCATCGTCACCACCTACCCGCGCCTCTGGAAGGAGATCGAGGAGACGATCAAGAAGCTCGACAAGATGCCGCGCCAGGTCCTGATCGAGGTCCTGGCCGCGGAGGTCACGCTCACCGACGACACCAAGCTCGGCATCGAGTGGGCCGTCCGCTCCGGGCGCTTCGACGTCAGCTCGTCGCCCTCGGGCCTGATTCCAGGCCGCCCGCCGCAATCGATCATCCCGTTCGGGGGCGCGGTGCCGCTCGGCTTCAACGTCTTCACCTTCGCGGCCGACAAGCTCCTGGCCGCCCTCAACGCCCTGGCGAGCGAGAACCGGGTCAACGTGCTGTCGAACCCCTCGATCATGACCGCGGAGAACCGCAAGGCGGTGATCAACGTGTCGACCTCGGTGCCCATCGTCACCTCGCAGCAGGTGCCGGTGGCCACCGGCGGCATCACCGGCAACGCGATCACCCAGACCGTGGAGTACCGCGACGCGGGCATCATCCTCACCGTGACCCCGCGCATCGGCGAACAGGGCACGGTGGCGCTCGACGTCAAGCAGGAGGTCAACGAGGTCGGCGAGAACGAGCCGCCCCCGATCAACTCGCCCCGCTTCACCAAGCGCGAGGCCGAGACCTCGGTGGTCCTGCTGAACAACCAGACCCTCGTGCTCGGCGGTCTCATCCAGAACAAGCGCACCCGCATTCACATCGGCATCCCGTGGCTCGCCCGCATCCCGATCCTGGGCTACCTCTTTGGCTCCGTGCAGACCACGATCGAGAAGACCGAGCTGCTGCTCCTGATCACGCCCCGCGCGGTCGGGACCCCCCTGGACGCGGCGCGCATCACCGAGCAGATGCGCCGCGTGACGCCGGACCTGGAGCGCTCGATGCGGCTGGCGCCCAGTCCGGCGCCGCCGACTCCGTAGCGCGCCGCCCCCTCCGCCCCCGCCGTGCGAGTAGCGCGGGGGACTACGGGCGAGGATCGTGACCTGTCGGCGCTCGACACGGTACAGAACCCGGTATCGCTGCCCGGCGGCTCCGACTGCCCGGTAGCCGGCCGGCTCCCCGTGACTCACGAGTCGGCGCTTGCGAATATCCTCGACGCTGGCTCGGAGAGCCGTCATCGTATCAGGATCGCTCAGGACCTCGAGCGTCTCGACCAGGCTCTCGTACAACTCCCATGGCATCAGCGCGAGGACCGGCCGCCCATGCCGCGCGAGTCCTTCGCCAGGCGCCGGGGTAGATCGGGGTGTGTGGCGCGGGGTCGGGGGGGTTGTTATCCTGAGGATCGCCATGGGTGTTCCGGCCGACGTGCGCGCGCGGCTCGACGAGCTGCGCCAGGAGATCAACCGCCACAACTACCTCTACTACGGGGAGAACCACCCCGAGATCAGCGACGCGGAGTACGACCGGCTCTGGCGCGAGCTTCAGGCGCTCGAGCAGGCGCACCCCGAGCTGATCACCCCGGACAGCCCCACCCAGCGCCCGGGAGGCCGGCGCGCGGAGGTCTTCGCGCCGGTCGAGCACCTGGTGGCCATGCTCTCGCTCGACAACGCCATGGCCGCCGAGGACCTGGCCGAGTTCGAGGCGCGGGTGAAGCGGGCGCTGCCCGGCGTGACACCCGGGTACGTGTGCGAGCCCAAGATCGACGGGCTCGGAGTGGCGCTGCTCTACGAGCGCGGGCGCTTCGTCCGGGGCGCCACGCGGGGCGACGGGCGCATCGGCGAAGACATCACCCAGAACCTGCGCACGATCAAGTCCATCCCGGCCACGCTCCCGGGCCCTCTCAAAGGCGCGACGAAGCTCGAGGTCCGCGGCGAGGTCTACATGCCGCGCGAGGCCTTCGCCCGGCTCAACGCGGGCCTGGAGGAGGCCGGCCAGCCCGTCTTCGCCAACCCGCGCAATGCGGCGGCGGGCGCGGTGCGCCAGAAGGACCCGGCGGTGACCGCCACGCGCCCGCTCGAGATCTTCCTCTACCACGTGAGCGTGCTCGAGCCTCCCGCGCTTCACTCGCAGTGGGAGCGGCTCGAGGCGCTCCGGGCGAGCGGCTTCCCGGTGAACCCGCGGTCCGAGCGCTGCCGCGACCTGGACGCGGTGCTGGCCTACTTCGGCCGGCTCGAGGCCGAGCGCGACGCGCTGGGCTACGACGCCGACGGCGCGGTGGTGAAGGTGGACGATCTCGAGCAGCAGCGGCGCCTCGGGGCCACCGCGCATCACCCGCGCTGGGCCATCGCCTACAAGTTCGTGGCCCGCCAGGCCACCACGCGCGTGCTCGGCATCACGATCAACGTGGGCAAGTCGGGGGCGCTCACCCCCACCGCCCAGCTCGAGCCGGTCGAGCTGGCCGGGGTCACGGTGTCCAACGTGAGCCTGCACAACGAGGACGAGGTGCGGCGCAAGGACGTGCGGGTGGGCGACACCGTGCTGATCGAGCGCGCGGGGGACGTGATCCCCTATCTCGTCCAGGTCGTCACCGACAAGCGGCCGCCCGACACCGGCCCGTTCGCGATGCCCACCCACTGCCCGGCCTGCGGCGGCCTGGCCGCCCGCGCCGAGGGCGAGGCGGTGTGGCGCTGCACCAATACCGCCTGCCCCGCCCAGCTCCGGGAGCGGCTCTTTCACTGGGGCTCGCGCCGGGCCATGGACATCGAGGGCCTCGGCGAGGTGATCGTCCGGCAGCTCGTGGAGCGCGGGCTCGCGAAGGACTTCGCCGATCTCTACGGGCTCTCCGCGGAGACGCTGGCCGGCCTCGAGCGGATGGGCAAGAAGTCGGCCCAGAAGCTACATCGCGCGATCGAGGCGTCGAGGGCGCGCGGCCTCTCACGGCTGCTGAACGCCCTCGGCATCCGCATGGTGGGCGAGCGGGCCGCCCAGCTCCTGGCCGCGCGCTTCGGCACCATGGAGCGCCTGCTCGCCGCCACCGAGGCCGACATCAACGAGATCTACGGCCTGGGCCCCCAGATCGCAGAGGCGGTGACGACCTTTCTCGCGGAGCCGCGCAACCGCGCCACCATCGAGCGGCTGGCCGAGGCGGGCGCGGCCATGACCGAGGAGGGGCACACCGAGGGCCCCCGGCCGCTCGAGGGCAAGACCCTGGTGCTGACCGGCGGCCTCGCGACGCTGAGCCGCGACCAGGCCAAGGACCTGATCATCCGGCTCGGCGGCCGGGTCACCGGCTCGGTGTCGAAGAAGACGGACTACGTCATCGTCGGCGAGGACGCGGGCGGGAAGGCCGACGACGCCAAGCGGAAGGGCGTGGCCACGCTCGACGAGGCCGCGTTCCTCAAGCTGGCCGGGCGCGCGTGAACCGCGCGGCCGCCGCCCTGGCCGGGCTCGCGCTGGCGCTCGGGCTGATCGCGTCCGGCGCGTCCGCCCAGCCCCCGGTACCGCTCACCCGGGAGCAGGCGCTGGCCGACATCAAGAAGCCGGACCCCGACACGCGTCGCCGCGCCACCGCGTGGCTCGGCGAGGTCGGCGCCGGCGCCGACGCCTCCGTCCTGATCGGGGCGCTCGCGGACGAGGACGACGTGGTCCGGGTGCTGGCCGAGCACTCGGTCTGGCGGGTCTGGAGCCGCTCCGGCGACGCGGAGGCCGACGGGCTGCTCCAGGCCGGCATCGAGCAGATGAGCCGCGGCGACGGCCCCGCGGCGCTGGAGACCTTCACGAAGGCGATCCAGCGCAAGCCGGACTTCGCGGAGGCCTGGAACAAGCGCGCCACCGTCTACTTCCTCCTGGGCGACGACGAGAAGTCGCTCCGGGATTGCGACGAGGTGATCAAGCGCAACCCGGCCCACTTCGGGGCCCTGGCCGGCTACGGGCAGATCTACCTGCGGCTGGACGAGCCCGAGCGCGCCCTGTCCTACTTCCGCCGCGCCCTGCGGGTCAATCCCAACCTGAGCGGCGTGCGGGACGTCATCCCGCGGCTCGAGCAGTTGCTCACGGAGCGGCGAAAGGGCACTATCTGACCCGACCCAGCCGCCAATCCCATACGCCAATCCATACGGAGGCCACCGTGCCGCTCACCACGCAAGAGGTCGAAGCGCTCAAGAAGATCACCAGCCCCAGCGTCGCCAACGCCATCGAGACCTTCAAGGTGCGCCCGCGCGAGCAGGGCAACCTGTCCTCGGACATCCGCGCGCGCTTCCCCGAGATGGGGCCGATGGTGGGCTACGCGGTTCCGTGCGTCATCCGGGCCGAGCAGGGGCCCATCGACGGCCACCGGGCCAGCATGTACGGCTGGTGGGACTTCGTCCAAACCATCCCGGCCCCGCGGGTGATCGTGGTGCACGATCTCGACGATCCGCGCGGCCAGGGCGCCCAGTGGGGCGAGGTGCAGGCCAACATCCATCGCGCGCTCGGGTGCGTGGGGGTGGTGACCGACGGCTCGGTGCGCGATCTGGACGAGGTGCGCGCGCTCGGCTTCCAGTTCTGCGCGGCCCACGTCTCGGTCTCCCACGCCAACGTGCACATGGTGGACTTTGGCATCCCGATCAAGGTGGGCGGCGTCCTGATCAAGCCGGGAGATCTGATCCACGGTGACCAGCACGGGGTGTGCACGATCCCGCACGACATCGCGGCGAAGATCCCCGAGGCGATCGCGAAGGTGGAAGCCGACGAGCGCGAGATCATCTCGGTGTGCCAGAGCCCCGGCTTCACCGCCGACAAGCTCAAGGATCTCTTCAAGCGGATCCGTCCCGGCACCTACTGAGCGGCGACCGGGCCGCGTCGCGGACGCTTCGCCGGCATCACCCTCGCGGTTGCGGGGGCGCCGGGGCGCGATAACAATGCGTCCGGGCGCCCCCATGATCGAGATCCGACTGCCCCGGGTGGCCGACGAGATCGGCTGCCGGACCCTTGCCGCGCAGGTCGTCGGAGAGGAGCGCGCGGGCGCCTTCATCCGCTCGCATCTGGAGCGTCATCACCTGATCGTGGCCGAGGCCGAGGGTGAGATCGTGGGCTTCCTCGCCTACCGCGTGGACTGGTTCCAGTGCACCTTCGTCAGCCTGGTCGTGGTCCGTGAGGACTTTCGTCGGAAAGGCATCGCCCGCGAGTTCTTCAAATCGGTGGAGGCGGTGTCGCCCACCCCGCGCCTCTACTCCTCCACCGAGGAGACCAACGGGGCGTCCATCCAGATGCATCGCGCGCTCGGGTTCACGCCGAGCGGCCACGTCGACAACCTGCCCCAGGGGGTGCGCGAGCTGCTCTTCTACAAGCGCATCCCGCCCCGATCCCTGGCCTGACCAGTCAAAGGAGACGCCGCGGCCATGTCGGAGAAGACGACCCTGCTGAGCGAAGCGGAGACCGAGTTCACCCAGTTCAAGCGCGCGATCGCCGGGCTCGACGAGGGCCAGATGCGCCAGGTCTGGCTCGGGACCTGGAGCGCGCGCGACATCGTCGCCCACATCTCGGGCTGGCACCGCGAGCTGGGTCCGGCCCTGGAGCGGCTGGCCCGGGGCGAGCGGCCCATCCCGGAGGGCGTCTCCTACGAGGACGTGGACGCCTGGAACGGCCGCTTCGCCGACGCCAGGAAGGCCGCGGCCACCGGCGACATCGTGAAGGAGCTCGACGCCTCGCACGCCGCCTTCATGCGGGCCGCCGCCGCGGTGCCGGACGAGCGCTACGTGCCCGGCAAGACCGCGTACAAGATCGTGGATCTCAACAGCCGGCATCACTACCAGGAGCACCGGGGGCAGATCGACGCCTGGCGGAGCGGCAAGGCCTAGTGGCCCGGACGCGCTGGGGCGTCCTGGTCGTTCCCGCCCTGCTCTACTTCCTCTCGTACTTCCATCGCGTGGCCCCGGTGGTGGTGGCGGGCGATCTGATGGCCGCCTTCGCGGTCTCGGCGGCGACCCTGGGCGCGCTCTCCGCCATCTATCCCTACTGCTTCGCGGCGATGGCGCTGCCCGGTGGCAGCCTGGCCGATTTCCTGGGCCCGCGCCGCACCCTCACGCTCGGCGGGCTCAGCATGAGCGCGGGCTCCGTGCTCTTCGGGCTGGCCCCGGGCTTCGGGGTGGCGTTCGCGGGGCGCCTGCTCGTGGGTCTCGGGGCCTCGGTGATCCTGATCGCGGGGCTGCGGCTGGCCGCGGAGTGGTTCCGCACCGAGGAGTTCGGAACCGTCGCGGGCGCGGCCCAGAGCGTGGGCTCGCTCGGGGCGATCGCGGGCACGACGCCCCTGGCCCTCCTCGTCGAGCAGATCGGCTGGCGGCAGGGCTTCGTCACCATCGGCGCGACCACCGTGCTGCTGGCCGCCGCGTGCTTTCTCTCGGTGCGGGACCGTCCGGAGCGCGGGGCCGCGGCGGAGGCGCGCCCGCGCGCCCCCGAGCGGAGGCTCGGGGAGATCATCGCCGGAATACCCAGCGTGATCATCAACGCCCGCTCGTGGACGGTCGCGCTCATCTCGGGCGGCATCTACGGGGGCTTCGCCGCCTTCGTGGGGCTCTGGGGCGTCCCGTACCTGACCCACGTCTACGAGCTGCCGCGAGTGCAGGCCGCCAACCTGGTCGGGCTGGCCGCGCTGGGCCTGCTCGTCGGCGCGCCGCTGCTCGGCTGGCTCTCCGACCGCCTGGAGCGGCGCCGGCTGCCGCTCATCGTGCTGAGCGGCCTGAACGTCTTCACGTGGGCGGCCCTGGTCGGCCCGGCCACCCCGATCGCGCCCGGATACCTCCCGCTGATCTGCTTCCTGATCGGGTTCGGATCGAGCGTGGTCGTGGTGGTCTTCGCGGCCATCCGGGAGGTGAACGATCCCCGCTACGTGGGCGTGGCGCTCGGCTTCCACAACCTGCCCACCTTCCTCTCCTTCGGGATCATGCAGTGGGTGACCGGGCTCGTGCTCGACCGCTACTGGGACGGCGCCCTCGTCGCGGGCGCGCGCGTGTACGGGCACGACGCCTACCGCGCCGCCTTCGCGCTCTGCCTGCTCCTGGCCGTGGGCGCCTTCCTCTCCGCCTGCCTCGCGCCCGAGACGCGCGGCCGCAATATCTGGAGGACGGCCTGATGGGCCAGATCCGCGAGCGGGCCGAGGCCTGCTGGTCGGGCGGCGTCGAGCCCCGCGAGTTCTGGAAGGCCACCGGCGCGACCGAGGAGATCGCCCCCGGCGTCTTCTTCGTGCACGCCTTCGCCAACGTGACGGTGGTGCGCGCCGGCTCCGGGCTCGTGCTGGTGGACACCGCCAACTACGTGGCCCGCGACCGCACGTTCGCCGCGGTGCGGGCGATCGATCCGGGGCCGGTCCACGCGGCCATCTACACGCACGGCCACGCCGATCACGCCTTCGGGATGCCGCCGTTCCTGGCCGAGGCGGCCGAACGAGGCCGGCCGCGGCCTCGAATCATCGGACACCGGAGCGTGGCCGCGCGCTTCGACCGCTACCGCGCCACCACCGGCTACAACGGGCTGATCAACGCGCGGCAGTTCTCGATCGCCGCCTCCTGGCCCAGCGAGTACGACTATCCCGATACCGTCTACGACCAGGCGTTCCGCTTCGAGACCGACGGAATGACGCTGGACCTGCAGCACGCGCGCGGCGAGACCGACGACGCCACCTGGGTGTGGTGGCCGGAGCGGCGCATTCTCTGGACCGGGGATCTCTTCATCTGGGTGGCGCCCAATGCGGGCAACCCCCAGAAGGTGCAGCGCTACGCGGCGGAGTGGGCGACGGCCCTGCGCGCGATGGCGGCCCGCGGGCCGGCGCTGCTCATCCCCGGCCACGGCATGCCCATCTTCGGGGCCGAGCGCGTGCGGCAGGCGCTCACCGACACCGCGGAGTGGCTGGAGGCGCTGGTGAGCCAGACGCTGGCGCTGATGAACGCGGGGGCCACTCTCGAAGAAGTGCTGCGCGCGGTCGAGCCGCCGGCCCACCTGGCCGCGCGGCGATATCTGCAACCGGTGTACGACGAGCCCGACTACGTGGTGCGCAATCTCTGGCGGCTCTACGGCGGCTGGTACGACGGCGTGCCCTCGCATCTGAAGCCCGCGCCGGAGGCCGAGCTCGGCCGCGAGATCATCGCGCTGGCCGGCGGCCTCGACGGCGTGATCGCGCGGGCCCAGACGCTCGCCGCGGAAGGGCGCCTGGCGCTCGCCGCCCACCTGATCGACTGGGCCGTCGCGGCCGAGCCCACCCACCGGGAAGCTCACGCCGCCCGCGCGCGGATCTACGACCGCCGCGCGGAGGAAGCCCGCGCGCTCATGACCCGTGGCATCTTCTCCGCCACCGCCCGCGACTCCACCGACAAATCCCGCGAGGATCGCAGCAAGGGTCCCCTCTTCCCTCAGGGGAGAGAGTCAGGGTGAAGGGTGGTACGTGGCGGAAACCCGAGCTGGGGTCAGGTCTTACATTACGACATTCGAGCAGCTGAATAGGCAGCCCTGCCAGGACCCGCCCGCCCCGCGCGCGCTATCGGGCGCCCGAAATGTCGTAATGTAAGACCTGACCCCAGATCAGACGACTTCGTCGGTGCGGGCGAGGACTTCGCCGAAGCGGGAGAGGGCGGGGGGCGGGAGGGTCTTGTAGATCTCGGCGATGCGGAGGTTGATCTCGCGGTTGGCGAGGGCGAAGAGGCTCCGGCCTTCCGCGTCGCCCTCCACCAGGAACGGGCCGAGCCGGTCGACCTCGAGGACCCAGAGGGCCTGGGCGATCCCGAGCTCGCGGAGCCAGTGGACTTCGCGAACGCGGCTGATCCCGCGGCCGTAGGCCGCGCCCATGCCGTAGCCGACCGTGGTGAGATACACCGCGCGGTGGGGCACGAACCACTCGCGATAGGCCAGCTCGGTGAGCCCGGCCTTGCCCACGATCACGCGCGCCCCCGAGCGCTCGAACCACGGGCCCATGGACTTCCCGAAGCGGAAGCTGGCGGTCGCGGTCACCGCCTCGACCACGTGGCTGCCGTCCGGGCGCGCCGCGGCCGCGGGCGAGCAGTGGAAGTTCACGTTGGTGAGCGCGCGCACCGCCTCCGGGAACGGAGCGTTCTTCTCCACCACCTGCCGATAGACGCCCTCGCGCGCGGTGTAGAGCGCCCCGCTCAGGTAGACCACGTCGCCCAGCTTGAGCGACCGGATGGCCTCGTCGGACACCGGCGTGGTGAGGTGGACCTCGTCCATGGCCACGTCGTCGAGCCGCGCGATCGCCGCTCCCATCACTCGATCCCCGCGCGGCGGTAGTAGTCGGTGAACCAGCCGGGGTCGCTCCGAAACTCCACGCGGCCGTCCGGGCCGATCCGCGCTGAGGCACGTCGGGAAGACAGGCAGAACTGGTGGATGCCGATGGGCATGCCGCCGGTATGCGTGTAGGCCAGCTCCACGTGGGTCGCCACCACCATGGAGGTGCCCGCGAAGCCCATGGCCCCGATGCCGATGTAGTTGCCCAGCGCGGTCAGCTCGTCCTCCAGCGCCGCCGCCGCCGGATCGGGATTGCGGCTGCCGACCAGGCGCAAGCACGCCGCTTCCTTTCCGAGCCGCACGCAGGTGTCCTTGGCCCCGCCGATGCCCACGCCGACGATGGCGGGCTGGCAGGCCAGGCCGCGCTTGCCCGACTCGATCAGGGTGTCCACGAAGAAGCGCTTGATGCCGGCCACCCCGTCGCCCGGGAACAGCATCCGGTAGTCGCTGCCGAAGAGCCCACCCTTGTGGACGGTGGTGACGTCGATCCAGGCGGCCCCCGGCTCCACCGCGTAGGTGACCTCCGGCGCGTGGATGCCCACGTTGTCGTTGCGGTCCTCCCGGGTGAGCGGGTGGACCCGGTTGGGCCGGAGCGGAATGGCCTGGGTGGCCTCCGCGGTCGCCTTCCGCAGCGCGCGCTCGAGCGCCACCAGCCCGCCCTCGACCGCGGCCTCGTTGCCGAGCCGCACGTAGTAGCGCGGCAGCCCGGTATCCGCGCACATCGGCCGCCGGTCGGCCGACGCGATCTCCCAGTTCCCCAGCATCTGATCCAGCACGAACCGCGCAAGCCGATTCTTCTCGCGGTCGCGGGCCAATCGAACGCCCTCGCGATAGTCCGCCGGAATATCGATGGCCGCCCGGGCCGTCAACTCCCGCGCCGTATCCTCGATCAGCTTGGCCGGAATGCTCTTCATTTGTCCCGAAGCGGTAGCGCGGGGGGCGCGGGCAGCGGCGCGGGGCGGTCGGGGGTCGGTTGACCCGTTCCCGCCAACCCGAGCCAGGAGCCTCGCGTCTCCAGATTGGGAACTGCTATCAGCGAAAGACGAGATCGCGCGTCGTGGTCAGAGACCCCCGACCGCCCCGCGCCGCTGCCCGCGCCCCCCGCGCTACCGCTTCCCCTGTTTCTCGTCGCGACGCAGCTTGTACTCCACCGAGTCCACCAGCGCCTGCCACGACGCCTCGATGATGTTGTCGGCGACCCCCACCGTCCCCCAGGTGTCGTTGCCATCGCCCGACGTGATGAGCACGCGCGTCTTGGCCGCGGTGGCCTTGGACTCGTCCAGGATACGCACCTTGTAGTCGAGCAGCGCCATCTCGCGCAGGTTCGGGTAGAAGTCCTCCAGCGCCTTGCGGAGCGCGTGGTCGAGCGCGTGCACCGGGCCGTTGCCGGCCGCCGCGGTGTGCTCCTCGATGCCCTTGACCCGCAGGCGCACGGTGGCCTCGGCCACCGGCTCGCCGTCGCCCGCGTTCTCCTCCACGATCACCCGGTAGCCCCCGAGCTCGAAGTACGGCCGGTGATTGCCGAGCGCCCGCTCCATCAGGAGCTCGAAGGAGGCCTCCGCGCCCTCGAACAGGAAGCCCTCGTCCTCGAGGCGCTTGAGCATCTCGAGGATGCGGCGGGCCTCCGGGGTGTTCTTGTCGAGGTCGATCCCGTACTCCTTGGCCTTCCAGAGCACGTTGGACTGCCCGGCCAGCTCGGAGACCAGCACCCGGCGCTGGTTGCCGACCGATCCCGGGTCCACGTGCTCGTAGGTCTCCGGGTGCTTGAGCACCGCGGAGACGTGGATGCCGCCCTTGTGGGCGAACGCGGAATCGCCCACGTAGGGCTGCGACGACCACGGCTTGCGGTTGGCCAGCTCGGAGACGAGGCGGGAGACGTCGCGCAGCTCGCGCAGGTTGGGGCGCGGGATGCACTCGAGCCCCATCTTCAGCATCAGGTTGGGGATGATCGAGACGAGGTTGGCGTTGCCGCAGCGCTCACCGTAGCCGTTGATCGTCCCCTGCACGTGGCCGACGCCCTCCCCGACCGCGGCGAGCGAGGTGGCCACCGCGCACTCGGTGTCGTTGTGCACGTGGATGCCGAGCGGGGTCTCCGCCTTCACCGCGCGCTTGACCTCGTTGATGATCGCGGAGGCCTCGTGCGGGAGACTGCCGCCGTTGGTGTCGCAGAGCACCAGGCAGTGGGCCCCCGCGGCCTCCGCGGCCAGCAGCGTCCGCATCGCATAGTCCGGGTTTCGCTTGAACCCGTCGAAGAAGTGCTCGGCGTCGTAGATGACCTCCTCGAAGTGCTTGAGGAGGTAGGCGACCGAGTCCGCGATCATCGCCACGTTCTCCTCGAGCGTGGTGCCGAGCGCCGAGGTCACGTGAAAGTCCCACGCCTTGCCGAAGATGGTGACCACGGGCGGCCCCGCCTCCACCAGGGCATGGAGGTTGCCGTCCTCCTGCGGCCGCACCCCGGGCCGGCGGGTGGCGCCGAACGCGCTGATCTTCGCGGTCTTGAACACCGCGTCCTGGACGCGCTTGAAGAAGCGCAGGTCCTTGGGATTCGAGCCCGGCCAGCCGCCCTCGATGTAGTGGACGCCGAGCTGATCGAGGCGGTGCGCGATGCGCACCTTGTCCTCCATGGAGAAGGCCACGCCCTCGCCCTGCGTGCCGTCGCGAAGGGTGGTGTCGTAGATCTTGATCTGGCGCGACATGGGGCGCTCATCATCCCGCCGCCGGCCGGGGGGTGTCAAGTTATGCTCGGGGCGTGATCGCGGCCCTGATGGCGGCGGTGGTGCTGCTGGCGGCCTTCGTCAAGGGCGCCATCGGCTTCGGCTTCCCCGCCCTGAGCACCCCGCTGCTGAGTCTGCTGGTGGACGTCAAGACCGCGGTGGTGGTGCTGATCCTGCCCAATATCGTGATGGACGGCATCCAGTTCGCCCGGCGCGGCACGCCGCTCGCCACCGTCCGCCGCTTCGCGGTCCTGCTCGCGGCGGGCGCGATCGGGGTGGTGATCGGCACGCGCGCGCTGGTCGTCCTGTCGCCCAGGGCCGCGACGCTGATCCTGGGCGTCTTCGTGCTCTGCTATGCGGCGCTGAACGCGACGGGGCTGGCCCCGCGAGTGCCCGCGCACTGGGAGCGCTGGCTCGCGGCGCCCGCCGGCTTCGCCGCCGGTGCCCGCCCCGGCGCTCGTGCTCTACTTCCAGGCCATCGGCCTCTCCAAGCACGAGTTCATCTCCTCGGTGGCCTTCACCTTCTTCTTCTACAAGCTGATCCAGCTCGGCGCGGTGACGTGGTACGGGCTGCTGTCCTGGTCGCTGCTCTGGGTTTCGGTCGCGCTGACCGCGGTGGCCCTGGCCGGCTTCGCGGTGGGGCTGCGGGTGCAGGATCGCCTGGACCAGCGCGGATTCAACCGCGCGGTCCTGGTCTTCCTGGCCGCGCTCGGCACCTGGCTCCTGATCCGCAGCCTCTGGTAGAACGCCGAACAGCTCGCCGGCGGCTCAAAAAGGTCCAGCTGCGAGGCGACGCCCGAAGGCCGCGCGCGAGGCGTAGTCTCTCTACGTTGAGCGTGCGGCCGAGGGCGTCAACGAAGCAGATGGGCCTTTTTCAGCCGCCGGCGGTGAGCGTGTCGCCGAGATAGGTCGGGGCGAGGTACTTGAGGGCCTGGCTCATGAACACGGTGCCCGGCCCCGGCAGGTCCATGGCCACCAGCGCATTGAGCATGCCCGCCGCGATGCCCCCCTGGGCGACCAGGCGGCCGAAGCGGGTCCGCGCGGCGAAGTCCGCGTCGAAGTGGAGCGGGTTGCGGTCGCCGGTGATCTGGGCGTAGAGCTCCACCTCGTGTGCGGTCACGGTCTGGGTGCGGCGCGCTCGCTGCCCGACCTCGAGCCCGAGCGGGCCGATCTTCACGCGATGGACGCCATCGGGCGCGGCCTACACGACGCCGGCGGCGCGCAGCTGGTCCACGCGCGCCCTGGGCATGCGCAGGAGCCCGGTGAGGATCGCGTCGGTGTGCTGGCCGAGCAGCGGCGGGGGCAGCGCGGCCGCGCCCGGCGTGTCGTGCAGGCGCACCGGCACGCCCATCACCGTGATCGGCCCCGCCTTCGGATGCGGCAGCGAGACCATCATGCCCCGCGCCCGGAGATGCGCGCTCTCGCACACCTCGGCGACCGACTTGATGCGCCCGGCGGGCACGCCCGCCTTGTCCAGGCGCGCCAGCCACTCGTCGGCGGGTCGCGCGCCCAGGATCTCGTTGAGGAGCGGCACGAGAGCCTTCCGGTTGGCCACCCGGTTTCCCACCGTGTCGAAGCGCGAGTCCTCGACGAGATCCTCGCGGTCCAGCGCCCGGCACGCGCGCTCCCAGAGCGAGTCGTTGGCGACGCCCAGCGTGATGTAGACGTCCCGCGCCTTGAAGACCTCGTACGGCACGATGGACGGGTGCTCGTTGCCGCGGCGGGCGGGCCGGCCGCCCGCGTTCCAGTAGAGCCCGGCCTGGTACGTGAGCAGCGAGGCCATCACGTCGAGCATGCCGATCTCGACCTTCTGCCCTTTTCCCGTCTTCTCGCGGCTCAGCAGGGCCAGGGTGATGCCCTGCGCGGCGGCCATGCCCGCAACCAGGTCGCCGATGGAGTTGCCCACCTTGACCGGCGGGCCGTCGGGGAAGCCGGTGATGTCCATGACGCCGGACTCGCCCTGCACGATCAGGTCGTAGCCCGGGCGGTGCGCCTCGGGGCCGCTCTCCCCGAAACCCGAGATCGAGCAGAACACCAGCCGGGGATTGACCCTTCTCAGAGCCTCGTACCCGAAGCCCAGGCGCTCCATCGTCCCGGGCCGGAAGTTCTCCAGCACCACGTCGGCCAAGGCCAGGAGTCGGCGCAGGATC
This sequence comes from Candidatus Rokuibacteriota bacterium, assembly GCA_040902305.1. GTDB lineage: Bacteria > Methylomirabilota > Methylomirabilia > Rokubacteriales > CSP1-6 > CAMLFJ01. The sequence goes on along the minus strand of JBBDXN010000146.1, from coordinate 24,053 downwards.
TCCTGCCCCTCCGGCGCCTTCAGGTTGAGCGTGAGGCTCTTCTTGTTGCGGTTGACCGAGAGGAAGTAGGTGGCCTCCCCGCTCACGAAGGGCGGCCAGCCCCGGGTGTCGTCGCCCTTGCCGGGCTCCTCGATCTTGATGACCTCCGCGCCCATGTCGCCCAGCGACATGGCGCAGAACGGCCCGGCCAGCACCCGGGTGAGGTCGATGACGCGCATGCCGGAGAGCGGCGGCCGGCGGGACGTCCGCCGCGCCGCGGGCTTCGGGCGGGCGGCGGATACCGTCTTGCGGGAGCGGGACTTAGTCTTCGCCACGGGGCCTCCTGTTCCACACGCCCTTCACGACGCTCTTGCCGATGGCGGCGACCCGCTCGCCGCGGGCGCCCGCGCGGCGCCAGAAGAGGCGCGCCCGGTCGGTGAATCCCATGTGAGAGAAGTAGAACACGGAGTCTACCGCTTCCACCGAGACGTGGGAGCCGATCTTCACGCCCTCGGTGGCGGTCCCGTGGCAGAAGAGCCGGGCGCCGCCTTCCAGCTCGACCAGGGCCAGGTGCAGCGGGGCCCGGAACCCCTCGGGCGGCGAGTGCAGCGTGGTGAAGGAGACCACCTCGCCGAGCGGTGGCAGCGACGCCTCCTCCATCCGCACCGGGTGGTCCGGGCAGATGCTGGCGGGCGGCACCACCAGGCGCCGGCAGCGGGGGCAGCGGGAGGCGCGGAGGCGCTCGGCCATCAGCGCCGCGATTCCAGCAAGGTCACCCAGTTGTTGGTGGCGAGGCCGCCGATGGACTGGGCCAGGCCGACGCGGGCCTCCACCTGGCGGCCGTCCGCCCGGCCGGTGAGCTGCCAGTACAGCTCGACGAGCTGCGAGATGCCGGTGGCGGCCAGCGGGTGGCCGCGCGCCTTGAGCCCGCCGGAGGTGTTCACGGGCAGCCGCCCGCCGATGGCGGTCTCGCCGTCGAGGGTGGCCCGGCCCGCCTTGCCCGGCGGCACGAGGCCGGTGTCCTCGAGCGAGATCAGCTCGAACGGGGCGAACGCGTCGTGGATCTCCGCGATCTCGACGCGCGCGGCCCCGAAGCCGGCCATCCGGTACGCGGCCTCCGCCGCCGCCTGGGTGGCGCGGAACGACGTCAGGTCCGTCCGGTAGCGGACCGCGATGGTGTCGGCTCCCTGCCCGATGCCCGCGATGCGCACGCCCCGCCGGTCCGCGGTCAGCAGGAGCGCGGCGCCCCCGTCGGAGATCGGGCAGCAGTGATAGAGGCGGAGCGGATCGGCGACGAGCCGGCTCTCCATCACCGCGTCGAGGGTCACCGGCTCCTGGAAATGGGCGAACGGGTTGCGGGCGCCGTTCGCGTGGTTCTTCACCGCGACCTGCGAGATCTCCTTGAGCGTCATGCCGCGACGGTGCATGGTGGCGCGCGTGATGAGTCCGGCCAGGGCCGGCATGGTGGTGCCGTAGCTCTTCTCGTGGGGATCGATGGAGCGGCCGATGATCTCGGACACGCGGGGGGTCGGGAGATGGGTCATCTTCTCGCCGCCCACCACGAGCACGGAGCGATGAAAGCCGGCCGCGATGGCCGCGAAGGCGGTGTACACCGCGGCCACCCCGGACGACGTCGCGGTCTCCACGCGCATGGCCGGTGCGTAGGAGAGGCCGAGCCGGGTGCCGATCAGCGAGCCGTAGTTGCCCTCGCCGGTGAACTCCTCCGGGTTCATCGCGGCCACCACGAGGGCGTCGGGGCGCTCGATCCCCGCGTCGTTCATGGCGGCGAGGGCGGCCTCGGCCATGAGGTCCTGGAGGTTCTCGTCGCGTCGGCCGAAGCGGGTCATGCCCGCGCCGGCGATCCACACGTCGCTCACGCGTCCATTTCAAACCGGGGCGTGACCGGGTGTCAACGGGTTTACGGGGGCGCGGCCCCCGCCCCGCGCGAGGGCGCGGTCAGCGCGGCGCGCGGCGCGGGCAGCGGCCCCGGCGGCACGCGGACCTCGAACTCGCGGATGAGGCGCAGGAGGTACGTGCGCTGCAGCCCGAGCGCCCGCGCGGCGCGCGTCCGGTTGCCGCCGGACTGGGTCAGCGTGGCCTCGATCAGCCGGCGCTTGAAGTCGGAGACGGCGCCGTGGAAGCCGGGCAGCGGGCGGGCGGCCGCGGTGGGCAGCGCGCCCGCGACCGCGAGGCCCTTGGGGATGCGGGGCGGCGAAGGCCGGGGAGCGGTCTCGGGAGCGGGCATCAAGGCGGTCATGCGCGTGACCCATCGCAAGCCCTGTGCCACGCGTCGAGAGCCGCGAATCGCGCGAATTCACCCATCGGGCTCCGCTCGTGCACCGCGCCCTGTGCATCGGTCGCGCGGCCCTGCCGCCGCGTCAGGGCAAAAAGAGAAGGACCCGCGAGCGGGTCCCTCGTCGCCTCGAGCGGACGGCGGAGTCGGCTAGGCCTTGGTGGCCGGCTTGACGCCCGGGTTGTCCTTGAAGAACTGCTTGTTCAGCTCGATGAAGTTCTTCCATTCGGCCGGCGTCTCGTCTTCCGCGAAGATCGCCTTCACCGGGCAGACCGGCTCGCACGCCCCGCAGTCGATGCACTCATCCGGGTGGATGTAGAGCATGGTCTCGCCCTCGTAGATGCAGTCCACCGGACAGACCTCGACACAGGCCTTGTCCTTCACGTTGATGCAGGGTTCAGCGATGATATACGCCATTCCGGCCTCCTGTTAACCGGTGACCCGGGGGAACTTCCGGGAAACCCACATACTTCTACCAACTTGCAGCACAGGTGTCAAGGCGTTTGACCCGGGGGGCTACAGCGTCCGGAGCTTGGGATCCAGCGCGTCGCGGAGCGAGTCGCCGAACAGGTTGAAGGCGAAGACCGCGAGGCTGATCGCGACGCCGGGGAAGATGGCCATCCAGGGCGCGGTCTCCGCGAACTCCACCGCGGCGCCCCGCAGCATCAAGCCCCACGCCGCGTTCGGCTCCTGCACCCCGAGCCCCAGAAAAGAGAGCGAGGCCTCGAGCAGGATGGCCTGGCCGAGGAACGCGGTGAGCATGATCAGGTACGACGCCATGACGTTCGGCAGCATGTGCCGCAGGATGATGCGCCGGTGGCGGAAGCCGGCGGCCCGGGCCGCGTCCACGTACGGCAGCTCGCGGATGGCGAGCGCGCTCGACCGGATCACGAGGGCGCAGCGGGGAATCATGGGGATGGTGATGGCGGCGATCAGGTTCGGGAGGTTGTTGCCCAGGATCGCCACCATCACGAGGGCCAGGATGATCAACGGGAACGAGATGAAGACGTCCATCACCCGCTGGAGGTAAAGATCGATCCGCCCCCCGAAATAGGCGCTGCCGACTCCGAGGACGGCGCCCAGGGTCGCGCCGATGAACGCCGCGCCGAACCCGACGATGAGGGCGGTTTGCGAGCCGTAGATCAGCCGGGTCAGCACGTCGCGGCCGAAGGCATCGGTGCCCAGCCAGTGCTGGGCGTTGGGAGCCGTCAGCATGGCGCCGAAGTTCACCGTGAGCGGGTCGTAGGGGGCGATCAGGGGGGCGACGGCGGCGACGGCCAGCATGATGACGATGACGGCGGCGCCGATGGCGCCGAGCGGACGGCGCCACGTGAAGTCGCGCGCGGCGGCCCACCACCGGGCGGCGCGGGCCGGGGGGGCGGCGTCGACGCTAGCGACCTGGTCGATCGGCGAGGTGATTGCCATGGCGCTAACGGTAACGGATTCTCGGATCGAGCCAGGCGAACGTGATGTCCATCAGGAAGTTCACCACGATGAAGGCGCCGGCCACGAGCATGACGAGCGCCTGGGTCAGCGTGTAGTCACGATGGGCCACCGCCTGGACTAGGAGCAGGCCGAGCCCGTTCAGGTTGAACACCTGCTCGGTGACCACGAGCCCGCCGAGCAGAAAGGCGAACTCGAGACCCACCACGGTCAGCACCGGCAGCATGGCGTTCTTGAGCGCGTGGCGAGACAGGATCAGCTTCTCGACCAGCCCCTTGGCGCGGGCCGTCCGGATGTAGTCTTCCCGCAGGACTTCCAGCATGGCCGAGCGCGTCATGCGGGTCGCCACCGCGGAGTACCGGTACCCGACCGCCACCGCCGGCCAGATGAGCTGGGCCATGTTCTGCCACGGATTCACCCAGAACGGGGTGTAGACCATGGGCGGCAGCCACTTGAACGCGATGAGCATCACCAGGATCAGCACGATTCCGAGCCAGAACGACGGCGTGGCCAATCCGGCGATGGAGAAGATGCGGACCGAGTAGTCCACCCAGGTGTCCTGCTTGAGCGCGGACACCACGCCCAGGGGGATGGCGAGCAGGACGGCCACGATGGTGGCCATGACCGCGACCTGGAGCGAGAGCGCGAAGCGCAGCTTGATCTCCTCCCAGATCGGGGCGCCCGTCCACATCGACGTGCCGAAGTCGAGCTGCATGGCCCCCCACATCCAGACCGCGTACTGATGCCAGAGGGGCTTGTCCAGCCCGAAGCGCGCCCGCTCCTGGGCGAGCACCTCGGCGGACACGGCCGAGCTGTCCCCCGCGAGCCGGAGCTCCGCGACATCGCCCGGCACCACGCGGATCAGGAAGAAGATGAGCGTCGCGACGCCGAAGAGCGTCGGGATCATCAGCAGGAACCGCTTCAGGATGTACTTGCTCACGAGCGCGGTCGCCGGTGAGCGGCGCGGCCTCCGGGAGAGCCC